>NZ_JAVHUW010000084.1 GCF_030954495.1 Candidatus Desulfosporosinus nitrosoreducens | reverse complement strand
GACTTAGCCGCTCTTGACTCACCGCTTGGCAAAGCGGGAGTCTTAGAGCGGATTAGTCAGAGGATAAAGAAGACTTGATTCAGGTGGAGTTTTACTCCAACTGAATCCTAGTCGCACTTATCCAGGGACTTAGCCGCTCTTGACTCACCGCTTGCCAAAGCGGGAGTCTTAGAGCGGATTAGTCATCGGATAAAGAAGACTTGATTCAGGTGGAGTTTTACTCCATCTGAATCTTAGTCGCGCTTATCCAGGGACTTAGCCGCTCTTAACTCACCGCTTGCCAAAGCGCGGGAGTCTTAGAGCGGATTAGTCATCGGATAAACCAAAGGACCCCAGGAAACGCTGAATCTGCTTTTGAGCCTCGGCCGCTATTTCCACCGTGGGAGCAAAGCCGGAGAGTGGTTTCGTGGCATCAATGCCCATTTTGGAGGTTCGGCTCAGCTCGTCGCTCGAAGGATCTAAGGTGCAGCCCATACCCATATGCTGGGGCACGATCGTCACCCCCCGGTCTGCCTGAAGACGGGTGGCCATAGCCCAGAGAACCTGCCGTTCGTCAAAAACGTCCACATCCTCATCGACAACGACCACCATCTTGAGATTGTGATCTACGGAGAAGGCTGTGAAAATAGCTTGCTGAGCCTGCCCCTCCGCTATTTTTTTCAGGGAAATATAGCAGTGAAATAAGCCGCAGGCGGAAATAGGCGCGTGAACATTTTTGACATTAGGCAAGGTTCTGTTCAGGGCATTCAGGACATCCCCCTCCCGCTGCACACCGACAATCGTAATGTGCTCTGAGCTCATACCCGGCGTAATGTCCTGGAAGAGCGGCTTATTGCGGTACTGTATAGCCTTAACCCTAAAAACGTTTTCCGTACTCCGGTAACAGGCATAGTTGGTAAACTCGGCAAAAGGCCCCTCAGCTTCCCGTTCCCCCGCGAGGATTTCTCCTTCGAGGATTATCTCGGCATAAGCAGGCACCAGCAAATCAACCGTCCTGCAGCGGGCAACCTGCAAAGGAGCGCCGAACAATCCTCCCATCGCTGCATACTTGCCAAGATTGTAAGGAACTAAGGCCATGGAACCCATGGAAATATTAGGATGAATGCCCAGAACAACCGTCGCTTCAAGGGATTTGCCGAGTTCTTCGGAACGGCGGAAATACTCCCATAAACGTTGCCGGGAATGAAGACTTATGCCCAATTTATCTTGCCCTTTTAGCTGCATCCGGTGATAGCCCCCGGTTTCAACTCCTGTCTCCGGGTCTTTGGCTATAACCAGCCCCGCGGTAATATAGGGTCCGGCATCAATGGGAAAATGGGTTAGAATGGGCAATTTGTAGAGATCAACCTCGGAACCAAGAAAGACATTCTCTCGAAAAGGAGCCTCCCTCACTTCCACCGGGTCAAGCCGCTGATTAATGCGCTTGGAAAATTCGGCCGCCAAATCGCTGGGAGCAACGCCCAGAGCTAAAGCCAGCCTTTCACGAGGAGCCAAGACATTGGTGACAACAGAAATGTCCTGCCCTTTGACGTTATCAAAAATCGTCAGCGGATAGCGGCGGGCTTTTTCCAATTCCATGATCAGCGTGCTTATCTCATACCTGGGGTCAATCTCTTCCCGCACCCGAACAACATCTGCGGGATTGCGGGCTTTTACTCGTTCAATAAATCCTCTCAAATCCTGCTCCAACTTAGTCGCCCCCTAAAAAATTAAATGTCAGCCTTTAAAGCAAGGCTGATTTTTTCAAACTGCCATAAACACGTTTCGTCAGGATTCCCGCCACAATAGTTCCTACCAAGGCCGTTAAAGCAGACGATAAGAGGGCGATCTTCCAGTCGAGATGAACAACATAAATTAAACCGATGGTAACGCATAAGTTGCCGGTAACATTACAAGCGATCTGAGCCAATAGATGGTGGCTCAATTTCTCCATCGAAAGATTTCTGGCTATTAAGGAGTAAGCCACTGAGCCGATAGTATTGGCGAATAAGAAGAAAAAGGCCAGGGGCGAGTAGGCTGTGGCCATAGCGATAATCGCTTCTACTAACCCGGCAATAATACCGGCAGGTTGTTGGTACATTAACACAATGAGACCGGTAAAAAAGGCCCAGCATGTTCCATTAAGCAACAAGAGCGTAGGATCTAAGATGCCGTCGATGCGTCCCGTCACCTGTTCCATAATCACGAAAACAATCCCGATAATGACTGAGCCTACTAATGCCTTGGTATCAGTTCTCAATAGTTTTTCTTTCATCAAAATTCTCCTCCTGAATTTTTTAAGGATTATATTAACGGTAATAACCTGCCGGCAAGGCTGATGCTTATTACCAATAACATCGCTGCAATTAAGACAATATCCTGATACTGCATTGTTAAAGTCCTGGAAAAAGTCCGGGTTTTATTTCTTCCATAACCTTTCAGCTCCATGGCCAGCGCTATTTCTGTCGAGCGCCGTACGGCCCGGTATAAAAAAGGCAGAAAGGTTGGAATAATTGCTTTAAGGTCATCCCAGACATTTTCCATTTTTAAGCCTCTGGTACGTTGGCTGTCCAGAATCGATACATATTCGGCTTTCATCAGCGGGAAGAAACGGACGCCAAGCCCCACCAGCATAGCAAAGCGGTAAGGAATGCGGAATTTTATAAGCATTAAAGTAAAGTCTTGAGGAGAAGCCGAGGTGAAAAATTGCATACTGGCGTAAAAAATGAGGGTTGCTTTTAAAATGCCGGTAAGGGCTAAAGGGATCGCCTGACTGTAAATTTTCAAGATTCCCCACTGATAGATCAGAACGCCTTCCCGGCAAAAGATTAACTGCACAACCAAGATCTGAAGTCCCAAAAGCAACATGATCAAGATCATAATCTTATACTGTTTTAAGGAAAGAGACAGAACAAGAGAAGACATCAGGCAGCCTAACAAAACCAGACCCAACTGAACGGCGGTTTGACAACTCAGGGCAAAGTAAATTATCAGGACATACCATACTAACTTAGTCCTGGGATCAAGTTTAAAAAGCCTCATCCTGCACCCCTCCGGATAGAGCATTGTCCCGAAAATTCAAGCCGATATCTTTAAAGGCTGCATAATGTTCCGCAAGATCTTTTACAGCAATATCGTATTGAAGGCGATGGTTATTGAGGGCCACTAAGCGGTTGGAATAAACCCGGGCCAGAGTCAGATCGTGGGTTATCAACAAAATTGTTTTGCCTTTTTGCGATAAGTCATAAAGTTTATTCATAATCATATACCCCTGGTTATCGTCAAGTCCCGAAGTCGGTTCATCGGCAATGATGAATTGCGGATCACCTGCGAGGATGGAGGCCAGCGCTAAAAGCTGCCTCTGACCACGGCTTAAACGCTGAGGATGCTTTTTCTGGTAATCCGACAGTCCAACGAACTCCAAACACTCTTCAACCCTCCGGGCAATTGCTTCACTTCCTTCACCTCTTAACTTCAGCGAAAATCCAACCTCTTCTTCCAAAGTGCCGGCAAAAATCTGATGGTCAGGATTTTGAAACACGAAACCCATCTTGCTGCGGATTTCCGCCAGGTTTTTTTTATTCATAGGCCGGTTGAACAGGGTAATTTCCCCTTGACATGGCTTTAGTAAACCAACAAGCAATTTAGCTAAAGTCGATTTTCCCGATCCGTTGACGCCAATGATTGACAAAAAATCTCCCTTAAAAATCTCTAAATTAATATCTTCACAACCTGCCTGATCATTTTTGTAACGATAAGAAACATTAGAGATTTTAGCGATACTTTCCTTAAAGCCTCCGTTGTCTTTTACCAAATCCGCAGCGTATTCTAAGCTTCTTTTTCGAGGCAAGATTTGCTCGTTGTAATATTCCCTGGGCGAATACTCTCGGATAATTTCACCATCTTTAAGATAAACGACTCGGTTCGCATAACTGAGAACTTCTTCAATTCGATCCATAACCATAACAATCGTTAAATTTTGAGTTTTGTTAAGCTGGCTTAAGCGCTTATAAATCTCCCAGCGGCCCTGTGGATCAAGCTCGGCGGTCGGTTGATCCAGAATCAAAATTGGAGCATTAAGGGCTAAAACGCCTGCCAAAACCAGGCGTTGGGCCTGACCTCCGGAAAGCGCAGCAGTCTGTCTTTGGGCATAGCCTGCTAAACCCACGAATTCCAAAGTCTTATTGACAATCTGCTCAATTTGCTCAGACGGAACTTCCAGATTGGCGAGACCAAAGGCAACATCCTCGTAGACATCCACACTAACAATTTGATTATGGGGTTCCTGCATCATATATCCCACATAATCGGACATTTGATTGAGACTTACTCCCTTAACGTCTTGCCCTAAGATCGTTACCTTACCGGTTAATTCCGCATTATAATAATGGGGAATAGCGCCTGTAAGGGAATGCAGCAAAACCGATTTGCCGGAAGCCACCCCTCCGGTGATAGCAATGAAGTCCCCTCGCTTAATTTCAAAGTTAATGTTTTTCAAGGCAGGCTCTTTTTCATTGGGAAATGAAAGTTTATCAATTTTGATCTTGGCAATTGTATCCATAGTCACTCCTAAAATGGTAAAAATAAAAAGTTCTAGCTTTAAAAGCTAGAACTTTACCATTGTCCTTTTGAATTATTTACAGGCAGGTCTCCTGACTTATGGACTCAAATGTACGCCTTCCCAGTTACCCCAGTGGCAAATGTACATTTTCAACATCCAATTACAGTGGTGGGTCCGTCCAGGAATTTAACCTGGTTCCCTATTATCCCTTATGGGCACCTAAAAATATGTATTTAATTACCCCAATGATAGAATAATTCAATTAATTTGTCAATCCTAGTTTTAGACGCGGTCCGTTATAAACTGATCAAGTCCATTCTCTGAGCTAACCGAATAAGGATAATTGACTTTTGGCCTAATTTGTTGGCATCTCTCCCTAGGCCTACTCTGTGATGAAGAAAATATTGCTGGATCTGCCAGCATTACTATAGCCTGCGCCGAAACTAACCCATAGACAAAATGGTTCCAGACGGCTGAATAGAAAGTCTTGGTGAGCCCGAATTTTTTTAAGAATCCCAGCTTTTGCCCGCCAACAAGACTGCCAAGAGTGAAGATAGATATAAATAAACCTTTCAAGAGATAATGATCTTTGCCGGTTTTCTTTAAAAGATAGGTCAATATAGTTCCCCAAATTGAACCTATGCCCAGATGGGCCATTTGGCCCAAAATGAAATTCTTGGGACTTCTCGTTCTGTAAGGAGCTACAAATAAACCACCCGCTATATGTCCATACAAGGCCTCGGTTTTCCCTGCCTTAAATATTAAGAGATTCGAGATATCCATAAAAATTGTCCCTATCAAACCTCCCAGAAGTCCAATCGTTATTGAATCCTTCATTTTACCGATTCTCTGCCAAGAATCTATTAGCTTAATAAACGATGCCAAGATCTTCCCCCCATTCTTGATCTTAAATAGTTTGCTCCAAATTAGGGGGTTCTAATTGTTGTAATATCTGGTAAAATGAGAAGGCAATATACTTAGAGCAGGAGGATACGCTCGTGGATGGCCTGAATTTTAGAGAACTAAGCTTAGACACTGATCGTCTGGTACTAAAGGTTTTAGATGAAAACTTTGCAGACGTAATATTGGATTATTTTAAACGCAATATGGAGTTTCTTAAGGAATGGGAACCGGTAAAAGATCCTGAATTCTATACGCTGCCTTACCAGCAGGAAGTGGTGCACGAGGAAATGTCCCGCATAATGAAAGGCGGGACATTTCGAGTCTGGCTTTTTAAAAAAAGTGACGGACTTTCCAGAACCATTGGCTCAATAGCCTTAAATAATATTGTTTACGGAGCTTTTCTCTCCTGTCATCTCGGGTATAGATTAGACGGAGAGGAAGTCAATCAGGGCTATATGACCGAAGCTTTAGAGAAGGTTATTGAATTTGCTTTCAAAACTATGGGGCTTCATCGCATTGAAGCAAATATACTGCCCCGCAATCTGAGATCAATGAGAGTGGTGGAAAAGCTGGGATTTTATAACGAAGGCTTAGCTAAAAAATACCTGCGAATTAACGGTAAATGGGAAGACCACATTCATATGGTTCTTTTAAACGATTAGTTTCTGCACAGCATCATAAAGAATATCACCGGCAAGAGCAATTTTTTGGGGATTGATGAGATCGGGAACATCTTCCGGCGTATGGTTTTTGACAAGCCAGTCCCGGGCCATTAAGGTGACAGCCGGAACATGATCCAAGTTAAAATAAACCTGATCACTATTGTAGCCGTTATTGGGTGTTAATTGAGCATTTGCTTTACTCTCAGCGGCAGCCTGAATCGCTTGCAGCGCCCTATTGTCACTATTGGCCCACAAAGCAAATTCCTCCAGCGGACCATTTCCCACAGTGTCTACGTTAAAAACCGCATGTATTCCCTGCAGAGAAAAAGTTGGCTTTTGTATGAAGGAATAAGAACCTACAAATCCCATTTCCTCCGCGCTCCAGAAAGCCAATACTACATTGCGTTTAGGTTTCGTTTTTTCCTTAATTAAGCGCCGCATGACATCGAGAATGCAGCCCACCCCGGAAGCATTGTCATTCGCCCCGGGATAGAGGTTACCGTTAAAAATACCCAGATGGTCATAATGAGCTGATAAGATGACCGATTCCTGGCTATCCGCTGCCATTAACCCTCCAATGACATTGGCACTGGGAGTGCGGAGATCATCAGGTTTCCCTGCACGGAATGTTAGACGGCCATTATAAAACTCTTCGACTACAGGATAAACTGTGAAAACGTTTAAGTAATCACGCGTTTGCTTGCCTGCTAAATCACCTAAAGGCTCTAAGCCCAAACCTTTCATTTGAGCTACAAGATAAGCCGCCGCCTTTTCTTCACCGACCGTTCCGCCCCGGCGTCCTTGCAACTCAGGATGTGTAAGGCTCAAAATATCTTCCATTGCTGTCCTGTTCAGGTAGGACATATCTGTTTGAGCAACATTATTGACAGTTTTCTTCTGCGAATTGCTTGTATCTATAAAGGTGGATGCAGCTTGAAGTGGCTTAAGTGAATTCGGCCAACTGTACCAAGGCAGTAATGCTGTACCTAACCCTAACATGCATTTTATGAAACCCCTTCTTGTTGGCATCTCGAATGTCCTCCCGGCTAAATGGTAAGTACTTGACCATTGCGATAAAGAAGACTTGATTCAAGTGGAGTTTTAACTCCAGCTGAATCTTAGTCGCCTTTATCCAGGGACTTAGCCGCTCTTAACTCACCGCTTGCCGAAGCGGGAGTCTTAGCGCGGATTAGTCAGCGAATAAAAATATACTCCAACTCTCACTGAGGAGGTAGTAACTTAATCCAACTTTAGTTTTATAAATGGTATAATTTGCATTTTATTTCAATAGTTATAGCTGAAGGGACAAAATTACATCTCGTATGAAGGAAGCTCAAAAGTCAATTCTAAGCTAAATTTTTGGAAATAAATGCAAACGGGAGGCCATACGCTATGTTTTCAGTATCCGGCAAAGAACGTAAAAAGCTTGTCATCGCAGGTATAATAAGTTTACTCTTTATAGCTACTGCCCTGGTAAGGTTAGCTGATTCATCTAAATCTATGGGATGGCAGGACTTTTCAGACACTGATTCGGCGTTAGCAACTCCTACTATGAATATCGACCAAATCGTCGTTTCTCTTAACGATATTTTGAAACAATATCAAACTTTAATAAGTTCATCTAAACCCCTGAGCAAGAAGGAAATGATTACCCATTTAGACGCCTTATATCAATCAGCTTTAACTGATGATGTCAACGCCAACGCTTTAAATAATTCTGCCGCTGACAATCAAAAACTCAGCGATTTAGCACAAGCCACCACTTTTCTCACGTCATCTCTCTATGAGATGAAAGACAGTCTGCAGAATGTGGGAGATTTCAGTCGAACACAATTAGAAAGCAGTAAAGAAGATCTAACTACGGCTATTCAGGCTTTAGAACGAGCCCGGCAAGAATGAAAATGCCATAAAAAAACTACTTCATATTTCCTGAAATTATGAAATAGTTCCAGGCACATGTCAGCCTAACTTGTCAGAGTGCCCAAAAACCTGACGGTTTTCAGTCCGGGACAATTATTTCTTTTCTCTTTCCGCCAATACGTTACTCAGTATTTTTCCCCCTGTGCCCCAGTTATCCATGGAGTTTTCTTTAATAAGGACAACAAAAGCTTCTTGAGGAATTCCTAAAGTTTCACTGGCAATTTTAGTGAATTCACTAATCAGTTTCTCTTTTTTCTCTTTGTCAATAATACCGGCTTCCAATTTAATAAAAGGCATAATTGTTCCCTCCCTTAAAATAATTCTTAAAATACACGATTATGGCAAAGCGTATTACTTCATTCTTAAAAACATGCTCACCTCTGCTACCTGGGCGTTAAATAATAATTTATTAAATCCAAGGAAGGCGGTTGTTTTTTCAGCTGCCTGAGCATCGTAACTATCTGGCCCCGGTGATATGAGGAATGATTAACTACGTGCAGCATCTGCTTCCACAATTCCAAAGCATAAGGTATTCCCTTTAAATTCTGATAACTGATGACCTCGCCTAAATCCTCTTCCGTTAAGGCGATCAAATAATTCTTGCTCAGATTCCTAAAATTGTTCCAGCGTTCGAGTAGCAAATGATAGCTTGGAAAAGCGTCAGCGTTTAAGAGGGCTCGACCCTGCTCTCCCATCCAGCGCGACAGCCACAATTCTTCCGCGCCTAAAATATGCAGCATCGTAGTGTGAATTGAATTGTAACTGCTGGATAAGTCGCGCAGAAATTCTTCTTCTTCCAACTGACCAACTTCATTTAGCAATTTGAGGTTGGCCCAATCATTATAACCGTAAAGTTCGGCTATTTGCATCTTATTAATTGTGGATACCTCCTTTCCTACCGTGAGCACAGCAGCTGATCGGTTTCGCAAGAGAAGCAGCAGTCGTGATAATTGCCTGGCTAAGGCCAGATCCATTAATTATGATTCTAGGAGATGCCTGAAAATTCCTGCCCTAAAGGCAGCATTCAAACAAAAACACTGCAGGAATATACAAACTTGCAGTGTCAAATCATAAGGATATAATTAAATTAGTATGAAAAAATTAATGGGGGGCGAATCTTTATGAACCAAACTATTGAGACGATCATGAAAAGAAAGGGCACATTAAGTTATACCGGTCAACAAATTAAAGATAGCGACAGGGATACGATTATTTCCTGCGGCATTGCCGGGCCAACCGCAAGAAATCTGCAAAACAGGCATTTTACAGTCGTTCAAAAGCAAGAATTGCTTCAACAAATAAACGACGGAGTTCGTACTGTAATGAGTGCTCCAGCTGAATATAACCCTTTATATGGCGCTCCAACCCTGATAGTGATGTCGGCCCCTATTGAGGCCCTCTTTGCTGACCAGGATTGTGCTATAGCCGTCGAAAATATGAGTTTAACTGCTACAGCTTTAGGACTTGGCTCACGCTACATTGTTTCTCCGACAAGGTTCATTGAAAGTGATGCCGGCAAAATGGTGAAACAAGCCCTGGGAATTCCTGAAGGATACCGCAGCGTTGCCTGCCTGATAGTCGGTTATGATGCCAATCCTGCTCAAGCTCCAACCGCCAGAAACATGGATGTCGTAAACTACGTAAAATGATAATTTTCCGTCATACGGAATTTCAGGTTTGTTCTTCCTGCAGAGGGACTCAAGCGTAACCTAATACTTAATAAAGGCTAGCTAATTAGTTTAATCCCCCACAGGACAGAGGTATCCATTTTGTTTAAACTTGCTTTGATACAGCGATGCCCCACTAAAACAGGCTCAGTTGCCTTATCAAGTAAATTCAACAAGGCTTGACCATATGTCAGGCCTTGTTCTGTTGCTATGGCGTAGGATTTTGCCAGCTCTGTTTTTTCCAGAGCGGTTGAGGTTTTGCCGCAAAGGTGGATAAGCACTTTACCGCTCATATCCTGAATTCCTTTAAGAACTCCCCGGCTTGCCGGACCGCTGTAGTCACGATATACTTTGGGGCCTACGATACCTATGGCTCCGACCGGGTCCGCATAGGAAATAATAGACGCCCCTCTCGCCATCCCTTCAAGGCTATAGCGAATGATCCCTTCTTCAATCACCGACAATATTTCTAGGATTCGCCCCGGATCTTTCCGCAAACCTTTGTAAAAAACCAATGGGTCAATCAAGGATGACAAAATAGTGAACGGTCCCTCAACACTCAGCGCGACTTTCTCTCCCGACCGGGCCAAAATTTCCACGGCGGCCAAAACCTCTTGAATGCGGCCTTTTTGCAGATTTAATTCCCGGATTGCGGACATTTCCTCAATTGAAGAAAATATATACTCCGCAACCCTCGGTCCGCTCAAGGCGCTGCCAAGCTTAATCCGGGCGCCGTAAGCTTCCGCTTCTACAGTTACACAAAACGGAACCCTGGCAATGACATCCCGGCGCTGTTTGCGCAGTTCTCCGGCCAAAACCGCCATACTTGCTTTATCACTATGGGCTTCCGGAAGGGTAAGGCCCGTTTTTCTCAACACTTCTTCCGGGATTTGCTCAAGTTCGTCTCCCGTACATTTAAAGTCCATTCCTCATCCCTCCTTAATCAGGTAATAAAAAACCAGATTCAGATAATAAAGTTAGATAGTCAAGTACGCAATAATTAAGTAATCAAAATCGGCAGTTTATATTCCATTCGCAAATCGAGATTCTATTCAGAAATCAAAACCTCATTCGGAAGCCCAAACCCCTTAGCCAACGGCAAAATGGAGTACCTCACCGACCAGAATGCTTATAGCTTGTAAAAGCAGGATAATTCCCAAGGTTTTCTTTAAAGGCAGCTCTTTAAAAAGGACCAGGATGCCAAAACCCGTATTGGCCAGTAAACCCGCCATCATAGACCCGAAACCCAAAGCCCCTTGCAAAAACCCTTCGGCAATTAGCACAGAGGAAAAACAGCTGGGGATCATGCCGATCAGAGAAGCAACTACGGGCTGCAGAAAGGTATTGCCGCCCAGAAGAACATAAAGCCCTTCTTCCCCGAAGTGATCGGCCCCGATTTCGATGATCAGAACCGTAACATACAGGAACAGCGTCAGCTTTAACGTATGAACCAAGCTGTTCACAAGAATGTTTTTATACTTGCCGCATTTGGGACAATCACAGTCGATGCCGCAGCCTTTAAGACGGTTGCGCCTCTCCTTGATTGTCAGGTTTATAAGCAGGCCCGCGGCGACGGCCAGCGGGACTTTGCTGCCTATGATTATTAAGATCAGGAACAGCTTATCCGGATGCGCTCCGATAACGATCAGCGCTTCATCCGAGCCGGCTAAAAAAACTGCCATCAGCATTCCCAAAGTAATATAGCCATTACTGTAAAGCTTGGCTAAAGCAACGGAGATCCCGCACTGGGGAATGATTCCCAGCAAAGCTCCGCCGACAACGTCCAGCCTGGCAAGGCGGCTGAAATTCTCCGTTCCCTTGTTTACCTTGCCGGTAAGCCAGTTCGTAAAAAGAATGACCAAAAATAAAATGGGAACAATTTTGACGACATCCTGGAAGCTGTCGATCATAATTTCAGCCAATGCAACAGCCCCCCGCTTTTGACCTTAAACAGGTCTTTAATTTCCTTTTCCCGGAGGTTCCGGCCAATCAGACAGAACCTGCCGCCGGTCTTGAAATGACTCTCCGCAATCATAAACTGACCGTTCGTATAACTGAAATCCCAGTAACCTTGATAGCTTTTGAGGAAGCCTTTGCCTCTCAGGACCTGGCCGTAACAAGGCTGACCAAGCCGGGAGAGAATCTGCTCCAGTTCCTCCCGGCTATAAGCCCGGGAAGTCTTAACCGCTAACGCCTGTATGTCATTTTCACTGCATGGCTTGTAAGCGGTGTGGAGAATCTCACTCAGATCCAGCTCCCCCTGACTGTCCAGAAGGCTTTCGAGCTCGCCAGGCTGCAGGGAATCCCAGGATTTGCTGATAATTTCACAGTCCTGGTTATATTCCCTGAGGGAGGCGAGAATCACTGCAATTGTTTCAGGGTCCACCAGCTGGCTTTTACTTAAAATCAGAGCCGAAGCATTAGTAATCTGATCTTCGAAGAACTCGCCAAAAACATCACACTGTTGCTGATAATTAAGGCAATCCACAACCGTCAGCAGAGAGTTGATCTGCAAAAGACCGGCAAATTCGGATCTGCCCAGGATATCGATGATTTCACTTAGGATACTGACACCGGTAGGCTCAATCACAATTCTTTGGGGATGGAATTCTTCAATAATCCGCTCCAGCACCTGCACAAAATCCTTTTTCATGATACAGCAAATACAACCGCTGGAAATCTCAAAGACGTCAAACCCTTCCCGTTCCACCAGCTCTCCGTCAATGCCAATATCTCCGAACTCATTCTCAATCAAAACGATTCTTTCTTTCTGATAAATCCGGAGAAGTTTTTGGACCAGAGTGGTCTTGCCGGACCCCAGAAATCCGGAAATCACGTCTATTTTAATCATAGATCATGGTCACACCCTTCAATAGTGGTCACATTCCGCCCTCAAAAGCCCAACGCTTTAACAAAATAGTCTTGAAAACGGGAATCAGTGGAAAGCTCCAAAACCTCTAGCCTGCTTTTCAACTCTTTAATTTGAGTTTTTACTCCTTTATTGAGCAAGGCTAAGCGGGCGCCTTCCGCTGAAGAATTGCCGACAAAGCTGATCTTGCCTTTAAACCCTTTCGGCAAAAGGCCGATTTCCCGAATACTTTCCGGATTGATATGAAAGCCAAAGGCTCCGGCGATAACCGCCTCCTGGATAAGATCAAGAGAAATACCCGCTTCTTCGAGGAGCAGGGTTACTCCTGCCGCAATGGCACCCTTGGCTAACTGAATCTGGCGGATATCCCTTTGTGAGATATAAATCCGGTCCGTCAGATAAAACTTTTTATCCCTCACTCTTGCCTGCAGGCGCGGGTCGAGGTCGGGGTTAAAGCGCCCGCCGGGAAGAACCAGCTTTCCTTTCACCATTGCCGCCGTGAGATCAATAAGGCCGCTGCCGCAGATTCCCAGAGGAGCCGTAGCGCCGATGGTTGTAAAATGAACGTCATAATCATCGTCCAGGAAAAAAGTGTCAATAGCTCCTGCTTCGGCACGGCAGCCGCAGGAAATGTTCATTCCTTCCAGAGCCGGACCGGCGGCCGTCGAGGCAGCCAGCAGCCGTCCGCCGAGATTTGCCACAATTTCACCGTTTGTACCGATATCCAAAAAGACGGAGGGGATGGTTTTTTCCGCAAACCCTGTAGCCGCAACACCGGCCAGGATATCGGCGCCAATATAGCCTGAAGCTGAAGGCAAAAGGGTTACCCTCCCTTCCCGGCAAATCTTGAACCCTGTTTCCCGGGCTTTCAGATCAATTTGGCCGAGGAAAACCGGACGGTAAGGCGACTTGGCCAGGGAACCGGAATAAACACCCAGGATAAAATGCAGCATGGTCGTATTCCCGGCTATCACCGCATGGTAAATACGCTCCGCTCTGGCATCACTACCCGCCAGGTCTGTCACCAATTCATTGAGCTTGCCCAGAACAGACTCCCGAAGTTGGTCCGGACCTTGGGAATTTTCCAGACAATAACTGATCCGGGACAAAACGTCGCCGCCAAATTCCGTCTGGGGATTCAACGCGGATTTTTTGGCGAGAATTTCCCCGCTGGAGAGATCCAGAAGATAGGCGGAAATACCTGTTGTCCCGATGTCTATCGCCAGGCCGAGAATTTCACCGGGCTCGGGCTCCAGGTCAACCAGTTCATTGTCCACTACCACCCCGTATATTTGCCTGGCGGCGGTCTGCTCAAGTTTACCCATCCTGCGGTAAATTTCCGGGGAACTGGAGAGATAAGGCAGTCCTTCCAAGTAGGGCCGGGAGGACTTGGCGGGAGCCGGCAGCAAAACCTGTTTTACAGAACTGTCGAGCTCCGCTTCAATGGCCAGGCCTTGGTTAATCGTTTGCAGGTGATTTACTTTAGCCGGAAGCTCAACCCGGACATCGCCGCTTACCCGGGCCAGACAGGCCAGGCGGATGCCGGAGTCAATCCCGGAAGCATTGAGAAATCCGCTTTCCAAATCCTCCGGCGGGCAAAGCTCCCCCCAGGCCTTGACCCGGCATTTGCCGCAGCGCCCTAAGCCGTTGCAGGGAGTTTCCAGACTCAAACCCGCAGCCCGGATACAATCCGCCAGCTTATCCCCTTTATTGGCTGCAAGGGAAATACCTTCGTTGGCAAAATAGACATTAACCATCTTATTGATAAGAACCTTCTTTCACGTAATCCGTCATGACTTTCAGGCTGCTTAGAGGAGTAGCCATACTCAGGCCGCAGGCCGGCGCTGCGATATCCACCCGGGAATGAAGAGCGTGACGGGTAATGGCAATAATTTTTTCTTGTTCCCCCGTATGCAGAAGCTGGGTATTAACATTGCCCATCAGTCCGGTCTTCAGGGCCCCCCGGGCAAACTTCATATTGACAATCGAATCAAAGCTCACGGCATTGGCCTTTACCTCATTCAGCGCTTCAATAATCGTCTGCGCATTGCCGCAAATATGCAGGATAACAGGAATGCCTTCCCGTTGCAGCGCCTGAATAAGGTCTTGATAGAAAGGGACCGCGAACTTGCGGAAATTGCGGGGACCCAGAATTTCCCCCGTAGCTGTGGGATCTGAAATCGCAATGACGTCAGCTCCGGCTCTGACCATTTCTAAAGCATAGCGAAGGAGATAATCATTGATAAACGCCAGAAAACGGGCAGACCGCTCAGGATCACGCCGCAGCATCTTAAGCATTTCCAGGGGATCAACAACTGAAGTGGCCGTGCTGATATGGCCTGAGACATTGCCGATGACAGGTACCCGGTCGTTCTTAAGCTCCCGGATCGCCTGCAATACCGTTCCCATTCTGCCGCCGGTGACGTCAGCCTGACAGTTTTCCATGATGCCTTCCAAGGGCTGAGCGTTATACTGAGTTATCCTGGGTTCGACAAGGTTATCCCCCAGGTTGACGTTTGCTCCCAAGGCTTCCGCTTCCGCCGTCAGGCAAAAGGGTACTCCGTAATTTTCAAAACCGGCAAGCTCGTTAATCTTACGGGCGGCTTTAACCATAGCAGCTTTGTCGGAGTGCTGTCCCCCTCCTATTTGATTCGATATCTCGGTCACGCAGGCGCTCATCATGCCGCCCGGGCAAATAACGGGAGGCCGGTCAACCCGGTCTCCCTTCAGCACGTTCAGTAAGCGTTCTTTCTCATTCAAGGTTATTCACCTTCTTTATATTCGTAAAGGCCGTGGCTTCTCGCCACATCCAGCATGGCCTGGATATGTTCGAAAGGTACCTTATTTCCCGTTTCACAGCCCGTCGCAAGGACAAAGGCCGGAGTATAGCCTTTCATGGTATCAATGGCCTCGATGCAGGCTTGGTGAATCACCTCCACAGGCCCAAAAAGGAGTTCGTTGGCAGGATCAATATTGCCAAGTATCAGCGCTCGTCCGGCAACCTTTTCCCGGGCAAGAGCGAGATCGCATTTGTCGATACTGATCACGTCTGTTCCGGTGTCCGTCATCCTATCCACGATCTTGTGCGTTTTACCGCAAATATGCAAAGGAACCAGCGCCTGCAGCTCATGAGCCAAATCCACAAGTTCTTTGATATAAGGAAACGCAATTTTGTCAAACATCTTGGGACTAAAAAGGCTGCCTGAAGCAATGGGTTCCAGGATAATCGGCATAGCGCCATACTTGACGATCTCGCGAATGAAGTTTTTACAGCTGTCCGTCGCCATTCTCAGGAGAGTATGGCAAAGCTCAGGGTTGGAGTAAGTATCGCGGGCAAAAGCTTCCACGCCCCGCAGAGTGGCAGCCGTAGAAACCGGCCCGGAAAAACACACTGAAATAAATACCTGGTCAGCCACTTCTTTGTTCAGAATCTCCAGGGCTTCATAATAAACCGGAAACTGACCGTCATCCTTCTCGGCAACTTTGATTTTGCTCAAATCTTCCTGACTGTTGATGACGGGAGTTTCGCAATTCGCCGGCTCATTTTCCGAATAAACCAGTTCAGCCCCCATAGCTTCCGCCACGTAAGAGCAGTTTGTAAAGAGATAAATTAAATCATAGCCAAACTTTTTAAAGGCGGCCAGATGGGCTTCAGCCATAACCTTGCCGTTGAGCTGGAACTCCTTGACACTTTTGCCGATAAGCTGAGCGGTATTTGTGGTGACAATAGGCATACAGATAATACGATCGAGGGGTTTGCCGGTTAAAAGGGCCAACATCCGTTCCTTAGGAGTCAGTATGTCCTCCCGTATCTGCATCTTAGGCCCTCCCCATTATTTCTTTGGCTTTTCTCACAGCCGAGCTGGCGTCACTGGCGTAGAGATCGGCCCCGATTCTATCACAGAAGGTTTGTGAGATAGGACCGCCGCCAATGAGAACTTTGTATTTGTCTCTTAGATTTTGTTCTTTTAAGCGGTCGATAACAGTTTTCATGCCGTCCATGGTCGTGGTCATCAGCGTCGACATGCAAATCATATCGCTTTGAGTCTCCTCGGCTTTGGCGATAAACTGCTCAAGAGGCACATCCCGGCCGAGATCGTATATTTCAAAACCGGACGCTCCCGATAAAATCCGAACTAAATTTTTGCCGATATCATGAGTGTCCCCTTCAACGACACCGATCACCATTTTGATCGGCTTCTCCAGAGAGCTTTTATCCAGGTGAGGCTGTACAACCTCAAGACCGGCGTTAAAGGCATCCGAGCACATCAGAACTTCCGGCAGGAAATATTCTTCCTCTTCATAGAGCCGGCCGACTTCATTCATTCCTGTCACTAAACCCTCGGTAATCGTTTCATAAGCCGGGATATTCTGCTGCAAAGTTTCCTCCGCCAGCTCGGCGACCTTTTCGGTTTCGAATTCTACCAAGGCCTGAGCGATATCCTGAAACAAGGTTGCTTTATTCAAGATGCTTCCTCCCTCAATAATATTATTGATAGATTATATATTAACATAAGTAAAAAAGAATAGTATACTGGTTTTTCTTTGTAATCCGTTAACTTTTTTATCATGATCCGTCAACTTTTTTTATCATAAAAAAATTCTTGCACTTGCTTAATCTGAGTGAAGGAATAATCGCCTAGGATTAGCTTCAACTGTAACAACCGTGTTCCGAAAAAATTAATTTATCGACAAGGGGAGTTACCTTGGAAGACATACCCTGCAAAGTTCGAGCTAGTCAGCAGGTAATAGTTAGATGCAATCTGATAGGTTTAATCTGAATAAAAATGCCCAAAACGACTAAAGATAAACTATTCGGCCATCATTATGGAACGGGGTTATATATGGATAACAAATTAATCGCTCGCTTCAAAGAATTTTACACTTTGGAAACTTTTCAAGTAGCATTTTACAAAGCTCAAGCCAACTCTGCCACGGATGAATACTATCGCAGAGCATTTGAAAAGTTGGTGCAAATCGAACAGGGGCATGCAGATTATTTTGCCAACGAAATCGGCAACGCAAATGAAGAAGTTCCTTCTTTAACAGGTTCTTTTTTTCAATTGGCAGGAAATTTGCTTGGCGAATCCGTCGAACCTCTGGGACGCCATAATACCTGCAAGCTGGGCGCTGCTCTGGAAAATGAAGCTATAAAAAAATATCGTATGTTTATTAAGGAATGTAAAACTAAGAATTACCTGATTTTCAAATACACCTTAATGGACTATCTTCTCGATGAAGAATTTCATACCTTATGGCTTAAAGATTATATGAACAGTCATCCCGGTTAAGAAAACTTATTAATATATCAGAAATTGGGGCCCAAGCGCGCCGCTATCCAAAAGGATATCGGTGCGCTTGGGTCTTCTACTTATATAACTGAACATTTTCTGCAACAACTTTCAACTTTATTCCGATTACTTCAACCATTCAGGCACCAGTCATTTTCTTAAAAATTCACTTTGTAGTTTTAGCTCTTCCTCCCAATCACCAAGCAAAAATTAAAACCAATGGATAAATATTCTTAGATTTGTTAAGTATTTAACATTTTACTTTATCCTCCCATGTTATGATCTAGGTAAAGCAGATCAAGCTCTTAGAGCCAAAAAATTCAGACGCAGCTCACTGAGGAGGTGATTACCATAGAGGTGCGAATTGTTGCCTGCGGCATTTTTCAGCTCGAACTTGAACACATCTTAGATGAAATTAAAGCGGAATGGGCATCTGCAGCTGAGATTAAAGTCACCTATACTGAACCGGCCTTGCATGTTGATTATGATAGCTTAAAAGATAGCCTTACCACGTCATTGACAACCGCTTCAGAAGAAAAACTGATCCTCTTTCTGGGTTCCATGTGCCACCCTGAGATTGGTGAACTTTCCCAAAAACGTTGTGCTGCCAGGTTGCAAGCCAATAATTGTATTGAAGCAATATTAGGCAAGAAAGTAATAGATGATATGCAGCATTCATCTAATATCTTCTGTATTACACCAGGATGGTTGCAAAACTGGGAAAAAATCTTCAGACAAGGTCAAGGATGGGACGAGATTGACGCTAGGCAAAATTTTGGTTTCTACGATAAGATTTTGCTCCTTGACACTGGGGTATCCGAATTAAATGAAATAGATATCCTGGAGTTTTTCGAATACACTCAAGTGCCAATTGAAACCCAAAAGGTTGAGCTGGACATTTTAAAAAAGAATGTAGTTGAAACATTAAGAAAAACCTTTTCCAAAGAAATCCTTACTTATTGATCTTGTTATTTCGCTGAACATAAGGTTTAAAGGAGTGAATTTAATTGGTTATTACCAAAGAAGTTTTAGATGTTATCGCAAAGGCTCCCTTCATCCCCATCACTACTGTTTCCGCTCAAGGTGAACCGCATTCAATTGTGGTGGGCAAAGTCGCAGAAGTCAGGGAAGGCGACATCTTAGGTTTTGGTGTTTATAAGATGGATGTCACCCAACAAAACATCAAGGCAAACGGAATTATGCAAGTTATTATAGCCACGATGGAGGGCGGTCCTAAGGGTTTCCGGCTCGAAGGGAAAGCATGTGTTGAAGAGAAACTGGTGCTGTTTAAAGCTGAAAAGCTGGAAAAACTTCTGTAAAGCCTACCTAACCAAGAATAATCCCGCTTTGTGTAAGCGGGATTATTCTTGGTTAGGTTTTTATAGAGGTATGGGGCATTTTTTGCTACACTTTAATTAGTGCTTTATTACCAGGTGTGGAGGAAAAAATATGAAACATTGCATTATATGCCTGCAGGAATTAGACCTGTTTCAAGGTCTGAAACGTGAGCAATTAACCGACTTATGTCAATGCACCCAAAGAAAGAGATTTTGCAAAGGAGACTATCTTTTTCATCAGGGAGAAATAACCAGTACAATCTACTTGATAAAATCCGGAAAACTAAAGCTAGTGCAAACCGATCAGGAGGGGCATAACACAATCCTGGATATATGCGGTCCAGGTGAAGTCCTTGGTGAGATGTCCCTCTATCGGGAACAAAATGAGCCTTCAAGCGCCATAGCAATGGAAGAGCTCTACGCCTGCTGTTTCAACAAACTTCAATTCGAATCGTTAATTAAACGAGACCCCTCCTTTGCCCTAAGGATTATCGCCTATTTGGGACAAAAACGTTATGAAACTCTGCTGCGAACAGGCAAAGAGACGGGACTGCCTGTCAAAGAAAGACTTTTGCAGCTTTTTTATCGCTTAGCAGAGGAACACGGACGCACAACGCCAACTGCAACCCTGATCGACTTGAAAATCACTCAACAGGAATTAGCTGAGATGATAGGCTCCTCTCGTGTGATGGTCGTTCAGGCACTTAAGGAATTAAAAGCCGCTAATATTATCGGGCGAGAAAATAAATATTTTATTTTAAAAAATGACCCCTGTCTCAGTGCTCATACTTTTACTTAACTACTGCAGGCTATATTCATTAAAAATGGGACCGCCTCAAAATACATAATGCCTTTGTAGTAGAACAAAAGCCATGCACAATAGTGGTAAAGTCCACATATAGGCATGGCTTTTATTTATGAGAGCTTATAACTATTCCTTGGAAACAGCCCCATTTTTTCAACGTCTAAGCTTAAAAGGTTATCCTCTTCCACCACGGAATGGTTCTTGAACAGGTTGTGCAGGCTGAGGCTGTGCAGGCTGACGAACAGGAACCTGTACAGTGCGATACACCGGATAAGGTACGGGTACTGCCTGAACATAGTTATATCCGCCGGCACCAAAGGAATCATAACCCGGGTGCAAGCCAACCCCATAACCTTGCAGATGTCCATACCCAGGATAATTCATACCACCATAACCACCAAAACCCGCTCCCAATCCAGCGCCGTGACCAAATAAATGACCATATCCTGAACCACCGCAAAACGGCATTTGGCACATAATTTATTCCTCCTAACTAACGTGTGAGTTTTATTTTCCAATAGTTCCCAATAACATATTATGATTTTTGTTTTTATCCGAAACTTGACCATCTAACAAATAGATAGGTAAAATTCTTTGATTTAATTCCAAGCCTTTTTATTGTTATTAAAGTTATTTCTTTAATATGTCCTTTAAATTTAAACAAGCTCACTAGCTAAGTAAATAATTTAAGATCTCTTAAATGTTCCATTTATGAGATCAGTCCTGCTACATGGTAAAAATATATAAAGAAGACTTGATTCAGGTGGAGTTTTAACTCCATCTGAATCTTAGTCGCACTTATCCAGGGACTTAGCTGCTCTTAACTCACCGCTTGCAGCAGCGGGAGTCTTAGAGCGGGTTAGTCAGCGGATAAAAAAACTTGGCCGGCGCGCGAAGACACTGTCTTCGCGCCTGTGTTTATCCCTTTTGGCAGTGCAGGAAAAGGCAGTACTCCAAAAACAGATTTGGAATACTGCCTGCGAATTTGAGCGCATATAACTATGCAAAGTACAACAACTAATCCCCAAAGCCGGCTTTTTTAAGCGCGTCTTGAGCCAACAAATTTTTTGCCTGTCCAATCGTCAACGGCAGATTGTCTTTAGCCAGTAACCCGTCACGAGCCAGCAGTTCCGCCAAATGCGCTACCCTAGGCAAACGCAAATCGATTTGACGAATAATATCCTTATGGCTAAAAACCTCCGCAGTAGTGCCCGCTAAAACGATTTCACCTTTACTTAAAAGAAAAACCCGGTCAGCAAGCAGAGGAACTATATCCACATCATGGGTAGCAAAAATCAAAGTGATGCCTAAATTACGGTTAATATCATTGAGCAATTTAACAAGATTACTCACGCCACGTGGATCTAGGGCGGCGGTCGGTTCATCCAAAACTAAAACTTCCGGTTTCATGGCAAGAACACTGGCTAAAGCAATCCGCTTTTTTTCACCGCCGCTTAGGTTATGAGGGCTCTTGGACTCATAGCCCTGCATACCCACAACTTCTAAAGCCCAAGCAATGGCCTCCTCCAAGGCTTGACCGGAAATACGCATGTTCATGAGACCATAGGCTATTTCCTGACGAACTGAGGAATTAAATAATTGATCATCAGGGTCCTGAAAAACCATCCCAATAATCCGGCGAATCTCAGCAAGATATTCTTTCTGCACCGGCATATCTTTTATTGTAACCGTGCCTGACGTTGACTGTAAAAGGCCATTAAAAAGTTGAAATAACGTCGATTTTCCAGCCCCATTTGGCCCTAGAATAGCAATTCTTTCCCCTTTGTCTATATTGAAGCAGATATTCTTCAGCGCCTGATGACCATCACTATAGATATAATTGACTCCCGCAATCTTGATGAGCTCCATGCTAATTCCTTTCTTAAACTAAATTATTATGTTAAGGACCACAAAAACCGCCAATAAGATGACACCAAACAGACCGATCTGCCAATCTGCCGCTGAAATAGGTTCTGTAAAAAAATTGGCTCCGGTGCTGTCCTCATTATAGCCTCTAGAAAGCATCGCTTTATAAATTCTGATACTGCGGTCCAAGGAATTTGTCAACACATAGCCTGCCACTTTACCGATGTCCCGCGCTTGTCTCAGCCACGAGCTATTGCCGCCCATCCGGCTCAATTGGGACCGCCTCATGTTATGGCTGGTTTCCGTTAAAATAAAAACATAGCGGTACATCATGGCAGCAAGATCAATCATTATGCCGGGAACTTTACATAGACGTAAGGTTTCCAGAATTTCGATCATGGGGGTACTAAAAGAGAGAACACATCCTAAAGTCACTGCGGCCATAATGCGAAGCAAGACAAGAAAGCCGAAAGCTAAGCCCTCATGATAGCCGGTAAGTCTAAGCGCTCCCAAAAAAATGACAAATAAGGGATGAGTGCCGGTGGTAAAGATCAGACTGAGAAAAACTAACCACGCTATTCCAAAAGGGACGGTAAGACGGATGAGCAAATGCCGCCAGGGTTGCTCCAGAGTGTGAAAAGAAATTAAAGCGACCAGCCAAAGAGCCGCCACCAGGTACCAGTGACTGAGGAGAGTCGCTACAATGATAGCACTTAGAAATAATACGGTTTTAATCCGGCCGTCCCAACGATGCAATGGGCTATCGGCAGAAGCAATTTTGTCCAGAACAGCCAATTCCATGATCATTCCACCTTTAGGAATTATTCATCTTTTTGCGGTGTACCGAAAAGTTTTTCCCAATGGTGCCCAACGATTAAACCCGCAAAAAAGTTCGCAACAGAAAAAGCTCCTACTTGAGCGTCACCCGGCAATTCCGCGAAAGGATGATGCTCTCCCTTAGTTACATCTGTAGCTAGATTGTTTACCGCATCGTCTGTTCCACTGGCCTCCATATCATGACTTGCCATATATTTACCGGCCCCGAAAATGAAAAGCAATAGGACAAACATTACGGAAAGCATAACCTTAGTATAAGAATCAAACCATTTAACTTCCCTGTTGGATGTCTGTTCTTTAGTTGCCAATGACATTGGGTTTCACCTCCGGGTTGGATTTTTGACGAAACTTAATTCCTGGCAACAAATCAGGACGGCGGTTAACCATAATTTGAAGAACCGCTGCAGTAAAAACGGCTTCCGCAATGGCCAAGGGCAGCTGGGTTGGGCCATAGCCCATAAAGAAGATCATCCATTGTTTCACCAGAGGTACATTGCCATGCAGGCTAAGAGCAAGCTCAAAAGCACTGACCAAATAAGTGACAAGGTCTCCTACAAAACCTGCTACCCCAGCCGCAAGCCAAAGAGGACATTTCAAACGGCGCAAAAGTTTCCAGCTTAACCAGCCGGAGATGCCTCCGCAAATCCCCATAGAAAAGGTATTAGCTCCAATCGTGGTAATACCGCCATGACCTAAAAAGATAGCCTGGAAAAAGAGAACAATTGCTGAAATCACCGCAGTGGCCAGAGGACCGACAATAATCGCGGCCAGAGGAGTCCCGCAAGGGTGAGAACAAGAACCGGTAACGGGCACCGGCAAGTGCATGCAGGATATAATAAATACTCCTACGCCTGTCATAGCCAAAAACGGCTTATAGGATAAATTTTCTTGGACTTTCTTTTTAATTTGCCGAATACCCGGAATCATAAACGCAACGGTGACCGCATACCATGAACCCCAGGCAGCGGGAGATAGAATACCGTCTTCTATATGCATAGTGAAACCTCCAAAATAAATTTTCATTAAAGATAAGTAAAGGAAAACTACTAGTTTTAATGAGAAAATAAAAAAGCCCCTCACCAACAGAAGGGTTAGAAGTTTAACCGGTATTAGGTAAAATTACCGTAGACACAGCAAACACCTCCCTAACATCCCGTAGGTAGTTTTTAACTCCGGAACAAGCAGGTCTCCTGGCTCAAGATCATCATTAACTCACGTCTTCCCGGTTACTTTCCAGTGACACTATGTAAGTTAACTCCCTCTTACAGTGGCGGGCACCGCGTCAGCTTCGACTGACTTCCCTTTTCAATTCTATTCCTCAGAAAAGAATAACTCATTCACGTTTATTAACTTATACACTTATGCTAACATAAAGAATTTAATCTGTCTAGATAATTTAGAGAATTACCCGTATTATAATCATAATTATTTAAATACTTAAAATTTTGTCGATAAGCCGCCTTAAACACCAATTATTGGAGTATTATACCGAGGATGACTAACTAAAAGAATTAGCTTATTAAGGTCTGAGCAGCAGAGAGGGAGTATCTAATTACTTTTTAGTAATTAGATACTCCCTCACAAGATTTCCACCGTTAAACCATTAAACAAAAATTGTTCGCATAGCTCATTCTTATTTTTACAATGCCGTTTTAGGGGCCTGAAAATCTATTCTAGTAATTTTTTGCCAGAACTTCAAAATAGGCTTTTTCATGGGCACAAACCGGACACACTTCCGGAGCCTCAGTTCCTTCATGAATATGACCACAGTTCCTGCACTTCCAATAAAACTTGCCGTCCTTTTCAAATACTTTGCCCTGCTCCAGATTCTCCAGAAGTTTCTTATAACGTTCTTCATGCTCTTTCTCTATTCTTGCCACACCTTCAAATAAAAAGGCGATATCTTCGAATCCTTCCTCGTGCGCTTCAGCGGCCATTCTCGGATACATATCGGTCCACTCGCCATTCTCTCCCGCAGCAGCCGCTTTGAGATTATCCATAGTATTGGAAATACCGCTGAGTTTTTTAAACCAAATTTTAGCGTGCTCTTTCTCATTCTCCGACGTTTCCAGGAAAAGAGCCGCAATTTGCTCATATCCTTCCTTTTTGGCAACAGAAGAAAAATAAGTATATTTATTACGGGCTTGAGATTCTCCGGCAAAAGCCTCCATTAAATTCTTTTCAGTTTTGCTTCCTTTTAAATCTTTCATTATATAGTAATCCTCCTCATCACTTATTAATTTTCCACAGACCGTGTAAGTTACAGTACTCTCTGACCTCTAAAACTTCCTCCGGCTTGACTGAAAATTCCGCAGCGGGTTTTTGTCCGGGTACTAATTCCGCTCGAATGACCTGATCTTTCGTCAGGACTTCAATGAAGCGTATGGAATGCTTCTCTTCCATCGGGTGTTCCACGCTGCCCACTTTAACCAAGATTCCGTCTCCTGAAGCTTCAAGAACCGGAACGTGTTTTTCTCTACCTGTATCCTCTGCCTTAGCTTCAAGCTTCTCCATCGGCGTATTGCAGCAGACCAAGGCCGAAGCCCCTTGATGCACAACCTCAATCACATTGCCACAGACACTGCATTTATACATCTCGCGTAATTTCGTCATTTCAATCCCTCCATAATTATCCTTCTCAGACTAGCCCTCAAAGGGTTCAAATTGATCTTTAGCAGCACCGCATATGGGGCAAACCCAATCTTCCGGGATATCTTCAAACGGAGTCCCCGGAGCAATCCCCGAATCGGGATCTCCCAGAGCCGGATCGTAAACATATCCACATACGGAACATTGATATTTCTTCATTCGTATTCCTCCTTAAATTTATAAGTACTTTCTAAATTATTGATCAGAAAATACTTTGAGATCGCTTAACTTGTTTATATTTTATAATTATTTTAATTATAAATCAAGCAAAATATTCCGCGCACATTCGACATTTTACGACTCAACAGAACTTGGTATAGCTCGCCTGCTTAATCCCCATCGTTTTACCTAAATGATTTAATTTTTATGCTCTATTTATAACCATTAAGAAGTTTACAGACCTTGAGCCATCAAGTGAATAAATGGGGTTTAATTTAAGAGAATCGTCTGGCATAAATTTCAAAACATACGTTTTTAGGCGCTGGTTAGATTATAAATGAATATTAAGCATAAATCCATATGCTATTTCCAAGGTGTCTTATTGATGAAGAAAGTCAATATTACCTTAGGGATTAAATATAGTTCAATGTTTGGCTTGCTTATATAATTTATTCACTTACTTATTCTCTAAACTTAACTCAATTAAATTCTCTATTATAAGAGTCATTTTTGCGCAAAAGCGACGTCAGCCAACGTCGCTTTTGCGCCTTTATATCTTTATATATTGAAGCAGGCTCTTAAAACCAAAATGTATTTAACAGTCCTGAACCGTCTTGAATATAGTATGCAATAGAAATACTTAAGCCTGCACATCTTTAAAAGGGCTGGTGGTAGAGTGGATCTGGTTAACCAAGTCTATAATAGTCTCTTTAACTATCCCAATGAGATGGGGAATTTTCCTGATGGTTGGGATAAAAGCGGCGGGGATCAGACGACAATTTGGAAATGGTTAGAGCAGGAGGGCGAAAGCCGGGCTATAGAAATTGAACATCCCGGCGGACCAAAAGCGGGGATTATGCAAGCAGTCAATGTCCCGGTACAGGCCGGTGAAAATCAGCGCTGGGAACTCCGGATAACCCTCAATACCGAACCCGCCGGCGTCCCTGTTTATGCTCGAATTTATCTGGGGGCCGTTCAGCAACTGGCTTTTTCATTGACCCCTAGTGCCGAGCCCCAGACCTTTAATAAAGTATTGGCAACTCCCGTCGGGACAACAGCATTGCGGATTGAGGCCGGTATTCTGGGGCAGGGCAAGCTTGTAATCTATGATATCAGCGCTTACCGTCTTTATCCTTTGCGGGTTTTAAGGCTGGATGATAAAGGACAGATCTATGTCAGACATGTGGAATCCGTGGGCCAGATTCAAGGTATCGTGCCGGTAAAGATTATGGGTCCGGTTCCGCCGGTAAATGTCGAAGTTCACGCCGACGTGACTGGCGATATCCGAAACCTGACCCCTGCCCAAGATGGAGTGAGAGTTTACAGCAGTTCGGGAAACAATATTTTATCTTCCCCCGACGGTTCAATGCTTGTTCGGATTGCCGGAAGAAAATTTATTGATTATGTAGAAAATGTAGAAGCAGCTTCTGCTCCACAGCCCAGTTCAGCAAGAGATGTTTCTAATTATAGTGTTTATTCTTTTGCAGTTTTGAATACCGGTTCCGAAGCAGCGCAAATGAATCTTGAGGTAAGCCCTGAAGGAACAGTCTGGTCCGTCGATACTCAAGCTCAGACTGTTTCCCCCGGAGAGTTGTCGGTCTTTACCCCCAATAGGTTCTTGCGCTTTAACCGTTTAGTATATCGGGCTAGTATACCGACTTCTTTGACAATTTGGTTTCAAGGACAAAGCTAGTCTGCCCAAGGTATTAAATTGGGTTGAGGAGCAAGGATCGACTCATACTGCTCTTTAATCCCATATAGGGCCTGAGGGTCAAGCTCCTTATACCGATAATATTTCCTTAACCGGTCTTCGGCTTTCTGCCATCCTAAATGCTTAACTCTCAAATCACTGACCGCACCCTTTAACTCCGCAATATTCAAGGGGAAGCGTCCGCAATGCTGGGGAGTTTCCTGCCATTTCTCTTTAAAGTCAGGTATCTTTCTGACTATCAGAGGACGGTAAACCTTATGGGCTTGCCAATACTGATCTTCGCGATAATAATTTACGTTCCACATATCATAAAGCCGGAAAGAAAAACAATCAATTCCCCGGGCATTTCCCAGGAGCTGAGGAAGTTCCGTGACCGCCTTTGTTTCAAAGATTTCATCCGCATCCAAAATCAGAATCCACTCGCTTTCAGAGGCCATGGCCATCTGCCAAAGTTTTTTCCGCAGTATCACTTCATTATTAAATCCCGCCACAGGCTGAGAGAGGATACGGTGGGGAGTTGCGGCGAGAATTTCCTCACAGAGTTCTACAGTCTTATCTTCGCTGGCATCATCTAAAATAACGACATAGTCGGCCAATTGGTTAGCCTGTGTCAGAACCTGTTCGAGATAACGCTCAGCCTCATTGCGGACAAGCATGGCTAAGGTTAATAAGCCTTTTGTTCTCTTGAGTGACACAAGCGGACGCGCGAGGGATTTAGACTGTTTGAAAGCAGTTAGATTGGACAATTCCGATTCCCGGTAAATATGGAACGGGGGATAATGAGTATCGGCATAGAGTTCAAACCCCAGAGCAACGGCCCGGATGCCAAAATGCCTGTCTTCCCCGATAAATCCCAGATTATAAATTTCCTCAAAGGATACCCCAGCTTGTAAAGCCTTTTGGCTGAGAAGCGTACAAGCGCCAAGTCCTCCTACCTTATAAGTCCCAGGTAGCTTTAACATCTTCAGAAATTCCCGAGTTCTCTTGCTTTTCTCCTGATCGCTAAGCTCTTCTTCACGCTCCAGTGCAAAGAGACGGTACTGGTCTCCCACCCAGACTTGAGGAAGCGGTGGCAGCTCAGGCTCCCAGCGAGTCCAAAAAACTTCCGAAACAATGTCTTTGCCGAGACTAATCAAGTGAATCAAGGTTTGCGCTTGCAGATAAAGGTCTGAATCGACAAGAAAGAGATAGTCATAATCTCCCTCAAGGGCCAAAGCGAGAAAGCGGTTCTTCAATTCCGCTACCTTCCAGATAAGGCTTTCTTGCCAGCGATGAGTAGTTTCATCACAAACATAACTGTCATTTCCATCCTCAGCTAAAACTAAGACATTCCCTTTCCCCTTCCGGTATTCTAACAGAAGCTTATGATTGTTATTATCGTCAATAAAAACCATGTCCAAAGAAATTCCCTCAAGAATCAGGCGGTCAAGGGACTCTAAAAATTCACAAAGGATTTCCTTTTTTTGTTTAACCGGGCTTGCCAACAACACACGCTTCAATAGACTCCGCCTCCTTTAGTGTGGAGAAAAAGTAAAACATCTAAGCAGAAAATGCCTCTGCTTTCGAACAGGCACCCAACTCTGACACTAAATAGTTATGCTTGAAAAAGAGCGGGAACGTAAGGGTTCATAGCTGCCTTGATATAAAAATACAGGAGCTTTCTGAGCAGACTCTGAAACTCTGCCAAAAACAAGGTCATATTTAAAGCAAACGTTCTCTTCAACATTTCTCCTCTGATCTCTAATTCCTTGGCCGCAAGGATTAGTAAACCCTTCCGGCTCTCAGCCAAACCTGTGGGAAAAGCTTGACGGTTTAAGCTTTTCACCAACTCCTTGCACAGAAAAAACAGTTCCCCGCCAATCTCCCCGCCCACTTGGGGCGATGTGGATTCCACTAAGGCATCCTTGGGCGGGACTTTTTGCCAGATACCCAACAACAGCAAAATTGGGGCTAAAACTTGATATTTCTCTTCTCCATGCTCTACTTGATTGTATAAATAAAGCAGCTTATCTGGAGTAATAAACTGGCTCACCTCTGTAAGGTTAAAAATCTCCAAAGACTTCTGCCATAGCCCGATTATCTGGCCTAAAGGGTATAAATCATGAGGAGCCGATTTAAGGGCACAAAGATAGAATTCCAAGGGGACTAAGTTGCTCTCCGCATCAGAAGAGTTTTCTTGAAGGTTAAAGAGATCTCCAAGCAAACTATACAATTTGGAAACCGGGATAAGGCTGATATCTCCCGCTTGAAGGCCGATTTCCAAATTCTTTGCGGCCTCCCGGTAGTTTCCCAATCCTAAGCTGGCCAGACCACTTAAAGCCAAAAAATCCGGATTATGGGGCAACATAACCAAGGCCTGCTCCGTGAAGCTCAAAAGCTTCTCCCACTCGCCTAATTTCAGATATCCTGAGCCGATTGCCAGGAGAAGGTCGCTAAAATACCCTTCAGAGCCGGACATTAGCCTGAGAGCCTTATGCATATGACTTAAACCTTCTTCAAGATTGCCTTCCTGATAACACTCAAGACCTAAGCAATACCACAAAAATTTATCCTTCTGATTATTCGCAAGCTGTTTCCGGATAATTTGCCTATTGCGGCTGGTTTTTCCCTTCCGGGAGATAACCTTGCCGGCATAGCCCAGATGCCTCAGGGAAAGCTCCGCTAGCCGCAGGCCTTCCCCTCCTGAATACCGCAGGATACTGGGCGCAATTTGCTCATGAATAGCTCCTTCAAAGATATATTCGGGTTTATTGCGAAATAAACGAACAACCTGGTCTTTATTTAACTCAGATCCATCCTCGTTCACACTTACGATATTCAGGAAATAACCTTCCGCTGTTTCGTCTTCAAGAAGGCTCCTAAAATAATCTTGATTTACAGGTTCTAAAATCTCATCGGCATCCAGAACCAAGATCCAGGGACATGAAGCCTGGAGTAAGGAAGCATTGCGGGCCCGGGCAAAATCCTCATTCCAGGCAAGCCTCAGCAGCTTACCTCCTTTTGCCAATACCAATTCAGGGGTGCGATCCGTGGAACCGGTATCGACCACAATTATTTCTTCAACCAAATTCTCGACGCTCTCTAAACACGCAGAGATAAAATCCTCTTCGTTTTTAGTGATCATACACAAGCTCACCCCTGAATTGTTCATGGCAATATCCCGCCAAATTTATACTTAAAAGACGCTTCAGTCTCTTTTTTCTTTTCCGCGATTAAATTGATCATTTCCCCAGCGGATTGCGGGGAAAGGTTAACTAATAAGGACTGCAGAGAACGCAGGAAACAAGAATATTGAGGGCTCCAGCTCAATGGCGGCAGGAATCCCAACATCTCTCTGAACCAGGCAAGACCTATCGTGCTCAAATCGCACCCCCGAATCGTTTCCGGCAGCAGCAGCTTAACATCCTCATTTTGCATTCCTTTTATAAGCTTCAACGCTAAATAGGCTTCCGCCCGCAGCTTACCTTGCTGCCAAAGGCTCAGCGCTCTGTCTCTTGCTTCATTGTAATAGCCGCCCAGGAGCAGGCTAAATATCACTTCAACTTGCCCTTGACCATAAAATTCGCTCTCCGGCGGAATTTCGCCCAGAAAATCCCGGGCTTTTTTCAGTTCTCCGGCACATAAAGCATACCTGCCTAAGTTAAAGAAAACCTGATAGAAGAATGATTTACCCTTGGCTTCCAGTTCAAAAACATGTCTTTGCAGAATTTCTTTCGCCCAGCCGGGGTAAGCGGCTTGAAAGAACTCTTCCGCCAGGATCAAAGAAAACTCCAGATTGTCGAAGAAGCCCTGGTCAGCAAAATAGTTATAGGCCGCGAGAAACCCTTTCCTTACCCGCAAATTCAGAAATAAGTTAGGGAGTGGCAAGGTGTATTGGGAATTTAAAGCGAGGGCAGCTTCATAATGCCGGCAGGCGGTTTCCCCATCTCCCAGCATGTCATAACAGTAGCCTAAATAATAATGGCTGAGAAAACTTCCCGCACCCAGCATATGACTGTAAACAGCCGGCGGCTCTCCACACTGCAAGGCCTGCTTCAGCCATTTTATGGCTAAAGCAAATTCCCCCTTCTCCGCCCAAAGGGTACCCGCTAGAAAATAGATGTCCGTAAATTCCGGGTATTTAAAATCAGCCTCTAAACAGAGGATGAGTGCTTCTTCAAACTTACCCAGGCTCTTTAAACAAATAACCAGGCAACGCAAAGCAGGTGCCTTCAGCAAAAGATTATCGTCCGTTAGCAGCTCGTAAGATACTTTCAGATAGGGCAAGGATTTTTCAGGTTTGTTCAACATGAGCCATTCAAGCCCAAGATAATAATGAAGAAAAGGATTTTGCGGGTCCCGACTCAAAGCTCTGTGCAAAAGCTTCAGGTTGCGGGCGCGTTTTCGCTTGCGCAGAGTGGGAGAAGGAATCCGGTGGCGAAGGATAGGACCTTGGACAATTTGGACTAAACGGGCATCCCGAACCTTTACCTGTTCATGAATAATTCCGAAAAAGCGATAGCAGTCCTTGTTTTTGAATAAACGGAGAACATGAAAACGATTAACATAACCGGCAGCATCAACCGTAGGATTTTCTAGAGGGAGCAAGAAAGCCTCGCAGCCTTGATGCTTGCGCAGGATCTCTCTGAGATTTCCCGTCTCCGGGAGGAAAACTTCATCGGCATCCAAACAAAAGATCCAGGCACAGCTTGCTTTAGAAATCGCATAGTTGCGTGCCGCACTGAAATCGCCCTTCCAGGGATATAAAAAAACATGAGGGGTATAGCGTCGGGCGATTGCCACTGTATCATCCGCAGAACCCGTATCGACAATAATGATTTCGTCAACTTGATCTCGGACCCTGTCTAAGCAGGCTGCTAAATGGGCTTGTTCATCTTTAACGATCATGGTCAGGGAAATCCTATCGTCCATCAACCTTCTGACCTCCCTGCCAAGAACGAAATATCTCTTCCTCGGGATAACGCTCAAGAGCCCTCTTTAATAAATCAGAACGCCACTCTTGATACAAGTTCTTTAATTTCACATAGTATTTCGGTTCATCTTCGGTGAGATGAATTGCTTGTAAAAAGTAGTTTTCCGCCTCGGCATAATTGTTCTGCACTAAAGCAATTTCCCCCAAAAGATAATAGGTTTCCGGGTCCTTGATCTCAGCCAGGGAGCTCAAACATTCTTTAGCCGTTTGAGAATAACCTTGATTCAGCAAAGATCTGGCCAAATTTAAAATTGTTTGCTCATCAGCGGATTTCAGATCGGTCTTACCAAGCAGATCCTCTACTTTTTCAATGTCTTTAAGATAGACCAGACGTTTTATAATATCTTGAAGCAAATACCATCCCTCACCCGCAAATTTGTAAGGGAAGGTGCTCGTGTGGGTGATATTCCGTGCGATTAGATCAAGCACCTTGCCGGTCTCCGCAGAAAGTTTCAGGTCTTTCAATTCAGAGATTAAGCCTAAACTTTTTTGTTTTTTATTTTGAATCCAGTAAGACATGAGCTCATTCAGTTTTGCCAAGGGATATAAAGGGTTATCCGGGGAATAGCCCGCCAGGGCTCGCAAGGCCGGAAAGTGTTTCTTTTCTTGGATTTGACAGATGATCTTCCAAAGATTATTTTGCGGGCTTGGGTCGGCGATCTTCTCTAATTGTTCCAGGCAAAGTTTATAGGATTCCTGCTTCAGATAAATTTCAGCCAGCATTAGGCTGGCCTGAGGGGAGCAAAACTTAAAGACTCTTTCTAAGCTTTCCTTGGTATCCTCAGGATATTTGGCCGGATTTAAAATGCCTATAATCCTCTCCAGAGAATGTCGGAATTCAGGATTGTCCCGCAAACTTAAAATATAATACTTCAAAGCTTCTTCTTCATCTAAGAAGCGCTCCGCTATATTGCCCAAGTGATAAAATGACCTGAATCCTCTCACCCCGCCAAAGGAAGCGTACTGAGGAGGTTGCTCCGGCATTGTAACGGCCATTTGCAAGGCCTCTTGGGCCAGGGCGAAATTTTTCAGTTCCAAATGAATTAAGCCTTTATAGTAATAGAGATCGGCATAGTCCGGAAAAAATTGCAAACCTAACTCAAGAGCATGGAGAGCCTGAGCATATTCCCGGGCGCTTTGCTGAGACATAACCAGGTAACGGATTAGCTTGGGAAAGTAAATAGTTTCCGGCTTTGTAGCGTTAGCTGTCCGGATGAAAACCAGGGCAGCTTCAGAAAATTTTTCCGCTCGAAACAACTCCACTCCATAATGATAGAGCAACAGAGAATCGTTAGGTTTTTGTTTCAGTTCTTCCTCAATGAGTTTTAGGTTCCGGTTTTTCTTGTCCTTATCCTTAATTTGCTGCTCTAAATAGCCATAATGCAGAATAGATAAACCTCCGGCTATCTGGAAGCTGGCTTGAGGATTGTTCAGCAACAGTTTATCAACGATTTGTTCATGAACCGCTCCTGCAAACCGGTATTCCGGTTTGTTGCGGAAAAGGCGAAATACCAAGTCCGGGCTTGTTTCAACCCAGTTTTCTTTACCGATATAATTTATGATTTTTATAAAAAAGCCCTCATGCTCTGTAGAAACAAGGTCACTCAAAGCGTGCGGATAGTCTAACTGCAGTTCTTCATCAGCATCTAAAAATAAGATCCAGTCCCCGCTTGCTTGTTCAAGAGAGGCATTTCTGGCGGTGCTGAAATTGTTATCCCAAGGAAAAGAGTAGATTTTGGCTCCGAAAGTCCGGGCGATCTCACAAGTATTATCTGTCGATCCGGTATCAATCACAATAATTTCATCAACCCAGTTGACCGCACTTTGCAGGCACCTTCGAATATTTTCTTGTTCATTTTTAACAATCATACATAGACTTATTTTCCCTGACATAGACAAATCACTTTCTCCTTTAAGTTAGGATTAAAGGAATTTATACCAAAAGAATTTGTATACAATTTCCATTTCAATGGAATAAGCTATACCAGCTAAGATCCAGCTCATTCCATGATATGCACTAACTTTAGAAAGGGGAGAAATTCTAGTTGCCTAACTATAAAATATTTCAGGATACACCTGAACAAGCCAAAGTTCAGATTTTTGGCAGCAACACAAGTACCCCGTTTAACACAGATTCCTCGGGCAATTTAGCAATCACATCAACAGGTCTTGCCGTGACAGCTCCCGCTAATGGTCTGACGGTCACCGCTTCCGCCGATGGTTTGGCGATTACCCCACCGGCAAACGGCTTAACTATCACCAGCACCGGCCTTGCTGTAACCTCTCCGGCCAATGGCCTGACGGTCACTGCCTCTGCCGATGGTTTGGCCATTACTCCGCCAACAAACGGTTTAGCCATTACCAGCACAGGACTCGCTGTGACGGCTCCGGCCAATGGTCTGACAGTCACTGCCTCCGTCGATGGTTTAGCGATCACTCCGCCAACAAACGGTTTGACCATTACCAGCACAGGTCTTGCTGTGACGGCTCCGGTGAATGGCCTGACAGTTACTGCCTCTGCCGATGGTTTAGCGATCACTCCGCCAACAAACGGTTTAACCATTACCAGCACCGGGCTCGCTGTGACGGCCCCGGTGAATGGCCTGACGGTTACTGCCTCTGCCGATGGTTTGGCGATCACTCCGCCAACAAACGGTTTAACTATTACCAGCACCGGTCTTGCCGTAACGGCCCCGGCCGACGGACTTTTAATAACCTCAACCGGACTCGCCATTTCCAGAGGAACAACCGATGTCTCGGCTACCCGGGCCAATATTACGGATACTGCAGGCAGTCCTGACACCACTTATGATGTCATTGGTGTACAAACTTGGACCTTTGGCGTAGTCAACGCCTCCACTGTGGCCAATGCCCAGGCCTTAGTCTCGCTGCAAATCAGTCCGGATTCTACAACCTGGATTAATGAAGCCGGACCGGTTACCCTCAGTCAAAACGGTTTGGCGACTTTGGTCTCCTCTATATTCCTCAAGTACGCCCGTGTTTACTATAGTGCGGTTAACGGAGCAAGTGCCGTCACTTTAAACATTTTCTTCCAGGGTGAACTTTAACCGCAAAAAAACCCCTACATTCTCTACTGAATGTGGGGGTTTGCGCTCTTTAAACATTCCCCGCGCTTGTCAGCCCCTGAGAGCAGAAGCCTTACAAGCGCGGCTTTTTTTAACTGAAAGCTCGACCATAATTTTTAACAAATATAGGAACAGCCCCACATTCAAAACCGACGTCACTAAGGGGATAAAGCTCAAGGCTGCCTGATTGCCGCCGTTGTTGCTTTGACAAAGAATACTATAGGTGTTGACAAAGGATGTTACACTAAAGCCTGCCGCGAGAAGAATTATCCTTTTATCCTGCAAATAAATCCAGGCCAGCATTGCCAAAGCCACTGCCGGAAACAAATAGCGTTCGTGCATTCTGGTCGAAAAAATAAACACGCCGGCTATCAGGATCAAAGCCGCTGCCGCAGCGAAGGTTTTACCCTTCCCTCGGGCAAAGACAAACCAAGCTATTAAGGTTGTGAGAACAATGAAGATCATGCCCCAAGCATGGTAGCTGAGCAGGAAGAACTTGGCAGAATCATTAGCATAATTGGCCCCCAGCAAATAAAAGAGGTTAAAGGCGTTCACCGAGGCGTAAGGGTATTCTCCCAAGGTACTTGTAAAGAGTTTAATGATCCAAAACACGTTTAGGTTGCTCGAAAATGGAAATACAATTAAAAGCGCCGCCAATGCCGACATTAAGAGAGCCTGAACAATAGTCTTTAAACTTCTGCGCTTTACCAGTTCAAAAAACAGAACAGGCAGGAAAATGATCCCCTGCGGCTTCATCAGGACCGCCGCTGTAAAAAAGATTGAGGAATAGACCGGTTTTTCCTCCGTTAACAGGACAATCCCGGCCATAACTATGAGCGTAAAAAACGAATCCACTTGCCCCCAAATCGTTGAATTGACAAAAACAGCCGGATTAAAAATATAAAAAGCCGCTGCCAGAATACTTAGTTCTGCGGAAAGGTATTTTCGAGCCAGCTTCGCTAAAAGAAGAGCCGTCCCCATATCCGCAAGAATTGAAGGGAGCTTCAACAATATCGTAAAATAAGGATTCAAGGCTGTAAAACTGCCGGCTTTGCCGATAATATAGAGCACGTAAATATACAAGGGAGGATAATCACTGGAATTGCGTCCTGAATAAAATTGCGCAAGATTATTCGCCGCGGAGGTAGCCCAGGATCTGAAAAGACTGAGGTCGGAAGAATGACCTGAAAACATAATACCCAGCGCAATTCTCAGCAAAAAGCCCACACAGAACAGAGTCACCACTAAAAGCTTGCGGTTGCCGGCAGGAATTTCCAACCTCTTCCCTGCTTTCCGGCGCGCCAGGGCAAAATAAACCGCAAGAACCGCCAGGAAAAACAGGAGAGAGTAAACTACAATTTGAACGCTGTAATTGCTGCCTGTACTGCTCCCTTTTCCGCCTGCCATAGGAAACCCGCCCTGACCTGAGGGCCGCCCCTTAAATCGGCCATTGCCGGGAACCCGACTACCGTCACCATTACCATCACCGGGCATCGACTTGAACTGATTTTGACCTTGTGGAGAAATCTGCCCTCCTGAAGATGGGCCCTGGCTTCCTCCCTCTGAATTTTGGCTGTTCAGAGAATTATTTTGGCCTATGTCCTGATAACCTTGGACTCTTGTGCTTTGAGCTGCCGCACCGCCGGTACCATGGCTGCCTATCACATAAAGACACCAAGAAAGCGAGATTATGATGGCCAGAGCCGCGCCTATTTTCAATACCAAGCTGCTTTTAAATTTCACTGTTCCTTCTCAACTCCTTTGCTCTAAAATGCCGGCGCTGCTGCGGCCATGTCTGCGGCCGGAAACTTTCTCCGGTCGCTAGACTTTCTGTTGCCTTCCGACACATCTTTGCCAATTTGAGACGATAGCCTTAAAAACTGGCACATAAGGTTTTGCTCTTTGTCCTGGCAGCTTTGCCCTGTCTTTGCGCTAGCAATTGCTCTAAATAATCCATGAGCTGCGGTTCCAATTCTTCCCGCTGCAGCCCCATTTCCACGATCGCTTTTAAATAGCCGAACTTATCCCCGATATCATAACGCGCACCGATCAATTCCCAGGCCAAAAGACCCTCCCGCTGACATACCTGCCGCAAAGCATCGGTCAGCTGATATTCGTTTCCCGTTCCTTTCTCCAGGGTGTGCAGGATTGAGAAAATGGATGGCTTTAAGATATACCTCCCCATAATTGCCAGGTTGGAGGGCGCCTGAAAAGGAGTCGGTTTTTCAATCAAATCTTTAACCTTATAAGTCTGTTTTTTATAGGATTGAGGTGAAACAATGCCATATTTTTGCACTTCATCGGTTGGCACAGGCTGAACACCAACGACCGTAGTTTGGTGTCTGTCAAAAACATTAATCAGTTGCCTCAAGCCCGGCGGATCAGAAACCATAATGTCATCGCCCAGCAAAACGGCAAAGGGTTCATTCCCCACAAATTGCTCGGCACAAAGTATGGCATGGCCTAATCCCAGGGGTTCTTTCTGGCGTATATAATGAATACTGGCCATTTCATTGATCTTTTGCAGCTCCAGCAATAACTCTGTTTTCCCTTTATCCTTCAAGGTTTGTTCGAGCTCAATGGATTTGTCAAAATGATCTTCGATAGATTTCTTGTTGCGTCCGGTAACAATAAGAATGCTTTCAATACCTGATTTTACTGCTTCTTCCACGATATACTGAATCGCCGGTTTATCGACAATCGGCAGCATTTCCTTGGGTTGCGCTTTGGTGGCCGGTAAAAATCTTGTTCCCAAACCGGCCGCCGGAATAACAGCTTTCCTGATTTTCATACCATTTCACTCCTTAATCTGGGTTGCCGAAAAACCCATAAGCGGCTGCCGGCAAAATTAATCACTAAACTTACGACTATTGCACATAGCCTGCTTACAAGCATGGGCCAGCCCCAATTTTCATGAAACCACAGTAACAGTTCGTAGGTTGCTATTAAGGTAACGAGATTTAAGACGGTAAACTGAAGCATTTGCCGGATTGGTTGGTTCGTTGGCTTTGCTTCGGCCGGAGATGAACCCTTTGCTGTTTTACGAAAGGTCCATTTCCGGTTTAGCCAAAAGCTGTTCAAAATACCGCAGCAATAGGAAAAGGTGTGGGCGGGGAGTAAAGGAACTCCCCAAGCAAACAGCAGCGCAAAAACTCCAAAATCAATCCCGGTATTAATTCCCCCAACCACGCAAAATCTAAAAAATTCCAAGTGCCGTTTTACTAGTTTAACCAACTTTGATCACGTTCCGTTCTTTCTCTTCTTTACGGTAGAATTCACCTACTATATAAAGAGGGCGGTTTCTTGCTTCATCATAAATGCGTCCCAGGTATTCACCCATGATTCCCATGATGATGAGCAAAAATCCCGTCAAGACTAATTCACTTGCCAATACCAGATTCCAGCCGCCGATAACTGTACTGCCGAAGACTTTAAACAGGAGTAAGAGAAGCCCGTAAACGAATCCCAAAGCCGTAAGCAGAACTCCCGAATAGCTTGCCAATTTAATTGGCTTAAAGGAAAAGGAAGTGAGACCATCAAGAGATAATTTAATCATTTTTTGCAGCGGATATTTGCTTTCTCCAGCTAAGCGCGGGTCTCTGTCATAACTGACCGCCGTTTGCCTGAATCCGACCCAGCTTACTAAGCCGCGAACATAACGGTTTTTTTCCGGCAACTCTTTTAAGACATCACACACCTTGCGGTCAATCAGGCGGAAATCGCCGGTATCAACAGGAATATCTATCTCCGTAGAAGCGCGCAATAAGCGGTAAAACAGATGAGCGGTTTGTTTCTTGAAAAACGTTTCGCCGTTGCGGTGGTTGCGTTTAGCATAGACAACCTCATAGCCCTCTTGCCACTTGGCAATCATTTTTAAAATCAACTCAGGCGGGTCCTGCAGGTCCGCGTCAATCACCACAACCGCCGCTCCGGCTGAGAAGTCCATCCCTGCTGTGATGGCTACCTGGTGTCCAAAATTTCGGGAAAAAGAAATCAGTTTGACAGACTTGTCTTTATCACAAAAACTTTTGATGACCGCCACCGAATGATCGGAGCTTCCGTCATTGACAAAAATCAGTTCATAGGTCTCCCCCGTCGAAGTCATCACCTGCTTCAAACGGCGGTACGTCTGTTCCAGGACAGCTTCTTCATTGTAGACCGGAATGACAACGGAATAACGAATATCACTGCTCATAGCTTTACCTCCTTTTTTTAGGGGTTGACTTCATATAAGGTTCCGGCTCCGTTCCGGCCCATACCATCAACGTTACTGCCGGTATCAACATTGCTGCCGGTAGCTGATTGCCACTCTGATTGGGGTATTTCAGTGCCATTTTCCTGAATCCAGGTTTGTATATCTGAACTGCCTCCACCGGGGCCGTCCCCTGAGAGCAGGAAATATTTAACTTCTTTGTTGGCCACCATTTGCTTTAATTTATCAACTGTCAGAATCGGATCTGAACCGGAGAACCCACCCATGGCCATGACAGCTTGACCGGTTTTAATGATATAAGCTTCCGCCGTACCGGCATTGGTGGTAGCAAACAAGAATTTCTCTCCTGTATTGTGTGCTTCTAAATAGGTTAAAAGCTGAGTATTGACATTTTCCTGCATCTGGCCTGCTCCCTGGCCTCCGCCTCCATCCCGCGCTTGCCCCAGGCCTGAGCCTTGTCCTGACATCAGGCGATTACTTGCGAAGGTCTCCTGCGGCCCTGCTGCCGGCATCATGGCATTGTCTCCATAGAGGAGAGGGGTAGCGGACCAATACAGCGGCCCGGCCAGTAACACTACTATCCCAGCCACAGTTGCAGCCTTTGCCAGCTTTGTACGAAGATTTGAGGTTTGCTGACCAGTGCTTTCTTTTTTTCTCAAGGGCAAGCTGAAATAGAGTGTAAGGAGACTTCCTAAGATTCCGATTGAAGCCGGCAAGGCCCATCCGATTTGACTGCGATAGGGTAGGAGAATATAAAGCTGAAATGCGGTTGTTCCAAGCATACCGAGGGGGAAGAGCCATTGTTTCCAGCCCTCACGGCGGCAGTTAAACCCTGACAACTCAACCCATCCCGCCCCTGTCAAGGCTGCTATAGCCGGGGCCAGCATAACAAGATAATATTGATGGAAAAAGCCTGCGACACTAAAAAATCCCATCATCGGCAATAACCAGGCGAACCAAAAGATACTTTCTTTTTGTTTGTCCGTTAAAGGCCGTTTTCTGCGTATCCCCACTAATAAGCCAAGTGTGGACAATAAAGCGAAGGGTAACATCCAACTAATTTGTCCGGACAGTTCCGATTGGAATAGGCGGAGCGGACCCGCTGTCCCCGTGTTGAACATACCGCTTCCACCCTGGCCGCCTCCGGGTCCTCCGCCTCCCATCATGCCCCGAAAATTGCCGTCGCTACCTGGCATCGACCTATTGCCGTCTTGCCCGGAACCGTCTCCTGAAGGCGGGGTAAAACCATTGGGGAATTGGCTGCTGCCCGTTTGCCCTTCTTCCGAGTTTTGTTGCCACTGCTGAACGTTGTTGGCATGATTCCCGTCAGCCTGCCCTTGTCCGAAACCTCCCTTGCCCCCGCCTCCCGGTCCGTTCTGGCCGGTCAGGCGGGATACGCCGTTATAGCCAAAAGCCAGTTCCAGAACCGAATTCGTCTGACTGCTGCCGATATAGGGCCGCTCTGCTTGAGAAATATTGTCTACAATCAAGGCCCAGGAAAAGGAGAGGGCCAGCATAACTGCCGTTGAAGCAGCTAAAACTGCAACTTTTTTCTTCCAATTTACTTTAAAAGCCAGCCAATAGAAGACATAAAAGGCGGGAAGCACCATATAGGCCTGAAGCATTTTGATATTAAAGGCGACACCGATGAGGGCAAAAGCTCCTATAAACAAACGAGTTTTGCTTCTTTTTACGGCTCTGAATAACATCCACGTCGCTAACAAAAGCGTAAAGACTAACAAACTATCCACGTTATTGGAGCGGCTGACTGCAGCAGCGATGGGGGTACATGCCATTACTAAAGCCGAAATTCGGGCGGCTGTTCGTCCGAAGCTTGGTTTAATCAGGAAATAAACCAACAGAACAGAACCGACTCCAGCCAGAGCTTGAGGTAAAATTACGCTCCAACCGTGAACCCCAAATACTGAGGCGAAAAGGGTCTGAACCCAAAAGGCAACCGGCGGTTTATCGACAGTTACGAATCCTCCCGGATCAAAGGAAGCGAAAAAGAAATTGTGAAAGCTTTGCAGCATACTTGTCACGGCTGCGGTGTAATAGGCGTTAGCATATTGGTCCTGCCAAATCCCGTAGATATTGAGAAACGCGGCCAGTAAGGCGATTCCAATGAGAAAAGGATCAAGGCGTTTTACCTTTAATTTCATAAATGGTTGCTCCTTTGCCATAGTTTTATAAACAAGGATAATTGCTACGTTCATTACTATAACCTGTGTTGCTGAATTGCATCTAAACGCCGGCTGAAAGTTTACTGAATTTCAAGCCTCAGGCACAAACGCTGCTATTCGCATTTATGTCACTATGTTTTGAAAATTATTTCATAAAAATTGCACTTCCTTGCAGGCAAAAAGCTTTCTTACAGCCAAACCATTTCACGGCCGCAAGAAAGCTTTTTGTCTTTTTATAAAAAGTCACCTAATAAAGAAAACTTGGCTGGGCGTCCGAAGACACTATCTTCGCACGGGTTAGCGGAGCGGGAAAGTGCCGACATGAATCTTCAAGTATCCCTGAAGCCAAGGATGGCGGGAAGGGCCCCTCGGCGAAGTCAACTGCCTGGTTACCCTTATAAAAAGTTCGTCATATTATGGCGATAAAAATACCCCGCATAATAAAAGGGTATTTCCATAATTTAGCGAAATAATTATCATTGTTATATTATGGAAGAAAAGAGTTGTATCACTATTGATGAGGAAACAAAACCAGGCAAAATCAAGCGTCTCTCATCTTAAATATCTTCAATTGGGGAGTTTTCTTTTGGTTATTATTCTTGTCAGTTCCCTTGGATTTTGTCTAAACACATCAGGAGTCAACGAACAAAAAACGATCGCTTCTCCTCCTTCAAGCAACAAAGCGCTGGATGACCAACGCTCCGAGTCCTTAAGACAATTAACGCCCTCTTCAGCTTCAGCGGGACCAATCAAGGTGGTTTACGATTTGCCGGTGAAGCAGCCGGTCGTCTTTATTACCATTGATGATGGCTGGTATCCCAATGAAGAAGTAATAAAATTAATGCAGCAATATCATTTACCTATTACTACCTTTTTGATAGAACAAGCTGCTCAGGAACATACGAATTTTTGGGATGAGTTCAGCAAAGCCGGCGGGCATATACAGGACCATACCATCAACCACCCTTATTTGACCCATTTGTCCCTAGCGGACAAGAAAACTCAGATCTCTCAACCTATGGATTATTTCAGCAAATACAATTCCCCCGTTGATCAATTGAGGCCGCCTTACGGCGACTTCAATACCGAAGTTGGGCAAGCTGCCTGGGATTCAGGAATTAAATATATTGTGATGTGGGACGCCGAAATGAAAAACTCCATTCTCAGTACAAGAAGCAGCCAAGGGTTAAAATCAGGCGATATCATCCTTTTACATTGGGTACCGGGTTTGGATCAGGAACTGTTAATGCTTTTGAACATCCTGCAGAAGCAAAATTTAGGTGTTGCGGATTTGACACAAGCCTTAAACGGAGAGCCTTTAACCATAAGCTGGTTAAAGACTCCTCTTCCTCTTCCTAAACCCCTGCCCACGGGAACCGCAAAAGCAGGCGAGCTCGCTGGAAGTTCCAACAATCCCGCCACTAAGAACACTCCTGGTACCACAGGCAATACCGAAACTACAACTGTTCCTCCTGCCACACCCTCCCCCGGCGGCACCGTCACTCCCGGCAATACTGCCCCATCTGGCAGCACTGCCTCTCCCGGCAATGCTGTCCCATCTGGCGGCACCGCCTCCCCCGGCAGCACCACTTCATCGGAGAACGCAAACCAACCTGGAAACGCAGGTACTTCCGGAACCTCAAATACACCTGAACCTTCTGATAATAATTCAAACCTTTCGGGCGCCTAACAGCCTTGATTCCTCTTTGCCACTTTAAGACGTGCAATTTGTATAAGATTGAAGAAGTATTCAAAAGCCGACAGGCAATAAAAATAGCCCCCTAAGGAGCTGGAGTTCAGGATTCACTTGAGGGATCGGCGTTAGCGTGTTGCCCTTTAAGAAGCTTCAGGCGATAATGTAAATCCTCCAGACAGGCCGGCCCAAAACCTTTAAGCTTTAATAAAAATCCGTCTGTTGTTTCCCGCACATCGTCGATTGTATCTATTCCGGCGATTTTAAGAATGTTATAAGTTCTCGCATTTAAACCCAAAATTGATATATCAGGAGATTTGAGTAACTTGCCACAGAGAGTTTCGCATTTTTCAGCGTCTTCCCTTCGGGTATACTTCCTCTGACATAGAGAACAGGCGTATGTGGTAGTTTGTATTTCCATAACCATTTTTACCCTCTCCTATTCCCTGTAAACTCATTCCTGTTTGGTTATATTTTCTCGACTTTAACTTTTTATGACCCCTATTTTCTCTAATTAAGCTGATGATCGCTTTAAACTTTAATTTAACGTATTATCGCTCTGCACTCTACGAGACATATCCCATCATCAACCGCTACATAATTACTTTGTCTGAGAGGTGAGATTTATAGAAAGACACTTTTCCCACCTCTCTTTAGTCTACATTAAAATTATTCGTTTCATGGATCAGCCAGCTCTGGGGCAGATTTGACGATTCTTAAAGCGGACTTACACCCGTAGTATTAACTCCTGAAACAGAATCCATTACTGTCTGAGCTGCTGATTTCAGACCGCCGGCACCGGCTAATACAACTCGTGCCCTCTCTAACGCATTCGTTGTCGATGCCAAAATTTCATTTTCTGCCATGAAAATATTTTCCGAGCCAATGTCGGACTCAAGACTCGCCTTTTTGAGAACCACCTCGAGCTCAGGACTTACACCGCTGATAATGATAGTTCCTCCGGCTTCTTTAACATTTCTGGCAAAAACCTTCAGAGAAGTAATCAATGTGAAATCAATCTTCGTCACATATTTCATTCTTACAATGAACACTTTAGATTTATTGGTTATACGACTAAGTCTATCATTAAAGTCTGCCGCAGCACCGAAGTACAAGTTTCCTTCCGGTTGGATGATTAAGATATCAAGGTTTTCATTGACGGATTTAATTTCTCGTTCAACAATTTGAGAATCGTTATTCTGGGCTGGAACAAGCAGTTTAAACGGTGCTTTGTTCGTATCTTTCAGATACAAAATAATGGAGAGGATTATTCCTGCATAAATCGCGTTGTCAAGATTCGGCAGTACAATTACTAAAATGCAGGTCACCCACATGGCAATCGAATCTGAAGTGAACATGCCCATTTTAACTATTTTTTTGAATTCTTTTTTGTCAATCAGACCGTAGCCGGTATAAATCAGTACCGCAGCAAGGCCTGCACTGGGTATATATTTAGCGTAGGGAGCAAAGAGAACAAGAAGTATAGCCACAAACACACCTGCAAGGATTCCCGAGAGCCTAGTGACTCCTCCGTTGATATAGTTGATCGCTGAACGTGTGAAGGAGCCGGATGAGGGAAAACATTGGAAGAAAGATGCTATAGTATTGGCTATCCCCTGTCCGATAAACTCCTGATTCGAATTAATTTCTTGTCGTGTGTTGCTGCCAATAGCCTTGGAAATCGAGATAGCTTCTACCAGTCCGATGATGGAAATTGCAAAAGCTCCGCTAAGCATATCCTTCATGGAAGCAAAACTGAATTTTACCATCGTAAAGGGAGGCAGAGAGGAGGGGATCGTGCCTGTAAGTTTTACACCTTTTTTATCTAAAGCAAAAGCTAAGATAAAAAAGATAGGAATAATAATCCCAAGGAGCGCTCCAGGAAGATTCTTACTAATCTTTTTGCAAATTATGATAATCGCTATGGTCGCTACCCCAACTCCCAGAACATAAGGGTTGGTGTGGGTTATATGAGTAATATTATAAAGAGTCTTTTCTAAGGTTGACATTGATGCCGAGTTGGGAATGCTAATACCCAAAAATCCGTTCACTTGTCCAAGGGCGATAATTATTCCCGCGCCGGCTGTAAACCCTACCAAAACGCTATGAGACACGAAATCTATAATCTTGCCCAATCTAAAAACTCCATAAAGTATTTGCAGGATACCAACCATAAACGTCATTAGGAAGAGCATCTCCATGGCATTAGGAAGTTTCATATACCGAATCATAGCACTCGCCGTGAGCAAACAGATGGCATTGGTCGGTCCGGTAATCAGTTGATTTGAGCAGCCAAACGCCGAACCAAGTATGCCGGCCACTATACCCGTATATAAACCATAAACCGGGTTGACACCCGCAATCAGTGCATAGGCCATATACTGGGGAAGTCCCACAACTGTTACAGTCAAAGCCCCAATAATGTCCTTCTTAAGATATTCCCGTTTATATCCTCTCATCATTTCCATAAAAGGAAGTAATCTTCCAATCGCTACGGTAGACATAGGAATCCCACCCTTCAGGTTTTTTGTAACAACTTGCCAAAGAATCGGTGAATTTAACATGCCTAAAACCTATCAAAGCAACACAGTAAGCTCAATAAGGCAGATCTTTTATCAGGAATTTCACTCACTGCCGGCAAATCAAGTGATTAATAGTACAAATATTGCGATAATAACGTGAACTATTTCACTAAGTTCACAGTCCCCACCGATCCTCTTCTGCCTTTTTCATTGTTAGATTTGATCTTGAATGAAAGGAATTTTGTGCACCTACTAGTACTCAAGGATGATTTCTAAATATAATTTCATAGTCACATTTTTTAGCGGCCTTTCAGGCTGCTTTTCTTATCTCTTTAGCATATATTTATAGTTGTATTACAAAATTAATATTTATTTGGGTTTCCATGACCTGACTTTAGAACACGGAGTTGTTCCCGGCCTTGTCATTTTCCTTCATCTCCTTTTCAAGATTTACTTTTTATTCACAAGTAAAGAGTAGCACCGCGGACAGAAGTGTGTCTATAGGAAATCAGTATGTTCACCATCTTTATTTTTTATGGTATAAATCGGAAATTACCCCTACCATTTAAGCCACTGTTTTATTGTGTCAAACACAACAACCAGTGGCTTAAATGCATTGTCTCTCCTCAAGCCTTATCCGCTGACTATCCGGGAATTAAATCAGGCCGGCAGCAGGCTTCCGGGAAAGACAACTGCCTAGTTTCGCTTATGCCGGAAGAAATGGGCAAGGAAATTAATACTTTTAGACTGGTGCAAAAAACATCCTCCACTTAGTAATTATCTAAGGTAGGAATAAAAGCTCCGTATCACTAAAACACGGACTAAATAATATTTGCAGCCCGGAAACTCTTTGGGGAATTTGAGCAGGAATAACTCCCGGCTATTTCTTAGAGGAAGCGGAAGATCGGTAGTACTCCGTCTCCAAAGCATGAATCCTGGTTAAGACAGGGGGATGATCATAACTGAACCAAACAATAAAGTTTGGAGGGGATAAGTCGGCTAAACTGGTGCCGGCCAAATCTTTCTGAAGTTGGATTTCCGCAGAGAGGTTTCCCGTTAGCTGCAGCGAAAAAGAGTCCGCACGCAGTTCCATTTTTCTCGATATGGCGTTCTGAATAGGGTTACTGACAAAAAGCAGCAGCAGCAAGGTCAATTGTAAAGCCGCCCACAGCTCGGGCGGTTTTTGGTTGATTTTGGGCAACCAAGGTTTCAGGAAAAAAGCGAGCAGCCCACAGACTATGAAGCCGCCTAACACCCCGGCGATGAGACCATGAATGACATCGCCATGTTTCCAGTGTCCCATCTCATGGGCGAGCACAGCTTGTATTTCCGACAAAGAGTAATTATGCAGAAGGGTGTCATAAATCACAATCCGTTTGCTGCTCCCTATCCCTGTGAAATAGGCATTGGCCAACGTTGTTTGCTTGCTGGCATCCATGACGAAAATGCCGTTGATATGTAATCCGGCTCGTTGTGCCAAAGTATTAATCATAGTTATAGTGCCAGGATCAGAGATAGGTACAAAATGATTAAAAAGCGGAGATATCAGAATGGGCCAGAACAAATATTCAACTACAAGCCATATGCCAAAGAAGGCAGCCCCGACTACCCACCAATAGCGTGAGGCCCGATTGACCAAAGCAAAAAAAATGAGTCCTCCCACTAGAGTAATGAGCAAGTCAATTCCCGCATTTTTCCCATAATCCATCAACCAGGCTCCCAGGCTTTGTGTACTGAAGCCCCAGATTTTCAACCAGTAGTACCCGTAATAGGAGAAGGGCAACGTAACCAGCTGCACTAATATCCAGACACTTATTACGGATAAAGCAGTAATTGACCAATAATGCCGTCCAACTTTGCGAATGCGGCTGTAAAGGCTCCGACCTTTGGAGCTTAAGAGCAGCCAGCCTAAAAGAGCGACCTCTAAAACAAACTGGACTATATACAGGACGCGGAGGGGAAAATTGAAGGCCCTTGCTTTCTCCGCCAAACTGAGGGGAAAATATTGCTTTACAGAAGGATCAATCCCCCCGGGAAAAAGGGAATATCTTAAATATAAAAATGCGAAAAGCAAGGCTAATCCCAGGAGGAGAAACCAACCGGCCCTAAAGCCGGGAGAACCTCCCTTGAAGTCAAACATAACATTCCTTTTCATAAAAAGAAGCCCTCCTTCACCTTCGATGCTGATATCCGGCACGATAAACTATATTACTGAAACCCTGATAACTTGTTACCACATTGTGAAGGTTATCTTAAGAAACTGTGAATAATCTTTTGGCATAAAGGATTATTTGATTTCGTAGAGAATATTACAAAGCAAATCATACTCTTAAATTGAGAGGGGGCATTCCATCATTCGATCTGACATAAAAGCTCAAAAAGATACTTTTACCGAAAAAGTTTTGGTTCTTTCAAAATAATATGGAAAGGAGAAACTATCATGCGAATCAAGCAACTTAAGATTAAACTGGTATCGCTGGCAACACTTTTAGTACTGGGAACCTGCTCTCTTGTCAATGGCATACCGGTAACAACTGCGGTCAGCAACCAGGTGGCTTCTAATTTTGTTTTCTCCAGGAACTTTCCCCACAGGCACTGGCCAATTCCACAAGTCCAGCAATCTCAGGGTACCGGCACGAATACAAATACGAACACGAATACAAATACAAGCCTTCCTGAAAATACTCAAGCGTCGGAAAACTGGGCCGGATATGTTGCCACTCCCACGTCAAGCAGCGGGTACACAAGCGTGTCCGGCAGCTGGAAGGTACCCAGCATAACTGCTGACCAGGACGATGCGGTAGCGGCCCAGTGGATTGGCTTAGGCGGAGTATCTTCATCCGATCTGCTGCAAATGGGAACTGTAGAGCAAATCGAAAATGGTCAGCCCGTGGCACAACTATTTTGGGAACAGCTGCCATCTCCCGCTCAGTACGTAATGACTGTTCCTATTGGTTCAACCATTAGCGCAAGTATTTCTCCGGCGGCAGATTCGAGTTCAACCTGGAATTTAACCTTTACGATCAACGGTCAAACCCAAACTCAAACAATTCCCCCTGTAGCTTTAGACACCTCTTATGCCCAAGGGATCGGAACATCCGCAGAATGGATCAGCGAAGATCCTTCAAATGAGAACAGTCAACTCTACCCATTAGCCGACATGGGAACTGTGACCTACCAATCCGCAACGGTAAACGGTCAGCCCTTAAACTCCAGTGCCAACAAGCTTCAGCCAATTGCTCTGGTATCAAGCACGGGCCGGGTTTTAATTGCACCGTCCGCTCTGGGAACAGATGGCGAGTCATTCTCGACAGAGGTTGTTAACGGAAATACCACTATCGGGTCTGGTCAAGGATATAGCCAACAAACTCCTAAGCTGAGACCTCCCTCCATTTGGAGACATATTTCGGATAACCAAGGTTATCAAGTTATTAGCATCAGCTGGAGTTGGTAACTAAAGTCTAAGGTCCCGGCTCCGACAGACATTACAGCCAGGCGTACACGCCTGGCTTTTGCTATTACGGAAAGTGTGGCTGCACCAAATACTTCTCGCAATCTAAACTCCGCTCAGCAGCGCTTACATACAGGTTAAGCCAGCAATTTCCTATTATTTGCTAAAAATTGGACTATAGACGAGCTTTAATTTAACTATATAATTACCTATAGACAGCAAAATTTGTCTAAACATAAAGATTTATACTAATTAGCTCAAATCTATTTTTAATTCGGGAGCTGAATTATGACAACAAGAAGGGGTTTCCTAAAAACGATTTTGGCCGTTGCCTCTGGTTCTTATTTTTTTAGCTTTTTCCCTTGGGAAAATGATGCCAAGCAGGTACCCAAGCCCCTCTCCGCTTCAGTCATTGAAAACAACGACAAAGCCTTGGACAAGCCCCATTTGACCCTCCCCGTGGAAAATAGACCCTTTATTAATGCTTTAAATCACATAGTCACTCCAACCTATGATGGTTCCGGCCAATCGGTTCACCCGAGTGTTCTTGATTTCAAAACTGAGCATGATATCGACAGCTGGGGAGGGTTTCGCTACTGGATGGCCCTCACCCCTTATCCCCTCTTTAATAGTGCTCTGGAAAATCCGAGCATTCTGGCCAGCAAGGACGGCTTAAACTGGATTATACCCCCGGGAATAAAAAATCCCTTGGCCGTAAAACCTGCGGGTTTCTTAAAAGATACCTACAATTCCGACCCGGAACTGGTTTATGATCCGGATCAAGACATCCTGATCCTATATTGGCGCGAATACCAGGGAAATGCTTTTGAGAAAATCTGGGCCAAGAAAATAAGCTCAAGTTGCAAACAAAGCGACAAAATCCTCTGCTTGGAAAAAATCTGGGACTACAAAAAAACGGGTCTGATCCTATCTCCGACAGTTTGGCGTAAAAGTGCTACGGAATGGTTTATGTGGACAACGGACGGCAGAGTGACGGTGCACCTCTACACCTCAGAAAATGGAATAACTTGGGGGCAAGGACAGCCTTGCAGCTCTCCTTGGAGTGCCTGGAACGGCGGCTATATTCCTTGGCATATAGCCGCTAAACCAAATCACACCGAGCAGACGATTGAGTTTCTGATTGCGGGCTGGTCTGAACAAAAAAGCATGAAAGATTGTCAATTGCTCTATGCCGCCGCCCCTATGTCTCAGCCGCAAGATCTTGTCATGCCCTTGCCCAAACCCTTACTTGGCCCAGGCACCGCAGGCCGGTGGGATGACGGATATATTTACCGCAGCAGTTTTGTACGGGAACCCGGCGACATGCCCAAATTCCGCATCTGGTATTCTGCCTGTTCCAAGAAAAAAGCCTGGCACGTCGGATATACTGAAAGCAGTACGGCTAATATCCCTTTAAGCACAATTCAGGCATAATGATTTCCTTAAGAGTTAAATATCCGGGGCACCCATAAGATACGCGGAAACTTCTCCCTTCTGAAAAACCTTACTTTTCCTTCGGATACAACACGCTGTTAGAATGATCATCCTCCCATATCTCTTTTTCACTCAGGGTTGTCTCAATTATTTCCACGGGCAGACCATCCAGTAAAATCATAGCAACTTTGTATCCCTTAAACGGCTCATATAAAGGCATAATAACTTCTTTGCCCTTAAGATAATCTTCAATATTTTTTGTTTTAAAGGCAACATGCACTGTTTCCCTTATTCTTTTGTCAAGGATAGAATCGTCATCATAACGATGAAACTGAATATGTATGTCTTTGTTGGAACCGTCGGACGTATACATGCCATAAAGACTGCTATATCGCTCATGCGGTCTTTCTTCCTTTACAGGCATACCGATATGATGAAACTCTAATTTTGATTCATTATCCATTTTTGTTCCTCCGTTCCCTTCAATACAATGTCAGTCGGGCATTAAGCGAAAGCATAAGTACCGACGGGATCTATGGAAATTTAGCGGTACTTAACTTATAGTACACCAATTTGTAGCTGGGAAACAAATATAATCCCTCAGCCCTCGCCTTAAAACAATTCATTGACCTTATTTAATATATCTCAACCTAAGCGCGGGGACGTTTTCTGAAAAATAGTTATGACGACTATTCCGCTAAATCCCTGCAGAATTGAAAAAGACCTCCTGCGATAACTTTTCCAGTTATCGAAGGAGGTCTTTTTGACTGTTATTATCCGTGAGACAAGGCGAGGGGATTCCTCATATAATTATTTGCCCGTTGCTTCTTTCCAGTACTTGCTGTTGATTGTATTGTCGGAAATCACCGCAGGCTTGGAAAGCAACCCATATTTATAGGCTAAATCCGCAGTCTGTTTGATTGCGTTCATGTCAATATAGCCGATATTAGCCGGGTCAAACCCCTGGGGAGCAACGAGCTTGGCTACTTCCTTAGCCATATAAACCTGGTGGGCGAGGGATACACTTTGGTCAACGTTATAAACAATTTTCCCTGCTGCTTCCGGATCGGCGCAAGCGTCAGCCCAACCTTTGATCGAGGCTTTCAAGAAACGAACATAGAGATCTTCATTTTTGGAGATCCAATCGGAATTTACGAACAGGCAGTCTTCCAGCATGGCCACACCGGCATCATTCATATTGATTACATGCAGGTCGCTGTCTTTAAGCCCCGATTCAAGCAAGAGACCATATTCATTATATGTCATGGCCGAGGCGGCATCGATTTGATTATTTAACAGCTGATTCATCGTATAGTCTTGCTGCACCAGTTTTAAATCTTTATCTTTGTTAAGTCCGTTGGCTTCTAAAAGAGCATAAATCTCGTATTCATTGCCGCCAAACCAAGAGCCAACTTTCTTTCCTTTGAGATCTGCCGGACTGTTGATGCCTGAAGACGCTTTAGAGACAAGCAGCATAGCGCTTTTTTGAAAGATCTGTCCAACTTCAACCAGCCCCCAGCCTTGGGATTGGTACTTCATTAAACTTGAGACCCATGTGACGCCGATATCGGCGACACCGTTATTGACCTGTTGTTCCGGAATAATGTCACTGCCGCCAGGGAGAATCTCCAGATCGATTCCTTCATCTTTGTAATACCCTTTGGCCTGAGCCACATAATAGCCCATGAACTGAGATTGCGGTAACCATTTGAGCTGGAGTGTCACTTTGTCGAGTTTACCCGAGTTTGCCTTTCCTGTGTCCGAAGTTCCCGTCCCCTGGGTTGTGCTTGTACCTCCGGAACCGCAGCCTGCTGCCACCAACAGGATCATCATGATTACCGCCAAGAGACTTGCCAATTTGCCCTTCTTCATAAATTTCCCTCCTGATAGTTTGTTTATTTTTGTGAAGCGTGCCATTTTAGGGCATCGCGTTCTACCAATAAAATAAGACAGTACAGAATCACGCCTACCACAGACGCTACCACAATATAAGACCAGCCCATGGCCATCTCGGCCTTGCGCAGATGATCTTTGATGCCGAATCCTAAACCGGAAGTCGAGGAAGCGAAATATTCACTAATGATAGCGGCAATAATCGAGGAGGCAATGTTAATCTTAAAGGCTGTAAAAACATGGGGTAAAGAATTCGGCAAGCGCAATTTGCGAAATATCGTCCACTTATTGGCAGCTGCCGAATACATCAAGTCTAGAGAAAATGGTTTTAAATTATTTAAACCACTATAGGCATTGATAGCCATCGCCGCCATGCAGACTATGGTAACCACGCCGATTTTTTCTGCCATCCCTGTGGAAAACCACAAATTCATGATTGGCGAAAGGGCTACAATCGGCACCGCATTGAGGGCCGTAACCACGATCATGCCTCCATATCCCCATTTGGGAAAAAAGGTAGCAAAAGCCGCAATCATAAACCCTAAAAACGAACCAATGAACATTCCGATCAAAGCCCCGGAAATCGTAACTCCACAATCCTGCAAAGCTTTGGGAAGATTGGCCGCCAAAGTAGAAGCAATTTCTGTCGGAACGGGCAATTGATAAGGCTTTAAATCCAACAACTTATGGACAAATCCAAATTGCCACATCAGGATTAAAGCTATACCAAACCCTACGGGCAATAACAAATTGGCTGCTTTGTTTTTCATGCCCGCACACCTTCTTTCCTTGAAGCCGAATTTTGCCAGGGCAGGCAAAGCCGCTCGGCAAAAACGACAATGTAAAAACTGACAATTCCCATGAAAGCGCTGGTAAATACTGAAGCCCAAAAGATATTTGAGGAATTGGAATACAAGGAATAGAGGATCTTAACTCCTATGCCGCTTTTTGAGCCCAGCATGTCAACCAAAATAGAAGCTGTAACCGCCATAGGGGCGGCAATTTTGAGTCCGGTAAATAAATAGGACATGGAGAAAGGGAACATGAGCTTTTGATAGACTTTGTACTTATTGGCAGCTATGGAAAAGAGCAAATCTTTCTTTTCCTGTTCCACGCTTTTTAATCCGCTCAGCATATTAACGGCAACCGGGAAAAAAGTAATATAGGCGGCAATTACAATACGCGATACATCCATATCCCGGACAATGTTAAAAATGATTGGGGCCAGCCCTAAAACAGGAATCATCTGGGAAACAATCAAATAAGGAAAGGCGATTTTTTCCACAGCCTTCGACAGGCTCATAACAACTGCCAGCAAAATCCCAACACTTGTGCCCAAAACAAAGCCTATTGATGCTCTCGAGAGAGTCACAGCGCCTGCTTCCAGCAACACTTGCCAATTCTCCATCAAAGTTTTGGCAACGGTATGGAGATAGGGCAGTTTCGAGGAAGCCATGGGATCATGAATGACATTTTTTAAAAAATAGGCCGCCAATTCCCAAACCACTATGATCCCTATTGCCCACACAATAGCCACCGTTCTTTGGTCTCTTTTGCTTATCGTCATACTCACACCCCCTCAAAGCTCCTTCTGATGGTTGTCACATATTCGTAAAACTCCGAAGTTTCCCGAAGAGAGTTTTCTCGCGGACGAGGCAATTTAATATCAACAACAGCTGAAATTCTGCCGGGATGTGGAGAAAGAACAACAACCCGATCCGAGAGGAATACGGATTCAGGGATATTATGGGTTACAAAAATAACTGTTTTCTTGGTTTTGCTCCAGATATTCAATAAATCTTCATTTAACTTTTCTCGTGTAAACTCATCTAAAGCCGAAAAGGGTTCGTCCATTAATAAAAATTCCGGATTCAAAGCTAAAGCTCTCGCAATCCCTACTCTCTGCTGCATTCCTCCGCTTAACTCAAAAGGATATTTATAGCCAAAGTCCTGCAGTCCCACCAATTCCAGCATCCTATTAATCCGAGCCGTTCGCTCTTTCTTGGGAATCCCCGTGATTTCCATCGGCATACAAATATTTCTTCTCACAGTTCTCCAGTCATAGAGAACCGGGCTTTGAAAGACAATGCCATATTTTTGCTGCCTTCGTATGTCTCTGGGGGATTGACCGCGAATAGATATACTGCCCGAAGTAGGCTGTAATAAATCGGCAATAATCCGCAGCAACGTGGTTTTCCCGCAGCCGGAAGGTCCTAAGAGGGAAATGAATTCTCCCTCTTGGATGTCAAAGTTGACATCCGTTAAAGCAACAATGTCTTCACCATTGTTGACCTGATAGACCATGCCGACATTTTTAATCTGAATTTCAGGCGCACTCATAGATAGACCTCCTTGTATGGCTTGCGCCAATTTTTATGGTGAAATGAAGCCTTAGGGGTTCAAATCGTATACAAAACCTGGCCATCAAAAAAGGGTATAAAATTTTATCCGTCAAATCGATAAAATCTTATCCCCTGCGCCGTTGCAGTCTATTGTCAATGGGCTAACGCTTAAGCCTTAAACCTCCACACGTTTACCGGAAGAAATTGCTCCCACAGGACAGACAACCATACACAACTGACAACCCACACACTTTTGGGGTGCTAATATGGGTTTACCGGCTGCCTCATCCATCACCAAAGCCTGATGCCCGCCGTCTAAACAAGACAAATAACATCTGCCGCATCCCAGACATTGCTTGCGCTCAAACTTGGGGTAGGAAATAGAATGACGGTTTAGCCTATCCGCCGGTACTAAATTCGGCAAGGCCGCTCCCACCATTTCCCGAACTGAAGAAAATCCCTTTTCTCCCAGATAGGACGAAAGCCCGTCTTTTAAATCATCAATCAGCCGATAGCCATACTGCATAACCGAAGTTGTGACCTGGAGATTGGTACAGCCTAAGGTGAGAAACTCAGCAGCATCACGCCAGGTCTCAATCCCTCCCATCCCGCTGATAGGTACATCCTTTAAGTCAGGATGCTTTTTCAGATCATGGATAAAGCGCAGGGCAATGGGTTTTACCGTTTTACCGGAATATCCTCCCACACAAGATTTGCCGTCAACCTGAGGTTCCGAGCTGAAATCATCCAAATGGATATTCATAATGCTCTTAATCGTGTTAATAGCCGCGATCCCCGTCGCGCCGTTTTTCATAGCCGCCATGGCAGGAATCTCCATGTTTCCTATATTCGGTGTCATTTTGGCCAATATGGGCAGGTGAGTTCCCTTTCTCGTTGCTTCGGTATAAAGAGCAACCAATTCGGGATTTTGCCCGACATCCGAACCTAATCCCTCCCCTGTCATATGCGGACAGGAAAAATTGCATTCAATAATATCAACCCCCGCTTCTGTCACCCGGCGCGCCAAAAACGTCCATTCGTCTTCATTCTGGCCTAATATTGAAGCAATCAAGACTTTGTGTGGAAACTCCTGCTTAAGGCGGTGTAAATACGTTAGATTTTCTTCTAAAGTGTGATCGGATATCTGCTCAATATTTTTAAAACCAATAAATGAGGTGCCTTCCTTGCGGATAGTAGCAAACCTTGGAGATACTTCTTGAGGGACAAAGGTTCCAATGGTTTTAAAGGCTGCTCCGGCCCAGCCCAGTTGAAAAGCCCTGGCAACCATTTCGTAATTACTGGCAACAACCGAAGAAGATAGAAAAAATGGATTTTCACAGGGCACACCACAGAACTTAATTCCTAAGTCAACCCTTGCCGCCTTGAGAAGGCCTTTTTCTTTTCTACAGCTCCTGACATATTGCATAAGTTCCGGAATTCTGACCGGACGATCGACCTTACTCTTTATACAGGCCTTAGTACAGCTTTTTTCCGCACAATCCTGGCAAACCACGCTTTCTCCGACTAACTCTTCAGCACCGCGGATATTTTCAAATCTCAGCGAGCGTATGACTTTAGCCGGATCTAGTCCGTGAGGACAACTTGTTGTACAGGAGGCTGTGTAACAAAGCAGACAACCGTCCGATTCATTTTTGGCTGAAAATTCATTGAGTGCTTTTGCCTGCAAGCGACATCCTCCTCACGTTTTAATGCTCTAACCATCCTGTTATCATCTTCCGGCTCGCTTAATAAACTTGCCCCAGCCTGGTTTACCCACGAATTTCCCGTCTTGGTAAACCAATTGGCCTCTTAAAAATGTCATCACAGGATAACCGTGCAGCTCTTTGCCTTCCCAAATAGTATGATCATAGTCGGAATGCATAGCAGCCACTGTAATTTTAAAATCTTTTTGCGGATCATAGATGACAATGTCGGCATCCTTCCCGACAGTAAGGGAGCCTTTTTTCGTACAGCCGAAGATTCTGGCTGGATTAGCCGAACATAACTCTACCACTTTATTAAAAGAAAGTTTGCCTTCATTGGCTGCCGCCAGCATATAGGGATACATAGTTTCTATCCCGGCACAGCCATTGGGGATTTTAGTGAAATCATCCTTTCCCCAATCCTTTTCATAACTTTGAAACGGACAATGATCTGTGGCAATTGTGTCAATTCCGCCGCTCTTGATGGCCTTCCATAAAGCCTCCTGGCTTTCCTGACCTTTCATGGGAGGAGAACAGACAAAGTTGCGGCCATCCTCCCGCTTGTAAACTTCGCTGGTAAATTCCAGATATTGAGGGCAGGTTTCCACATAGATTTCATGCCCCTCTCTTTTGGCATCAATCGCCGCTTCCAGACCTTCTTTATCCGCCATATGCACAATATAGAGCGGAGATTGAAAATTTTTAGCCCAGTGGATGGCGCGCTTGTCCCCCTCTGCTTCGACATATTCAGGACGGCTCAAATAATGATACCAGGGAGACATTTTTCCTTCTTTTTTAAATTGTTCAATATTCAGGTCAATTAAATCCGGGTTTTCAGCATGAATATTGATGACGGCACCAACATCTTTGGCCCGCAGAAGCAACCTGGCAAAGGTGGCGTCATCCACCATCATTCCTTCCTTTTTGTAAACAAAGAAGCATTTAAAGCTGGTGATGCCTTCTTGCACGGCCTGTTCCATCTCTGTTAATATTCCGCCGTCGTTCAAATCTGTGATACAGCAATGAAAGGCATAGTCGACACAAGCCTCAGCTTCACAGATGCTTTTCTTCTCTTCAATTAAACCGAGTATGGACATCCCTTTTCTCTGCACCGGATAATCAAAAACCGTCGTCACCCCGCCACAAGCAGCAGCTCTCGTTCCCGACATATAGCCATCCGCCGAAACGGTGCCGCCAAAAGGCATCGCCAAATGGGTATGCACATCAAGGGCTCCCGGCAAAACCAGTTTATCCCGCGCATCGACCACAGTCGCTCTTTCCTCCGGAAAATCCCGGCCAATAGCCGCTATTTTGCCTTTCGCTACAGCGATATCCGCTTGATACGTCTCCGTGGGAGAAATGATTGTACCATTTTTAATAATTAAGTCCATTCCCTATACCCTCCTTACTAAAAAACTGGCAACATTGCGGCTCGGAGCTCCACACTCAGCCATCCGGCTTACCACTCGACTTTGGCAAATGCCTCCGGTCCTTGCAGCGATGTGTTAAGATAAATCGCCGTATTGCCCACTAAAGCTGTTTTCATGAAGTCATTCCGGCACTTGTCATAAGGGGTATGGGCATATTGCTCTTGCATGGGAGAATACCCGATAGTAGGTTTCCTGTCGATCCCGCAGGTTTTGCTGGCGTCCGTCCCAAAATCCCAATACCCGTAATTAACCGTCTGCCCTACCGCTTCCAGAGCTTCCGCCGCCGCTTTCACAAAGCCATGCTCTTTGCTGATTTTCCAAGGGCTCATATCCTTGGCCACTTCATAGGTTACGCCGGTATAAGATGTCTCGACTGCACTCTTAACGACAACATCGGCTTTAAATTCGGGATCTTGGGCTGCCAGGTCATCGATAATCGCCTGGATTTGAGCTATCGCTGAGGCTGCAGTCTCCCCGGGCAGGGTACGGCGATCAAGGGAAAGCAGGCATTTATCCGGAACAATGGATAGGGCTCCGGGCGAGCACTCAATAATGTTCAAAGATACTGACGCCTGTCCTAAATCTGGATCAGTGGGAAGCGACGGGTATAACTCGTCTTTAATTCTCGTAATTAAGGGAATAGCTTTATAAATGGCGTTGATTCCTAGCCAAGGCGCACTTCCATGGGACGTTCTGCCGTATACGGTAATCAGCATCTCCACCCGGCCTCTGTGGCCGCAGTAGATCTTTAAAGAGGTTGCTTCCGAAGACACCATGGCATCATAAGTCAGCCCTTTTTCAGGTAAGGTTTTATCCACTAAATGCAGCATGCCGACCATTTCCGCCGGTTCTTCCTGAACAACACCGGCAAACATAAACGTGCCTTTGATCGGAAAACCCTTTTCCCGCAGCCTAAGCAAAAGCCCCCCCGTATAAATTTGTACGGCTTCGCCGCATTTGACATCCGAAGCTCCCCGGCCATGGATGCACTCCGCTTCATCCGGTTGTTTATCTTGAGTATCCACCCGGCAAACATCAATTTGTCCCCCGTAAGGATCGTATCCCTGCCAATTGGCGACATCGCCGGGACTCACATGGTCCATGTGGGAGTTATACATGATCGTTGGACCGGGCTCCGTGCCTCTGACAAGCCCCACAATATTGCCGTGGGAATCGCGAAACACGTCGTCATAACCCAGTTTTCGCATTTCTGCCAAATCCAGATCGGCCAACATTTTTTCGCTTCCGCTGATACTGGGGGTTTGCACCAGCTTCTGTCCAAAAGCTACCATCTCCGGGTAGAGCTCCTCTGTGATTTCCCGTATAGCTGTAATCATTGTTTCATTCAGACCGAACATCAGACCTTCACAACCTTTCCCGGTAAATTCGCGGCGCCCCGCTTGATATTTGAAAGCCAAGAAAATTCATTTCCGCTCTCAGAATTGGGCAACAATCAACTAAGAGACCTTTTCAAATCAACTTTAAGACAAGGCGAAATCTTTTTTCTCAAGCTCCGTCAGCTCCCGGAAAATTGCCACGTTTCCCGCTAAGGCCTTAATCATGTAGTCAATCCTGACTTTATCAATCGGCCTGTGGCAATAGAATTCCTGCATGGGGGAATAACCGACTGCCGGCTTTTTTTCCCGGCCGCAAATCACTGAAAGGTCAGTACCAAAATCCCAGTATCCGTATTTTACAGGTTGCCCTATAGCCCGCAAACCTGCCGCGGCCGCTTTCGTAAAGGGATGTTCCGGGCTGATTTTCCAGGCCTCTTTCACATTAGGAACGGTAACCGTCAGGCCGGTATAGGTCGTTCGAGGGACCGCGGCGATCTCCACACTGGCCTTAAAATCAGGGTCTTCCGCTGCCAGTTCATCTATAATCGTCTGAATTTCCGCCACACACCCGTCGTAGGTTTCACCGGGCACAAACCTGCGATCATAAGTGATCTGGCATCTGTCCGGAACAATACACATTGCCCCCGGAGTACAGTTAATAATCGTCAAGGCAACACTGGAGTTGCCAAGCTGTTCATCCCTTTTACGCGCTGCCCCCATATATTCTTCAACCTTGTCAATAAATTTCGTTGCTTTATTGACCGCATTGATTCCCAGCCAAGGTGCGCTTCCATGGGACGTCAGGCCGGAAATCGTAACTTTTAGTTCAACTCTGCCCCGATGCCCCAGGTACAGTTTCAAAGAGGTCGCTTCACAAGATACAACGCCATCGTAAGAGATTTTTTCTGCCGGAAAGGTATCTTCAAGCAGTTTAATCATTCCCAGTTGTTCGGCCGGCTCTTCCAGCACCACCCCCGTGAAAATATAACGCCCCTTGAGCGGATACCCTATTTTTCTGAGTTCAAGAAGGATTTTTCCCGAGTAGATCTGACAAGCTCCGCCTGCTTTTACATCTGCCGCTGCCCGGCCATGTATAACTTCAACACGTTCAAAGCCGTCTCTGTCCTGGTTTTCCATTTCAGCAAAATCAATAGCGGCTCCATAGGGATCGTATCCGTTCCATTCACTGTAATCACCGGTATCAACGTGATCTAAATGGGCATTGTACATGATAGCCGGTCCCGGCTCAGTTCCTTCGATGATCCCTATAACATTCCCCCAACGGTCACGAAAACAACGGTCATAACCCAGTTTTTCCATTTCCGTTAAATAAAGATCAGCTACCCCTTTTTCATCCCCAGAAAGAGCGGGGATTCGAATAAGTCTTTGACAAAAATCCACAACGGCAGGCTTGAAATCTTCCGCCAATTTGTTGACTGCCATTTCTATAGCTTCCATCATGCTCCCTCCCGCAGGTATTTAATCATTGTCTAAAGGCCTGTATAAACATTGTTCTGATATCATCTTCTGAAGGTTTCACCACACAATTAGCAATGTTTTTAGTTTGGACGGCCATTTTGCTGTATTGCTCAAGATCATTCCTGCTGATGTCTTCTTTGGGGCCTAGGAGCTTATTCATAAGCTCCAGAAACTGTTCCGCCTGGGAGAAATTCATCGCATTCAGAATCTTAGCGGCCAAATCCGGTCGCACTTTCTCCACAAGTTTCAGGTATTCCCCTAAAAGCAGCCCGTTGGCCCGGCCATGGTCAATACCCTGAAAGTAAGTCAGAGAATAGCCCATAGCGTGAACAGCCGTCGTCCCGGTTTGAGCAATGACTATTCCGGCCATAAAAGAAGCTTGCAGCAATTCTTGCCTGTGCTGGAGATCGAAAACTCTTTCTCTCCCGCTCCGAACTGCCTGCAACAGGATGGGGACACAAGCCATAATCCTCTGAATGCCGGCTGCAGCTAAAGCATCGGAAATCAGCGAAGCTTTCACAGACAGCATACCTTCAACAACGTGAGACAAAGCGTCAATGGCTGTATTAATGGTGGTAGCAACCCCCAGATACTCGGTATACCTGGCATCCAAGAAAGCAATCGTCGGAAATATTAAATCCGAGGCAATACTTGTTTTAGTCTGAGCTTTATCGTTGGTTAAAATCGAATACTGTGTCACTTCCGAGCCTGTTCCGGCCGTCGTGGGCACAAAAGCCATGGGCAATACTTTATCCTGATAATTTCCGGAGAAGAGGTTCCCCTCTTCAATAGTTTGGGCGGCCAACAAGGCAATGGCCTTCGCGGCATCCAGCGGTGAGCCTCCGCCAATGGCAATTATAAAATCCGCACCGTTTTCCCGGGCCGCGGAGGCACCTTCATAGACGCAAGAAATCGTCGGATTACTCATCACTTTGTCAAAGACCTGATATTGGATACCTACGGAATCCAAAGCGTTTTTGACATCCTTTTCCGAACCATTTCTTTTGGCCGATTGAGCACCGGTCACGATCAGTGCCTTCTTTCCCAGCGCTTTAAATACCTCACTGTTCTCAAGGATGCACTCATCACCCATAAAGACTTTGGTTGGCATATAATACCTGTTTGTCATAACTCCTCCTAGTCGAGCATTTTATCAACGTCGTTGAGTACATCGTCCATAATCGACAAAGCATCTTCTAATTCCTGATCCGTAATTATCAGAGGTGGTGCCACCAGCAAAGAATTTTCATGAGAATAGGTATAAAAGCCTTTGGCATCTAACATGCCGATAACTTTTTTCATCGTTTTGTCGGGGTCCAGGCCATATTCAACGAAAGGTTGTTTGGTCACTTTATTTTTAACCAATTCAATAGCTGAGAATAACCCGATATAACGCACGTCACCGACACAATCATGTTTCTCTTTGAGGGTTTCCAGAAGTTTTCCTAAAGTAATCCCTCTTTCTTTAGCTTGCCCAATCAGTCCTTTTTCTTTGTAATATTCAATAGTGGCAATACCTGCAGCGCAGCCTAAAGGATGGGCAGAATAAGTCAAACCACAGCTAAGAAAGTGTTCGTCAAAATAAGCGGCAATGGCTTTGCTTACCAGAACGCCCCCCAAAGGCGCATAACCACAGGTAATCCCTTTGGCAAAGGTTATAATATCCGGTTTTACAGCGAAGTTACTGACTGCAAACCACTCCCCGGTTCGTCCCCAACCGGTCATTACTTCATCACAGACCATTAATATCCCAAACTCATTGCAAAGATCACGAATACCTTTTAAATATCCCCGCGGCGGGATAATCACACCATTGCTGCCAGTAATGGTTTCTAAAAAAATCGCAGCGACAGCGTCCCGTCCTTCATAAATAATCTGCTCTCTCAGTTGGCCTAAATAATAGCTGCAAGCCGCTTCTTCGCTGGGAAAAGGCAAAGGAGCACGATAGACATAAGGATCAAAGAATTTAATAAACCCTGGAATGCCCGGCTCGCAGGTATAACGCCTCGGTTCCCCGGTTAAATTAGCCGCGCCATAAGTAGATCCGTGATAAGAACGGTATCGGGAAAAGATTTTATAGCGACCGGTAACCATTTTGGCAATTTTAAGAGCATTTTCATTAGCATCCGCCCCGCCGAGGGTAAAGAATACTTTTCCCATATTATCCGGCGCTAATTCAACCACCATTTTGGCTAACTGGGACCTGACATCGATGGCAAAAGACGGCGAGGAATAAGCTAAACGTTCCGCTTGATCTTGTATGGCTTTAATAACCTTTTTATTGCCATGTCCAATATTCAGATTTACCAGCTGAGAAGACATATCATAATAGCGCTTTCCTTCCCCATCCCAAAAATAAACACCTTCTCCCCCGATCATAACCTTAGGCTTTAACTGCCCTTGCGCACTCCAGGAGTGCAAATTGTACTTTCTTGACGTTTCACTAATTTCTTTAACTGTGGTCAGTTCAAATTCCATGCTGATTTCACTCCAATTATTAAATAAAATAATCCCTTTAACCCACTCATCTCTGCGCCGGTGACCTCTTACACCATCTTGCGCATCAGGTAGACACAGAGCAATTAATCGTTTAGGCTGCGTACCTGGTGAACACCTCCAAAGGACCATTGTTAACCGCTTTCGTCTGGAACAGGCAAAGGGACCTGCTCTTGCGAACAGGCCCCTTTGCCCTCAGCGATCATTGATTAATTCATATCATACCAGCTTTTAAAGTCTATTCAACGGATTTCAGCACAAAATATTTTGTGCCCGTGCACATATGCCGCCTTACTCTACAATAATTCCTTGATATGGAACGCCAATAGGAGTTTCAAGCCGTCTTGATAATCCAAATCGCATTGCAAAATTTCTTTGATCTTTTTTATTTTATAATTAATCGTATTTCTATGAACATAGGTTTCTTTAGCAACCTCTTGAACACTGGCGTTGTAATCTAAATAGTATTTCAAAGTGACAAGATAATCTGTCTGATTCTTTTTGTCATAGTCTTCCATTTGCCCTAAAGTTTCTTCATAAAAGCGTTTTAAGACTGTTGTATCCTCTATCTCAATCAGCAGTTTAAACAAGCCGCTGTTGCGATAGGATAACTTGGTTTGACCCTGTCTTTCGGCAATACGCAATAAAGCTATAGCTCTTTTATAATTTCGGGCAAGGGAGTGTATCCCTGAATCATTAACGCTGATTCCCGCACTGATCCGGCAATCCGGATAGCCATACTTGCATACTTCAACCAGCTGGTCCAGGGCGTCTTCCACAATGTCCTGCGGAAAACTCTGCAAAACGACGATCAAGTTTTTATCCTGACGGAAAATATTAAACCTGTCACTATAGTTAATCAACAGTTTTGTCAAATGCAGCCTGACGGCTTTGTCATATTCCAAGAACTTTTCACTGGAAGGTATTTGAAAAGATAAGGCCATAAGGCAGAATTCGGCCTCCAGATCAAATTCCTTGCGCTCTAAAAGGGGGCGATACTCGGAAATCCTTTCCGGAAAAAAGATGGCGTTACGTAAAGCGCCTGCTACAGTTATTTCATTTTCTTCCGCTTTGATAATTTTGCGGCAGAAATCATTGGTAATATCTACTATTCTCGTCTTCCAGGGTACCGTGAAAAGCGGAAATTGCACTTCCCGGCAATAAGCAATGAGATCTTCAGGCACAGATTGAATATAAGGACCTATATTGAGTACCAAACCGCTGGCTTGATGCTCAACCAGTCCCTTAGCAAAACTATAAAGCCAAGCCGTATCCTTATGCCCAATTCCAGTCGAGAAAATCAGTTCCTGACCATGAAGAAAACTTGCTGTTTCCGGATCTTCAAGCATATGAACCCAACTAACCAGGTTGTTCATATTACTTTCACCACAGATAAGATTCATTCCGTAGTTTTCCCTGGCATATTTGCATAAATACCTTAACGTGATCGCCATGCCGCACCCCTTTGCCAAGGAAAATAATATTCCTTATTCCTTATTCCTTATCCTTGACCCTTTGAATTCCCCTATCCTAGTCTGCACACCTTTTCAGATCTTACCCTATCCCGAAAACCCGGAGAAGGCATATCTTTAGCCCTCGCTAGCTCATATGTCTTGACAAAAATATGTTGCCTCAGGGACATTTTGTCTAGCTAATTTTAGCATTTGCCCCGCTAAATCAACCAACAATGTGAATATCCTCGTCGCGGGGAACCGGTAACTTGCAACACCTCCAGGTCTGCATCCTAAAGTGCTAATACAATCCGGGCATGAGAAGCCTAATATATTTTCCGAATAGTAAGAGGATTTAGAATTAATTTAGCGAACTAGAAATAATGCCCATAATAAATGGAGCCGATTTTGCCAAAGGAGATGGTTTCTTTGAATTATGATTATCTTCTCGTAGTTGATGATCATGCAGGTATACGTCGACTTTTGCGCGAATTTTTGACTCAGGAAGGGTTCTGCATTAAAGAAGCGCCAGATGGACAAACAGCTTTACAGCTCGTGAAAGAAAGAAAACCCAGACTCGTATTATTAGATTTGAAAATGCCCGGCCTAAATGGCCTGGAAACTCTATCTAAATTGAAACAATTATGTCCGCGAACCTTGGTAATTTTAATGAGTGCCTATACCCGAGACAAGGCTGTCATGGCGGCTGTTCAGAATGGCAGTATTCAGTACTATATTTACAAACCCTTTGACTTAGAAGAATTACGTCTCATTTTACAACGTTTGCTAAATAACGTTGGCTCTAATATTCTCCTTAAAACCTAGAATTAAGTACCGAAGCGTTTAAGTTGATAACGTTCACATCTGTTGCTAAAAAGACTCCCACCTTTAAGGATGAGAGTCGTAAAGTAATGCCTTTTGTCAGAATTTATCCCTCATTATTCAAGCCCCATAATTTCACCTTACTCAAATTATCAAGAGCAATATCTTTCGTTTTCCTTTTTTGCCCGAGATAAAAGTCAATAATCATGGTATCAAGTTCTTCACTAACCCTTAGTACCATCGGGTCCGTAAGATCTTTGTCGGCAGCAGTTAAATGCATCTGTGATCTTAATTTTTCAAGAAGTTCAAGAGTCCCAGGTTTCACTTAGAAAAACCTCGTTTCATGGCAAATTTCACACTTAGATATATTAGCCCAAAATTGTCCTGAAATCAATCGGACAAAAGGGTAAAGTTTTTTCAATATTATTGAAAACAATACTTTATTATAGATAGCAATACTTTTAGAAACTTAAAATGAGTATTGTTATCTCTGCTCTAAAACGGATTCAGCTATGACTAAAACTTATACTGACGTAATTCAATAGTTAATCCACACCGGTAGCTTCATGCAATTTATAAAGCTGCCGGTGTGGATTTCTTATAGTTTTCTCCAAACTGTTGCTTGATGGTTATTCGATATTCGAGTTCCGCGAAGGTATTGGCAGATCAGCCATAGGACAGACATTATAGGCGGCTAATTTTTCCTGAGCAGAGCTGGCAAGGGCCGCCTGAAATTCGACAGGCGGCCCTGATATCTCTCTGTTTTAAACAAGCAAACTATTTATATAATTGGAGCTCGCCGTGGGGGGACTAGTCGGGCTCTCTGCCTTAATTTTCGCTTGGGCTTCTTCGTTTAAGGCCGTTTCTATTGAGGTTTCCTGTCCTTGAGTAATTGCGCCGCTTGATACCAGGCTGTCCAGAGCACTTCCCCAATCAGTGCTGAGAGCACCTGTAGGACTTGCCGCGCCGGAAACACCCGCTACGCTTCCGGTCATGGCAGAATTTGCTTTATCCGCAATGATTTGTAAAAAAGGTTGCGTTGACACTTGCATGGAACCGGCGAGAATGCTTTCCAACGCATCATCATTATTGGAATCATCAGGTGACAAGCTGTTTACCATACTCTCTTGCAAAGCCTGATAGGCCTCTTGTGCCTGCCGGCTGATACTTACACTGTCCGTTGCCTGGGCAGCCGTGGCAGCAGACGGCGCCGAAGGCGTTGTGTTTGACGTGGCAAGCACTTGAGTACTTAAGGCTTGACCGACGTTTTGATTGTAAGGGTTCAATAAAACAGAATAACTATTAGTTATGTTCATGCCACTCACCCCTCTAATAAACTCTCACTTTAACACCTTGCTGACGCCCTGTATTGCCGGCTAAGGAAGCTTGGACTTTGCAATCATTATTTTTGAGAATCCGCTTCTAAACTAATAGATCAAACCAGAGTGCCTTTCCTGATTTAAGAGTTCTCCATGAATTGCTAAGTTCCTTCAAGCTATAAATAAAAAAGACACTTATTCAGTGTCCAATGCCCCTTATTTTCAAATATTGTTTGCTGTTTATCACCCCTGCTTTCTTTTAACCTTTCCTTCTGTTTAAATCGTAGCATCGCTGCATCTCTGCGTCTATAGAGAACCACTATTTAACCAAGCAATTATATTAATAGCTAATTGAACTATGCACCACATATCCCTAAAAAATATCCTACACTCGTTAATAATCCGAGTGTCGGAATAACAAAAGGGTTTATATTCCGCTTCTTGACAAAGGGAAAGGGAAATTCTCAAGCCGTGTTCTACTAGCTGCGCTGGACCGCTTAGGATGACAGCCTCCTTTCCAGCTTAACATCATAATTGGACGGTAACTGAACCTTTACCCCTGAAGCACTCCTCCACCTTGACTTATCCACTCTTCTGGCCGCTTCAGCCTTAGGGGAAATACAGTCAGCTACGGCAACCTCTCTCTCTTTAAGAATCCTGGCGAGGAAGAAAAACGATCCAAGAACAAGCAGGAAGATTGTCAAAACAAAATAAACGGTTGCTAAAGATACATAAACCGTATAATCAGTCATAGCCCAATTTAAATTCTTGAGAGCTGACATTTTCCAAGACCCCAGCCCATAACACAATAACGAAAAAAGATAGCAAATAACTGTTATTTTTGGCACTGTCATACCTCCATGCATAAATTTCACAATACACGATCAGAGACTTGCGATAATCTTTAGGATCACTCAGATAATGCTTTGGGGGCCATATTCAGCCTTCTTTCATCTTAGCTGGTTTCAGTACATGTATTTGGTTTTAAACAGAACCTTTGTTCTATTATAAGGGCATTCTTTGTAAATATCAATCCCAAAAACAGACATTTTAAATTATTAAGTCTCTGCAACAGATTGACAAAGCGCCGGGGCGGCAAAACGTTTACCCTACTTTACTCACTAGTAAAAACAGGCCCGGCAGATTTTGATTACTGCTGAGCCTGTTGCACACATCCTATTGAACAAGGGAACACGGTATTTAGTTGCGCTAAGTTGTTTGCACTGAGCTGTCAAATTCTTTTTCTTGATTATCTTGAGTAACATAGTCAATTTCAAGATTAAATGTTTGGCCCTTTTCGAACTTAAAAGTATCTTGACCATTTTCACCATTTAACTCGGAGAGATATAAATCAAAATCTGTCAGACCATTGACACTGTACCCATTGTCAGCCTGCGGCGGTATAAGTTTGCCCTGGGAATCAAAAACAGCCATCTTGTAGCCGGCTTGGGGAAGATTGATGTTGTATATCCATCCCCATTTAAGGGATTTGCCAAACTCGGAATATCGAATCCATATAGATTTTACCGCTGACGGCTGACTAAAAGGTATAGTTATATGGAAATGTCCGTCCTGTTTGCCGTCTGGCTTTAATTCATTGGGGCTTAATTGGTCTTTGTCCAATCCCAGCCATTGGAAAGCAACGGCAGTCGATTGCGACGGATCAATTGCCGCTGTCTGACTTGGCGGTGCCGTTGTCTGTGACTGGGATACTGGGGATGCCTTAGTTTGAGTACTGGGCGCAGCAGCGCTTTTAGAATTCACTTTGCTGCATCCCATAAGCAGAAAAACAACAATTATAGGCACGAAAAGTTTAAAATACTTCATCCGATTCACCTCAGAATTTACTCACATTAACATGTTCGCTAATATGTTCGCTTTCTTTTTTACTAAGTTGTTTATAAGCCAGATAACGCTGCCGGCCTTCTTGAAATAAACGGCGTTCTTCTTCATTGGCAAGCTCCAGCGATGGTACCGGCTGAGACTTGCCTTTCTCATCTATAGCAACAAAGGTGAAATACGATGTCAAAGCCGTTTTAGCCGGCTCGTCTTTTGTCACATCTTCAACCGTAACAGTTACAGAAATCTCCATCGAGCTTCTGCCTACAAAAGTTAACTTGCCATAACAAGTTACAACGTCCCCAACATGAATGGGGTGATGAAATTCAAGCCTGTCCACTCGGGCCGTAACAACATTTGTTCGGGCATGCCTTCGAGCTACTACACCGGCAGCACTATCCATCAATTTCATAATTTCACCGCCATGAACATTGCCCGCCGGATTGGCATGCTGCGGCAACATGACATTTGACATGATTACCTGCGAATGATCAACTGATTTGCCTGCCATAATAGCCCCCCTGCTTAAACGTACTTTTTTCTTCCTCTGAGAAAATTGCTTTACCCAATATTTTAACCCAGACTACAAGCAAATAATAGATCTTTACAAGTAAATTAGGAATATCTCCAAGACTCTTCCGCAAATTCTGCTCATAACCTTCCCGCCCGATTAAGTCTTGCCTGATCTACCCCCTTTCGATCCACTGAAGATGGCCCCCAGTCAGGCGGACATGATGCTATCCATAAAATTTTCTTATTATATGCTGTGTCTTGCCAATTGAAGAAATACTCTGCAGCAGCCTCTAAAGCCAAATATTCCCTTTAGCGAATAACCCTCTGATACATACATTAAAGCAAATTAATGTATTTTAAGGCAGAGGAGAATCAAGATGAAGATTCATATAGTCAAGACCGGTGAAAGCTTATGGAAAATCGCCCGAATATACGGGGTTTCGCTGAATGATATTGTTTCGGCCAATCAGGTACCGGACGAGGATCGTTTAGTTGTCGGCCAAACTTTGGTTATCCCTTCAAGCCAAAAGCCACAGCAAGCCTTTTCCGCACAGGAAAACACTAAACCAAGGATTGATGTCAGTGCTTACTTAGACCCCAGAATAACCGGAAATCTCTCCGATCGGGCGGTTGACCGGGCAGGTCCTTATCTGACCTACCTGGGAATCTTTAGTTATGCCGTGAATCCCAACGGAAGTCTTACCCCCGTAAAGGACCAGCTCCCCTTAATGGCGGCCAGGCGTAATCGGATCGCCCCCTTATTAGTGCTCACAAATTATTCCGGAGGACAGTTCAGCAAAGATTTGGCCGGCTCGATTTTTAATAATGAACTTTTGCAGGAACAAATTCTGGAGCAAGCCCTTCGGGTAATGGAAGCAAAAGGCTATGCCGGACTAGATTTTGATTTTGAGTACTTGGGCAAAGAGAATAGAGAAGGCTACCTGCGTTTTTTGCAGAGAGCGGCTGCCAAACTAAAACCACACGGTTATTTTCTTTCGGCGGCAGTGGCTCCTAAAATAAGCGGAGATCAAAAGGGGGTTTTGTACGAAGGTCACGATTACCCCGCTATCGGACAAATTGTGGATTTTATGTTTATCATGACCTATGAATGGGGGTGGTCCGGAGGCGAGCCGATGGCCGTCTCTCCTCTCAATCTCGTGCGTCAGGTTATGGAGTACGCGGTTTCGGTTATACCCAAAGACAAAATCATGATGGGGATACCTCTATATGGCTACGACTGGACTCTCCCCCATGAGCCTGGCAAATGGGCACGCTCCATTAGTCCCCAGCAAGCCCTGCAAAGAGCAATCCAATATGAAGTCAGCATTCATTACAATAAAACGGCGCAAGCCCCTTGGTTCAGATACACCGATGTTCAAGGCCGGCAGCATGAGGTCTGGTTTGAAGATGCCCGCAGCATCCAAGCAAAATTTAATCTGGTAAAGGAACTGGGAATTCGAGGTTTTTATTACTGGGTGTTGGGGCATGAGTTTCCACAAAATTGGCTCTTGATTGAGGAAAATTTTACAGTACGTAAATGGTAAATTAACATTTCCGGACTGTAAAATGTCTGCGAAATTCTGCCCCAAAGGGCTGTCCTGAAAACTGTCTGTGTGAAAACTCAGTCCCTAAAATTCAAAATGGTTGCAACGCTCAAAAAGCGTCCTCCTTTCACTGTCAAAGTGAACTGAGGACGCTTTCCCATTGCTGACTATAGAGTCAAAAGCGGGAATGTGAAAACAGCATAAACAAGTTTTAGCACAATCCCTTGATTAAAAAATTCTATAGACATAGTAAGGCCGACATGCTCAAAGCAGGTCGGCCTTGTCAGACTAAGGTTTACTAGTGGCTGGGGTTCAAATCGCGTCTTAATATGAAGTCAGGTTTGGCCGGGAACCGGAAAACAATCTTTAAAAGCCTATAACATGAAGCGGCAATAACTACAGCACATGCCCCCAGAAACATACATAATATTATCATTGAAATCCACGCTAACATAAGAACACCCCTTTCCTGCATTAATCTATCTTTTCTAACCAAATAAAAAATTATTGTTATTTAGCACTGCAATCCTTAAATTAACTAACTAAATAGTGTTTATTCTAACATTCACAAGATCGCTTACTTTGCGACGTTTTGCTTTGTTTGAACACTCCCCCCTCACTTCTTCTTCCTTGTTAAAAGTTTAACATAGTAGCAGTCTTATGTCTATAGACGCTCACTATTCTAGCAATCAATAATATTAATTACAGATTTAGCCCGAGTATTTCCGTCCGGACTAAATCTGTAACCTGAAATGAAGCCATGTTCCCCGCGTTCATTGCTTGTGTGCCGCTAAAAAGAACCACTTATCCCTAATGCTTTTTGGGCGGTGGTTATTCGCTTCAAATACGAAGAGCGTTTATCTTCGTCAAATACTTCAGATGCCTTATTCTGAGCATCTAAAAAGGCTGAATCAAGCGTTTCCGACGGGCTTTTTGCGGATAGCGATTCTAAAACCTCAATAGCTGCTTCGGCATCTTGTTCAGCCTTTGTCTCCTTAGCTCCTGACTGAAGAACCTGTTTTTCGAAAGATCCGGCAGTATAAGGCGGGTTGGGAGTTAAACTGGCGGAATTCCCTGAAGCCAAATAGTCATCAACCTCTTGGTCAATGTAAGCAGCTTTATCTAAGTAAGCCTTGGCAAACATGTCTTGATTTCCGGTGTCAAAGTAGGTAGGGTTGCCCTGCCAATCAATATTCGCAAAAACAATGCCTGCCGGTTGGGGAAAATCCGATTCCGGCAGCCCCTCATGTACTTTTTCCATATAGTCCTGCCAAATATGTCCGGGATAACTGGAACCGAAAAGATTGCCGACTTCCGTAGGCATATCATAGCCACACCAAACTACGGTTGTATAGTAGGCCGAATAACCGCAAAACCACCCATCTTTGCTATTTTCCGTAGTTCCTGTTTTTCCCGCTATTATTTGACCATCAATTTTCAAATTATGCCCCGTGCCATAATCGCTGCTGATAACTCCTTTTAAAATGTCTGTCATCATATAGGCGGATTCAGGTGAGTATACTTGCTTTCCCTGGCGATTGTTCATATAAATTGTTTTTTCACCCAAAAAATCAACACTCGTGACACAACTTGGCTGTATATAGTTCCCGCCATTAGCCAAAGTATAATACCCGCCGGCTTGCTCGACAGGAGATACTCCTTCTGTAAATCCTCCAATACTGGCAATTGGGTTGTTGTCCTCCGGATGTATCCCCGCGTATTTCATTTCTTCCAAATAGGTCAGCCCTGTTTGAGGTTTTATTTTGCTTAACACCTGGTAAGCCACAGTATTAAGGGACATTTCCGTTGCGAAGCGAAGCGATACCGGCCCGTAATATTGATTTTCTTCATTTCTGGGTCCGTTAGGAATGTATTGGTCATTGATCTGAGACATTGGGTGATAGCCCAATTCAAAAGCAGGAGCATAATCCAATAAAGGCTTAATGGACGATCCCGGTTGCCTGAAGCTCAGGAAAGCGCGGTTATAAACATCATTATCACCCCTGCCGCCTACAATGGCTACAACGTAACCTGTTCTGTTATCGATAGACACGGCGGCACCTTGCATGCAATATTTATTGTTTGAGGGATCTATATCCCCGAAATCACTTAAGCCATTATCAAGAGCTGACTGCAGTAAAGCTTGTTTAGCAACGTCAAGAGAAGTGTGAATCGTATAACCGCCACTGCGCACGCGTTTATCGTATTGAAAATAAGTTTCTTTATAGTTATCTTCGTAAGCCTTTCTTTCCTCTTCGCTCTTAAAAGCATATTGAAATTTAAAGCCGTCTTGTTCCATTAATGCTCTTACAGTACAATCTATGGCATAACTTGTCAGATAATTTTCTGGTGTCGCAACAGGCTTTTGGATTGTAAGCTTTAAGGGCGTATTTTTAGCCTCATCATACTGAGCTTGGGTTATTTTATGTTGCTCCAACATGGCGGCAAGCACAATATTTCGTCTTTGCGCTGCCTTTTCCGGATTTGCAACCGGATTAAACAACGAAGGATTGTTGGAGATGCCACAGAGAGTTGCAGCTTCCGCCAAGCTTAATTTTGCAGCCGGCTTGGAAAAAAAGTATTGGGCGGCACTCTCTACTCCATAGCACCCTTCGCCGTAATAGCAGTTGTTAACATAAAATTCGAGGATTTGCGTCTTCGTATATCTTTTGGCTAAATCCAAAGCCAATAATATTTCGGTAAATTTACGGGAAACCGTTCTATCCTGCGTCAACAAGACATTTTTGGCAACTTGCTGAGTAATCGTTGAGCCGCCTACCGTTACCTTGCCTCTGTTTTTTATATATAAGACGGCCGCTTTTATTGTTTCTTTGTAATCGATACCGCCTTCGGAGAAAAAGTTCTTGTCTTCAACAGCAATGTATCCTTGGGAAATGTAATTGGACACCTGGGACAGGTCTAAATATTTATAGGTGCTAAGCCCCAGCTTAGCTATTTGCTCATCGTCTTTATCCAAAACTATGGTATTTCCCGCCCTTTTGAAAGTAGTATCGTTAATGCTGTTTTCTTTAGCCAAGGCCTCTTCCTTGGCGGAATTTATTGTCGATTTGTACATTAAATACCCCCCGCCAAGGATACAGACCAACAATACCAGGATGGACAACAGTGCTGCCAGGAATAATTTGATAATTCGTTTTACTCGATCGCTCATTTCGTTTCCTCTAATCATTCACAAACCCTCTCTGCGGTATTCTTCCTGCCGTAAATGCTTAAATGGTTTTACTTCCGGATTTATGCTCTTCTAGGCATAACTATATCACTCGCGGCTAACATTATTTGGCGCAATATGTTATATATTTCCATCAGAATAATGTAAGATTTTGCGCCCCTAATAGTGAAATTGCTCTATTTCAATCAACTGCTCCAAGGTATTCATTTAATTCCACTATCTCGACAGGGTGTGAGATTTTAAACCTAAAAAATGATGATTGCCGGAGTACATTAAAAATACTCCGGCAATCATCACTTGTTTTTTAAAAACGAGTTGCACCGCTCGCTATATCTACAGGCTAATGGATTAAATTAGAAGAATGGAAAGTTGCCCGACTGTAAAAATTTCAGGATCAATTCCAAGCTAATTCCTGCTCTGAATTCAACCGAGCATAAATCGCAGTTAAAAGCTCATCTAAACAAAGTTTTTCATCGTGGCATTCCCCCGCATATCAACTTTAATAAGCTTTTCTGCGCTATCCCCTCTGCAGCCAATCAAATAACTAGTGAGGTTTGCAGTTGAACAGGCATGATTGGGAATTATTTCTACCATATCACCCACTTTCAAGGTTGTGGAACCCTCGGCCTGAAACTTGGAAACTTCTTCGGAAAGGCTGCAAACCGTAAGCTCAGGATGTCCCTTGACAAAGCCAAATCCCTTTAAAGCCGTATTGCCATGGGCACCCTGATCAAGCCCCAGACATTTGGCACCGGCATCGCAAATAAACAAGTTTTCCGAAGGATGGGAAATAACTGTGGTGAGAACGCTAAGCGCGCACTCGGATTCTCCGGCAGTATTAGTTGACATCTGGATACAGTCATTAAATACATAATTGCCGGGATGGAATACATTGATAGTTTCAGCAGAAACAGCACCGAAAAAAGTCGGTGTGGAACCGCTGGTTATCAATTCCGGGCTATAGCCTGCAGCCCTGAGAGCATCTGCGGCTTTTTTTAGTGAGGTTCTTTCTTGATCAACATAATATGGGATATCTTCGGGCTTTGCCGCGGAATAAACATGGCCAGGGTGCGTGGAAATACCTTTGAATAGCAAAGCATTAAATTCCTTAAGAGAATCCGCAAAGACTTCCGCCTGATCCGGTGCAATTCCGAAGCGATGCAAACCGCAATCAATTATAATTGTATAATTCACTTTGACGCCTGCCGCCTCAGCCGCGTGGTTGAGCATTTGAGCGCCAGGATAACTGTCAATCCGGGCAATAAAGTGACACTTTTGCGCCAACTCAACGACCCTCTGAAGGTTAGCCTGGTTCGCAACCGGGTAGGCATACATAATAGTTTTTACACCCAGCTTGCAAATACCTTCACATTCGTCAAGCGTGCCGCAAAGAAACCCGGTTGAACCCGCGTCTTCCTGCAGTTTTACTATTTCCGTACTTTTGTGCGTTTTAACCATCGGCCAGAGTTGTTTGCCATGGCTATTACACAATGACTGAACTCTTTTAATATTATAGTCCAGAATATCAAGATCAACCAAAATTGCCGGTGTTTGAAGTTCTCTCTTTTTCATGCGAGGCTCCTCCCAGTTTTAAAATACAAAGGTAATTGCTTGAGCTTAACGGACGAAGTTTGCAAAGCTTTACTCACTCCAGCTGGAATTACTCTTGTTACTAATATAATCCCTTTCTGTCTTCTTTAAAAACAAAATTCTGCTATTCAGGTTCACTCAGCACCTCATGCCAAGACTCCGAGACAAAGCTCTTAGTTATGTGTAAAGTGGGAAAATTCAAATGACCCGAACAATTAACGCCTAGGGCAGATATTGCTCCTTAAAACCTCCTCAAAGTAAAAAATAGCCATTGAAATTTGTTATCTCCAAGTGGTATAATGATAAAAATCAAACTAGTAAGAATATTTTAGAATTAATTTTTTAAGACTTAAAATTTAAACTTTAAATCGCAAACAGCCTTTTTAGGAGGTTCTCAATTAAGATTTATAATTCTATTAAGAAAAACCTTGGAATTTTTATCTATATTCTTCTATTTAGCAAGGATTCGCCAAGTATTTTTAATATGGAAAGTAGATTTTGTATATAAAAAAATATTATGGCAAGGAGTGGTAGTAGATGGAGAAGAGAGCTATAGTTATTGGTGTTACTCCTGTAGAATTCGACAATATGCCGGAATCATTAGTGGGTAAGTATACGCTTGCGGTAGAAGGAGTTCGCGATCTGTACAATAAAATGTCCAACGAATGGCTAGAGCAGCGCAACAAAGATCCGAAATTTATGAATACTCCGATTTCTAACAAATGTAATATGCAGAAAGCCATATCGATATCAATGACTAACAAATGTGTTTCTCTAGAGGCTTTAAGTATTCTCATGAGGATCGGCAGAAAACCTGTTTTGGTCTCACTGGCGAAAAAGAGTGAAATACCTCACGTTGCCTATCGAGTTAACAATAAAGTATTATTTAGCTATACCCTGTTAATTTTTGACACTTTAGAAGACGCCGCCAGGATGGCTAAGTTTTTTGTCGATAAGGCCAATGCTCATTCCAGTGTTCTGGAGCGCTGCTCTTATGAAGCAACCGGATTAATCTAAGCTCACTCTCTAAGCTAAAATTGGCCTTATCCTTATAATGTTTGCCGGCCAGTTAAATTCCGCGCTTTCGTGAAAAGACTGTTGGACATCAGCCAACAGTCTTCTTATATTTATTTAAGTTTCTGCATTTAGGAAGCCCAGTGACAAGAGAATATCCTGAACATGAAGAAATATTCACAGTCAAAAAGGAGGAAATCCGTCCAACAGCTTTATGAATACTTTTGCAAGTTCAGGGTCAAATTGAGTGCCCGAATTTTTCAGAATTTCTGCCCGGGCCTCTTCTTGCCGGAGTGCCGGCCGGTATGGCCGCTTATTGATCATGGCGACATAACTGCTGACGAGGGCAATAATCCTTGCTTCAAGAGGAATGACATTCCCCTGTAACCCTTTAGGGTAGCCTTTCCCATCCCATCGTTCATGGTGAGCCAATATATAATCAGCCAGTTCCGCCATTTCATGAGCTGAACTTAATATGCGATAACCGATTTCCGTATGCCTCTTAATTTCACTCCACTCTGGCTCCAAGAGCTTTTCCGGCTTATTGAGTATATTTTCTGCCAAGGAAATATTGCCGATATCATGAAAAAATCCCGCAACTCTCAACTTACATAGTTCCGATTCAAACAACCCAATTGCCCGGCCAAGATCCTCGCATAATTCGCTGACTTTTTGCGAATGCTGTCTTGCCTCCGGATATTTTTCATGCAGACTCTCTATAAGCGCATAAATCGCTTTGAGCTTGATTTTTTCAGTCTCAAATGTCTTAGTTTTATACATCATATTTTCAGCATTTTTTAACGTCTCTGACAGATCTTTTTCCCCGGAATACTTAGTATCCCAGCCGAAGGAAATACTGCCGTTAATTGAGTTTACATAGTCTTGAGAAAAAGTCTCCCTGATCCTCTGCACAATTTCCCCGGCCGCCGCAGATTCTGTTTTAGGCAAAAGAATAACGAACTCGTCTCCGCCCCAGCGCGCAATAATGTCATCCGACCTACAGGAATTTCGTATTGCCAAAGCAGCTTTTTTTAAAAGTTCGTCTCCTTTTAGATGCCCAAATACATCATTGATCAGTTTCAACCCATTGACATCCCCAAAAATTAAAGATATCGGGAGATTCCTTGCAGTATTTAATCTTTTAATTTCTTCTTCGTAAAACCTTCGGTTATATAACCCGGTCAAAACATCGTGATAATTCCAATAGTCAATATCTTTTTCTTTCTCTAAACGTCCCGTGATATCTCTTAAAACAGTGGCAAATTCTTTAAATGATGGACTATAAGCTCTAATTTCCAAGTATTTATTCAGCGCAGAGGAGAAAGTATTGAATAAGAGCGGCTCACCGGTCAAGGCAACCCTCCCGCAAATTTTAACTATAGCTTGGTTAACACCCGGGAAAACTTCAGTAGCGGTTTTTCCGACAATATCCTTTAATTTAAGGCCGGTCATCTTTTCAAAAGAGCGATTAACGTTGATAAAGCGAAAATCGACCGGATTTCCAAGCTCGTCGCAAATAATACTCTGATAGGAGAAAGCGTCACTCAGTTCTCTAAAAAGTAATTTATACTTTTGTTCGGATTTTCGCAATTCCTCTTCCTGTGCCTTGTGTTCGGAAATATCCATCATAATTTCCAGCAAGCAAGGCGTCTCTCCCAGCATTAGAGGCATTGCACTTCTAATGCAGGTGTGCATCAAGCCGTCCTGCCCTTTGACAGATATTTCAGAGCTCGGCCCCCTTCCTCCTGCCGCCAAATTGTCTCCCGCACCAGCGAATTCCCAAGCATATATCTTCAGATCTGCAGATTTTTTCCCGATAACTTCCCCTCTCTCCAAGCCCAGAGTTTTTAAGAACGTTTCATTGACATCCAGATAACGACAATCCTCAAGCTTTTTAATAGCCATCAATACAGAAGCTGACTTGAAAACCCGGAAAAACATCTCATCTTGACCGGCTGAGGCGGGCCTTACGCGCTTATGCAGTTTATTTTTTTCTTTGGAACACCAGACTTTTAAAGCATGAAATAATGTCTTCATGATGCCCCTCCAGACTTTATTCTAAGTCCAAATTCCCCATAACTTAAGATGGGAATACAGCATCGTCATCTTAAGAGACTTAGACAGTTTGCCAGCCTATGGTCATGAGGTTCATAATGGCATCTGAAAATGATCAAGCCGAAAAAGCGTTGGCAATCAAACTCAAATTTATTAGTCTCTAATTTTCATTAATTCCTCCCTGTAGTTATTGAGGACAATGTCTAAGATTTGACTTTCAATAATGACTCCCAAATCTATAATCGATTTACCGCTTTTTATATCGACCATGCTCTGATGCAATTCCTCAACTTGTTTTAATAAATCTTCGATTTCCGTCATAACTATCCCTCCTGACTAAACGAAATCATATTTTCAGCGTGTAGTTCATCGTTACTATGAGCCTACCACTGTTTTAGTATCCTGTCGATAGGATATTGATATACTATCGATCAGTTTTATCAATGAAAAAACTTTCACCTTGGGCTACCCAGATTACAAGTTTCAGCCATTAAAACCTAGCAAAAGAGCAGGGCATTCTTGCAGCTGACTTAACTTCTAAACTATTCAAGCCCCACTCATTGACAGCCTTAATTCAGTTGTCCGGAAAAGTTTAGGATTAAAACTTCCTGTGATTTTCAGACAGATAGCCTTGCTTCTATTCGCTAAAGCAGAAAAATTTTGATACTATCCTGAAGTTCTGAGGACATTTTGGCTAAAGCCAAGGAGGAGCTGCGAATATCTTCCATCGTAGCGTGCTGCTCCTGAGTCATTGCCACGATGCTTTCCAAGCTTCCGGCCACTTCCTGAGGAATGTTTGCCACTTGGTTTATAGCGGTAACCATCTCATTAATCTTGGTCCCGATTTCATGCACAGCTTCCGAAGCTAAATCTGTGACTGTTGCAAAATCATTAACCCCCTGTGAAATATCCATAAAAGACCGGCTGGCCAAATCAACGCTTAAAATCCCTTCTTGGACAGCTTCCTGGCCTTGTTCAACTATATTTACCGCCTCTTTCGTCTCACGCTGAACCTCATTAATCAGAACACCAATTTGACCGGCGGCATCATTGGATTGTTCCGCCAATTTACGCACTTCCTCTGCCACCACTGCAAAACCGCGTCCTTGCTCACCGGCTCGGGCGGCCTCAATCGCGGCGTTGAGGGCCAACAAATTAGTTTGCGCGGCAATGTTGGTAATAAGGGTCAAAATAGTATTGATCTCTTGAGATTTCTCGCCTAGACCGCTCACAACCTTGGAGACGTCCGAAACTTTATTGCGAATGAGGTTCATCTGATCAATTGCTTTCCTGACAACAAGGTCGCCGGCGGCGGCTTTAGACCAGGCATCCTGAGATCCATTTCTGACCTGGTCAATATGAGAGTTGATCTTATCGATTTGCCCGGCAACCTGTTCCGAAGCCTTGCTCGCTTGTTCAAGTCCCTCTAACTTTTGATTGATATTTTGAGATACATCCGAGACAGATAAGGTAATATGCTCCGTTGCCTGACTGGCTTCATCAGCGCTGGCGGTAAGCTCTTCTGACGAAGCAGCAAAAAGTTCGGAATTACTGGCTACTCCTCCGATAATCGTCTTTAATCGTTGGCTCATGGCATTCAGATAAGTTGTCATTTCTCCGAACTCATCCCTGGAGTTGGTCGTTATCGAACTTCGCAGATCCCCGCTAACAATTGCTTCGGCAAACCGGTTGACCTTGCGAATATTGCTCACGATGAAGCGGCTATATAGTAAGATAGCCAGCGCAGCGATAATAACTGCCAAAATAACCACAATCAGCATCCGGTAAAGCAGGTTATGAAGCGGCGCCAACAGGTTATTTTCCGGTACATCGGCCGCCAAGATCCAGCCGAAATCAGGAACTTCAGCATAATAAACCCGGTGCTGTTCGTGGTTATTTGTTTGATAAACAAATTCTCCGGAACCTTTTCCCAACATAGTTTGAGCTGCAGCTTTAAGACTGGGATTGGGATCGTCGGTTATTTTAGTTTTCATAATTTTGCTGGTATCCGGATTGACCAAATAGCTGCCTTGCTTGTTGAGAAGGTAGAGGCTTCCGCCCTCGCTGATGTGAATACTGGTAATCAGCTTCTGAAGAGTTACAAAATCAAGGTCCCCGGTTACTTCACCCTGAAAGTTTCCTTGACCGTCCATAAAAGGAGCGCTGACAGTAATCATCGTTACTTTCGTCGTCGGGTCATAATAGGGGTCAGTCCAAACCGATTTGTTTTTGGTTTCCTTGCCAAGTTTATACCAGTCCTGATTAGGGTAGTCATATTGGGGCGTTGCATAATCTTCTGTGTAAATCAGCTTCCCCTGATCTTTATAAACATAAGGGCCAAAATACTTTTGATCCGGTTTATATGTATAAGGTTCATACCAAACACCGGTTCCGAAGGTCACGTCACTTGCGGTTACAACATTTGTCAGCAAACTTTTAAATTGTTCAGGAGCGAGAGATGTACCCTCAGCCTCTATTGACCTTGCCAGACTTTGTACGAGTGTATCGTGGACGGTAAGCTGTTTCTCTATATCTTGAATTGTGGAATTTAATTGAGCATTCATTTGCCCTTCAATCTGTTGATTTAATGTCGATTCGGAATAATAGTAACTAATTGAGATCATTGCAATTAAGGTGAGAAGAATACTTGGAAGTATGGTGAGCATTGTTTTTAAGCGGACCCCAGAAAAGTATTTGTACTTAGTTATATTCTTCTTATTCCTGCTCATTATTTTTCACTCCCTCAAGAATTATAGGTTGCTTGCCGGTATTTTTGCTCCTTCCTCAAATAGTCTCTCAGACTCGCTCGGGATTTCACCGCACACATTTTTCAAGCTTTATCCCCTCTGTTTCTACTTAACTTGACCTAAATATACAATATTTTTATTACGCTTGTTATTAACTCTGTGTTAAAAGATTGTTACTTCTAATTAAAATCTGTGTCAGCTTGTTTCGGCTTAACCAGCACTTCAATATTTGTTAAATCTTCCCCGCTGATAACAGTAAGGAGTATTGTCGATTTAACCTTTAATCAAAAAGCGAATACTCAAATGTTCAAGTATTCGCTCTGCTTAGGGTTTAACTCGGTATTAAATTTTCTCTTATTGCTTTAATGACCGCTTTTGTACGGCTTTTTACACTCAGCTTTTTATAAATTGCCGTCAAACGATTTTTCACAGCTCGTTCACTCAGAAACATATACCGGGAAATTGAATAGTTGGAAGCCCCTTGGGTTAAGAGAAAAAGAATCAGTGCTTCCTCTATTTCCAGGCCATAACAACTACTTTTTTCCGTCCAGGTTGACACCGGCAAATAATGATGTTCTAAAGAAGTAGACCCCCAATAAGAACTAATCCGAATCGACGTCAATAACATATTGGAATCTACATTGTTGGGCAGTACGATGACGTCATTAATGATGCTATTTATATTTATCGTGTTTAAATTGTCTGAAGGAAATAACAAGATCTTTACCTGTGGCTGTTTACGCTTTATTTGCCTATACATTTCAAGTGAATAGACCGATGTTCCAATCAGTAAAAGATCAAAAGCTGCAACCCGGGAAAGCCTGATTGTCTCCAACCAGTTCTCGCAAGAGCCGATTATTTCAATATCTTCTTCCTGCTCAAAAAGTGCAGCAATTCCTTCGCGTAAAAGAGTAAGGTGTTCCGCAATTATTAATCTTATCATTATTAAAGCAAACTCTCCTAATAGTAATAAGCTTCCTGTATGAGATAAATAGGAAAATCCCTTTATCTGTTTTTCTGCGCATAGTTTGTTATTACTACAGTTAAGTAACAAGGCAAGTCCTTAATTACAGCTTTATTATACAGTTCAAGTATTAAGTCTTAATTAACTTCGTGTAAATTTAATTAAAAATAATTTTTATGATAACTGACCGCAGGTCACATCAGAGATCATTATCAACTGACTCTAAATTCTTGGATAGCCGTTAACAGCTCTTGAGCTGTTGCGGCCAAGTCTTGAGTTGCCATAACCATGCGGTTTATAGAAGTCGCTTGTTCTCTGATATTGTCTGTGACAGATTGCACCCGTTCTACAGTGACCTGACTGAAACCGCTGATATTATTAATTGAGGCGACAACTTGTTGATTTCCTAGCGCGACTTGCTGAATTGACGTGGAAATTTCTCGAACTTGGGTTGAAACCTCTTCAATATGTCCATAGTTCGTGGCAAATGCCTGGCCGGCCGTCCCTACAATTTTAATTCCCTCTTGAACATCATTAGAGGCTTCGTTCATAGCAGATACGGCAGAGATAATATTTTCATGATTCTTAGTGATTAAAGAATTAATTTTCTTCGAGGCATCCTGAGACTGCTCAGCAAGTTTTCTCACCTCTGCGGCAACCACTGTAAAGCTTCGTCCATGTTCACCTGCCCGCGCGGCTTCAATCGCCGCGTTAAGGGCCAATAAGTTGGTTTGAGCAGCAATTCCGCTAATAAATTGCGTAATATCGCTAATCTGGTGATTACTTAATGTAAGATTATCAATAGCTTGCTGAATTCTCTCTGTCCTCTCGTTTATGACAGACATCTGTTGAACGACTTTGTCAATAGCTTGCTGCCCATATTTTGTTGTTACCGCTGTTTTGTCGGTAAGATCGGCGACGAGAATACTGGTCGCGGCAATTTGCTGGGCACTTGCTGATACTTGCTGAATGGCAACCGAGGCTTCATTGATGGAAATTGCCTGTTTCTCAGTGTCGGCTGAGGTTGCGGCCATGGTAACTACAATTTGCTCGGAAGCATTGGAGTTTTCCTTAGTGATCGACTGAATAGCCTGGGCGTTTTCCGATACCAACTGACTGGAGCGAGAAACCTCACCTACCAAATTGCGCAAAGTATCCCTCATGGTATCGAAGGCGGCAGCCAATTTACCTGTTTCATCTGTTGAATGAACTATCTGTTCGCCGACAACCAAGTTTCCCCGCTCTACCTCCTGCACACTTTTTAACATTACCTGCATCGGTTTAGCCAGGAGACGGGCTACAAACAAACCCAGCAGGGCGCTTAAGAGAACTGCAACGATGGGAAATACAAGCAGAATTCTGCCGGCCTGCAGAAAATCCTGATTATTCTGAGCCATAGTTTTTTCCATTAAATTTTCGTTGTATGAAATAAGGTAGGACAACACGATATGTATCGTATCCACATAAGTTAAAGCGTTATTGGAATAAGCGCTGTAAGATTCTTGTTTAGTTCCTTGCGCACTGATATCAAATGCCTTTTGCCGCTCATGGCGATAGTTGCTGAGGGCCTCTTTTAAGGCAGCTAGTTTTGTCGTTTCATCGGAACTGAGTTTAAGAGAGGCATAGTCATTGAGAGAGGCATCAATTGTGCTGTCTGTGTTCTTGAGATTCTTGTCAAGCTCTTGTTTGCGGATTACGTCAATGGGAGCTAAGATCATCTCCATAGACAACGCTTCCGATACCCCGGTATTAGCTCTTACCTCATTAAGGAACTTTACTGCCGATAAAGAACTTGCATACATCTGATTGTAACCATTATTTTGTTTCTGATAGTAGATATAACCTGTATAGCCAATTCCGCCCATTAAAATTGCCATAGTTACAACTAAAGAATTAATTTTATAAGCAATTTTTAAGTTGCAAAACTTCCTTAAAATAATGACTATCATTTTTAAGCTGGAGAAATATTTAAACGTTGACTTGATTTTTAATCTGGATTCAATGAACTTAAAATTACTTTTACTGTCATCTCTGTTTTTACTGTTTTTTCTTTTGTTTATTTTTTGGCCATTATCTTTAGTATTATTTCCAGTCTTAAATTTAGACCCCAAAATATTTGCTGCAAAATTAACGCTCAACTTATTCTTACTATTAATCTTCTCTTTTTTAACAACCTTCTTTGCCGATAAAATGGCTTTCATCGTTTTAATAAAACTTTTTATTTTATTTATAAGCTGTAACAATTAAAACTCCTCCATTTTTTAGTTTTGTGCTGCTCGTCATTTTCCGGCAACAACTTTTTCTCAGCCCATGAAAAATTACACGAGCACTGCAATACCCGTGAATTATCGCAACAAAAAAGAATTTCCGCCTAAGGCCTTTACTTCTTTCTTTATTTGAGCGGCTCGCTCGGAGACACGCAACGGAGTCCAGGTTTGTTCAATTGTATTGATGATAAGTCCGGCCAGAGCTACGCTTAAATTTTCTTTACCCGGTAAATTTTCAACTGACTGTTTAAATTGATTCAGGATATTAAGCGCTAGTTTTTCCAAATTCGCGGGCGGGGCGATGACAATAAAATCGTCGCCCCCAATATGTCCGATAAAGGTTTCTTGACCTGTTACATTCATTGCTTTCTGCAGAACTTCGCTCAAAATCTTGATAACGACATCTCCTTGCTGAAAACCATATAAATCGTTATAATATTTGAATTTATTAAGATCTATATATAGGAGTCCGAAGGGTACCCCCCGCTCTATATGCTGGCGGATTTCCTGGTCTATGCGCAAGTTTCCCGGCAGCCCTGTCAGTGGATTAGCTCCTTGAGCAAGCTGAATCTGTCTTTCAGAAATGGCCTTCATTAAATTTGCCACAGAAACCATGCCAATCGGCTTTCGCTGATTAGCAACGATAATGCCGTCATACAACTGAGCGTCAGAGCGTTGCATCGCTAAACTGGAGACCACTTCCAAAGGAGTTGTGTCTTCTACGATGAGTGGATTCGTATCCATCAAAATAGGAACAGTGCGTTCTAAATAAAGGGGAACACCATAGCGAGTGCCTAAAGCGGCAAAAAGCCTGTCCCGCTGCATCACTCCAACTAAGCGGGAGTCTTCCGTTATTCCTACGAGCCATTGATGTGGATGATCACGGAAATAAGTTCCAACAACGCTTACAAGGGTATTGCTTTCAAAAATAGATAAGGGTTCCACCATAGATACAATAGGTTTATCCTCGATGTATTTCAGGTGCCGTTTGGAATTTAAGATTTCTTTAACGGCAGGATTTATACTTTTGCGCACAAAGTCAGGCCTTGAAACAAAAAAGCCTTGAACATAATTTACCCCTAACTGGACTACAGTGCGCATTTCCTCTTCCGTTTCCACTCCTTCCGCAATGATCCGACAACCTATGCGCTGAGAAAAAGTGACAAAGGTCTCCAGCAAAGCCCACTTTATCGGATCAGCATGCACTCCCGAGATTAAAGATCGGTCCACTTTAAGAAAGTCAGGATGGAGCTCCGCCACAGATTGCAAAGAAGAATAGCCGGCTCCTAAATCATCTAAAGCAATTAAATAACCCTGACTGCGGTAATGATCCAGAGCATCTCTAAAGGTGGAGAAATTGTCTATGGCGCTTCTTTCCGTAATTTCAAGTACAACATTGGATGGAGCTATTCCCTTTTCATTGAGCATTTTTCTAGTTTGGCCGGAGGCAAATTCCGGGTCAACCAGGATTTGGGGGTTAATATTGAGAAAGAGAAACTCCTTGTTTTGCAAAACGCTTGGATAAGCTGTTATTGCTTGACGCCGGCAAAGCGTTTCTATGGGATAAAGCTGACCTATTTTTTCGGCAAAAGGGAAAAGATCTGAAATATTGTTAAAGCATGTGGAACCCGGAATACGAGCCAATGCTTCAAAACCAAAAATCTCACCGTTTTGAGTTTCAATGATCGCTTGAAAGGCCGTCTTTAAGTATTTGTCCGGCTCATTAAGCAGATGAGTAATTTCTTCGCGGCGGGCAAAAAACTGGGGATCAGGTTCGGATTTATTTAAAAGAAAGGCTTCTTTCACAGCCGCATAGAGCAAATAATCAGCGCTTCGATTGACTACGTTAAGACAGCGGGCAATTCCGGTACGCAGCTTGATTTTCTCTTTAACCAGTTTCCTTAATCTGTAGTTAAAACGCTCTTCCAGAGGAAGAACCCATCTTTCAACAAGCTCCGGCATTTCCCAATGTATGTTTTCTCCCGGCACAAAATAAACAACGAAATCGTCCCCACCTCTGCTTTCTGATTGAGAGAAAAGGAAGAGATTACGTTGTTTTCTGAGGGTAACGTTAATTTCATTTTCAATCTCAGCAAGAATCTCCTGGCAAATTTTATAGCCATACCTAAACTCCACTTCATGGAAGTTGACAATATCCAGATATACTACCCAAATTGTTTTATCACCCTTAAGTAGACGGTATAGTTTTTGTAGGCCTCTAACTTTTGACATAAACATTCAAAAACTCCCTTTTGCCAGCCCAACAGGAATGTTTAGATCCCCGGTAAATATGTCCCTCCTACAGAATAATGTCTGTTTGTAAAAACCTTATGAACTAAATGTAAATTTAACGTTAAATTTAGCCAACAGCTGCATATCAGGGCGCAACCGGTTAAGCCACAACAATCTTGCCTGGGCGGCCGCTAAGTTGAAGTTGCCTTTACATTTATAGAAGAAAGTATGAAAACGAAATTATACTTTCTTCCTCTATAAAAAAAGCGTGCCCTGCTTGGACACGCGCTCTTGTTCCCTGAACATGCTGTATAATTTTGCGATCACTTTTTTAACCTTATATAAAGATCTTGTCGAAGAACAGTTTAAGCAATGCTTACGGCTCTGTTTTCTCTTTTCCATAGATCCTAAATTCCAAAGTATTGTTGTTGACACTGCTGCGAATAAGAAGATAACAGCCCGAATTATTTCTGAACTTAAAATCCAACTCCGGATAAGCCACCGTTGCATCCTGACCGGGAGGGACATAGGCAATCGGCAAGCTATGACGCGCGCGTTCGACCACACTTAAGAACGGAGAGGCTAAACGAACGGCATTGTAAAGAGTACTGGAAACCTGGCAGACTCCTCCGCCCAGACCGGGCACAAACGCATCCCCTTCAATAATCAGGGCCTCCTGATACCCAGCCTCGGCTGTTCTTGGACCTACCGTCGCATTAAAGGAGAACACTTCTCCAGGTTTTAGCAATGTTCCATCGATAGCTTTAACGGCAAGTCTGATATTTACGGTGCGTCCTCTGAGGCTGGGATCAAAGCTGGTAGTATAGCTGCTTAAAAGACTATTCACTTTCACCTTCTCAAGGTCCGCTTTGCTGATAGTTGGTTTGACTGTCTTGAAAGGAACAGGAATTATGACATCATCTTTAAACGACTGTTTTTTTAGCGTCGTCATCAGGGAATCAAAGTCAACTTCTTTCCCGCTTTTTTCAGGAACTATCTGCATCGAGTTATCCCGGTTAATAGAAAAACGGGCATCCTCCGCGGGAACATTCAAAGCCGCTAAGTTTTTTCTCAAAGTCTCTTTGAGAACTTGATCATTCCATTGACAGTCGGGTTTGAAGGTAAGACCCCAGCTGGTTCGAAATTTACTGCTAGCTCTGTTAAAGATGTTTCCCTCTCGCCCGATGAGATAAGCTTGTCGGAGTGGTTCAGCGTAAGAATAAGTCAAGCCCAGCTCTGCCACTTTGATTGAAAAATTTTTCCCGCCGGATATAAAATGAACGGGGCGTCTGTAAATTTCCTTTTTCAGCTCATCAAGCTTTGACTGAGCTTCCTCAAGAGTGAGGTGCCCCAAGGGGATTTCTACACTAACCCCTGGGGCGATCTGGCCTCTATCCCAGGTATACAAAACAAGGGTAAGGGTAAAAATTCCGGTCAAAGTCATTAGCACGGCTACAATGATTAAGACTTTATGCCTTATCGATAATCTTCGAGTGCTTGAAGTATCTTTAAGGCCGGCATCTTCTTCCAACGTTAAAATTCTCCCTTCTCGCAGTAACGTTTAACTATATGCGAGGAGGGAGAAAAAGTTCATCGAATTCCGTTGGTTATTTCTGGGCTATAGGCTAAAAAGTAAAGTTCCGGTCTAATGCAGAACTATAGCTTTTCGGACAGTTGCTTTAATCTTTCTGTCGTCTGGTTAAGAGACTCAATGGAAGCTCCGATCTCTTCAATAGCTGCCGAAACTTCCTGAGTACTTCCTCCAAATTTCCCCAGCTCATCAACCATTGCGACTATGCGATCTCTAATTCCCTGGATAATTTTCCGGATTTCTTTCGCCGAGTCCGTACTGGAGACAGCCATTTTTTGAATCTCGGAGGCTACTACGGCAAACCCTCTGCCTAATTCTCCGGCCCTGGCAGCTTCTATCGATGCATTTAGTCCTAAGAGCTTAGTATCCCGGGCAACAGAGTCAATATATTGAACTACCTTTTCCGTACTTTCCGCTTTTTCGTGGATATCTTGTGACGACTCTGAGACGGCACTGCCGCTATTCGCAAGTTCTTGAGCCGATAGCGATATATTTTCAATGGCCGCCGATATTTGTTCCATAGATGATGCAAGTTCCAAAGCCGTTCCTTGAAGTTCTTCACTGATATGCATCAACTCTGTCGGAACCCCTACGGCCATTCCTCCTATAACTTCTCCATCGACAGTAATCGGATAGGCCGCTGCAAAATAGGGAATACCAAGGACTTCAGCGCCTATTTGCTGAATAAATTTCTTTCCGGTCAGGATTACATTCTGAGATGAGGAACCTGGGGCAAGCTTGCCGCCTTTTTCAACAGGTAATTTGATCCTGGTCCCTTGTTGTACTTCCAGGTACTTTTCTTTATCAAAGACTACTATTGTTCCTTTCCCAAATATAGCCTCATGAATCATAGGTACAATTTGGACAAACATCTCAATCATATAATGACCACCTTTTCTCCAGTTTTAAGTAAAATGATTAATGTCATCGTTTGCACAGCTTTTAGATTCGGCAAAACAAAATTGACTTTTAATTCTATCAATTCTCCCAATTAAGATAAAATCCTTCAAATTTTGCACTTGAAAATTTCGATATTTTTCGACTTTAAACTACTTATCAAGGCTAGCGTTAAAGCAGGAAACTTAAGAATTATAAGCAAGTCTATGGAGCAAATTTTTACTCGGGGACGATTATTTCAGTAATTATAAAGATATTCCATTTTTTGATTTTTATCTCTTTTGGGTATATAATCATTGAAAATAATGTAAACCTTTCCCAATCAACTTCATCAATAACCTAACTTACATATCTAAAATCTTATTAAAAAGGAGATTGCCATGAAAATTCTTTTTGTCTATCCCCAGTATCCGGTTACTTATTGGGGATTTCAGTATGCTTTAAAATTTGTTTCCAAGAAGGCCAGTTTCCCGCCGCTCGGCCTGGCAACCGTTGCCGCCATGTTTCCGGAAAATGATGAAAAAAGACTAATTGACCTGAATGTGGCAAAGCTGAAAGACAAAGATTTGCTGTGGGCAGATTACGTGATGATCAGCTCTATGGCTGTTCAGAGAGAATCCGCAAGAGAAGTAATTGACCGCTGCAAAGCTCTTGGCGTAAAAACAGTTGCCGGAGGACCTCTCTTTACCTCAGAGCCGGAGTCCTTTGACGACGTCGACCATCTGCTTTTAAATGAAGGAGAACTTACCATTCCCGATTTCATCCGCGATTTAAAGGCCGGCAAAGCCTTACATGTGTACACTTCCGATCAATGGGCGGATTTGCGTGAAACCCCTGTCCCCTTATGGAAACTCATCGACCAGAAGAGGTATTCAACTATGAACATTCAATATTCCCGCGGCTGCCCCTTCAACTGTGACTTTTGCAATGTAACAAGCTTATTTGGTCACGTTCCCCGAACGAAAGATACCCCTCAATTGCTTAAAGAATTAACCGCTCTTTATGAATCCGGCTGGCGGGGAGGAGTCTTTTTTGTTGACGATAATTTCATTGGCAACAAAAGAAAACTCATTCAAGATGTCCTGCCCGCTCTCATTGATTGGATGGCAGAAAAAAATTATCCTTTCGCCTTTTTAACAGAAACCTCAATCAATCTTGCCGATGACGATAAATTAATGGGCATGATGGTTAAAGCGGGCTTTAACACTGTATTTGTCGGTATTGAATCTCCTAATGAAAGCAGTTTAGCCGAATGCAATAAAACTCAAAATAAAAACAGAGACTTAATCCTCAGCGTGAAAAAAATACAACACTCCGGTCTTCAAGTCCATGCCGGTTTTATTGTCGGGTTTGATAATGACAATACCACGATATTCGACAGCCTAATTGATTTCATTCAACAAAGCGGGATTGCCGCAGCTATGGTGGGATTGCTCAATGCCCCCAAAGGAACTAAATTGTACCAGCGTTTAGCAGGAGAAGGCAGGCTCTTAAAAGGGTTTACAGGTGATAACACAGATTTCAGTATGAATTTTATCCCTAAAATGGATCGGGAGACTCTTGTCAAGGGATATCACCGGATTGTCAATACAATTTACTCTCCCAATCGCTACTATGAACGTATCCTTGTCTTTCTCCAAGAATACAACCCTATTGCCTCCTCGACGGGCCCCATAAGTTTCAATCATATTATGGCCTTCTTCAAGTCCATGATTCGTTTGGGAATTCTTGAGAAGGAGAGGCGTTATTATTGGCGGCTCATCTTTTGGTCCCTGGTTAAACGTCCTCAGGTCTTTCCTCTGGCAGTCACGCTATCTATTTACGGCTATCATTTTCGAAAAGTCTTTGAAAATGCCGCTTTAGAAAGTTGATAGCGACCCTCCTAATTGGTTAGTTACGTTAATTGTTACAAAGTTTATCAAATCCCATGGAAATGACAATGGGATATCTTTCAAACCAGACAGAAATAGCAGAATCAGGCGCGAAGCCTGATTCTGCTATTTCTGCCGTTCCGCTCTAAGGTGCTCGTCTGTGCTCCCCAATGTTCAGCAACCGAACACTCAGGGAAAAGCGCTTTTTTACATGCTTTAAAAATTTTATCCACTTAACTTAAAAGTTAAGCGGATAAAATGCCGGAAAAGCTAAATAGATCAGTTTTCCCTTCCTCATAGACCTGAGAAAACAGATACTTAAAGCCAACTTCGGATTCAGTGCATTCAAAAATATAAACGTCTTCTTGAATCTGTGAAAAAGAGTCCGGTAAGAATTTACTCGCAATCAGAATCCAGGTAAGTCCATCACGAAAAAGTGCAAATTTAACGTTGCCATTTAGAGGATCATGAAACACTAGGTTGTCGAGCTCAATATCTTTGCAAGCATGAACAAGGGTTAATATTTTCTCTTCGATGCTATCGCCAATTTCTAAAGGACTATTCTCATCTTCAGCAAGTCCTGCCATAGCTACACCCTCCGTTAAGTTTGTTCCGCCTTCGGCACTTGAGCATTTGGGCACTTTACAATTTACAGTTCATTTTAGTTACTCATACTATTATTTTCAATCTGATCTAAAAAATACCTTAAACCAAAACAAGGAACTAATATTCTCATTTTTAAAATTCTTAGCTCATTTAGTTGTTTAACACAATTAATATATTTCCACGTTTGTTCGCAAATTCCTTCCAATTCTGAAGAAATAATCCAAAATCAATGTAGAAAAGCCAAACCGTCATAACGATCTGGCTGCGGAGCTTCTCTTAGCTTTTCAATAGCTCTGTAATATCTCTAATCTAATTGACAGCCGCCTAAACTTTTAGCGCTGAGGAGATTCAAGCTTTCCTCCTCTGGCTAAAGAGGCAAAGGTGCCGATTAAGCAAAGAACAGTAAATACAATGAAACTGGCTTGCGAGCTTTTGAGAAAACTCGCAATGTAACCCGGTGAGGTAAGAGTCAAATCTTTCATGTCCAAAGACGTAATCAAGGCCACTATCGTCATGCTCAGGGTTTGCCCGAGCAATCTCATGGTACCAAGGGTAGAAGAGGCCACTCCGTAAAGCGTTCTTTCTACGGAGCTCATGACAGCATTGGTATTGGGAGATGAAAATAAGGCAAAACCCAGACCGATAAACGCAAGATTAATCACGATAAGCACAATAGGGGTATTGGCATTAAGAAAGATAAAGAAAAACAACCCCAAAGTAGTTATACCCATCCCTAACGAAGCGAGAATCTGCGAACTTATTTTATCCGATAAACGACCGGCTAAGGGAGACAGAGCAGCCATGATAATGGGTTGAGACAAAAGAATAAAACCCGACAAAGAGATATCGATTTGCAGGACATTTTGCAGATATAAGGACATCAGGTAAACTAAGGCAAAAGTAGCACTATAGTTGATGAGAGCCGCCAAATTGGAAAAAGTAAACGGTCGGTTGCTCATAAACATACGCATAGGCAGCAACGGATAAGAGATCTTATTTTCATAAATCACGAAAGCAATTAAGAGAAGTAAGCCAAGGATAAAGGCAACAATATAACTGAGGCCTTCTGAAAGATCAGATAAGCCATAAAGACAGAGCAATATACCAAGAATCCAGAGCACACTTCCCTTGGTATCAAAGCGCTCATTGTCTGCGCCGGTCCATTCGCCGGAAAGCTTCGCTAAGGTTAAGCCCAAGGCCACTAAGGCAACGATTAAATTAAAATAAAAAATCCCCCGCCAGCTTACCGTACTGCAAATAATTCCTCCCAAAACAGGCCCTAAGGAGAGACCAATATAGGTCGCCGCTGCGCTCAGACCCATTGCTTTTCCCCGTTCTTTGGCCGGAACAACAGACGTCAGAATGGCCATGGAAGTTCCAAAAATCATGGCACTGGCAATTCCCTGCAAGACTCTGAAGATAATAAAAAAAGGAAAGGAAAAAGCCAGCCCACAGCCTAAAGAAGTTAAGGCAAAAAGGAACATGCCAATAATAAAGACTTTTTTCCGGCCAACAATATCCGCCCACCGCCCAAAAGGCAGCAAAAAGGCGGCAGTCGCCAAGAGATAGCTATTCACTACCCAATTCAACCAGGATTGATCGACATTGTATTCCAGGCCAATCTGCGGAATCCCCAAATTAATAGCATTGCCCATAAAAGGAGTAATAAAAGACGTTACCATAACAATAACCATGGTGAATCTAATGATTGTTCGATTCTGTTCCACGCTCAATCCTCCCAACTAATACCTGTTTGTCGTGATCCAAAATGCAGTCATCTTTAGGTTTGTTGTTGCTTGAGACAATGGCGCTCTACTTTAAGCTCTCTGATTTTTACAGGAAACAAACTCCTCCCTTCTAGCCAGGGACTTAGCCGCTCTTGACTCACCGCTTGCCAAAGCGGGAGTCTTAGAGCGGATTAGTCAGCGGATAAATGCTTAAGTCTTACACTGCTTAACATTTGCAAAAATTCTATTCAGCAGGGCCTTCAGCTGTTTTATTTCTTCCTGACTTAAGCCCTGTAATACCTCGCCCGATACTTCATAAGCAATCGATACCAGGATATCTTCGAGGTCCCGGCCTTTATCGGTTAAGAAAATCAGAAAAACTCTTCTGTCACTGGGACTGACCTGGCGTTTGATAAGGCCTTTATGTTCAAGTTTGTCCAATATCCTTGTAAGTGTCGTCTGGTCTTTGAGGGTAATTTCGGAAATCTCCTTCTGAGAAATTCCATCGTTTTGCCATAAGCGGTTTAATATTTCCCACTGCTCAGGAGTAATATCATAAGGTTTGAATTTCCGGGTCAGATAGTTGGAAAGCTTTTGGTGAGTTCTGTTAATGATGAAGCCGGTAGACTCTTCTAAAATATATTTCATATCAGACACCTATATTCTAGTCAAATTATTCTAGTTGAAACTATTCACATTCAAACTATCTAAGTTAAAACTATCTGCATCGAAACTATTTGCGTCAAAATAATTGTATTAGCAATTAAATTATAGGCCTTTGGGAGATTTGCTGTCAAGAATATTTAGTCAATATCAATGACCTATAGGACTGGACTATTCCTATTTTAAGTATAAGAAAAAATATAATGAAAACCACAGTCATAAACAACAAGAATAAGGAAAAGGCGCCGGCATTCTGTTTCCAGTAATACCGGCGCTTTAAATTTGGGGTAGGGCAGTATGCTGCTGATACTATTTTGGCAGTTTGGCCAAATTCTTAAAGGATTCCCGTAAGTCGGCGTACAGTTGCTTATACAGTTTATAATAATCCTCATATACTTTTCGCGTGGCTAAATTGGGATTCTGAATATTTTTCTTGCCAATTAAATTGTCGCAGGCACTTTCCACCGAATCATAAATACCTGCACCCACTCCGGCTAAAATGGCCACACCTAAAGCCGGTCCCTCATCAGTTTTGACAGTGCTGACAGGACAACCGTACATATCGGCCAGCATCTGCCGCCAGAGGGAACTTCTTCCGCCTCCGCCACAAGCAATCATTTCGGCAATGGTTATGCCCATTTCTTGAAAAACATCGACACATTCACGCTGTGAAAAGGCTACGCCCTCCATCACTGAGCGAATCATGTTAGCCCGGCTGTGAGAGGCGGATAAACCGAAAAATACCCCTCTGCAATAGGGGTCGGGATGAGGAGAGCGTTCACCCATTAAGTAAGGCAGGTAAACAAGCCCCCCTGCTCCGGGCATTACTTTTTCAGCAAGCTGATCCATCACAACATAAGGATCAACACCGAGGGTTTCAGCCTCCCTCATCTCCTCGGAACAACAAGTGTCACGCAGCCATCGGAGAGACAGGCCGGCACTTAAGGTACAGCTCATCAAGGTCCATTTTCCCGGTACGGCACTGCATAAGGTATGCACTCTTCCTTTGAGATCGATGGAAACGTCCTCGGAAATTGCGTAAATCACCCCGGAAGTACCAAGCGTTGTAAAGGCATTTCCGGCTCTGACAACCCCTGTGCCCACCGCAGCAGCGGAGTTGTCGGCTGCGCCGCCCACAACAATGGTGCCCTCGCGGAGCCCGGTCAGTTCCGCCGCCCTCCTGTGCACCTTACCTGTGATATCCGGTGATTCATATAACTTGCCCAACATCGACTTTTGAATATTAAATTTAGATAAGATCTCATCGGACCAACAGCGTTTAGCAATGTCCATCAGCTGCATTCCCGAGGCATCTGACATTTCAGTTGCATATTCACCCGTAAGCATGTAACGGATATAATCCTTGGGCAATAAAATATGGGCGCATTTCTCATATAAATCGGGTTCATTGTTTTGAACCCAGAGTACTTTCGAAGCCGTAAAGCCTGTCAGGGCAGGATTCGCCGTAATTTCAATAAGTTTCTTTTCCCCAACGGCTTTATTCATCTGGACACATTCATTCGTCGTGCGCTGATCGCACCAAATGATGGAATTTCTTAATACTATTCCGTCCTTATCGAGCATCACAAGCCCATGCATTTGACCGGAGAGGCCTATTCCGGCAATCTCCGCAGCATTAATTCCGCTTTTTTGGAGCACATACCTGATACCATCACACGCAGCATGCCACCAATCAGAAGGGTCTTGCTCTGCCCAACCATTGGCCGGCTGATATAACGGGTATTCAATCGTCTTGGCACAAATTGCCCTACCGGCGAGATCGAACAGCCCGGTTTTTGTACCTGAAGTCCCTAAATCAACACCAAGTAAATATTGCATTGCACACCCCTCCTTATTAAGACGCATCCCGGCCGCGGCGATTGCTAATCGATTTTAATAACCGCTTTCACCACTTCTTGTTTATGATTGATCACAAAGTCGAAGGCTTGGGCAACGTCATCGAAAGCAAACTCATGCGTAATAATTCCGGATATGTCAATGAGACCCTGGGAAATGGCTTTTATAGCTTGAGGATAGATATTTCTGTAGCGGAATACGGATTTAATTTCCGCTTCTTTAGCCATAATCTTGGCAAAGTTATATTCAATAATATCTTGTGGGGCCATGCCGACAAGAACGATACAGCCGCCATTTTTTACGAGATAGGGAGTTTGGGCCACCGTTTTGGCAGACCCGGCAGTCTCCAGAACAACATCAACACCTTTTTGGTGTGTAAGCTTGTCGATTTCGGCAATAACATCCGCTTCCGCCGCGTTGATAACAGCCGTGGCTCCCAACTTTTGCGCATACTCAAGCCTTTTCGGAATAACGTCGACTACGATAATATCTGTGGCACCAAAGGCTTTGCAGGCAAGCAGAGTTACCAGGCCAATGGTCCCTGACCCCAGGATTACGACGGAATCTCCCAGCTTGACATTTCCTTGCTTTGCGGCATGCATGCCTACGGCTAAAGGTTCAACAAGGGCGCCTTCTTTTGTGGAAATCATTTCCGGCAGCTTAAAGGCCATAGTTTCCGGAAAGGCAATATAGTTCATCAGGCAGCCATGATAAGGCGGTGTGGCTAAAAACTCGACGTCGGGACAAAGATTGTAGCGGCCGGTTTTGCAAAATTCGCATTGCCCGCAGGTACATCCCGGCTCCAGGGCAACTTTATCTCCCACTTTTAGATGTTCGACGCCCGCTCCGACGTCTACCACTGTTCCCGCACACTCATGACCGAGAATAAAATCACCATTGACAACAAAATCCCCTATTTTCCCATGTTCCAAATAATGTACGTCCGAGCCGCAAATTCCAACATATTCAAGTTTTATGAGGACTTGTTTTTCCTTTAGAACCGGAACTTCAATTTCCCGAATTTCCAATTTATTAAGCCCTGTCATGTACGCTGCTCTGTTTAACATTTAATACCCTCCTCTGATCGTTAAAAAAGGTGCAAGCCCGTAAAAATGCCCCCCTTTGTCAACAGGACATTCATCCCTGGGGGAGAATGTCCTGTGAGCTTCAAAGAGCTGAAGCGGATTATTTCATAGCTCCGGATTTCTTTAACACATCAATGTATTGATCCACATTGTCCTTGTTCACCAGCGGGTTGCCAATATCAATGTTTATTTCTTTCTCTGCTCCGGTTAAAAGCTTGTTGCTTGAATCCAGCAGTTTTTCCGCAAGCTCGTTGGCATTTTGCAGACAGGTGGAGGTCATTCTTCCGTCTTTAATGAGAAGCATTGCCTCGGCGGTTCCATCGACACCATAGGCCAGCATATGAGCATATTTCGGATTGTCTTTTACGACTTCCAGAGCCCCGGCAGCCATATTGTCATTCATGGAAATAACGGCGTCAATTTTGTCATTGGCCTGGACCCAGTCTTCCATATACTTCATAGCTTCATCTTTGTTCCAGTTGGCAATTTGTTCGCCTACGATTTTAACATCCGGGCGTTTGTCAAAAAATTCTTTTTGCCAGCTCTTGCGGCGTTCATCGGCATGGAAATTGCCGGATGGCCCTTGCAGTACAACAACTTTGGCATTCTGGGGAACTTGGGTTAAAGCTGCGCGGGCATTGACTCCTGCCTGCTCATAAGGCTGTGCGTCTACCGAAGATGCGCCTCTGATGCCGGAAATACGGGCGTTGGTTGTAATAGCAAGAATTCCGGCGTTGACAACTTTCTCTACATAAGGCCTTTGCGATTCTCCATTATTGGGTTGAACAATAACCAGATCATATTTGTTGGTAATGGCATTTTCAATCATGGAATTTTCTTTATCATCATTCGCTTGACCATCGAAAACGTCAAGTTTAATATTGGGATATTTCTTAGCTTCGTCTTTAACTGCATTGGCAAGCCAAGCTGCGAAGGAGTCGGATTGGGCACGGGCAATATAGGCAACCTTATAGGTTTTTTGGCTGCTATCCGCGTTACTTTGCGCAGGTGCTGTGGGCTTTGCTGACGAACACCCGGCTAATAAAACAACGACTAATAAGACTGAAAGTACGCTTAATAGGGTTTTCTTCATTCTTTCTCCATCCTTCTCTCTAATAAATTTCTCTATGTCAACAGCAAGGCTTTTTAATTGAATTCGGTAACGAATGCAACGCAAGTTAAGTTTTTCTTTATAAGCCTTATCTGATAGTTTTTACCGTTTCTTTGCCCACCGCTTTCTCCTCTATTTTGCCTAACATACTGCTTGTACGGCGATTTCTCGTCCGAATATCGTAGATAACGGCCAGGGCAATAATTGTGCCCCGGACAATCTGTTGCATATAGGAATCGACATTCGTCAAGTTCATAATATTATCTAAAAATCCTACAATAAACGCGCCGGCCAGTGTGCCTCCGACCGTGCCGACTCCCCCGGAAAAACTTGTTCCGCCAATAATCGCCGCTGTCAAGGCTGTAAATTCATAATTGACAGCCCCATTGGGCAGACCGGCGTTGACGCGGGACATAAAGAGAACACCGGCAATTCCCACAAAAATGCCATTGATAATAAAGGCGGTATACTTGGTCTTATGCACGTTGATTCCCGAGGCAATCGACGCTTCTTCATTGCCCCCGACGGCATAGAGGGAACGTCCGAAACGGGTATGATTTAACAAATACCATGTGATAACGGCAATAACTACCAAAAAGATTATCGGAATGGGAATAAAGCCGATTGATCCTTGCCCCAGTACCGTAAACTTTCCCAGCTGCAGGATATTTTGCCCTTTGGTATATAAGAGGGCTATACCGCGGGATACGGTAAGCATAGCCAGAGTGGCAATAAACGGAGGTGCTTTAAAGGTACTGATCATCAGAGCATTAAGCACATTGCAGATGACCCCGGTCAGAATACCCACAGCAATTGCTATTAACAAAGAACCTGTGGCTTTGTAAGCTGAGACGGCAAAAACCCCGGACAAAGCAAGAACTGAACCTGATGACAAATCCAGCATGCCGCTGATGATAAGCATAGTTGCACTCAAGGCTAAAATAGTGGTTACCGCCAATTGCCTGGAAATGTTCGTCAGGTTGCTAACCGAAAAAAAGTTGGAATTTACCACTGAACAAACAATAAACAAGACGATAAGAATCAGATAGATGCTGTATTTTTTCTTGGCATTACTCCAAAAACTACTTCCAAGTTTCATATTAGTTCACCCCGCCAGATGTTAAAGTTCCGGTTGCATACTTCATAATAAGCTCTTGCGAAAAGTCTTCCCGCGCTATCTCCCCCGTGATGGTCCCTTTCGCCATGACATAAATCCTGTCACACATACCTATCAGCTCAGGTAATTCAGAGGAGACAATAATCACAACTTTACCATCTTTGGCCAGATCAGTCATGAGCTTATAAATTTCCAACTTGGCCCCCACATCGATACCCCGAGTCGGCTCGTCCAAAATTAGAATATCGGGATTTCTGATCATCCATTTGGCCAGGACAACCTTCTGCTGATTCCCTCCGCTCAAAGAGGCAATCGCCGTATCAATTGTCGGCGTCTTTATTCTCATTTTGTTGAGAATATCAGAGACGATTTTCTTCTCAACTTTTTTATGGTTTCTCAACCCGTAAAACACGCTCTTCAAGTGGGATATGGTTGTATTTTCCTTCACGGACCGCATCGGAATTATACCGTATCTTCTTCTGTCCTCTGAAAGCATTACCAGGCCATTGTCAATGCTCTGGCGCACATTTTTAATAACAACTTCCCGGCCCTTAATTTTAACGACACCCGATGTTTTCCCGTCCAAACCGTACAAGGAGCGCATAACTTCGGTTCGTCCAGCGCCCATGAGTCCCGCAAAGCCCAGAATTTCGCCTTTTCTGACATGAAAGTTGATATTATAAAACACGCTGCCGCAATTCATGTTTTCGACCTGAAGTATATCTTCCCCAATCTCAACCTGTTCCTTAGGGTATGTCGTTGTCAGTTTCCGGCCGACCATTAAGGCAATCACTGTTTCGATGTCCAATTCTTCTTTGGGATGACTTTCCACCACCGTGCCATCCCTTAAAACCGTGATCTCATCGGCAATCTGGAAAACTTCATCTAATTTATGGGATATGTAAATAATGCTTACTCCTCTGGCTTTCAGCTCCCTTATCTTAACAAAAAGCTTTTCGACTTCCTTCAGGGTAATCGCAGAGGTCGGTTCATCCATGATAATGATATCCGAGTTGTAAGAAATAGCTTTGATGATTTCCAGCATTTGAATATCGGAAATTGTCAATTCCTTGAGCGGTGTCGTAGGGGAATAAGGTAAACCTTCAGCCTTTAAAAGTTCTTTTGTGCGTTGTCTAACCTCCTTCCAGTTGACATTGCCCAGTCTATTGACAGGAAGATTGCCCAGAAAAAGATTTTCTTCTACCGTCATTTCCGGGACATAACTCATCTCTTGAAAAATCATGGAGATTCCTAAGGTTCTTGCTTGGATGGGATTATTGATTTTTACGGGTTTTTCATCGATGAAGATTTGACCGCTATCCGGCTGATAAATACCGTTGATAATCTTCATTAGCGTAGATTTTCCCGCACCGTTTTCTCCGCACAAGACATGGACAGAACCCTTTTTTACACTGAAATCGATTTTATCGAGAGCTTTAACGCCCGGGAATGATTTCTCAATCTTTGCAACTCTTAACTTGACTTTTTCGCTCATTTTCTTCCCCCATGAGATTTTTTGCTCAAATATGTCTCATGATGATCCTAAATCAATGTCGAATCCCATTGTTAGAAACTCCACGCAGCCATTTTCACCGACCTGCCCGCAACGATTATATTCCCATCCAATTTTTATAACCACTTTTGTAAATTGATTTTAATAAGATTATAACGTTTTTTCAGTTCAAGTCAATAAATATGGCAATTTAAAAAACATATATTCAGAATTCAAAAAGAATTAGAAAAAAGTAAAGGCCCTCAATCCCCTATGCCGGTGAAATGAGAGTCTTCTTTAACGTTCTGGCGTTCAGACATTTCGGCTGGTTTTGCACATGGTTTCTTGCGTACAACAGAATCTTGCCGGAATTGAATCAGGCATTATTAATGAAACTTGCAACATGTTGCAGGGCTGCGCCGACTGCCGTAGCCTCCAGCTTATACTTGCAGACATGCAAATAACTTCCGTCAACCTCGAATGAATTTCTCCCGGAAACCAAATCCCTTAAATATTCAATGTATTCGCCCATGTACGCTCCGGCATACCCACCCAAAATGACATTACAATCATAAAGCATTCTCAGATTATTAATAACGACAATTAGATGGGTGAGATACTCTTCCCAAAGGGATTTTTGCGGTTCATTCTTTAATTTTAAAAGCCTGAAGAACTCAGCTATATTCCCATTAGTGCTGTCGGATAGAATCTTAGCCGAGCAATAGGCATCAACACAGCCTTTTTGCCCACAGTAACAAAGGCGGCCGTCTCTGACAATCGTCATATGTCCAAATTCACCACTGCGCTGATTTTGCCCGGTATAGATAGTTTTGCCGATGATGATGGAACCGCCAACACTATTGTTAAGGGAGAGATATACTACATTTTGGATATTTTCTTCATCCCATAGTTCTGCAAATCCCGCGGCATTCGCGTCGTTGCTTAAAATACAGGGATAAGGGATAAATTCCGCAAAGTCCCCGACACTCCCTCCCTTAAAATCGATAACTGTAGCATAATTTACGATTTGGTTGTCCTCGGATAATATAACCGGCAGAGCGATGCCAACTCCCAATATTTTTCGGCTTGCGATTTGGCAATCCTCAACGAACTGCTTCACTAAATTGCCAACACCTGCAAAATAAGCTTTAGAGTTGACAAAAGGATACTGCTTGCGCACATTTTTCAACAGTTTACCGCTCAAATCAATCAGGACAATCCCTACATGGTTGCGCGTAATGTCCAAGCCAATGGCATAGATAAGATTGTTATAAGTAATCGCTTTAGCTTTTCTGCCGCCGGTGGATTCAAATAAACCTGTTTCGATGATTAAATCTCTTTCTTGCAATTCTTTAAGATTTTGGGTAACGGTAGGTAAGCTCATATTTAAAGTCTGGGCAATTTCTTGAATCGAAATAGGGTCATGATTATATAAAAATCTATATATCGCATTGCGATTTATCTTTTTTACTTCCATGCTATTGACTCGACTTGTTCCCATTTGCTAATCACCGACTTTCATAAATGTCTTTTTATAATGTCATTTATATTATTTCATTTCCATAAATTTTGCAATGATTACTGATTCAATAGATTCCACATTTTTCAGTGAATTCCTTCCCAATCAGAGGCTTGGAGCCTCGGCCATAAAAAATGCCTTCCCTTTCAATGGGGAAGACATTTTTTAGGCAGATGTTTTATCACGCTCGCTTCGGTTCCTTAGCATCAAATTGTTTAGCCCAGGCAAGGATAAAGGGCAATATCGCGTCCTCATATCAGCAATTTAATGATCCCGGAGCCGGGACTTGGCAAAACTAATGAATTCCCTGGCAGCAAACTTCAGATAAGCATTGCGCCGCCAAATAAACGCCAAATGACGGGGAATACCGGGCGACGCCAAAGGAATTACTTTAATGCGGGTGGAATCAAGATTCGGGCAAATGCTGTCCGGCAAAAAGGCAATTCCTAAATTGTCGGCTACCATTTCGCTGATAAAATCCCACTGCGAGCTCTCATAAAGCACGTTTGGCTGAAAGCCCGCTTTCAGGCAGGCCTCTTTTATGTGATAGTAGAGCGCAAAGTCTTGGGGATAAAAAATAAAGGTTTCATCTTTTAATTCTTCCAAATGTATTTCTTTACAGCTTGCTAAACGGTGTGTCGGATGAACGACTAGTTTCAGATGCTCTTCCACCACCGGAAGGCATTCAAACGCAGCTTCACTGACGGGCAAAACGACAATTCCCAGATCAATGTCCCCTTCGGCAATACAATGCTCAACTTCCCGGGCACCGTTTTCCAAAATCTGAATCGTAATTTGCGGGTGAAGCTTCTGAAATTCAGCTATAATCCGCGAAATAAAATTATAGCCGATCATCGGCAGAAGGCCCATGCGAATATGTCCTTTTTGTACTTGCCGCACATCGTCCAGCTCCGCCTCAAGACTTTCTAACGATTGAACAACGTGCAGCGCGTGCTTGTAGACCACTTCACCTATATCAGTCAGTTCAACCTTTTTAGTGGAACGCTCCAGCAAGGTAAGCCCTAATTCGTCCTCCAGGCTTTTAATCATCTTGCTGATGGTAGGCTGTGTGATATGCAGAGATTCCCCTGCTTTAGAAAACCCTTTGCGTTTTACAACCTCGGCGAAATACACCAATTGGCGAATATCCATCAGCGCTGACCTCCTGTTAGGTTTTTTGCAGACAATCTTTCAGACCAATCATAGATACGAGGAATTATTTATATTCTATATATGTATTTTACGCATGATCCTGGGAGCTGTATACTGATTTCATAAATTATCTCATGCAAGAATCCTAGAAACAAGAAGGTTATCAATGATGAACAGCTTACTTCGCCTCATAAAGATTTCCAATTTAAGAAAGACAGTTATCGCCTTGATCCAAATAGGTATCCTTTATTTCTTTTCTTTAATGGGAAATTATTTAGCTGAACTATTTCATTTCAACTTTCCCGGCAGTCTGATTGGCATGGGGATATTATTCACACTTTTGCGCCTGGGCATATTTCCCTTTAAGTGGGTGGACATCGGCGGCAACTGGCTGCTGGCGGAATTGCTTTTATTCTTTATACCATCAGTCGTTGCCATAATGCAATACAAACAGTTTTTCCACCAGGAAGGTCTTAATTTATTTCTTATCATCTTAATCGGTACAGTGGCGGTCATGGTCAGCAGCGGTCTTACGGCCGAATTAATCATTAAAAGTAAAGGGGGAAAGACATGATGACCAGTTTCATAGGCATAATAAGCATACTGCTCACAATCATCTTCTATTATTGTTCCAAGGCCTTGTACGGGCGTTTCCGCTTCGTGTTGTTTTCCCCTTTATTAGTCGCCCCTGCGGCCTTAATAATCGGTCTGTTAACATTTCATATTTCTTATTCCAGTTACATCACAGGCGGAAAATGGCTAACCGTGCTTTTACAGCCTGCCATTGTCGCTTTTGCGCTGCCGCTGTATAAACACTATGAAACATTAAAAAAACACTTCCCGGAGATTGTCCTCAGTGTGCTGGCAGGCACTTTCTCCGCATTTTTGTCTTCCGCCTTGCTGGGGCTGCTGGCTAACTTTCAGCCTCAGATTATCGCCAGCCTGGCCCCCCGTTCCGTAACGACCCCAATTGCTATAGATGTTTCCAACAATCTAGGCGGTGTCCCTTCGCTTACCGCAGTCTTTGTGATCTTAACCGGTCTGATGGGGCTTGTAATCGGCCCCTTGTTAATCCGCTTTTTACACCTTCATTCACCAATCGCTAAAGGAATCTTGTTAGGAACGGGAGCGCATGGCTGCGGGACCTCCGCCGCCCTGACCCTAGGTTCCCTCGAAGGTACCATCGCAAGTCTCGCAATGATCTTCGCCGGATTGGCGACTATCATTTTGGCCCCGGTTGTTTTTCCTTTACTGCTGAAGTTATAATATTTTTTGACATGCCCCAAGGAGAGCCGCCAGGGTGCCGGAGCGTTCCGCACCCTGGCAGTTCTTATTTTAAAGAGACTGAAAATTTTGCGCGCGTGCTTTTGTCCTGTCAATCAAACGGTTATTACTCGCCTGTCTGCGTCTTTCAGAAAATCCGTAAGTACTTGGCCCGTGTATTTAACGTTTATTCCCAAATCACTTAAGGCTTCGGAAACCCCATAGCTATCGGCACAGGCTTTGCAAGCTAATAGCTCCACACCTGCATGTTTAATTTTTGCCACATATTCCTGTAAATCTGTATCTTCCGCCAGCAGCTTTGCCGAAGGCCCCCAAACAATCAGAGCTACCTCCTCCCACCACTCCTTTAGTTTGGAATTAAGAGTATACATAAAGGCCATGCGAACAGCGACTTCCCTATCTCCGCTTGTCCAGATTACTGCCAATTTATGGGGTTGATTCATGGTACCACTCCTCTTATCTATTTCTTCCAGTGCCAAAATTGATTAACATAAAGGGGCATCCTGCCCATTATCACTTAGCAAGCGATTATATTTTTCCTCATTTGAACTCCATCTTGCAAGTGAGCCTATTGCTCCGCCAATTAACCCACCCAGAAACGATAATAAATACAAATGAATATAGGGATTTAAGGGATATTGATAATTGCCACCGCTTGCAAAACCTGCCACAGAGCCCACGAATGAGCCTATTCCCGTCATCATGCCGTAAATTAGCACATATTTAAGTTTCCCTCTTTGTCTATCTTTTTGCCACTTTTTCATAAACTTTTCCGGATTGCGCAAAGCTATTCCTCCAAAGCATAAGCTTAATCTTCTAATCACTTCGCAGGGTAAAAAAACTTAGCCGGCACCCGAAGACACCACCTTCGCACGGCATGACATTGCGGAGAGCCCCTGGCGCAGGCGGCCATCCAGTTGATAACTACTCTAGTTTCAGGGTCATCCATGTGATTTCTTCAGCAAGGTCTTTTTGTTCATTATCCGGGACAAACCCCATTTTTTTGTAGAATTTCAGACCATTTCTGCTGCTTGGGACATGAAGGTCCCTAACCTTCTTGGTTTTGCATACCTCCAATAAGTAATTAAATAAGCTTCTGCCGATCCCCTGCCTATGTAATTCCGGCTTGACAAAAAAGTTGGAGATCGAGTACTTGGGAGCTCCATTCTCTCCGAAATCAGCCAGAGCACCTGTGGCGACAATATCATCGTTTGCTTCTGCCACGAAAATTTCTTTCCAAGTCATCTGTTCCCATATATTCACCGCCGTACTATGATTTTTAAACTGCTCAAGAATAGGAACAGAATGGTATTTTATCATCACTTCATCAAAGTTCCGACGAATTAATTCAGCGACAGCTGCAACATCTTCGCTCTCAATTCTCCTTATATCCATTCAATCATCTTTTCATCCCCAGTCCTATATGTTCTCAGGGCTAGCCGCATCCCTTCCTATTACTTTTCTGCATCTTTAAGGAATATTCCTCTTAACACTAGCAAATTTTTACACAAAGAATATTACACCCCCCAGGCTCTCCGGAAGCTTTTCAGCCATATGTCCGTTTCAGCAATGCCCTCTCTAAAGTTTCAGAAACTAATTTCAAAAATTCAGATTAAAGGTATCAAGCGGTTTATGTAGAAATCCTGAGAATTACTTCAAATTAAAAAAGATTTTGAAAGTGCTCTGATTTTCATAATACCAGGCACACGAAAGAAGGTAACTTGATGCTATTCGAGTCAAAAGCCAAAAATAATCCCCAAAACCAGAGAGATTTCCTGCTTAATGAAACCGCCGCAATGCTCGAACAAATGCAGAACGGAAATTTTGCCGTTCGTGGAAATACGGACAATGATCACCCCGATACTGTCATGATCATGAACAACATCAACCAGATGTTAGATTTAATACAGAAGTCTTCCGACTTTATCGTAACACGATTTGAGTTAGTTTATAAGACAACAGGAGTCGGCTTATGGGATATGGAGGTTATAGCCGGCGATCCTGTAAATCCCAACAATACATTTATTTGGACAGACGAATTCCGGCATTTGCTGGGATACTCAGACGAACGAGATTTCCCGAATGTTCTAAGCAGTTGGAGCAACCGGCTGCACCCGGATGATCTGGATTGGGTCTTGGAAGCCTTTGCCAGCCACCTGACGGACTATTCCGGTAAAACCCCCTACGACCTTAACTATCGCTTAAAAACTAAAAGCGGTGACTACCGGTGGTTTCACGCTTCAGGGACCACAATCCGCGATGCCAAGGGGGTACCTTTGCGTGTTGTAGGATCGCTTTTTGACATTAACGACGCCAAGGTGAATGAAGAGAAAACCAGAGAATTGATAACGCGCTTTGAATTGGCCAATAAAGCTTCACAAATCGGTTTGTGGGATATGGAAGTTGTGGCCGGCGATCCTGTAAATGTTGACAATAAATTCACATGGACAGATGAATTCCGTCATCTATTGGGATTTGTCAGTGAAGAAGACTTTCCCAACACTTTGGGAAGCTGGAGCAACCGGCTGCATCCTGAGGATCAAGATTGGGTCTTGAATGCTTTTGCAGCTCACTTAACCGATCACACGGGAAGAACTCCTTATGACATCCACTACAGGCTCAAATTAAAAACCAATGAATACCGCTGGTTCCATGCCCTGGGAACGACGTCACGTGACGAAAATGGCGTCCCTTTACGCGTTGTCGGTTCATTAAAGGATATTACCAGTCAGAAAATGAAAGAACAGGTTGAGATTGAGCTTGCCGGCAAAATGGAGAATTTCTCAAATTCACTCAACGATATGGTCGCCGGCATTCTGAGCATTACAACAGCAGCCCAAGAACTTGCCAAAAACCAAGAAAATGCTATGAGTGCGGCACAACAAATGAAGGCCGGTACGAGCGAAACGAGCAAGATCGTTGATTTTATAACCGGTTTAGCTACTCAGACCAACCTATTAGGCTTAAACGCCTCAATTGAGGCTGCCAGAAGCGGCACGGAAGGTCTGGGGTTTAATGTCGTGGCCAATGAAATCCGCAACTTATCCGCAAGCAGCTCCGACGCGGTTAAGAAAATAGGCAACAGTTTAAATGGTTTAAATCTGGCCATCGAAAAAATTGTTGCCAATATTGAAGAGACAAACAATATTACCCAGGTCCAAGCGGCGGCGACGGAAGAACTGAATGCCCAGGTTGAAGAAATCAACTCAATGGCCGCTGACTTATTAGGCTTAGTTAAGAAAATATAAGCTTTCTAAAAATCATCATCCCACCCTCCAAATATTTTTATCACTGCGTACAACAGCATTAAGGTTACCCTTTTATTTATCATTCGGGATGCCTAAGGATATTCTCTTAATTCACAAATCTCACAGAGAAAGTTACGGAAACCGGTCTCTGTCCAAATAAAGCAGACTTGATTCAGGCGGAGTTTTACTCCATCTGAATCTTAGTCAGCGGATAAAAAAGTCTCAGATCGCGAAAACACGGTCTGAGACTTCTTTATTTCTCAAAATACGCTGATATTTATCTCTTATCAAGAGCTTGGAGATTAAGAATTACTAAACAAACAGAAAATGAAAACACAATCTACTTTCTTATAAAGGTTCGCTTTTCCCGAGAGCTTGGTCAATCTGTTTCTGGAAGGGATTGGGCCTCCTTTGCTTTATCGCGGCACAGCGGCAATGATGAGAATGGCCGCAAGGTTTGGCCATGGTTTGGCTCTTTGGGGGTACAACCTTCCCCTTAGTAATTACGGTAAAACTATTTACCGGCGCCGCTCTCAGAACTCCTCCACAGTGGATGCACAGGAGCTCCAGATGTTTCTTTGTTTCGTAATCCAGCAAAACTTCGCGGCTTGCTCCACAATTTGAACATATAAAGTCATACAGTGGCATTTCTCAGACGCCCCCATCCCTTTTAAGGCCTTATCACTCAATAGAAATAGAATTTTTCCGATCACTTTGGCCAATAAAATTCTTGTCATTAAGCTGTAGCCGCAACGTGCTCTCTGACGAGGGAAACCGCGGCATTGGCATCAGAACCGTACTTAGCGCCTATTTCTTTAGCAATCTTTTCACTCATCGCGGCACCGCCGGTCATCACAAGATATTTGCCGCCCTTGCCTTGTTCAGCAAGAGTTTTAATAACCTTTTCGGCATAATTAACCGAAGAGTTGGTCATGACCGATATCCCGATAGCCACGGCTTTATTGGCTTCCGCCGCTTCAATAAACTGTTCGGGGGTAACGTTCTTGCCAAGATCTATTACTTTGTAGCCATTTGCTTTCAGCATAAGAACGACCAGGTTTTTGCCAATATCTTGGGTGTTGCCGCGTATCAAACCCATGACAACCGTCTCATGATTTCCTCCGCTCGCGCCTGATGCTTCCAGCAGAGGAATGAGAATTGGCATCGCCTTATCCATAGTTTTAGCTGATTTAAGCATGTCGGTAATGAAACGTTCATTGCGCTCATAAAGGTCGCCGACCATTTTCATACCCAGGGACAGGCCGTCAAATATGATTCTTTGAGGGGTTATACCCAAGGCTAAAGCTTTCTTTGTCAATTCGACTACCTTGTCACCATCATATGCCATAACACTGTCTGCAATTTGGAAAAGAATTTCCTCCTCCGGAGTTTTCCTGGTTTGAACCTTACTAATGCCCATTCTGACTTGCTGATCGGACTCGGTGGAGATTTTGCGCATACCCACATGGTTTGGCTGTCCGGCTAAATAAACATCGCTTAAATCACCGAGGGCCTCTATGTCAATAGGATATTTGATCGAGGCGCAGGTATCAATCAAGGCGCGCATGTTTTCTTCCGGCACGGTCCAGTCAATGTCACAGCCGGGCATGCAAATAAAACCGCCATTATATCCAACTTCTACTGCCAGCTTTTTAACTTCCTTGGCAACATCTTCAGGCGTGCCGTGGGTCAACGTCGAGTAGGGACTAAGAGTTCCCATCAAAGACACTTTGCCGCCAATAGCCCGCTTGGTCAGATCAGCGCCCGGATACATATCGCCGTTAAAGTTGAGGCTGCCATTGGAAGCGATATCACCCCAGATAGGTTGAGTAAATGTGCATGTATGGGTAAATCCAATACCCCCGATTTCCTTAATGTAATCGAACAAGCGCTTTTGGTAGGGTAAGCCGAATTCCCGATAAATTTCCGGCGGTATGACATCGGATGAACAAAACGGATCAAGTATATTGCAAACATCCATACCGGCCTCGAACATCATCCGGCAAACATTTTTACAGACATCAAGACTTAATTCAATAACCTCTTTGGCATAATCGGGATCATCGGCAAGGTAGGAAAAGAACTCGTCCGTTCCGGTAACCAGTTGAGCAGTGGTAATCGGACCACCAACCGGCGTAGCCAGAGCATGGGTATCCTTCCAGCCTTCTTTAATAAAGGTACGGATCTCTTCCTGTATCGCTCTTAAGCGGCCCTTTTCCGGATTAAAGCCTTTGGCTAGATAGCTTTCTTTAAGGCGGTAAAATGCTTCTTTGGTTGGCGCAGGATGAGTAACCAGCGAAGGCTGCGCATAGGGGAGATAGTCTAAGACGGCCCCAAAATTCTCCACAGGCGTAAAAAGGTCGGTGCCGGCGATCACAACATCTCCGCCAAATTTTTGATGTGCTTTAATTTTAGCTTTGGCCATGGCAACACCGTCGAATAAGACCTCACTCACTTTAACTCCGCCCTCGCGAATTCCCCGGGTCATTAACAAAGGAGTTACAGGCAACTGATCTGGTAAACCCTGCATAGTGACCGCCGCCAGGACTCTTTCCCGGCTGCTCATCTTTGATATGCTCATGTCATTCACTCCTCAATATTTCTTTCATCATAGGAATTAGCCCTTAATTTCATTTGTTCTCATCGTAAATTTGATAGTTTTTCTATCTTTCTGTGGGGCAAATCATTCCCGGAAACAAAGTTTTTAACGACCGGCGGATACGTTTATATAAATACCAACTCCTCTGATAGAGTTTTTTCCAAAGCTTCTTCAATAACACTGCGAACCGGACCCAGTCGCCGCAGGTTGTCAAAGCCCTCAGCGGAAAGGTTTTTGATAAAAGCGGCGCCTCTAATCGCTGCCATTACCTCTTCCTCACAGGACAAGCTGTCCACAGGTGCGGCAATAACCGGCAAACTCTGAGCCAACTCTGTGCTGAAATAGGCTATCCCCGCCCTATCTTGCCTGGCTACCACCTCGCCTAAGGCGCACAAGTCATTGACACCATGCAGAATCACAGACTTGGGGAGTACCTTTCGTAAGGTCTTAATATCCATTCCTTTGGCATAAGGGTCCAAATTCAGTATTTCAAATCCTAAGTTGGCAATATCCTTGAGAATCGGACTGATCGCTCCACAACTGTGAAAACAGATTGCCGCCGGAGTAAGCTTGCGCAGGCGTGATACCAAAGCGCTCAGCCAAGGGAGAAGATAGGTTCGAAAATCCGAAGGGGATAAAAACATACTATTCTGAAAACCAAGATCATCACTGTAGATGAGAAGATCCGGCTGCCTATCAAGTGAGCCGAGCATATACTCGTAGGCACTGCTAATTGTTTCAACCAACCACTCCAGCAGTGTGCCGGCAATAGTACGTTTTTCAGAAATATCAGACATAAATTGCCAAGCGTTGCGCAAGAGGAAGCAACTATCCAGAAGTCCAGGGCACGGAGCATCGGCAATAACCAAGCTGTCCCCAAATTCCTGTTTTACATATTGCAGCGCTAATTTCCAGTCCGGTTTCCCATAGTGTTCAATGTCGCTTAAGCCGGCAGATTCTAAGGGGTGATTACTCGGCGCGAAATATCCGTCACTGTTCAGCCATTCTACGCCAAAGGCATCCTTGAAGCGCCCGGTCTTAACAATTCGGGGATCATACACTACTCCGGTGCGAATGAAGTCGGATCTCAAGCGCAAGCAATCTTCCCGATCCAAGGCTATTGTTTGGAATATCGGATTCGTTAAAGTTTCATTATCGAACAAATTAGGCAGGGCATTGGCCCGTAATCCCGTGAGGGATGTTGTTCCTATATCTAGCAGAGGTACGCCGCTTATATTGTAGGTAAGCATCGCTTCCAGACATGAGCGGGGTGATATTAAATCTGCTCTGTGGTCAATTTGAACATCTGCCATAACGCATGTCCTTCCGGCAATTTATACCTGTCCAATTCCTGGGCCGCATAACCATAAAACATCTCGGCCGTTGCCGCAACATGTGCCGCAACGGCGGCTTTTTCGATAATACCGTAATGTAAATAATCTCCTCCGGCAGCGCGGACAACCGCAAGTGATGTTCCTAAAGACAAATTTACCCATTCTTTGCCGAGCTGTTTCAAACTCGTCCACTGGGGAAAACAATTAGAAAACGCACACCCTGCGGGATAACCGTAACGCTCTCTGACCACTTGAATTTGACGTATGTTTAAACCAATAGAAGGCGCATCCATCGTACCTACATCAACGATCGGCACAGCCGCACCTATTTCTTTCAGCATCGGGAGATAGTAGGTTTCGATCATGCTGCAGCTTCCTTCAGGCGTCGGATCACTTACGTCATTCGCTAAAATCATGACCCCAGCCGGGCGGTTCCTCCCGAGGGCCTCTAATTCACTATCCTCGGTATCAATACTCAAGGATGCATAAATACAGCGATCCAGAATTCCCAGCCTGGATGCCGCCTCCAGTCCGGCAACTCTGGCTTCGGCTTCAGAAGCGTTTATCAATATCGGCAAGCTTGTGCGGGCACTGACAAATTCCAAATACCGGCCCATAGCCTCTGAGGAAGCGGCTATAACGTCAAAAGCCATCTGCACGCCATAGCGTTTGCTAAGTTTGTTTACTTGATCCACTAAAACCGCGGCACGGGTCTCATCGAATTCCCCTGTAAAAGGATTTTTAACAACCGAATGCTTATCGTAGAAAATACTTCCCACAACCAGCCCCGTATTTGCTCCGAATGATCCGCCAATAATTGCGTTGCCGACTTTAACTTGATGATAAGTTGTCATTTTAAATCCTCCGCAAAAATGTTGAAGTTGTGTTACAACCCTGAGAGAAATCTTTAAATTCACCGTCCATGCTATACGCAAATACCAAACCGCTCTATTTGTTTATTGGGGAGAGCATCGTTCAGTGCCTTATTTCCTTCACCTCCATTTCTTACTGAATATTCTTTTTATAAAGTCAGCTTTATAATACAATGGCCATTAATGTATGTCAATGTATTATAAACATTAAATATATTATTTATTGTATTATATTGTATAATAAAAATCCGATAACCAGGTACACAAAAAGGGCTGAGCCTGGAAATTCCATTCCAGTCCAGCCCAAAATAGATTTTTTGTACCCACAACATTTAGCCTGACAAATAAGAAATTTACTTAGATAGGACAAACTATTCTGCGCAAGCCATTGTGGTTAGTTGTCGGCAAAATTATTTTTCAAATACACAAAGGAATCATGATTATAAAACATTACGTTACGATGGCATTTCATCAATTCTATGAATTCATTCAAGCCGTTCTTACCGGCGTCATTGTAAAGATAAGGGCAAATTCCCACAACATTAAGCTTCGCCAAAGTATCGTCCAACAAACTTTCAAAGCGAATAAGGTTGGAGAAATTTCCGCAGCTCTCAAGACCGGGCGATCCTGAAGCCCATAAAAAACTGTAACCGAGCTGATTCGTGATCGTTGCCTCATCTCTCCAAACTTGTATAGGACCTTGTACACCCGAAGTTTCATACTTTTTGGCCAAATCAATAATAGTCAGGAGATTATTCTTCTCCAACTCTTCAATAGGCACGCCTCTCGCTGCCAGTTCCTGACGTACATCATCCGTGTTTTGCCACCAACACCCCTTAAAAAGTCTTTGCTTCAGGGCCAAACCTTTTTTAAAAAACTCCGCTTCCAGATCAAGCAGATCATCTTCATTGGAGGAAATTGCCATCATATGGTTGCTTTTCAGCTCAATTCCATCCAACAAGCTTTGCCTTTTCAGCATAGGCGTAGTCTCCGCCAGCTTGGCGTCAAGAACTTCTTTGCGTATGCGCCATTCTTTGCCGAGCTTGACACCCGGCAATTTACCGGATCTTAGCCAACGATAGATGGTGTTGGGAGTTGTCCGCAAAAAAACCGCTACTTCCTCAACTGTCAATAATTCATTGATCATAGTTGTCTCCTTTGTATTATTCAATAAAATAATAACACCTATATTCAGGCCTTTCAAGGCAAATCAAAGCATAGCAAAATCTATTAAGACAAACTCATGTTCTCTGTTATAGTTATAGACAAATCAGAATTATATTATACAGTGTAATACAATAATATATATTGACATGCATGGAAATACATTGTAAGTTATTCATAAATAGAGGAATGGGAATCTTGTTTATTTTTGAGTTGTTTTTCAATAAGGAGGAAGATAACTTGCCAGGGCAAACAAACCGAAGCAAAAGAAAAAAAGCCCTTCTCATTTATTTTACAAAATTCAAAGGACAGAAAAGATCAGCTCCCCTCGTGAGGCCGGCACCTTTAGATATACTAATTACTTTATCAGGCTCATTCCTGGCGTTTGCCATTCTCAGTATATTATCGCTTGTCTATTTAACTCCGGTGCTGGCCACACCGCTGGGCGCCACCGCCGTCCTGGTCTTTGGAGCCCCTGATGCTCCTCTGTCCCAGCCGCGCAACGTAATCCTGGGACACGCATTATCGGCAATTATCGGAGTAGCTACATACCAGATTTTAGGCACCCACTGGTGGACGGTAACCTTAGGAACATCCTCAGCTATTCTAGTTATGTTATTAACCAAAACGACGCACCCGCCAGGCGGAGCTACAGCCATGTTTGCCATTTTGAATGCGGCCAAACCGATCTACATCGTAACGCCGATTATTGCCGGCAGCCTGTTGTTGATTTTAATGGGTTTACTGGTTAATAACCTTTCACCCAATCGAAACTATCCGCGGTATTGGTATTAAGCTATTCAATATTTGCCGGAACCTTAAGGCCTTTATAGAGATCCAGCAGATTGCTGTGGTTTGCTTCTTTAGAATCATATTTTCCTATTTTAAACGCCAGTTGTACGGAAGGACCAATTAACAAGGCCAAAAGAAGGGTTCCGACGCCGACCGGCCCGCCCCAAAAGAAGCCTATTATCAGTACAGTAACCTCTATAGTCCCTCTTATCAGCCAGACCGGTCTGTTCAGTTTTCTTACAAGTCCCTCCATTAAGCCGTCTCTTGGACCTGCGCCGAGTTCAACCCGCAAATAAAAATAGGTAGCAAACCCCATGATAATGATGGCCGCTATGAGCATGAATATTCTGCTCAACATAGTTTCAGGCGTTTTAAATATTCCGGTATTATTAATTACGTCCACAAAAAAGCCAATAAAAATCATATTCAATACGCTTCCAATTCCAGGAACCACTCCCAGAAATATTGACAAAATTATTAAGCAGAATCCCACAATCTGTGACATCTGCCCCAAAGAAAACATGGAATGATTGACAATCCCCATATGAAATACGTCCCACGGACTCATCCCCAGCTTTGAATAAAGGGCTAAGAGAATCGCTACTGCATATAAAAAAAAGCCTAAAAATAAAGACGGCATTTTAAGTAATAATTTTACCCATGTATTTTTAACATTTGTCATTATTCATTGCCAGTCCTTCACCTATAATATAGTCCACTCCGCTCAATGCTTTTTCCTGATCTCAACCCACGGTGCAAGTTAATTATAATGTGTACCAACCAGCTTCTTGAGACGGTCGGCAAGATATACGCCAAGGTCGATACTAATTGCGCTGGGCAGGATGAAGTCTATCGAAGCATCATAAAGTATTGTGGCATTAGCCTGAACTTCTTCATCCCCTTCCCAAACTATAACACACAAGGGGATTTCGGGAAATGCTCTGAAAACCACGGACGCAGCGCCGAAAGGGCCCGCTTGACCACCCAAAAAAGCCGCAACCGTCTTTAACCGGTCGACCTGATAGCCAAATACCTCGATCAGCACTGAAATGGCCGTTTTGTGAAACGCGGAATAAAATATCATGCCGCCCGGTATTTCTTTTATGCTTACCCAACTCGGTTCAGACGCCCGCAAAGGCTGTGCATAAACCAGGTAATTGAGGATAATGATCGTAGCCATCACATCGGGAAGCTCTCCATCCGCTTGCCGCCAGATTGCCTCTTTACCGCAGTCCACAATATATTCCTCGTTAAAAAACAGCACAACGAATTGGCGGGTAGCGCTGCTGTAGGAAACCGCGCGCAACAATGTTATCTCTTCCGGATCGCGTTTTTTAATATCCTGCCATAGTTTGTCATAGACAACTTGATAACTGGATTCCATGTCCTTTCCAGCATAGCTCATTTTTCTTCACATCCCTTCGTCTTTTAATGAAGTAATGAAGGTACTATCACTGTTCCGAAACAAATTGCCTGTTGTCAAGCGCGTCCAGGCTGTTAATAAACGAGAATATTCCGCCCCATTGGGCCAAGAATACTGACCGCTATAATGTGCTATGATTCGATAAGAAAAGAGCCGAATTCTTTAATAAGGGGATTCAGCCTCCTTGCCATTGCGATTTCAGTATAGCAGATTAGCTCAGGCAATTCTATATGCCAACTGACGGTGTTTGGGGAAGTCAAGAATAGCTGTCAAATTGTCTTGACAGCTATCCCTCATTGAAAGAAAGAGAGGCGCAGCGAAACTTACGGTTTTCGCTACACCTTTAAGAGTTCCATCTAGAAGAAAAGACGATTATTATAGCCGGAATTTCCAACATTGCCAACATTGCCACCATATCCGGCATAGCTTTGCCCGGGATCAACAACGACATTCGTTGTCATCGGCTGATAATAGTGTTGGGGAACATTCACAACATTGTAACGGTTAACGTTTACAACCGGGTGAATCACTGGAACTATGCGCGGCGTGCAATAATCGCGCACACAATATTGAGGAGGACAACAAATCGGAGTTCCTACACAGCCATACATCTGAGAAATCACCTCCTAGCACTTACTTACTATACTATATGCTCATATCTCATTGTTGCCATATATATCCAAAAACAAGTGTTTGTACCTGTCGTAACGTATTTTAAACAGCAATACTTAATTAAAGGCGAGTTAAGCTAAAATAGGCAAAGGCAGGGCGAAAATGCTTTCCCACCTGCCTTTGCCGTATCCATAGTCAGACAAAAAGATATACATTTGACAAAGACTTTTAGCAAAATTATATTAGTATTGGCCTAAAGACACTTAAGAACAACTTATTAATTCAGAACTTTAAATGAAGGAGTATAGATATAGATGCCTGTACTGGAAAATGAATTTATCTCTGTTGTGTTGGAAGCTAAGGGGGCAGAAATTCAAAACCTAGTGTCAAAACAAGACCAAACGGAATATATTTGGCAGGGGGATTTAAAATATTGGCCTTGGCATGCACCGATTTGTTTTCCCATCGTCGGAAAATTGGCTAATGACAAATATTACGTTAGGAATAATTCCTATTCTCTCCCCATCCATGGATTCGCTAGAGATATGGAATTTACTGAGATTGAAGTCTCAAACAGCCAGATTATGTACTGTCTTGACTATGATAAAACGACCCTTGCCAGGTTTCCCTTTAAGTTCAAGCTCGTAATTAAATACTCGCTCTTAGGTAATGGTGTGGATATACAATACATTGTAAAAAACACAGATGACAAACAAATCTATTTTTCGCTTGGTGCACACCCGGGTTTCAATTGTCCATTTTCATCAGAAGAAATGTTCAGTGACTATGAATTGATCTTTGATAAAATCGAACACTGTCTGGCTGAAGACCTGGAAGAACTCCGCTTACAGAATGGAAACACTCTAAAGTTAGAACATAAGCTTTTCCAAAAAGGAGCCTTAGTGTTCGAAAATCTGCAATCCCAGTTTGTCATTCTGAAAAGCCGGAAAACAGGCAAATCAATAACCGTTCGTTTTGAAAACTTCCCCTACCTCGGAATTTGGACGAAGGCAGACGAGGCACCCTTTATTTGCATTGAACCTTGGTTTGGAATCGCCGACAGATCTGAAGAAAGTAAGCAGATTTCCCAGAAAGAAGGCATCCTCTCCTTGCAGCCCTGTCAGGAGTTTAAGTGTGCGTATCAAATTCTTATCGCTAACTAGGTTTTTTGTGAATATGACCGTAAGTCTCGCTGCCTGCCTCGCGGACATTCTCTCTAACAAAACTTCAGCTATTCAAAAATCTGACATTGCGGAGGTAAGGATATTTCAATTACCAGTCTACAGTTTTCAACGGCCGCGGCTTAATTAACTTTGCCCTTTTGAGATTTGTGCGCGAGTGGTTGTTGAGGAAACCATCGATCACTTGGTTTGGAGTTTGCATTTTAGTACTTGAACTAAAATGTTTCGCTGTAAATTCATACTGTTTTAAGGCAATTATTTTCGTCCGAAACCACTCGGTATGTATATGTTCATCGACAAAATTATGTTGGAGAATTTTAAGCAGCTCTTCATCACCATAGTTTTCCTGATAGAGCTTGTTGAGCAAATCGTTGTAGTCTTTCATAGCTTTTTGTTCGATCAGGATATCTATCGCCAAGGTATTTTCCAAACCTGTCATGGCGCTAAGTTCACCGGCTGTCTTGCCAAGTATAGGGGAAATGATATCGCCTAAAACTGTTGGTTTGGCGCCAAGCTCTTTAATCTTTTCTCCAATATTATCCACATGGTTTTGTTCAATAAACGCACAGCGTTCCAGGACTATGCCGCTATACCTGCCTTTGAAAGCTTTGCTTTGAGCATTATATAAGTCGACTTGATTTAATTCCAAACTGTAAAACCAGTTTAGTTTAGAAATGAGTGTTTTTACATCCATAGTAATCCCCCCTACATAACAACATTTAAGTTATTATGTACAGCTTCGCATTTATCTACTTAAAGTTTTGGCGCCCTTCAATAGTTATTTCATATAGAAAGATGGAAAGGTCCTCAGCGTAAAACTGCGGGGACCTCTTTCTTTAGGCTTTTATCAATCAATATTTCGAAAAGCCTTCCGCTAATTGATCTCAAGCGTTATCTCTCTGACAAGTCTATTAATTATTCCCCACAAGCTTGTAACACTTGTCATATACCCCCATAGGCTAATCTTAAGGAAGTGAGACAAACATGTTATTATACTGTCCCCATTGTCAGAATCCAGACTATTTGAGCAATTGGGTCCAATGTACTTCTAAAATTTTAAGAATAAAAATAATTACGGCTGCTAATCATCAGTATTATTTCTGTCCTAAATGCTTAACCGCCACTATAACTTCGAGTCTTCCACGAATAGAGCCTTAAAAAATTATATGCCGGGAGCCTTAACCGGAATTTTACTCATGCTTTAATTTAAGCATGACTCTTTTTTTCAGCATACATCTTTTGGTCAATGTGCTTAATAAATTGCTCCTGATTTTTTTCCGATTCCAAATTCCACAAATCATACCCCATACTTACGCGCAGTTCAAAGGGATGCTGAGAATTTGAATTAAATTCTTTAATGCCATCCTGTATTCTGTTAACGGCACTTTCTAGCTGCTCAAGCTGATCCGCCTCAAGCAAAACGGCAAATTCGTCACCGCCAATGCGAGCGACAAAATCTTCCTTTCGCAAGCTTCTCTTCAAAATAATCCCCATGTTTTCAAGCACGATATCTCCTGTTTTGTGACCGTATGTATCGTTAATCTGTTTAAAACTATCAATATCAATCATAATACCACCCATATTTTTCCGTCTCATGGAAAAATTCAAGAGCAATAAGTCAAACTTGCGGCGATTGGCCAGGCCGGTCAAATGATCTATATACACCTGGGAGCTTTGCAGGTTCATGTAGACTATAAGCAGAGAAAATGAGAGGGAAACCCAAAGTAAACTTATGCCAAAAAATAAGCATTGCAACATTCCGAAAACAAGAGGGGGTGCGGCGGCATAGAGCAAAGCCATCCGTTCCTGTTTCAACACAGACTTCCGCTTTAGCAATACGATAACGATATAATATACCAGATAGCTATAACAGATTGCCGGCAACAGCCAATAGTGGGCACCCCGGTGATATACATTCTGAGCATCAATATAAAAAAGAAAGCCTCCCTTCAGACTGGCTATCGACATTATGCTGTTGAAAACCAAGGGCAATGCCACAACCAGACCAAGCCAGGAGCTCGTTTTCTGCTCATTCTTAGATATAATAGAATCAAGATAGAGAATCCATAAAGCTTCCGGTAGCGGATTTGCTATATAAAATATACAGACAATAGCCGGCAGTAAAATTCTGGCTGCAAGCAAATTCATGCCGGTGAAAATATTCAGCAACATCTCCAGCATAAGCAGAATAATATTGACGAAAATCAGCCGGCGAAAAATCTTTTGCGATAAGGTCGCATACAAATCATGTCTGCCTATGTGGAAATATAGAATCAATGTGATTCCAAGTCCAATAGCGGAGGTTTGAATATAATATACCAGTGGCATTTATCCCTTCTCCTTTTCCCACTCACTCTTATGACCTGTATCAAAACGACCAAAAATCGAGGCCCCATGTAAATTTGCCTCGATTTTTTCCAACCAGCCAGCAGAAAATTTAGCTAGACACTGGTAATTCTACTATATAAAGCAGCTCCTGTCTTCAGTCTATTGCAAAATATTGACCTGCTTATTTTTTATTCCTCAGTGTTGCCGTCTCGCGGCATGTGTGTCTGAAAGTACAAAAAAGGAGGCTTATAAGCCTCCTGACTTAAGTTAATCCTTTATTTCGACAAGAGCTACCGTAACATTTTTAGTTGACCCATTGCGGTAATAGGTTATATTGACCTTGTCCCCCGGTTTATATTTGAAGAGTTCGTGAGTCAAGCTTGTAGAATCGGAAATTGTAACGTCATTTACCTTCGTGATAATATCTCCTTGCTGCAAACCGGCCTGATCCGCGGCTCCGCCGCTGATAACCTGCAAAATGTAGGCTCCCGCCGGCCATCCTTTTTGGGAGGCATACTCCGGGGTATATTGATTGGCGACTTGAACATTCAACCCCGCATGACTGGCATAGCCTTTTTGAATTAACTGTTGAATCGTCGGCATAGCGTCTGTAATCGGAATAGCAAAGCCCATGCCCTCAAATCCTGTTTGCGCGTATTTGGCCGAATTAATTCCAATGACCTGACCTAGATAATTGACTAACGGCCCTCCACTATTCCCCGGGTTTATTGCCGCATCGGTCTGAATTAAATTAAAGCTGGATTCCCCTTCAATATCCAAGATGCGATTCGTCGCCGACACCACTCCCGTGGTGACGGAACCGGCAAATGCTTCTCCCCCCGGATTGCCTATGGCCACAACCGGTTCACCAACCTGGAGCTTGGAGGAATCTCCAATCGTTACCGCCGTTAAATTACTGGTATCGCTAATTTTAATAACGGCCAAATCTGTACGCGGGTCCGCACCCACTACTTTGGCATCCACATTTCTTCCGTCCGGCAAATTTACGACAAGCTTTTTCGCTCCGTCAATGACGTGATTATTAGTTACGATATAGCCGTTCTGAGCATCAATGATGAAACCGGAACCGCTTCCCGACTCCACCAAACTATTGCCGCTGCTATTTCCGGCTTCAAATCCCCAGCCAAATGTTCCGGCTCCGGCGTTACTTTGAAAATTGGAAATATTGACGACGGCCGGGCCGACGTTTTTGGCTATGTCCACGACTGGAAAATCAGTGGAGTTGTAATCCAATTTGATAGGTTTTGTAGAGGCCTGGTTCAAAATAACGGGAGAACTGGTCTGGCTGGATGTTTTGTTGGCGTAGATTGAAGGGGCAACACCGACTGACACTAAGCCACCCACCAACGCACTGGTTAAGCATAAAACAAGGGTGAGCAAATAACGCGTATGTTTTGGGGTGGGCGGGGTTTGGGGATAACTCGACTGATATGGATTGTCCTTATTGTAATAACTCATTCATTGTGACCTCCTTCTAAATAATTTGCAGTTAAGTCCGGCACTTTGCTGCCTGGCGGGTGGTCAGTGCCACAAAAATAAGTTGTTACCCCTTATCGAAAATAATTTTAACCAAATGCTTCAAAAAAACAATGAAAAAAGTTTGAAATTTTTTTTAAGAATTGGTTAAGCTCAGGAAACAGAAAAAACACACAAATTGGCACCTCTGCCAAGTGGATCAGGCTAAGAAATGCCAGCGGTTCTCCCTTTGGCGCTCCGTGAAACCAAGTTAACTGAAGAGAGGGATTAGGAAACATTACCAACTATAAATTCATGGATTTTAAAAAATAAATACTTTAACCAAGATTTTAATCTTCCTTTAATATACCTTGGACATATTAACTTCAAAACAAATATGTTCTTGGAGGAGTTTTTCTTGGAATTAATAAATTTAAACAGAACCGATCGAATTGGATTAACTGGCAAACAAAAATCAGCTCTCTTTTTTTCAACCCTATTTGTCTTTGCTAATATCTATAGCCCACAGCCAATCCTTCCCTCTTTGACCCGGGTTTATCATCAACCTCCTCAAATGGTTAGCTTAATTATATCATTACCCTTAATTTTAATTGCTTTGTTTTCTCTCTTATACGGATGCGTCTCAGATCGCTATGGACGGTGGACAGTTATGCGTTGGAGTACTGTAGTTTTAATTGTTCCTACTTTATTATTAACAATAGCACCAAATTTCTACATTCTGCTCTTTTTACGCGCACTACAAGGGCTTTTATTGCCTGGCTACATGACGACAGTTATTTCGTATGTCAACGATATTTTTCTCCCAACGGAACGTGGTGCAGGAATGGGAATTTTTGCTGCAGCATCAGCAATAGCCGGACCTCTGGGGAGAATTGAAATAGGTACGTTAAGCCAGTTCTTAGACTGGAAAGCTGGTTTTTTAAGTGCCGCCTTAGCCACATTAATAGCTTGGATTCTCATTGACAGAGTACTGCCCAATGAAATAAGTCAAACAGGTAACATATCTTCAGCTGCCGACAATGTAAGTTCAAAGGAAGACCTTAAAAGAATTCTTGTATCTTTTGGGGAGCACCTTCATAATCGCCATCTGGCTGGAACTTATTTAGTAGGAGCTGCAATGCATGCCAGTTTTATAAGTGTGTTGACTTATCTGCCCTTTAGACTGAGCCAAGCCCCTTATAACTTAAATAACTCTCAGATAAGTCTTATCTATGCACTTTATTTACTGGGGGCTTTGATAGCCCCGCGAGCCGGTCGTTTATCCGATTCTATTGGACGTCGTTTCGTTCTCGGTCTGGCTCTTACCCTGATGCTTATGGGGCTATGGCTAACAATATCATCGTCCTTAATTTTTATTCTTATGGGCATCACATTAACAATTTTAGGCCTATTTTCAGTGCAATCAACCGCCACTTCTTTAATTGGGGATTGGACTGTGAAAAATCGAGGAACAGCAACATCTTTATACACTTTCTTTTACTATCTTGGCGCCGGAGTAGGTACTTCGATCAATGCAATTATTTGGGTTCAAGCATCCTGGATTGGTATCATAACTTTCTGTAGTTTTTCTATCCTAATGGCCCTGCTCTCAGTAGCTATTCTTTGTTAAGCAAATTTATTAGATTTAACTTCTAAAAGACCAATTTGTCAGGAAGTAAAACCTGACTGTACTGTACAGCCGGAATACTTCCTCTTGAGCAGCAGTCTAATAATCCATAGAATTTATGATCCTTGCCGCAATCCAAAATCACCGTACAGGCCTCTCATAATTTATGGCGAATTTTCCCGCCTAATGCTCTCCTGATTCACAAACACTTAATTGATATACAATGTGATAAAAATTTAAATCCAAAGGCTAATTCTAAGAAAAACTAAAGGTTGATAATTTATCATTACTTATGAACAAACCAAATTTACCGCACAGATGTGGAGAAGCCCCAAAACTTGTTATTCGGCATTTGTATCAACGTATCACAAGCTTTGGACAAAATCCTTTCATTATGGAGGTGACAATAGAACATTCAAAATAAATCGAAGGAAATTTAACTTAGGAGAATCGAAGTGGAAACAATTCTATCCCACCTTGCTCAATTTGTCATCAGTGTTATTTCTCTTTTCGGTTATCTGGGAGTTTTTCTGGCTATGGCCATTGAAAGCGCTTGTATTCCTTTACCCAGTGAGCTCATTCTTCCTTTCACCGGTTACATGGTCTTTCTAGGTCGTTTTACTCTCTGGCAGGCAACCATAGCAGCCACTTTGGGTAACCTATTCGGGGCACTTGTTGCCTATTATATCGGACTATGGGGAGGTCGCCCGTTCATAAAGAGGTTTGGACGCTATATTTTTATACACGAGCGAGAATTATCTAACGCCGAAAAATTGTTCGAACGCCGCGGCGAATTAACCGTGTTTATTGGCAGACTATTACCTGTAGTGCGAACGTTTATCTCTCTTCCAGCTGGAATCGCACGCATGAATGCTCTCAAAATGGCTGTTTACACTGTCGCCGGAGCTCTGCCCTGGTGCCTGATGCTGATTATTGTTGGCCAGAAGCTAGGGGAGAATTGGAATACTCTTAAACCATTATTCCATCGGCTAGATTTATGCGTAGGTATTCTAATTTTGATGTTATTGGGTTACTGGCTAAACAGAAAAAGAAAAAATCACTGATGTCCAAGAGTTAGTATACTATGGTAAATTAAAACAGATCTCGTTTCAGCTTTCTTGGAGAAAGCATTAAGATTTACTTCTTTGGCTTTACTTAAAATGTCAATCATTGTTTGAAAAATGACTTAGATTTAAAATTCAGGAGAACTGAGGTAAAAAAATGAATAAAAAAACTATTGCAATGGCTACGAGTCTGGCTATTGGGGGATCTCTTCTCTTTGGAGCTGTTTTTGCTAATGCTTCTCAATTATCCGGATATGAAACATACAAAAACGCTGTAAAAGATACCAAAAATCTGCAGAATGAAACGATTGATTTAAAAGCTGCCATTTCTGATAATGGCAGCAGCTTGGTTAACGTTAGTTTAAATGAAAAACTTAATGAAAGTTCCAATGCTATGAGTAATGTAACGACAATAAAATCAGGTGATAATACGCAGACCTACAATAGCTATGAACAGGACGGAAAAAAATCACTAAAAGCAGCAACAGTGACCAATACTTAGTGAGAGATGACAGTCATAAAAATTCTAATGCTATAAAAGAAACCCAAAATCCCGTTGTTGAAAAGAGTATGGAAGTTGTCGTTGATACCTTGGCAGGAAGCATGCAAAGTAACGTGAATACAACCGACAGCACGGACGGAACAAAAACCGTCACTATCAATATCGGTGAAAATGACGTAACACCACTCGTCAACGCCTTAACATCCCTAGCTTTTACGGCAGAGAATCACAGGGGTTCTTACCATAACGACAACACTGATAAGAACAATATTAAAGACTTAAAAGACGTTATTCCCCAGCTTCAGAGCGATATCAAAGTTATAAGTGTTACTTCAACAGGCACTATCAATAAAGATGACATCCTTACAAGCCAGACTGCAACTATCGTAGTTTCGGGGAAAGATGCTCAGGGAACTCAGCATCAACTGACATTTAATCTCGATTTAAATCTGTCCAATATAAATAGCACAACTCCGGATAAAATTGACTTAACAGGAAAACAGGTAAAAACGCTGGCCTCCCATACAGAGGGAAACTGATACTCAGGATAACTAGATTAGCTTAACTTTAGATACCAACGGAATGACAGAAAATGAGCAATTCTATTTGCTCATTTTCTGCTAAATAAACAAAAATGGGTGAAACAAATGGAAAATGTTTTAGAAGTAGCCGGGCTTACTAAGATTTATAAAAACGGGCGAGGAGTAAAGGATATTACCTTTGACGTTTGTAAGGGAGATATTTTCGGCTTCTTAGGTCCTAATGGGGCAGGCAAAACCACGGTAATGAAAGGAATTACAGGCTTAAACGCAATCCAAAAGGGAACCGTAAAAATATTAGGCTACAATTTAAACTCCCAGTTTGAAAGCGCGATTCGAAATGTCGGTTGTATCATCGAAACAGCTGATGTTTATGAGTATATGAGTGCCTACGAAAACCTAAAGTTTGTATCTCGATTTCATAAAAATATTAATGAAAACGATATTGATAACATATTAGAATTGGTCAACTTAACGAAGTTTAAGAAAGAGAAAGCTAATAAATTTTCCCTGGGAATGAAACAGAGACTGGCTCTTGCTAAGGCGTTGCTTCCGAATCCAGAGTTGGTAATTTTAGATGAACCCGCTAATGGCTTAGATATTGAAGGTACTGTCCAAATGCGCAATCTGATTAAAGAACTTGCGGCGAAAAGGAAAATGACGTTCTTTATTTCGAGTCATTTAGTTCACGAAGTTGAACTAATGTGTAATAAAGTTGCTATCATTCACGAGGGACAGCTTGTCAACAGCGGCATACCAATAGGGAGCATTAAAGAAAAATTTAATTCTTTAGAGGACTTCTATATGAACCAGGTGAAGGGGGAAAGTTCTAATGAATAGCCTAAGCGCCAATGTCATAAACGAAGTTCGAAAATTATTCTTAAAGAAGAAGACCTCTGTATTTCTAATCATCATGGCTATTTTAAGCTTTTTAACAGCCCTTTTTATATCAAATATTCAAGCCAAGCTTATTTTTATGGCAATCAATTCCATAAGTTATCCTCTGATGCTTTTAGCCATATTTACTAATACTTTTCTGCCCCTATTTGTTTTTATGGCAGCCTCAGATTTATTTTCAAACGAAATAGCAGATAAGACTTTAAAGCTCGTTCTGACTATGCCTATAAGTCGATTCAAAATTTACATTTCCAAAATAATAGCAATCAGTATTTATGTCATTTTAAATTTTTTCCTTATTTTCCTTGTTTCTATGCTGTCTGCCTTTATTTTGAATATAAATATAACAAACATTTCAAGTGTTGTATTCGGCTACTTAGCCGACATTATTCCGGCATTCATTTTAATTATTTTCGCCGCTTTTATTACCCAATTTTTCCGGAGCGGCAGTACGGCTTTAATCAGCTGTATCTTCATATTTATTGGCATAAAGGGGTTGTCATTATTTAACACATTATTAAATAACAATATTTTTACTACCTATCTAAATTGGTCCTCGTTATGGCTTTCGAGTTCAAACCTTATAAGAGAACTAAACTTACTTTTACTCATTTTATCTTATGGTATTATTTTCTTTACAGCCGGATATTACTTATTTGATAGAAAAGAAGTATAACTCCTTGAGTTAGTATTTTAAAAATCCAGGTTTAAAGGTTATCACGGACAAAGAAATAGAAAACTGCTTAAAAGATAACGCCGCTTAGGTCAGTCCTAAGCGGCGTTATCTTTTTTCCAAGCTCGATGTGCCTCACAAGTTTAATTTCTATCTTCATCTAAAAAATTACGAACCCTTTATGACATTTTTAATTTCTATATCTTAATAATTCTTTAAGGCTATTTTTATTTTCCTTTAATCTTATTGGGGAAAGATAGAATAAGATAATCATTTAGTCAAATTAAGTTGATGTAGTGGAGGTGTATTAAGCTTTTAATTGGATGTATAGAGTGATTTTTTAAACCCGGTTATTGTATATCTATTAAAAAACCAGGAGGATTCAAAATGAAAACACCATCCCGGGAGATATTGTGCAAGGTCCCAGCAATAACGCTCATGTTCTGGATCATAAAAATCATGGCAACAACCGTAGGCGAGACTGCCGCGGACTTCCTCAGCGTAAAATTGAACTTAGGTCTGACTGTCACGACCTTTGTCATGAGTGGTCTCCTGCTCATCACCCTGTTCTTTCAATTCCGGTCAAAAAAGTACGAGCCAAAGATCTATTGGCTTGCCGTAGTCTTGATTAGCGTTGTCGGCACGCTGATCACCGACAACCTAACAGACAATTTTGGGGTTTCTCTGAAGACAACCTCCATTATCTTCACATTCGCTTTGTTGGTGACCTTCGCAGCTTGGTATATGAGGGAAAAAACACTGTCTGTTCACTCCATTTTCACGGTCAGGCGTGAAGCATTCTACTGGTTGGCAATCCTCTTTACATTTGCCCTGGGTACAGCAGCCGGTGATCTTATAGCAGAGTACTTCAGTTTAGGTTACTGGAAGTCAGCGCTCTTATTTGCTGCTCTAATTGGAATGGTAACCCTCGCCTATTACATGTTAAAGCTAAATTCTGTATTCTCCTTCTGGATCGCCTATATCTTGACCCGTCCGCTAGGGGCCTCACTCGGTGACTACCTGTCACAGCCTGGCAATCAGGGCGGAATTAATTTAGGTACGGTAAGAACGAGTACGATATTCCTCGCTATAATTTTGAGTATTGTCATCTATTTGACTAAAACGCGAAGAGATGAGATCCCGCTTGAGAAATAAAACAAAACCTACAGCTAAACTTATTGATCCCTAGCTGTAGGTTTTGCTTTTGTCAGTTTCACAGGTTGCGCATTTCCTCGACTGCCGGACGGTGAAATATATGATTAGTGCCGATAATTGCAATTACCGTAGATGTCATTGCCGCTGCCGCCAATATTATAAGGTAGCCCCATGGTATAGAAAGAATTTCAGGTGGTGGATCAAAGACCCCCGTTAATACCTTGACCAACATTTGGGCCACCCCAAAGCCCAATACGACACCTAAAATACTGCCTCCCGTTAAAATAACCAGACCTTCACTCCAAATAAATGCCCCAAGCTGTCTCTTCTTAGCTCCCAGAGCAGCAAGGATAGCCAAAGTACGCCGACGTTCAGCTAAACCAAGAGCCAGGATTAGACCTGTCGAGGCAGCGGCTAGCAAGATAGCAAGTCCCAATTCCAAACGCGTAAGTCCGTGTAGATCCACCGCCGTCAAACCAGAGCTGATAGCTCGTTGGGTAGAATTAATATCAGTTACGTTTGCACCCGCCAATGAACTAACTGCGGTTCGTACCCGCGAAGCAAGCGCCGCAGGATTAGCGGTCGCCCGCATCAACACAATTTCTGCAGCATCTGATCCGGTTTGTTGAGCAATATAGTTTTTATTCGCTACCAAAAAAGAATCTTTCGGTGCGGTAGGAAATTCCCGGACAATCCCGATAAAATGAAACGGTACCACATGATACTGATGATCCTCAACATTCTGAAGGCGAAGATTAATTTTGTCACCAAGGTTAAGTTGGTAATCCTTCGCCGTCTCTTCTGAGACCAAAACACCGTCCGGTTGTTTGGCTAAGTCTGATAAAGTTCCCTGAGCGTTTCCTCCGACAAAGTAGGCGTTAGCAATATTGGTCACTTTGCCGATAGCTTTCGGATCAATACCATACATATCCTGTAAGTCGTTACCCACATAGACCAGACGATGCTGCATGGACTGTATGGCGGCAACCCCTGGTAAGGCTTTTAATTCGTTCAGTTTGGTGCTTGGTGCGGACGTTGTCAAGCCGGCGACGGTTACATCGGAACCGTTCGTCAATTCAGCATCAACATGGGACTGGGCGTTATACGTCGTATTGAAAACCGCCGTGGATACTGCAAAGGATAACGCTAAGGCGATCAGGATAATCCCACGCACAATCAATAGTCTCTGCCGGGATAATGAGGCAGAAACCACTCCGGAAAGGTCATGGGCGATAGGGTTGAGCATCCCGGCCAGCAGTTTGCGTCCTCTGACCAGCCACCCTTCCAGGAAGCGGGTAGAAAGCAAAACGGCACCGATCCAAAGACACAATGGAGCGATAAAGGCTTCAAAATGCACCGAAGTTGTAGTTATTCCTTCCGGTGCCAGAACGACCTGATAACCAGTACTGGCCGTTCGCCAAAACTCAACCCCAGAGATAACCAGCAAAATAATGTCCAGATAGACTCGCTGCCAAAGGGCTTTGCTCCCTCGGCCTACCGTCGTCTGTGCAGAGACAACTGAGGAATGGTGTATCTGTATCCAAGCAGGATACACCATGGCAGTGATGGCTAACATAAAGCCAATCAGGGACGCACTCATCGTCCAAAACATGGCGCTTCCACCTATTAGCTCATTTCCCGGCAAGAACGTCCGTTCAACCCCCAGGAACAAGACATTCCCGATCACCACGCCTCCGATAGCCACAATCAGAGCCTCGATAGCCTCCAAGCCTAATATTGTCCGCACTGAGGCTCCTCTAATCCGCAGCAAGGCTTGTTCCTTACGTCGCCGATTAGTTCCTGACGCCGCAATTGCCAGGGTAAGCAGAACAGCCAGAATGGCACCCGGCAAACCCAAAAACAAAAAGAGCACTTTACCATAAGCGGCATCCGCCTGAACACTCCCTAAACGGGTTGCCAGAATATCTCCAACTATTCCTCGGCCGGCAATCCGGACCTCCAAATTGTTCGCCAACTGTTGTACAAATTGATGGGCGACAGTGGGATCAGTTGGTAGGTCATGCCCGATCCGGACATGGAATTGAGTGTGCACTGAATCAGGCCGCACCACAGCTTGTGGTCCAAAAACTTGTTGCCACTGCGCTTCGGGGAGCATCAGTACATTATCCGGGGGAGCCTGTGGTGCTGCTCCGGGCGGCAAGCCAATGGCTTGAAAGAGGGAGTCTGCGTTGGGAAGATCCACAACACCGTCTACCATCACTTCACAAGGGGGTAACCCCACCCTTTCAATTTTCACCCGATCACCCGGCTTGACATGCAGGTTCGCTGCTGTTTGCTGAGCAACAAGCACACCCTGTCCCGCCCCAATGAGTTGCCGAAGTTCTAAGGGAAACTTTGTCCAATAGTTTGTACTAATACCCAGTACTTTCCCTGGTCCCGTTGTTTGAACTGACCCACCGGTATTGGCAATCAACCCATTCATATCAGCATATCCCACTTGTTCTAAAGCCGTGTAGGGTGTTACCTTACCGATCGCCTCTTTAACCGTATTAGCATCTGAAAGATGGGAAAGTTGAATTTGCCAGTCCACGGGAACCTCTTGGATGGCACGTTTGGTCATTGAAGCGCCGGCCGAAGCAATAAAGGCTCCCAGAGATGCCAGTAGTGTGACGGTGAGGGCAACACCGGTGATTGCTCCCATCAATCGTCCCAAGCGATACGTTAGTATACCTTTTAACCATGTCATTAACATACCGCTCCCTCCAGGACACCATGATGCATCTGCCAGATCGTTTTCATCCGCTCGGCTATGGCCTGATCATGAGTTGCCACAACCAACGCTATATCAAGTCCTTCCAGCGAATCAAGCAGCACATCAAACAAATGCTGAGCTGTAGGATGGTCCAGTTGACCTGTAGGTTCGTCTGCCAGAATGAGCTGTGGCCGACTGGCTAAAGCCCGAGCCACCGCCACTCGCTGGGCCTGACCACCGGAAAGCTCCTCGGGCAGCTTATTGGCAATGTTATTTAGTCTCACTCTGTTCAAAGTTTCCAAAGCAGTTTTTCGGGCTTTGGTTACTCCAACATGCCCCAGAAGCAGTGGCAGTTCAACATTTTCGACCACTGTCAGGGGAGGCAGTAAACTCTGCATTTGAAAAATGAAACTGATTTTCCGGGGACGAAGGGTTTCGCAAGTCCCCAGTCCTGGCCAGGAAATAGTGCCCGAGGTGGGTTGATCTAATCCTCCCATTAGATGCAGCAAAGTGGACTTACCGCTGCCAGAGGGACCGACCAAGGCGATTTGATCCCCCGGTTTTACTGAACAGGTTGCCGACACCAACGCGATCTCCTGTACTTCTCCACGTGTATAAATCTTGCCGGCGTTTTGCACGTCGACGAGTAGCTCAGGCATACTTAACAATCCTCCCGTCAACCACTCTGAGAATACGATTAGCGTGAGCTGCCAGGGCTTCACTATGGGTTGCTATGATGGCGGCACCACCACTTTTTCGGTAACTTTCGAACAGGTCCAGAATCTTTTTTTCTGTCCCTGCATCAACTTCTCCGGTCGGTTCATCAGCCATGAGTACTTTGGGGTCGTTAGCAAGAGCCACCGCAAGTGCAGCCCGAGCTGTTTCCCCGCCTGAAATCCGGGTCGGACGAGCCTGCCGCCGTTCATATAAACCAACCAAATTCAACAGCATTGTCAGACGTTGTTCATCTACTTTATGTCCGAATTGCATTTGCAAATGAATATTGTCTTCCACCGACAGGTGATTGAATAAATTTCCCGACTGAAGTACGATTCCTATCTCTTGGGCACGAATTGCTGCACGTTCTGCTTCCGGTCTTCTCGTAAAACGTTTGCCCAACAGCTCCACATATCCGCCGTCCGGTTCATCCAATCCGGCCAGACAGGACAATAAGGTCGATTTTCCACTTCCCGAAGGTCCCATTACGGCCACAATTTCTCCTGAATCCACATAGAAATTCACTCCGCGCAAAGCCAAAGTTTCCTCATCTCCGGTATGGTAAAAACGATAGAGATCAAACGCTTCAAGAACGCGCATAGTTACCTCCATTTAAAGCTGGCAGACATCCGATTCCACTGATCCACGTTATCAGCTCCCAGTGGGGCCCAAAGTGTCAAAGCCGCCAGCTCTCCATTTTTATAAAACAGATAACGACTGTTCTCCAACCGCACCTGCTTACCCGTTACCGGATCGGGGTCTGAATTCGAGTCATAGCTAATCAAAATCGCCGAACCGCTTGGCAAATTAACTTGCTTCACACTATTAAGAGTGATAGCCCTTCCTGTTTTCTTTAACTCCGCCACCTGATCGTTACCCACACTTGCGACAGTTGGTTGGGAAGATTGTTGGGTAAGGGCAACCTGCACTCCATTTAATTTATCCTGAAATAGGACATCATGATCCTTGGTCGTGCGTCCCCATCCTTCCGGCACGACAAGTTCATACCCATCTGCTGAAGAAGTATAGGTTACAAACGCTTGAGTATCCGGTATATCGCCCGTTGGATTTTTTTCCGGTACCACAGGTTTTTCTGGACTTGAGCCCGTCCCAACAATCGTTTGAGGCTGCTGCGTTGTACTGGTTTTGTTTGAAGAAGACGTGATATGCGGGGGCGTATTGGTGGAAGGAGAACTGTTTGTTCCGCAACCACCAAGTAACGCCGTGGACGAAATCATAGAGACAAAAATTAACAACGGTATTGCTTTAGACATTTATGTACCTCCTTGCTTCTCAATAATGTTTCCCATTGTCCAGCCGTTTCTGGCTTAGAAATAATGTCATCAGGTGCATCATCTCTTTTCCAGCCCAATTTAACACAACCGGATTAAAGCAAGATGAACGAAGGATTTAAAATAAATAAAACCAGGCGGAATTGGCCTGGTCAGATCAAGATTAAGCGCAATCTTCGGGGGAATGCTTGCCTGTTATCGACAGCCACCCTTATGCCGAAAAAGATTAAACTCATACAGAAAGACGCAAACCAGAGCCCACAAGCAACCAACCGTTAAAGCTGTAACTACTGCGCTAGGAGTATGAATCTGCAGAAATATAAGACTTAGTCCTAACAGTGTCATCAGTAATAATTCTCCCACTAAAAGAAGCAATTGGATTAACCGTGGACTTTCACGGCCAATGATGTAACCTAGAACCGCATAAAATGATAGACCTGCGAGTAAAAATCCCGTATTTGGAACTTGGAAAGGAACTATGTTTTCGAAAACGTTAATATTTTCTCCACGAAAAACAAAGCGGAAAAGATGATCAATAATAGCCCCGCCTCCCCATGCCAATGTCAAAGGCAGGATATGGGCCCATCGCTTAGTAACGCGCCCTAAAATCACAACTGAAATTAAATAGACACCAAAAATCACCACGTAGGTTCCCAAGGCATTGATATGCTGCATTAAACGGATAATCCATGGCGGGGAGATAAACTTTAACCACGAAGCTACAAATTCGTCAAATTCCGCTACATCGTGAGAAACAAAATCCTGAATCAAACTCATAAGAAGGATGAAAAGAGTTAGAAAAATACCCCCTCCAACTGCTGACAGCAGACGCCGCTTACCTAATGACATATACCGATCTGATAAACGCCTAGCTATGTCAGTTAGCCAGGCTCCCCAGCGCTCATGATTCTTGTATGTGAGATAAAAGCCTAAAAAAATCACTACCCCAATGACCCCGAGTAAAAGTGAATAGCGATGAAGGATGCGAAGAATCAGTTTCCAACCGCTTCCCAAGCTCCTACCCAATACAATAAAGAGAGTTGTCCATAAGAGAGCCCCTATATAAGAAAAAAAAGCAAAATTTCTGTACTCTAAACGGCTTAATCCTGCTATATAGCCCGAAAGGTGACGAACTCCGGGTATAAAATAACCAACTGTTAAAAGCTTTCCGCCATGCCTGTGATACCAATTCAAGACCTTTTCCAGCCGTTTACCACCAGCATGTTTTTTTAGATAGCTTAAAACCTTGGCTTCGAAAAGGAGACCTAAAATATAAGCTAATGTAATTCCCGTGATGCTTCCCAAAGCTGACGCCAATATCGATAAAATCGGATTTAGTTGACCCGAAAAACTTAAGAAGCCCACATAGGTCAATAGAAATTCATCAGGAAGCGGTATTCCTAAAATAGAAAGCAAAAGAATAACATAAAGACCTACATAACCATATTGAATGACGTGGTGAATCAATATACCTGAAGACATAAAGTGCTCCTTTCCGAGCCTGCATGATGCCAAAAGACATGTATCGTGAAATAGAAACAGCTTAAACTTCAATAACATTGTTACAGGGAAGTTCTATGCAAAACCGGGCCCCATGCGGTTCTAAGTTTTCCGCCCAAATTCCTCCCCCGTGAGCGTGAACGATTCTCTTGGCAATACTCAGCCCGAGACCATGTCCCGGTATTTTACGCGAACGAGCCTCATCAACCCGGTAAAATCGGTCAAAAATCAATTCCAGAGCATCAGGTGGAAAACCGGGACCATTATCTTCGATAATAATTCTTACTTTATCCTCGGCTTTCTGTAAAAATATCCGGATTATCCCGCCTGATGGCACATATTTTCCGGCATTTTCCAGGATGATTCTGATAAGTTGTTTAAGGTAGAGAGCATCCCCCTTTAACTCGATATCTGGAAGCAGATCATATTTAACCACGAACGAGCAAAGAAAGGGCAGACCCCTGGCGCTTTCAATAATGAGCTCGCTCAAATTAAGAGAAACCAAGGTTAAATGCAACTCCTCCCGAGCCAAGGTCAACAGATTTTCCACTAATTTCGTCATCATCTTTGTTTCTTCAACCATAGCTGTTGCTGAGTCACGCACAACGGCAGGATCTTCAGCTCCCCAGCGTTGCAAAATATCTGCATGCCCGCGAATAACCATCAAAGGAGTTCGAAGTTCATGGGAAGCGTCTGCCACAAATTGCTTTTGCTGCTGAAAAGAAGTTTCCAACCTTTGCAACATATGATTGAAATTTTGGCCTATTAGATCGAGTTCATCCTTATTTCCCCGCAAGGAAAGACGTCGGTTAAGATCATTGGCTGTTAACAGGGAAATTTCCCGATTCAACTCTTCTAAAGGCGCAAGCACTTTACGAGATAAAATTAATCCTCCGATAGAAGCCAACAACGAAGCTGATCCACCCAGCCATAGCAATTGGCGTAAGAGCACGGTTTGGGCCAGCTCTATATCTTCCAAATCTGCCGCACCTTGAAGCGTACCTATTTGTTTCCCGCCAAACATGATTGGTCGAGCCATATAATAGACATCTTTGCCATTAAAATTGCGAATTTCAGGACCTGTCTGTTGTTCGATCGGAAGCAAAACGTTGACATTACCTTTCTTTTGTAATACATTCCCCTGCAAAGAAGTTAATTGTATGGTTACACCTTTAGGTACATCGTCATTTAAAACCTCAGGATCATGAATATTCACTGCCTGCCCTTCCATCTGATCATCCAGCGAGCCAAGGACACGAGTAACAGTACTCTCAAGGACTTGTTGCTTTTCTTTATGTAAATCTTGGCTATTACCCCAATACGTGATAGTCGAAAGAATGAGCACCGTCAAAAGAAGCAGCAAAATATACCAAAGAGTAATTTTCCAGGCTAGACCCCATTTAATTTGGGGGAAACGCAGCTTCCCAATCAGCTTAGTCTTCGGCGCGCAAGACATAGCCGACTCCCCTAACTGTATGGAAATAATGTACTTGAAAGCGATCATCAATTTTGCCACGTAAAAAACGAACGTAAACGTCTACAGCATTTGATTCCCCATAATAATCGAAACCCCAGACATTTTCCAAAATATGCTCTCTCGATAGAACACGGTTCGGATGCTCTAAGAACAATGTCAACAATTCAAATTCTTTTTTGGTTAAACTTACTTCCTCACCTTTAAAATAGACTTGATAGGCCTGAGTATTTAGTTCAAGTTCCCGGAACTTTAAATGTCCTGAATTTTTAACCGGGGGATTTTTACGTCGTAATACCGCACGAATCCGAGCCATTAATTCATCCATAGCAAACGGCTTTGTTAAATAATCGTCCGCACCAAGATCCAAGCCAAAGACTTTATCCTGAACTTCGTCTTTGGCGGTCAGAAGCAGAATCGGGATATCCTTGCGGGTGCGAATTTGTTTGCAAATTTCATAACCATTGAGAAAAGGCAGCATAAGATCTAAGAGAATCACGTTCCACTCCTGCGCTAAGGCCAAATCCAGCCCCGTCCTACCATCAGCGGCAAGCGCAACCCGATGTCCCTGATGTCCTAATTCCAAGGCTATTACTTTGGCAATAGCATGGTCGTCTTCAATCAATAATATATCGAGCTCTGTTTCCGGCATCTTCACATAATTCCTCCTTCGTGGACTATCTCGATTGTAAATGTTGTCCCGAACTCTTCTCGCTCCTCTGGTCAAAGGTTCAGAGCACATAATGATGCGGCTCTGAACCCCCCCCCCGCGTACTGAGTTAAGCTAGACGGTCAATCTTGTTTCCTAGATATGTTGGATTCTTAATTTTTGTCGCTTTAGCTGATAAGGACTGAGTTTCAGCTATCTTCTCACTCATACTTTCCTTTGCTTCTTCACTCGTGCCCTTTTTGGCCATGACATTTTGGTTCACCAATGTCATTTTGGATAACATATGGTTACTTCCGATTGATGCAATCATGTAATTCATCTCCTTTCTAAGCTTATCTTAGCGCTTTAACATTAAAAGAAGATTAAACCATCATTAAAAGCCAGCGAAGAAGTTTTCGCTGGCTCTATGACTCTTAGTACTGGAGTGGTTGTACCTCTACTAAAGTGGATGTTCTTTGCTTTGTGAGTCGAATGAGCTCAGAGCCATCATCAGAGATGTAATTCTCATCCCCGTGTAATTGAACCTCTGTCAGATGGCCCGCTGTATCAATATAGGCTTTCTGCTGATCATAAACGATCACTTGTCCTTTAGTGCCAATCACCGCACACGAGCTGTTGTTAAATGGAATCGCACCTTCCCACTCGGTCGCCAGTGAAGGGTTATTCCTCATATGGATAAGATCGGATGTTGTTTTAATTTTTATAAGTTGGTTATTTTGTATCTCCCCAATATACACTTTTCCATCTTTAATACCCAATATTCCATCATTACTATTTTCGGAAATGATCGGACGCTTTGCGCTATCTAAAGCGATGATCCGACGGGCACCACTTTCTCTACTGTCCAGAAAAAGAGTTCCATAACGATCCGAGGCAGCCATATTGTCAATCGTCTCCCCCGACTGGCTTAGAGTTCGAACGTTTTTCATCACATCTATTTCTAATAGCAATTCTCTAGAAGCATCTTTTACAGTGAGGTATATCAAATTGGTGGACGTGGAAACAACCAAGTTTTTAATTTTGCCCCTTGCCGGAAAGGCATCAATTGTTTGATTAAACCGATCGTCAGGAGCAGCATTTTCGTTACTATTGGGAAGATCCAGGGAGTAGAGCTCTGTGATTTGCGCATTCCCATACCGCCTTTCAAGATGAGGCGCTGCAGTTACCTCCTTAGTCACTGTTTTTGAAACTTCGTGCAAAATTTTTTGATTGGGATCTTCTGTTTTCGGTGGTACCGGAGCTGAACCATAAGCTGATGACGGTACCTGAATCGTAGTTTTAGGAGGATAAACAGTAACATAGCTAACTGGATCGGGATTTTTCCTGGCATAAAAATACAGTAATGTATTGCGGTCCGGCAACCATTGGTACGTAAGTACACCTAAACTTTTATCACTGGCGGAGGGCGGCGCTTTTTGAAAAACTATTTTGTTCTTTTTAAGATTAAAAACTTTCAAGGTACCATTTTCCTCATAAGCCAAGTAGTCTTTAGCGTAAGAAATTTTGACATCTGAAAGCTCAATGTCAGGGATATTGGCTTTGAGCTGGGTCGTAATCAGTGGAATGCCGGACGCAGGCGGAGGGGATATAACTTTTTGAACTTGGTTATTTAGAATGCAGTAACCTCCATATTGCAAAAGTACTGAGATCAATGTCCAAACGAAAGCGATACGTAATTTCTTCCTCATACCAGATTTCTCCTTTTTCAAACCTTCCTGAAAACTTAAGATAACTACATAGCCTATGGGGTAACGATAAAAGCAGTAGGAATATAGCGCTCGCCAAAAATATCCCAAAGCTTGTTCGCTACTTGGCCATTATAGACAAGTTCTGACGAAGAACCACCATCTAGATTGACTGCAGTTACAGCATGATAATTAGCGAAGACATTCATGAGGTCACGCAAGGTTGCTCCCAGACTCCAAGTCGGTTGTCGGCCATCAATAACCACAAAAATAACAGTTCCATCAGCCATTTGTCCGATTCCCGTACGAGGTGCAATCCCCCAGCCACCGTCCCCCGAAATAATGGGTTTTCCACCTACTATAAGATTGGGGCCAAAGGTAACAGCTTCAAGGATATGTTTCTCTGATATTTGAGTAGCTGCCATATTGCCGACAATTAATTTCCCTTGATCATTAAACCCCACAATATTAACAGGCTTATTGCCCACGTTATTGTGGACTATGTTTCCACCGTGCACTGTTAAACCGTCCGGAAATGCTCCGTTACCTTTACCATTTGGATCATAGAACCCACCTGCATTAATGCCGGCAACCGCTCCCGTGTCTTTGACAAGATCGCTGACCCTCTCTCCCGTTATCCCAATTTCTTTAGTAACTGCCACTTTTATTCGTTGGGGGTCCTTGATCAGCATCACTTTCCCTTTGAAATTTGGCCCTTGAATATCTTCGATAGTAATACCTGAACCTGTATCAGCCATCACCTTTTTACGCCCAATCGTTCCACCGTTATTTACTCCTTGAGAATTATTAAGGTTCATAATCCTGTCTATTTCTGTCTGGGAAAGAAAAGCCTTGACAACCTGAGGATGGCGTGAGGTATAAACTGAGCCAACCGCCATTGTTTTGAGCGCCTGAAAAGGGCCCCAGAACAACACAAAAGGAGCAAGCAATCCAACAAGGATAATATTATAGGCTAAAAACGCTATCATAGCTTTCAATCGAATTCTGCGCTTGCTTTTCATGAAATCTCTTCTTCTCCTTTTCTAACTAAATCACTTGGTAAAGCTTAGACCCCAAGGCTATGCTATTTTACCATTCAAAGATTAAAGCAAGATGAAAAATAGCGAAAATTGTTGAACACAAAAAAGAGCCACATTCACGGCTCTCTATCCTAAGAAAATAATAAGCAGTTAGGGTTAATAGCAAAGCTTACTGGTTAAAATCTAACCAGTTATAAATAAAAAAAATTTAATAATTTTAAGGCAAAATAAAGGTTTATATTGTATCATCTTATCTGTACTAAAAACCGATATTTTCCTTTGGCAAAGAAACTACCTAGACACTTGTAACTTATTTTAAGGAGGACCCCGTATATGAACTCGTTTGACCTTCAGGGATACCATATGTTTAACCAATTTGCCGGTCATCATGTGCTGCTTGACAGGATCTTTCCCTTTTTCGCCCAATACTCTCTCGAAGTTTATATTATTCTATTTATTATTGCCTGGTTTACCCTGCCAAAGTCTGAAGCCAGGCAGCGGCATGCCCTGCTCATTATGGGATTGTCCGGTGTGTTAGGGCTAATCATCAACATCCTTCTATCACACCTCTACTTCCGGCCACGCCCTTTTACTGTACTTCCTAAGGGTACGTTCACTCAGCTTATTCCCCATACTGCGGATGCTTCATTTCCAAGCGATCATACAACCGGGAGCTTTGGATTTGCTGCAGCATCCTGGGGAAAAGCCCCTAAATGGATTACGATCAGTTTTACTATCTTAGCAGTACTTAACGCCATCGGCCGCCTATATGTGGGAGTACACTGGCCGACCGATGTCATTGCCGGAATTATTATTGGTACGCTCTGCGGACGATTACTTTGGAAGTTTAGTTCCTTCTTTCAGCCACTCACAGATTTTGGACTTCGCTTATTCCATTATGGAATAAGTGAACATAATGATTCAAAGTAGTAATGAAACCAAGAGAAATAATGAAGCCCTTTGAATCTGGCCTGGTTCAAAGGACAATTAATTAATGCTAAAACCATATATTCGAATTATCCAAAAGGTATTGAAAAAACTCTTAACTTTTTTATATCCAACTAAGTCTTGACAACCCTAATTCCATAATCAAACTGTGCAAGCCCATAATAGCGTTTAGCGTTAGGGACTTGCATTTTCTATTATTTGCCCAACAATTTTATTACTAAACGGAAGGCCCCCATCGTTTCCGATAAGAGCCAGTTAAATAGGACAAGCAATTTATTTGAATATAGCCGAGAAAAGCGAAATAGAGGACGTGTTCGAAGCCGTCTCAACTTATTCGAACCTTAGCGCATCAATTGGATCCATTGATGCGGCTTTTCGAGCTGGGAATACTCCAAAAATAATACCAATCACGGCCGAAAAGCCAAAGGCTATTAACACTGATGTTATTGAAATACTAGTACTCATCTTTAAAGCAGACCCGATTAGAATAGACCCAGCGGAACCAAGAATAATACCAATCCCACCTCCCAAAATACTTATGACGATTGTCTCAATGAGAAATTGCAACAGAATATCGTTGTTTTTAGCCCCGATAGCCTTCCGAATACCAATCTCGCGAGTTCGTTCTGTCACTGAAACAAGCATGATATTCATGATCCCAATTCCCCCGACCAGTAGTGAAATCCCCGCAATTCCTCCAAGAAGCATTGTTAGGGTTTGAGTGACTCCTTGCATAGAAGCCAACACATCCGCTTGATTCTGAATCGAGAAATCATCTACTTGGCCATCCTTTATCTTATGAGCTTTGCGCATATCCAGCGTAATTTCATCTTGTGCCGCTTGCATCTCATTTGCCGATGTAGCTGAGATTAAAATACTACGCAACGTCTTTCTTCCAATTAAGCGCTCTTGAACGGTTGTAATAGGAGCAAGAATCATATCGTCACTACTCATAAAACCAGTTGACCCGGTACTGGTTGTCACGCCGATTACTTGAAAAGGCACACCTTTTATCTTGATCGTTTTGCCAATGATATTGGCGTCAGGATCTCCCATAAGATTTGTAACTACGGTAGGACCGAGTACCGCAACACGTGCATTTCTATCAACATCTTCTTTGGTAATGAATCGGCCGCTGGCTATGGTAACGTTTTTAATAATTTGATAGCTCTCATTGGTTCCACTAATTTGGGTTAGCGTATTTCCTGCACCATATACCACCTGATAGTCATTATCTGTATAGGGTGCTACTGCTTTCACGGTCGTTCCAACTTGAATCTTAGCTAAATCCGTAATAGTCAAGGTTGTTAAACTTCCCGCTCCCCCCTTAACCCCACCCGAGTTAGATTGACCCGGGCTAACCGTGAGAAGATTTGAACCTAATCCTTGAATTTGAGATGTTATTTGTGCAGTTGCTCCATTACCGATACCTACCATAGCTATGACCGCTGCTACACCGATAATCATCCCAAGCATTGTCAGAGCCGACCTTAGTTTATTTGCTCTCAAAGCTCTGACGGAAATCCTAATACTTTCAAAAAGGTTCAACTTTTCTCCTCCTTCCACCAATCATTTCATCTTGTTTATTCGTTCCAAAGAACTGCTTCCTTCTTTCGATATTTCAACCATAACCAAAGAGCCATTTTGCCCCCCAAGATGGACGTATCCCTTCCACCTTTCGCCCAGTTAACCGTCCCAAGGTGACAACTCCTTCATCTGTTTCTCCCCACTCTCAATCCCCTACTATATTTTTCAAACAACTTTAACATTTTTATCTTAGAAAAAACTTAGAAATAGTAACATATATCACGCAAAAGACTAACTCACTCTTCAATCATTCAGAGCTTCCCAACCGAAGCACCCTATGTAAAAGTATGGTTTTGGCCAATTTATTTACGAGGCATCGATACTTTCCATATTATGGAGCATTATATAGGAGGAGTTTATCTCCTGTTCTGTTTCGGATTTTTTGCCTTGCTCTGGTTTTGTTTAAGACCCACTCTTATCGGAGTAAACAAAATAAGGAGGGCTTAACGCTCTCCTTTTAACATAATAACAGTTTTTAATTGCCCTACGTCCCATCATCTAACGAAGGTAACATTGCTCAGATTCCGGTCCGGCATATCGTCTTCCCTGCTGTTTTTATAGCCAAGAGCCACTGAGGTATAGGGCTTAAAACCGGCGGGTATTTTTAGTTCAGACCTCAATTCAGCGCCTTGCGGTGAAAAAAAGGCAAGCAGGTCGAAAAATATCCAGCATGATCCTATCTCCATAGACTCGGCGGCAAGCAGAATGTTCTGGGTTGCCGCCGCACAATCCGCTTCAGGACTTACCGATTGTTCCCTGCCGGAAATAATAAGAAGCGTGGGGGCACCATAGAGGCTATGAAAGTTCTCATCACGGCCTAATTTCCGTAAACCTTCAAGAGCCATAGTTTGGGCAACCTCTTTTGCGATAGAGTTTAGCTTATGCAACAAGTTCTTATTTTGAATCACCGTGATATACCGTGATCCTTCCTCCGCGTAAGGGGCATAATTTCCTGCTTCCACAATGGCCTTTAACTCTTCGTCCTTTATTTTTTCATCCTTAAAACTCCTAATGCTTCTGCGCTGTCTGATGACTCTCAGGGTTGGATTGTCCATGATGAATTCCTCCCTCATTTCTCCGGAAAGCTTAAATTTTAGTTTAACGGTCTGCAAAGCTTTAAACTATAGTCTTCATATTGCCTTACAGCTGTCAAGTATTCAAATACTAATTAATCCTTCAAACATTAATTTAACCCAAAACCTTTAGCGGCATTAATTGCCTGATATGTTAGTCAGGCCGGTATTTACTACGGTTATATTTGCTCCATAACTCAAGGGGTGCTCTTTTTCCTCAAAGTTGCGCTATAATTGATGTTAGAGAAAGACTATCGCAATGATAATTCCTGAACAGTGGACGGCAAGAGGCAGCTAGGCTTAGGCCTTATTCAGCGGAAAAGAGGGGGCAAATTTAACGGTGAAGAATAATTATACGGAACCAAACTTAAAATCTTCGGCAATTATAATAATTGACATGCAAAATGATTTCGTACTGCCTAAGGCCATTGCTGAAATAAAGGGAAGCTATGCTCTCCAAGATAATCTCGTCACCTTATTGAACCAGGCCAGAATCTCCCGGGTTCCCATCATCCATGTGATCCGGTTATATGAAGAAGACGGTTCGAATGTTGATTTATGCCGGAAATCGGTTGTGCAATCAGGCCATAAAATTGTCACGCCTTTTTCCGAAGGTGCGGAAATTCTTGACGCTTTAACACCGCCTAAAACCTTTTTAGATTTTCCTTTGCTTTTAAAAGGTGAATTTCAACAATGCGGCGACCAGGAGTGGATTATGTATAAACCGCGCTGGGGCGCTTTTTATAAAACAGACTTAGAAACGTTTTTGCGGGAACGCCAGGTTGACACTCTGATTTTCGGAGGCTGCAATTTCCCTAATTGTCCCAGAACCAGTATATACGAGGCAAGTGAGAGAGATTTTAAAATCATACTGGCCCGTGACGCAATGTCCCAGCTCTATGCTAAAGGGCTTGAGGAAATGGCAAATATTGAGGTCAAGCTTATGTCAACTGCCGAACTGGTGAAAGCTTATCAAGAATAGCTTTTCAAGCATTAACGTCATGGAGGAAAACAAAGGCAAGGTCTGATTTATGTCCCTTGCCTTTGTTGCCTTTAGTTATCCCTTTTCATTTTAAAAATGAGCTGTACGAAGCCAGGAGAGATCAGGTTTCCGCCACAACTCTGCAAGGGAGCCCCGAAAATCCGCTCATATTCACGGGAAAAGTATAGACGGTAAAGGGTTTGCCTTTTGTCTCCTCAGAGAGCAAATCCAGATTGTTAAGATTTTCAATGATAAATATTCCTCTATCGGCGCAATACTGATCAATCCTTGGATGGTCTTTAGGCTGTTTGGCGCCTCCCATGTCTACTCCGATAAAACTCACTTTTTGGGCAATCAAGGCGTCGATTAATTCATCGGCAAGCTCAAGATAAGTGGAAAAGTATTCTTTTGTCCCATAACCATATTTTTTTAAGATTCCGGAGTAAAACATGACAAAATCATTGGGTTGTATGAGGCTCAAATCGATATCTTTGAGGTTCACTTCTCCGCTTTTCAGGTTGCTTACATCAAAGACTCTGCCTTTGGTGATCATCTTTTCCAGGGGAAATTCCTTATCCATAACATCGAAATGAGTCCCAACGTGACCGGCTTTCTCTGTACTCTGGCCAACACTTTGCGCAAATATCCCCAGCGCTTCCAGTACTTTTTTATCAACTTTAAAGCTTAAATCATATCTCATACGGATGCCTCCCAACTAAAAATTTAATTTCCCAGGAAATAATATGATATTAACACAGTATTATTTCCTTGTAAACTATTATTTTGCCGCTATTTACAGGAAATTATGGTTGTTGTATAATTATATCGTTTCCACCGAAACTAAAATCAGCAAAGGAGTTCCCCAGAATGAACAACGCACCGGCACGGGAGATAACTGTGATCATCAATAAATTAGTATCCTTTTTTGATCTTATCAACGATTACGCGGAAAGCCATGAAAAATCGTTTACAGATTTACTGAGCCAATCTGATAAACACGATTATAAATTCATCTTAACCAAAAACCTCATGCTTTCGGAAATTCACGTTATTGATTGTATCGGAAAACGCCAATTGCCCAATGCCACCTTTATTGCCAAGGAATTGAGTATGACCAAAGGGGCTATCTCCAAAATAACTTCTAAATTATTGGAAAAAGAACTCATCAAAGCAAATCACCTGGAAGACAACCGCAAAGAAATTTATTATACCCTGACAGCCCCTGGCAAAAAAATTTATGAAATCCATAAACAACTCCACGACCTGGAAAATGAAAGAATCATAGCTATTCTGACTCAATACGGCAAAGATGAATTACAGGTAATCGGTAATTTTTTAGATGATTTATTGACGAAGCTCTAGACCTGGACAGGGCTGCGCCAGAAAAAAATAGGACTGTTGCCTGCCAGTATTTTTTAAGTTTTTACAAAAACCATGTGTAAACGTGATTGAATCCACTCTTTACGCCTGGTTTTTAGCAAGCGTACAAATAATTTTCGAAATATTTGCATTTCAGCGACAGGATTTGCTTAAGCCGGAGCGAACTTATTGAGCAGTATATTTTAAGGAGGGAGATCTGTATGGAAAGTAAAATTGCCGCAGCTATCAAAAGCAAATATTCACCGGTTGCCGTTCTCTGGTCAAATGAAAAGCCCGCAGGAGCCATCCAATTTAAGGAGGGAAAATGGGGCTGTGTGGCTTCAGTTCTATTTAAAGCGGCCCAAGGCCACACTGCCGTCTTCGATGAAAAAACCACCGGCTGCCGCGGCGGGGCCGTCGGCCTTGGTTTCCAAAGTTTCGAGCCTGGCTATATTGAATATTTTCTTTCCACAGGATTGCCTGAGCGCAATATTCCGGGAGAATTTCACCGCAAAAACCCGGAAATGGCCCGAGGTTTTACAGCACAGCTTCCTAAGGTTCAAATCCCCACAAACTATGTTGTTTTCAAACCTTTAAATCAAGTCGGCGAAGATGAACATCCTCAAGCTGTCATTTTCTTTGTTAACCCGGACCAGCTTTCAGCCTGTGTCATGTTTGCCAACTATGACAGACCTACCAAAGACAATGCCATCCTCTATTCTGCTGCCGGCTGCCACCAAACAATCCTCGAAACCATTGCCCAAAATTCCTTGGATAACCCCAAAGCGATCGTCGGACTTACGGATATTTCAGCGCGGCGTTTTATAGACAAGGACTTGTTGACCTTTAGCCTCCCCTACAAACGCTTTGTTGAACTGGAAGCGGAAGTGGAGGAAAGTTTCCTGACCAAAGAAGAATGGCTAAAATTAAGGGACCGTTAGACACCCGCAACTTCGCAGCAAGTTTAGGATACTCGCGGAAATAGAAAGCTTGACGATTTTACTACTCGTCAAGCTTTTAATGTATCGCTAAGGCGGAGCCTTTGCTCAGCCCCCGGCTGCCGCGGGTTACCAGCGCAATCTGGAATTTTCAAGGTAGACACCCTGTTGCTTAGCGCAGCACCGGCAGACGGTAAAAAGGGATCGCCTTTTTCAGATTGTTTTACAGATTGTTGTTTTAGGGGGCGTTTTTGCGGAATAGATTTTGCGGGGCAGCTATTCCTTATTCACTATTCAGTGTAAAATAATTCACTTGCTTTTATCTCCGGATGGTGGTAACGCTCCACGCCTATAGTTCCCTTCTTGTATTGAATCGCCCTCTGGGGGCACCATTGCAGACAGGCAAAGCAGAATTGACAATTTTCCGACTTCCATTTCGGCTTGCCATTAACCATTTCGATGTTATGAGCCGGGCAAATCTTACTGCAGTTTGAACAACTGACACACCTTTCCTCCACATAAAAACCTTTATCCAAGGAGGTTTTGGCCGAATTATAACCGCCATTATACGTTAGACGTTCAAAGAAGCTCTTGAGTTTTTTATTTTTAGGCGGAATCCTTTGGAATTTACGGATGCTCTCCGCAATCTGAGGAATTTGCCTGGCTTCGTCGGCGAAGAGTCGACTTTTCTCTTGTGCCGTTGTCAGATGATCCCTTGCCGGCACATTATGCGGCATTTGCACAGCAAAACATGCCGCTAAAGCAAGCTCTTTGGCGGCCAGAAGCCTGGCAATTTGCTCGGAAACAATTCCCGCACCCTGGCGGTCTCCATGGGTGGAAACGACAAAGATATAGGGCGATGAGCCGACGATCTCCAAATGTTGGATAAATTGACCTACCAGTTTGGGTATGCCGCTAAAAATTGTCGGCAATATGAAACCAATAACCTCCGCATCAGTAACCAGCGGTTGAGATAGCCTTTCCTGTCTGATTTGCACTAACTTTACATTCTCAAGGTATTGTGCCAGATCTTTAGACACTTTCAAGCTGTTGCCCGTACCTGTAAAGTAGAATATTGTGGTATTCATCTGAATTCCTTTCTATGGCTAAATTGCTTAAAACCATTAAGTTTCCAGGAAACAATTAGCAGGACATTTTATGTTTGTCCTTTTGCTATGAATTTATAAGCCAGTTTTCAGCTTCAGTGCGGTTATTAAATAGCCGAAAGCTGTTTCCTTTATTAGCCTCAGCCCAAAGCTCTTTGAATTTCCCTTTAATTTCCTGGGGGTCTGCCAGCAGAACCGCTGTTTTTACATGGTAATTTACGAATTTTTGCAATATGCTTCCCGCCAGTCCTGTCCTCAGCTTGAAAAAATCATCCTCCAAGGCTTCCGCGCCAATCATTAAGCGATTGGTGTCATTCTCAAAACAAGCGCCAATTAAATCCAAGGCGTTTTGCTCATTGCGGATTGGTGTTGCTGCTGAGGCACATTCGATATATTTTTGAGCGTTTTTTTCGATAACAGCATAATTCATTGTTTTGGCCTCCCCGTTATAGTCGCCAAGCTCAGTGCCCAGCTTTTTCAGCCATTCCAACTCATTTTCGTAGGAAGAGATGATATTTTGGTGAATCATCTTCCATATAAGTTCTTCTCTTGGAGTCCTGGCGGGAGAAAAACTGCCCCTGCGTCTTATTTCCTGCTGCGCTAAAATCTGCATTTTGATTTCATATGCGTATTGAGACAATAAAGCACTTAGCTCACCGGCATTCAGTTGATCCCCCCAGGCAAGCTGGACTAAAAATGGTTTTTTAAATTCCGGAGGCTCAGGCGAAATAAGCACCCATTCCTTGAGCTCGGCTAATCCCTCTTTAGTAATTGTATAAACTTTTTTGGAAGGAGAGCTTTCCTGATGCTGAACTTCATTTGTCACATAGCCTTCATCTAAAAGCTCTACTAAAGATTTATAGATTTGATTATTGTTGCCGGACCAATGCATGAAAGGCGAATCCTGAATAATTTTTTTCAAATCGTATCCGGTTAAGGACTTGCAGCTTAAAATTCCTAAAATCGCGTATTTAATTGACATTGTGCAGCACCTCTATCATTTATCATATGTTAATAATAACATATGATAAATGATGATGTCAACAGCTTTAAACACTTCTCACCTCTCACCTGTCAAACAGGTTAAAGTCAGGCTTTCTGGAAAATTTGTAAAAAACAGCCCCGCAACGATTTGCAGGACTTGATATAGTTGGGACATCTTGAGGGGTGCTTGCTCCGTGCTCTATCTGTGATCTGTCCGTGATTTAATGGTTAATGTGACGTTTCTTCCCCGCGCGGAATTTCTCTGAGATTTTACAGGTTTATTTCCTAAATAAAATATGTCCTTTGAGTAATAATAACTGAAAGGAGTTGAGATTATGCGGCTTGAACTGAGCAAGGAAGCCTTGACAGCCAACGAGATTTCCAGCCTTTGGACTGCATTTATGAAAAACAGTATGGAAATTAGATTTCTCGAATATTTATTGGAAACCGTAGAAGACGGTGAAATCAGGAGACTTATCGGCAAGATGCTAAATCAGCGCGAAAAGGGCATCAATTACCTTACGGATCTCCTCTCCGGGGAAAATATCTCTATTCCCTTGGGATTTACAGAGGATGACGTCTGCTTGAAAGAACCAAAAGTATTTACCGATACTTTTATTTTGTTCTTCTGCTATGACCTGATTTTATTCTCAATAAATGTTTATGCAAGCGCCCTGTTTGATTGTGTCAGGAACGATGTCAGAGAGTATTTTCAATCCAGCCTGGAACATAATATTGAGATGCAAAATCTTATGATTGAACTTGAGATATCCAAGGGGGTTCATTTAAGCTTCCCCAAAGTAACTATCGACAACGATGTCGATTTAGTAAATGATATGAGCTTTTTAAGCGGCATTTTCGGTGAGGCCAGACCTATTAATGTCAGCGAGATTGCTAATCTCTCCAAAATAATCAACCGGGCACAGTTCTCCAAAATGATCCTCGTATCCTTTAGCAAGTTGTCTAAGTCCAACCATATTTCGCAGCACTTCAGCAGAGGCAGAGATGAAGTGCAGAGAGTGTTAGACGTATTAACTCATGTTCTGGACAAAGAAAATATTCCGGTGTCAGCCTCAAGTGATTTTCAGATAGCTGATATCAAGGCCTCTCCTTTTTCCGATAAATTAATGCTCTTCTTTGCCAATATGTGTTTAGGCACTTTATGTTTTACTATGATAACCCAGGCCATAACCTCATGCCTTAGAAATGATTTGATCTTGAAGATCTCCAAAATTTCCAACGACTTGAAGTTTTATTATTTAGATGGCATAAAATTATCGATTAAAGAAGGCTGGCTGGAAAGACCTCCGCAGTCAGTTAACAGATAAAGAAGACTTGATTCAGGTGGAGTTTTAACTCCATCTGAAGCTTAGTCGCCCTTATCCAGGGACTTAGCCGCTCTTAACTCACCGCTTGCCGAAGCGGGAGTCCTAGCGCGGATTAGTCAGCGGATAAATTGAGAAAGGCTCTGATCCTCACTTAATTGCAAAGTGGGGATTATTTTTCTTTAT
>NZ_JAVHUW010000022.1 GCF_030954495.1 Candidatus Desulfosporosinus nitrosoreducens | reverse complement strand
AATCCGTGGAGGGCATCGGCCTTATAGCCCAACAAAATGCTGAGGGCTCAGAGGAGGTTTCGGCGGCTTCGGAGGAACAAGCGGCGGCGATGGTATCTGTGAGCCAATCAGCCGATGTTTTGGCCAGACTGGAAGAAGGCTTAGCTCTTCTGGTTAGTAAAATTAAAGTCTGAGCAACGTATTAATGACTTAAAACAGATAACTTATGTTCCAAGCACAACATTGGGTGACTAGAATAATTCTTACAGTGTGTTTTACATAAATTGTAAGAATTATTTATTTTTAATTTGAGTTGGAATTTTTAACGACTGTAAGCAGCCCAGAAGAGAACTAAGATAAGGAAAATGAGGATATAGGCCACATAACCGGAGAGAAAGCCGTGCTGAATCTTGGCTAAGGGATGGATACGGCGGCGCAAGCTCCGGAAGACTTTTTCATAAGGACGGGCGCTCAAGATTTGGAGCATATCCGCCTGTACACCTATCTCCAGGGGGGCTTGAGATGTGCCCCGGTGTAGGTTACGGGTAACCTTAAAATTACCAATCCGTCCCAGAAGCATGCGGTAGGGGTTGGCGTAAGCCGTGGCGGAATATTGACTGGCCGGCCCGTAATTTGTCAATCCTCCGGTCCAGGTGTTGACAGTACGTGTTTTATAAGGCCGGGAGCCGGCGTGGAAAAGAAGAAAAGCAAAAACGGCAAAGATGAGGAACCAGAAAAGTACGTAAGTGGGAGCGATGCTGGCCACGCCGCTGGGCGGCTGGACAACGGCTCCAGGGAGTGGAAGCCAGGCCAAGAGGCGTCCGCCTAATTTAGGCAAGAGGTCGCCGGGGGTGAATTGTCGGAAAACAGGAGGGACGATATCCCCTATCACGTGCAATGAAGGAGAAAGCTGGGAGATTAATGGGCTGAGGAAATTGAGAACGGCTGTAGGGAAGAAACCGGCTAAAACACTTATCCCGGCCAGGCCGATTAAGCTTAATTTGCTTAAGCTTTTTAGGATCTGATGTTCCCCGCTCACTTCGGCTTCTAAATTCTGATTTCCGGTTTCTGATTTGCGCCAGTGCGGGCGTCCGGCGAAGATGTAAAGGTAGAGGCGGAGGAAAGCGGTAAAGGCCAGCGCGGCGCCGAGTCCGAGAAGAATAAGAGTAATGGCCGCCAGGATCTGGCCGGCTTGGGGTAACCCGTGATAGACCTGGAGCAGGCTCTGCAGGTTGAGCCACTCTGCCGCAAAGCCGGTAAAAGGAGCAACTGCCGCCAAGGAGAGGGAAGCGATGAGAAACGTTACGGAAACGACAGGCAGCGTCCGGTGAAGTCCGCCCAGAATGTCCAGATTGCTTCTTCCGGTTAAGGCCTGAACCTCGCCGCTGTCCAGGAAGGCCAGCCCTTTGGCTAGAGTATGGGAAATCATCTGGAGAAAAAGAGCCAGCAAAGACAGGCCGGCATAGGCAGGTTCGCCGTGATTAAAGAAAAGTACTGCCAAACCAAAAGAGAGAATCATTAAACCAATATTTTCAATGCTGCTATAGCCGAGAACACGGCGCAAATCCCGGACAATGACGGCATAGAGGGCGCCGAGAAAGGTGCCAAGGGCGCCCAGGAGGACGAGAAGGAAAGCTGATCCGTCCCCTAAGCCGCCCAACAGAGAAAAGTAAACGCGCAAGATGCCGAAAAGTCCTAAATTGACCAGGCCGCCGGCCAGGAGGGCGCCTAAATTACCAGGTACTACGGTATAAGCCCTGGGCAGCCAGAGCTGAACGGGGAGGACTCCGCTTTTCACTCCAAATCCCAGGAAGCAGAGCCAGAAAAAAGTCAGGCGGATAACCGGACTATTGTCCTGCAAGGCTTGACGGATTGTGGGAAAATCGAGGGCCAGGTGGCTGTGACTGGGCAGGAGCAGGGCCACCACCAGGGCCAGGAACCCCAGTTCGCTGATAACAATCGTCATGTAGGCAGCGCGGCGGACATTACGGCGCGTGTGGTCCGCTAAAATGTAGGCAAAGGCGGTCAGAGACATGCCTTCCCAAGCAATGAGCAGGGAGAGGCCATTCTGGGCCGTGAGCAGGGTCTGGGTAAAAAAGAACTGCAGGCTTACCATGGCTACGGCAGAAGGACCTGTACCCGTTCTCCCGAGAGGGGTAGAACCGGCGCTGTAAAGACAGACCCAGAAGCCAAGTAGGCTGAGCAAGAGGAGAAACAGGCTGCTTAAGGCGTCAAGCTGCCAGGGCCAGGCGCCCAAGGGCCAGATTCCGCTGAATTGGCCTAGAAAGAGAGTGTTTCCTGAGAGAAGCGTACTGCCGGCCAGCAAGGTATTCAGGAGGCAGAGCAAGGCAAGAAGAAGCCAGCCAATTAAAGTTATGCAGTTTTTTCTTTTCCCTAAAATAAAGGTTAAGATTCCGACGAGGAGAAAGGCTACGGCAATATCCCAAAACAAATTGGCTGGATTTGTCATCGGGCTTCACCTCCTTCCAGCTTATCGGTTGCCAGATTCAGTGCCTTGAGGAGGGCGTAAGGGTTAGGCGGGCAGCCGGGTATCTTTACATCGACAGGCAGCAAATCAGCTACTGAAGCGGTCCTCCGGGAACTGGCGGCAAAGGCTCCGCCGCTCAGGGCGCAAGCGCCGCAGGCGATCACAAACCGAGGCTTGGGCATAGCTGCGTAGGTTTCCAGGAGTATATCCCGCATGGCTAGGGTAAGCGCCCCGGTGACTAATAAAACGTCGGCGTGGCGGGGGGAGGCTGTGAAAAAGAAGCCTAAGCGGTGCAAGTTGTAGTAAGGGTTGCTAAGGGCGAGAATTTCCGTCTCACAGGCATTGCAGGAACCAGTGTCGATGTGGCGGATGTGCAGGGAACGACGGAATACCCTTTTAAGGGTCCTGGCTATTGATTTTTCCTGAACATCGAAAGGAACTGTACGTTCGGGTAAAGATGCCGTCTTATTAGGAGAGGTAGATTCGTTGTCATTTATAGCAGCCGTCCTTATTTCGGTCGGCTCTTGAGGGAAGATTACCGGCATGGCCTTATCCAAGTCACCGGCTGAAAGTGCTCCTTCGGGACAAACCTCAAGGCAGAGATTACAGGCCAGACAGTTTTCCGCAGAGATTTCTAAACGGAAAGAGTCTTCAAGTTTCCGGAGCTGCAAAGCCTGTGTAGGGCAGATGCCCAAACAGGCTTGACAACCGCTGCAGTTCTTGGAGACGGCAGGCAGACGGAACCAGTTTTTATGCTTGAGCTCCAATTCTTCCCGTTTCCGAGGATAGGAGGTCGTGGTTCTGCCGCTTGCCAATCCTTGATATAACCATTCAGCTAACATGATCTTGTTCCCCCTTTCGTTTCAGCGGTCACAACTGGCTGCATTAAGAGAAAAGCTGGCTTCAATGATCGGAAAGTCGGTTTGAATGTTGCCATTGGATGTGGCCAAACCGAAGACCGGCCAGTTGCAGGCTGATGCGGAATGGATGTGCCAAAAGGCGATCCGGCCGTTATCCTGCAGACGGATGAGGTGGCTGGTGCGTCCCCGCGGTGATTCTGACAACCCTATTCCCCAGCCGGAAGGGGATGTTCCACTTGGCCAGAGGACAGGTTCCTGCCCCCAGTTAGGGTCGGCCAATTTGAACAGACCATAGCAGAGCAAGGCATAAGACTGATGCCATTCACGCACGCGGACCAGGAAGCGGGCAAAGGCGTCACCGGGTTCTTCGGTTATAACGGCGATCTGCCAAGGTCCCAGATCAAGCAAGGCAGGGAAGTGATCCTGCCGGACATCGCGGGCCAGGCCGGCAGCCCTGGCTACAGGCCCAACGAGATCGTAAGCCTGTATCCAAGCGTATTCTACTCTTCCGGTGGTTTTTAGACGGTCTGTAAACGTGGGCGTTTTTGCCAAGAGTGACGTGAATTTTTTCAGTCGCTGAGCTATAGGTTCCAGGCGCGCCTGAATTCCCGGTATTAAAGAGGGCCAGGGGATAGAACTGCTTTGCCCTAATTTCACAGTTCCCCGTAAATAACGGGAACCGGTTAAATCCCCGTTGAAGCGGAGCAGTTCCTCTTGAACCCGGGCAAGCTGGGCCTGCCCGACGGTCATTCCGGTTGAGCCGGCCAGTAGGGCCAGGTCGCGGGCATGATTATATAAACGCTCCATTTCCCCCAGAAGAAGGCGCTCATATTCCACTCTCAAGGAAACTGTCCGTCCGGCGGCCTGTTCTACGGCCCGGACGAAAGCGCTGGCATGGGCAACGCTGGAAACTCCCGCGACACGTTCGGCCAAAACAAGAGCTTCCTCCGGTGTCCTGTTCACGGCCAAGCTTTCTAAATCGCGGTGTTTATAAAAAAGCTGGCTTTCCAGGAACATGATCTGTTCGCCAATCAGGTCGAAGAGGTAATGGAGGGATTCTCCGACATCCCCGCGGACAGGACCCAGGGGAAGATGAAAACTGCCGGAGCCATGGGCTATCCCTTTGAGGGAGACTTTTTCCGGGAAAAGCAGGGGCCGCAGATCCGGGTGGTCTTTAATGGGTAAGCCGCTGCGGTCGTGCATTTCTCTTTCCGGCCAAAGAAAGACAGGTCGGGTTGGGGCCAGAGAGGGGAGACTTTGTCCCTGGGGTAAAGCACTGATCAGCCAGGAAAAGGGCATTCCGGGGCTTCCGGTTACGGCGACAATTTGAGACTCTTCTCTTCCCTTAATTCCAGGCAGGAGAACATAATGGAGAATTTCCAAAGAATCTCCCGCTGGCAAGGTGAAAAACCGGTGCAGCTTTTCGGACAGAAGGGTTAGACTATGCGGTGTTTCCAAAACTTTGTGGTCCGCTAAGGGTGCTCGGGTTGCCATTGCTACACCTCCATCAAAGTTAATGTATCAACGCCTGCCAGACGGCCGGCAGAGCTACGCCCATGGTCAGGGAAGCGAATAGGTGTGCCAGCGGCGGCAGGATAGTTTGCCAGCTTCCCAATTCTCCTTTAACCTGTTCCCCCTCTGTCGGGGCAGAAGGCCGGCCAAAGACCATTTCTAAGGCGTAACGCAAAAAGTTAGCGAAAAGAAGAGCAAGAAAAGCGGTGAGAATTATACCCAGCCAGAAAAGGCCCCCATGAAAAGCGGCCAGCAAGATCAGAAATTCACTGATAAACAGGCCAAAGGGAGGGGCGCCGGCGATGGCCAGCATTAAGAGCAAAAGGAGCCGGCCCGTCCAGGGCGAGCTGAATACTGCCCCTTTGACCTGGCCGATGTCTGTGCTTCCGTGGGTAAGCATCAAGTTGCCGGACAAGTAGAAAAGGCCGGGCTTGATCAAGGCATGGTTAAGCATTTGCAGAAAAGCCCCCATCATTCCGATGGGCCCTAAAGTATAGCCCAGGAGGATTAGCCCCATATTTTCCGTACTGGAATAAGCGAAGAGGCGCTTGTAGTCCCGTTGCACCGTAGTCATAGCTACCGCGACAATCACCGTTAGGAGGCCTATGCTTCTGAGCAGAGTGTTGGCGAAGTCGCCCAGCCCGGCGGCGTACATGATATCGGCGTAACGCAGAAGAGCATAGAGCGCTACGTTGATCTTAATTCCGGACAGCATGGCGCTGATCGGGGATGGGGCTTGACTGTGCGCGTCCGGGAGCCAGGTGTGGAGAGGAACCAAACCGGCCTTAAGTCCGTATCCGACGGTCAGGAGGACAAACCCGATTTTCAGCCACCGTTCCGGAATGGCCGCGGCGTGTTGAAGAAGCTGGGGCCAGGTAACTGCCGTAAAGCCGGAGGGCTCCCCGGCCAGGATGAACAGAGTTCCCAGGAGTGCGGTTACCCCACCGATCTCCATCATAACCATGTACTTCCAAGAGGCCTCCAGGGTCTGCCTGGTTTGTTGAAAATCGATCAGAAAGACAGTGGCCAAAGCCGTCCCTTCAACTAAAACCCAGAGCCAAAGCAGGTTAAGGGTTAAGGGAGCCCAAAGCAGGGCGGCGTAGAAAGTCATGAGCAGAACATAATAACGCCTGTGCTGGCTGGGGCTAAAGGGATGTTCCCGGGAGGAGAATTTGAGGTAGCCTGAAGAATAAAGGCTGGCAGTACAGCCGACGATAAGCACGATGGTCAGGGTGATAAGAAGCAGATAATCTGTTCCCGCCGGGGCTCCCGGCAGAGAAAGAGGTCTGGCGGCTGCCGGAAAGCAAATGAAATAAACTAAGCTGAATAGGGCGGCTGCCAGGGTTATCAGAACTGAAACAAAAGCACGAAATTTAGGCCAGGGCAGAAACATGAGCAAAATCCCGATTATGCCAAGGGCGATAAGAACTGTGTCGAACATGCTTGTTACCCCCTTAGTTGTGATAATTCGCGTGTAGAGCGCAGATCACTGCGGTAGTGCAGAATGCGGGCCAAGAGGACCAAACAAAAGACGGCCAGGAAAACGGAAGTATAGATGGCTAATTCAGCGTCTAAAGTCGTTTTGTCTAAAAGATTAATTAAGATTAGATCGACTGAATTATCGGCGGTAAGCAGACCGAAAATCTGTTTACTGGGGTCATGTTTTAAGAGCACAATGGCCAAGCCGACCAGGAGCATCCCCAGGACTCCCCCAGCTAGAGGGCTGGAGAGGGCAAAGCTGCCGGTGAAAAAACCGGTGGCGGCCAGGATACCGAAGAGGAAGGCGGCTCCTTGAGGATTAAGCAGATCTTGCATCACCCGTTCTTTCCACCAGAGAGTGGGAAGGTAATGGCGGATAATCAAAGGTACGCCGATCAGGCGTATAATAGCCATCCCCGCCCAGCTAAGCCAAAGAAGAGGATCTCTCAATCCCTCAATGTTTCGGGCATAAAGGATTAAGATAAATAACATCTGCAGGATATATCCCCCTGATGCTAAGCGCGTTTCCCGCGCCATGCCGATCCAAATGGTCGTTAAGAGCAAAATTACAATAGTCCAAAGGGTTAACAGTTCCATTCTCTACACCTCCTCTGAGAATATTTAATTACTCCGTAACAATCCGAAGTATGACTGCCAGGAGAGCCATTCCCCCCGCTGCTCCGAGAAATTCAGAGATGCGCAGCAGACGTAGTTTCCCGATAGAAGACTCGATCCAGACAATGAGGGCATCCAAGGCCAGAAATTTGAGAAAGAGACTGATTATGGCCCAGGCGAGGTCAAAGGGATGAGCTTGGGAAGCAAGCCCCCAGGGTCCAATGATCACATTCATAAAAATAACTCCCAACACCACGAATTTCATGGCGCCTCCCCACTCGATCAGGGCCAGATCCGGTCCGCTGTAATCATAGACCCGGTTGGCGTCAATCATGGAAAATTCCTGGTGGGAAGATGGATTGTCGACCGGTATGCGGCCGTTTTCAGCCAGGAACACGCAGAAAAAAGCGGCGACCAGGAGAAGGTGAATAGGAGAAAAGAAAATTCCCGCCATTATTTTATTGACTGTATAGGGGATGGTAGAATGGGCCGTCAGGCTGACACAGAGCAGGATGAGAAGAAGCACCGGCTCAACGTTTAAAGAAACAAAACGGGCCCGGGTAGTTCCTACTCCCGCATAAGGGCTGCCACCGGAGGTAGCACCCAGGAGGAGAAAATAGCCGCCCAGGCCAAAGATAAATCCGCCCGCCAGCATGTCGCCGGCAAAAGCCATATAGAGGGGAAAGGCTGTCAATACGGGAATGAGCATAGCGACGATCAGTGGTGCGGCAAAGTATATGTAGGGCGCTATACGGTAAGTCCATCCGGCGCTTTTCGGGATTAATCTTTCTTTATGCCGAAGTTTCCAGAGATCTCGATAAATCTGCAGGACACTAGGCCCCTTTTTACCTTGCACAAACTCTTTCCAACGGTTGAGAATCCCTTTAATTAAAGGTGCCACCAGTAAGACGAACAGGAGTTGCAATATCTGTAAAACTATAGCCTGGCTCAGGGATGTAACCATTGTCATCAACCTCCTTCAGTCACTTTAAAATGTGGAAAGCCGAATGGAGAAATAGGGCGATTGAAAAAGAGGCCCTCTGCATTGTTTAGGCAGAGGGCCTCTGATTGACTAAAAAGCAAACCCCTACCACAAGTGGTAGGAGTTATTAGCCAGAGGCATTTAAACTAGGTACAACTAAACTACGAATTGACGAACCCCATCGTCTGATTATTCAATTACAATTACATTATAGAAAGCTATTAGATTAGTGTCAACCAAGGTACAGGGGATTAAAAAGAAATTTAATTATAAATAAAAGGCAACAGGATGCCCAAACTAAGTAAGAAAGTGCAATCGGATAACTATGAGTTTGGAGTATGTTTTTAATTTCTTTGACGGATTTTCAAAGGATAACATTCGGTTGATCTGGAATATAGGGATGAGGGATAGCCGGAAAAATAATTATTGGATTAGCATTTGTTTAGTGGTATAATATAACAAATAGATGATATGATCACGCGATGGGGCTCGCTTATTTGCTTGAAGTAGGCTTTTTGCTGTACTGGATGGCTGATGGCTCCTACCTTTGTCTAGAAGGCAGGTAGGGGTCTTTTTGATGTCCAAAAGTAAATATTTGAACGGATTGGAGGAGCAGAATTTGACAAGAGGTAATACAGATAAACCTTTGAGTTTTTTGCCGATGGTTATTACATGGGGCGATTGCGATGCGGCGGGGATCAGTTATTATGCCCGGTATTTTGATTGGTTCACGAATGGACGTTTGCATTTGCTCAAAAAGTATGGCTTTCCGTATATGCGGTCATTTCATGATCGAGGTATTGCTGTAGTTGGCCTCAAAGCTCAATGCCAATATAAACGCATGTTGAAGCCGGATGAAGAGGTGGTACTGGAGACTACTTTAGCCAATTTGACTAGGACAAGGGCTACCTTTTTATATGTCGTGCGTAAAGCGGATGGGTCTATAGCAGCGGATGGCAGCACAGAGCATGCCTTTGTTGACAGTGGCGATGGCAGACCTTTTGATCTGAACAAACGTTATCCTGAGTTCTGGAAAGAACTACATATGATGTTAAGCGCAGCAATATAAGGTTACTGCTTTAAGCACAGCGAAAGGAATGAAGCCTTGATATGTACAGGTCTCGTGTGGTTATCACTGGCATGGGAGCGGTCACTCCGCTGGGGATTGGTGTAACTGAATATTGGGCTAATTTGATAGCAGGCCGGAGCGGAGTGGGTCTTATCACCCGCTTTGCAACTAATAATTTGGCTGTAAAGATTGCCGCTGAAGTCAAAGGGTTTGAGGCAACTGCCTTTTTACCCAAGAAATTGGTTAAAGAAACGGATATCTTCATGCAGTATGCTTATGCGGCGGCTTGCGAGGCTTTGACGGGTATCATCGGTGAGAGAGAGGGCCCAAAATCCTGTTTAGCGCCGGGACGTTTGGGTCTTGTCCTAGGAACTGCTGTGGGGGGAATTACTACGGTTGCTGAAACGGAAAAAGAGTTGCTTGACAGAGGCTCGAACCGGCTCAGTCCTCATTTTGTCCCTAAAATGCTGGCTAATGTAGCCGCGGCCCGCATTGCCATAGCTTATGGATTGAGAGGGCCGAGTTTAACGATAAACACTGCTTGCTCTTCCGGTGCCGATGCGGTGGGCCTGGCGGCGATGCTTGTGCGCTCCGGTGAGGCAGATGCCGTGCTGGCGGTTGGAGCCGAATCAATCCTGTGTCCGCTCATGACCGCCGGGTTGGCGGCCGCTCGGGCTTTATCCAGACAAAATGAGTATCCCGAGAAGGCCAGCCGGCCTTTTGATGCTCAAAGAGATGGATTCGTAATGGGAGAGGGCGCTGGGGCAGTGCTCGTGGAAAGCTTAGACCACGCCAAAGCTCGGGGGGCTAAGATCGAAGCAGAGCTACTCGCTTATGCTTCGCTGACCGAAGGGTATCATGTCACTTTGCCCGAACCGGAAGGGCTGGGTGAAATCACCTGCATGAAGAGAGCTTTAGACAAAGCTGGTATAGAACCGGCTCAAGTTGGTTATATCAATGCCCACGGTACATCGACAAAAGCCGGCGATGCAACCGAAACAAAAGCTATCAAAGCTGTTTTCGGTTCCAAGTCCGGCCGAATTCCCGTTAGTTCTACGAAAGGAGCAACCGGGCACCTGATGGGTGCAGGCGGAATTACTGAGATGATTGTCTGCATAAAGGCGATGCAAGAAAATGTCATACCGCCAACCCTAAACTATGAACAACCCGATCCGGAATGTGACTTGGATTACGTGCCAAATGTGGCGCGTCATGTGGCGGTTGACATTGCTCTTTCCAATTCTTTTGGCTTCGGAGGTCAAAACGCCTGTTTGATCCTGGGAAAATTTAATAAGTGAAAGCACAATGTCTAAGAAAATAGCCCTATATTCTAAATTCGAATTTTAGCCGCTGACTAATCCGCTCTAAGACTCCCGCTTCGGCAAGCGGTGGGTTAAGAGCGGCTAAGTCCCTGGATAAGGGCGACTAAGATTCAGATGGGGTTAAAACTCTACCTGAATCAAGTCTTCTTTATTCCCCGAGATAAAAATAAAAAGAAAGGAAGTGAAGCCTGGTTCCGAACCGGGCAAAACAGACGTCTTTAATGGGCCTGTGGCTTTTAAGGCGTAAGATCGGAAACCGGGCGTTGGAAGGAATGGACCAAACTGCTTATAGTTATGATATCACTATGTTTAGAGAAACGTTCGAACATGAATTTACTTATTTGCATGGTTTTTTGCGTAATGTGCATCGCTTTGCCCCAAAGGCCGCCCTTACCTGTCCTTTGCGTGAACAAACGTGGACTTATTCAGATTTGAATCGCGAGGCTAACCGTTTGGCACAGGCTCTGAAAGCTGATGGAGTGGGTCCAATGGACTTGGTTATGTATCAACTCTTAAACTCGGCGGAATTTGTTTTTTGTTATTTAGCTCCTCAAAAACTCGGAGCGATTAACTGTCCTATTAATTTTCGTCTTGCTCCGGGAGAAACAGCATTTATAATTGATGACAGCAAGCCGCGGGTTTTTGTGTATGATGCCGATATCAAGCAAACTGTACTTCAAGCTTTGACGATGGCTAACCATAAGCCGGAGCGGATTGTCATGGTTGATATCTCGGGGAAAGAGACAGCTCCTCCCGGCCATATACTCTATCGGGATTATGTTCGGGCTCAGCCGGAAGATGAACCGCAAACAGGGAATTTGCCGCATGTTTATGCGGAGGTTACCAGACTTTACACCTCAGGGACGACAGGTAAACCGAAAGGGGTACCCTTGAATAATATTAATGAAGTGTTGTCGGCCCATGATGTAGCTATGCATTTTCCTCTTTCACCGCAGGATATAACGATGAATATGAGTCCCTGGTTTCACCGAGGTGGTATTCATTCCGGCGGCCCTGTTCCCACCCTTTATGTGGGGGGCCAAATCATAATTTTACGCCAGTTCAATCCTAAACTTTGCCTGGAATTGACGGGGAAATACCGAGTCACTTTCTTGATTGGCGCTCCACCGATGCTGAAGATGTTGCACGATCAACAAGTTAAAAGACCTGTTGATTTAACTCATTTAAAAGGGATTGTCACTATGGGTGCCCCTCTGGAAAAGGAAGCTTGTACAAAGTTTCAGCAATCCCTTACACCCAATATTTTTAACGGGTATGGAACTTCAGAAGCTTTTTGGAACACTTTTTTGAGACCTTATGATTTGCCCGTTATGGCAGGCACAGCGGGCAGAGCCTGCACCGATGACGATGTGGCCGTAGTTAGAATTTTTCCTGATCACCGGGCCGAACCATGGGAGCATGTAGCCAAGGATGGGCAAGAGACAGGGGAGATAATAGTCAAGGCTCCGGGTAAAACGACCTACGCTTATCACAGAAATTCCAATGAGAGTGAGAGGGTCTTTTATAAAGGTTGGATTTATATAGGTGACTTAGGCACCTGGGATGAGAATGAGTTTGTCACGGTTGTCGGGCGCAAAGACGATATGATTATTTCTTCAGGTGAAAATATCCATCCGGTTCAAGTTGAGGAAATTTTGAATGAGCATCCAAAAGTCAAAGAATCAATTGTGGTCGGCGTTCCCGATGAATTGCGGGGAGAGGCTGTAGTCGCCTATATTGTCAAAGCCGACCCTAGTTTGCTTGCCAGGGAGCTTACCGATTTTTGCAATACTCATCCAATGCTGGCCAAATACAAACGCCCGCGCTATTATTGTTTTGTTGAAGAATTGCCATACACGGCTACCGGCAAAAAAATGCATTTTAGAGTTAAGGAACAGGCGGTCATTGATTTGGCAGCCGGACTGTTGGAACGTGGGTAAAGCGGGATAAAGGAAAAAGTGCTTGGCCTCAATCAGAGTTAAAGAACAGGCAGTTGTTTAAACATTTAAGTCTCAAAGATCATTTGGAGAATGATCATTGGATTCTCTTCCGCTTGGTGATATAATGTAAAAAATAGAGTTTTCTGACTCCGCGATGGGGCTCGCTTATATGCTTGAAGGAGGCTTTGTGCTGTACCGGATGGCTGATGGCTCCTACCTTTGCCTAGAAGGCAGGTAGGAGCTTTTTGATGTCTAAAATGGCAAAGGAAAACTGAGACAAGAGGGGTGATGTTCTGAGCGAGGAATCCTTCCGAAGCTAAAATACTTGCAGTAGACAATTAACTATTTACCATATGGGTTGCCGGTCGTGTCTAATTGTGGGAGGAGTTGAAGAGTATGCATTCCATTTATCTTCGAACCGATTTTCCCAACGGGCGCTCGCACATCCTTTTTAAACTTTTAGATTCTCCGATCCCGGAACTTAATCATTTTTTATTGGTCTTAAATCGCAAAGGGGTATTATGGGTTGACGTCTATTGGCCTTATGATTCTGAATCAGAGCGCTGTTCCCGTGTCCTTTCAGAACTTGATTTTTGGCATACGTTTCGGGAGTGGCGGCTCGCAGGTCTTAAATTGGGTAGTAGCGAAACGGTCGCTGAATTTCTTGCCCATAAACAGCTCGCTGCTCATCATATGTTAGAGGAGAAAAACTAAGAAAAATTAAATTGATATAGGGAGGTAAAAGTATGAATCTGTCCCAGATTGATTATCTTGATACTTGGCTGGAGGATTATTCAAGGAGCTTTCTGTCCGGAGACACCCAAGTGGATACTAATATTCAGTTCAAGATTGACCATACTTATCGGGTTTGGGATAATAGTTTGGACCTTGCGGCTTTTCTCAATTTGAATGCCAATAACACCCGAATTGCTGAGGCTATCGGGTTGCTTCATGATGTTGGCCGCTTTGAGCAATTTACGCGCTATGGCACTTATAGAGATGACATTTCTGAAGATCACGCCGAGTTAGGCCTTCAGGTTTTGGCGGACAATCGGATTTTGGATGGATTAGTGGACGTAGAAAAGAACATAATTGAGTCCGCAATCAAGTATCACAATAAATACGCATTGCCGCAGGAAATATCCGGCGATTGTCTGATGTTTTGCAAATTAATTCGGGATGCGGACAAACTGGACATATTTGAGCAGCTAGCCAATGAGACTGCGGAAGGTGTTCCTGATAAGGCCGAATGTTCACGGGAGGTTGCTGAGGTAATCCTTGCTGGAAAGGTTGTTCCTTTTACGATGTTAAGAACGTCGAGCGATTTCAAACTAATGAGAATGTCCTGGGTTTTAGACGTTAACTACGACTTAACTCTGGAGAAAATTGTAAAGCTGAGATTTATGGAGCAAACGATTAGCAAACTGGAGTTGAAAGGAGATATTCGGAAAGTTTATAGCTATCTTAAAAACTACATAGAGGAGAGACTTAGGGAATATTGAACAAGTGAACTGGTGTTTTCAAAATTACCGCTAATGTGAACAAAACCGCAAAGGCTTTTCTTTGCGGTTTTGTTCACATTAGCGGTGGACTTCGGAATAATGCAGTTGTTTATGCTTAAGCTATGCCGGCGTTTTTCCATGCTTATAAACCTGTATATCTTCGGCAAAAACCAAACCTTTTGGTACGAGGGCACAAATCTCCGGGATCAAAGGGTCGATGTTTTCCGCCACATCCACGATTTCCAGGATTATCGGCAAGTCGGAGGATAACTGAAACAAACGGGCAATACGGAGAAGTTTGTCTTGACCATAGCCTTCGATACCCCGGTTGACAGTTACGCCGCCAATCCCTTTTTCTTTGAGCCAGTGAACTAAATATTGATGGAGAGGCTCGTTTTGATACTGATCCTTTTCACCAAAATAAACTTTAAGTAACTTTGCTTCACCTAACATTCAGAATACCTCCCTCAGAATTAGCAATGCCTAACTCAACCCATAATATTGGCATTTAGATTAAATAAGAACTGAGGTCCAAATGGTACCGCGCTTTAATCATATGCTATTTTCCCGCGTTTGCTAAGGTGAATTATTGGACGGTTCTTGTGTTTACGGAGATTATTGCCGCGGTGCCCATAACATAATAGACACCCCCGCAAGGCAAACCGCAGATCCTATCCAATCGTAGAGGTCCGGCATTTTTTTATCGATTCCCCATCCCCACAAAACCGCCAGAACGATAAATACCCCTCCATAGGCGGAATAAACCCTACCGAAATTCGGGAACTTCTGTAGGGTCGGAATAATTCCATAGAGGATCAGAATTACACCTCCTATTATTCCATACCAAAATGGACGTCCTTCCCTCAAAGAAAGCCAAATTAAATACCCTCCCCCGATTTCGGCCAGGCCCGCCAACAGAAATAAAAGAATCGCATTAAGCATTTGCTCACTCCATTCGGCTATAAGTTCAATCCTTATGCTGGTTGCTGTGGTTATGATAGTCGTCGGAGTGCGGATGTTCATGTGAGTGCTGATGACTATGAGTATCTTCGTCAATATGCCCATGTCTATGTTCGTGTCCATGTTCATGCCCAAGACCATGTTGATGTTCATGGCTATGCTCGTGGGGACGTCCAAGGGCATGGGCCATAATATGCTCTTTGTCGGGAAGGGTATCAAACCAGCCGTTATTGGAGTCTTCGAGACTGTCCCGGAAATGGATATAGGGTTTAATGTCCAGTAAAGGAGTACCATTGTAGGCGTCGATGCCCGAAATAATGATCTCGTTGCCTTGGATTTCCTTAATTTTCACAATACTTAAGCCGATTGGGTTGGGCCTTTTAGGTGAGCGGCTGGCAAAAAGCCCGATTTCAAGTTCAGGGGCCCAAGGAGAGTGAGTCAGTAACTCAAGAGGAGGAGATATTTGATCGAGGTGATAAAGGACGTATATGTAGTTGAATTTATCCAGAAATTTCAACCCTGCGGCATACTCGGGGTTAAGGGTAATCCAGAAATCTCCCGGCGCATCCGGAATTGGTTGATGGGGAGCATTAAAGGAGAAATAAGGGGTGTGAATAGTTCCTATGGCTTGATAGCTGAGGTCCATAATGATCTCCTTTCACTCAGATATTTGAAATTTTCTCCAAAAGTATACGGTGATTGAGCAAGGTCATTTCTTTAATCCGAGCCTTGATGAATTGTTGTTTTCCAAAAATGTCCACGAGTTTTAAACCATTCTCATAGGGCTCGATGGTATCAACAGACTCCATAAACAACACGTCTTTTTCTCCATCTCTGAGATAGGCGTTTGCTTCGCACATTGTTATCCTACTCCTTGTTCAAAATGAAGAGTATAAAAAAGACCAGAGAGAACTCCTTTAAGATCAGACCCCAGAGCCTTTAATTTAACATGATCAATTTTGGCATCCTGTCATCTAAGCTATTCGACACGGTAAAAAGTTTTCCTTCATCTTGTTTGTTAGTGTGGACAAAATTTGAAAGTTCATGAATGGGTTTACATGTTTTAGGACGTATTCGGGAATTTTAGGAGAGTGAGAAAAGATTTTTGCGGAGGTGACTCTAAAATGCCAATGATTAATTTTGATGGACCGAAGTTAAGTATGGATCAAAAGAGAAGTTTGATTCATGGAATGAGTCAAGCAGCTTCTCAGGCTCTGGGAATTCCGATGGCAGCGTTTACCGTAACACTCGATGAACATGAGTACAGCAATATGGGCATAGGCGGTGAAGTCCTCACGGAATCGGGTTATTGGCAAAAATATAAAGAAATTAAAGACTAAGAAGAAAAGAACGATTCTTGATTTGTCCGTTGACGAATCAAGAATCGTTCTTCTTTTGCCTATAAAGAAGACTTGATTCAGGTGGAGTTTTAACCCCATCTGAATCTTAGCCGCCCTTATCCGCTGACTAATCCGCTCTTAACTCACCGCTTGCCGAAGCGGGAGTCTTAGAGCGGATTAGTCAGCGGATAAATTCTACTACCATGAAGTTCCGAACCTCTGCATGCTTTAAAAATAAAAGTCGGGATTTTGGACATGAACCACCTTGAAATCATGGGCGTTAAACGGTAGAATGAAATCAGATACTAGTGAATTTAAGGGTGATGGAGCTCACCG
>NZ_JAVHUW010000060.1 GCF_030954495.1 Candidatus Desulfosporosinus nitrosoreducens | reverse complement strand
TTTACAATGTCTTTTACAAAACGGTTCCTGAAATCAGAAAAAATGTTAAAGCCTTTCTCAAATCCATAAGCACGAGACCAGAAGCCGTTATTCAAAGGCTATGTTGTAAGTTGTAGTGAAGAATTAATTCAACTTATATAGTTTCCAGAGGATATAAGTTATTGTTTAGAATAAGCTTCCTCTATTTCTCCTCAAAATGAGGGGACTTTTTTGTATGGAGTGCTTTTCTGTGAATAGACTTATGTGGAATTGTCTTGAGTACACGCACCAAACGAACTGAATGTGGAATATCCTGGAGTGTATTCTAGATAAGGCCGTAACGCTCAAGTGGTTAATGCTTTGCAACAAATGACTCAGATAGCTCAGCAATCCATGGTTAACGCTCCCAATCAGAACCAATTAGGAGCATTGTATGTTATAGCAACAAAGACAGGAAATCAAGCATTTATTAATCAGTTCCCGAACATTATGACTGCTGTAAATAATGGCATTCAAAATCCTGGATGGGGAGCTTATGGGCAAGCGGCTATGTATCAAGCCATAGCGCCTGGAGCTAATTATTGGCACGCTCAACTACTCTCATCTCAAGGGGCTTTTGGAACAGGGGATAACGGTAAAACTAATTTACAGAACATGCTTACTTATGCCTATAAAAACTTTGGTGGAAACACAGATCAAGGTGCGGTAATGTTAGGGCAATGGGCCGGCATTATTCCATCCCAGGCTAAACAATTATTTGGACAATACTTTGATAAAAATGGCAATTTTAATATAGCTAAATTTACCGGAGATCAAGGTAAACTTCAAAAAGAACTCACGAACTCAAACTATTCCTCCCTTGACAAATCAAATAATAATTACATTGCTCCCGGACAAACGGCACAAGGTTTTACTTCTAATCTTACCGGGATAGGCGGATGGTTGTACGATGCTACCCTTGGGAATCCTATGACCCAACCGCTGCTGCGATTATCGGTGGCGGAGTGGGCTGGAGTATCCTTAGGAAAACAGGATCACGATTTTCTAAGCACAATTGGTTCATCAACTGGAAGAGCGGTATCTTCTAGTATCGACTTCCTGTCTAGAATGGAATCAACACTAGGGAAATTCGGAGGCCCACTTTTATCCACTCTTGCATCTTTACCCCAAGGAATTAGCGACATTAGGCAAGGCCAAGCAGGAAAAGGAATCGGTGAGGTTGCCGGTACTGGTCTAGGTACATGGGGAGGCGTAGAGGCTGGAGCGGTAGGAGGGGCGGCACTTGGTTCAATCATTCCTGGTCTAGGAACTGCTGTTGGTGGAGTTATTGGCGGTATTTTGGGAGGAATGGTGGAAATAAATTAGGAGGTTTAGCTGGGCCTGCTATTCAGGGTACGTCTGATCCCCGCCAAGGCATAACAAAGGAACAATTTGACCCAAGTAAAGCTGCCGAAGAAACAGCAGCTATCATCGTTGCATTACGTCCATATTTAGGCCAGATTAATCAAGCACTTGGAGAAAGTAGCAGCGGTGGAGCTAAAAATACAAAAGTTTCGCTCATCCCACTTTCAAGTTCTTCCGGTACGCCGGCTGGATCACAACCTATCGGCGGCGGAGATTGGCTTTCTAACCTTGCGGGTGGTCCCAATAACGCCCTTGGAGAATGGCTGGCAAAGGTAACGGGCAATCCTTATACAGGTGCTGTTGGTTCAAGTCCAACTTCCACGATACCAGCGCCTGCTAATGCAAAACAATTTGTTATTCAAATGCTTTCTTATGCACAAACCGTTAGCAAACAAACGGGGCCTGTTAACTTTTGCTTGCACAATGGGGAGATGAATCGGGTTGGGGAACTTCTCAACTTGCAACAAAATTCAATAACTTTGGCGGTATAAAAGTACCAGGGACCAATACCTATGAGAGTTATTCTTCCCCAAGTGCCTGGGCATAAGGTGACGCAGACTTTTACACTCAGAATTCTAACTACAAAAGGTTATTATCCGATGCAAAAAGTGGGGCTTCAGTAAATCAACTTGCAGCCGATTTACAGGCCAGTGGGTATGCCGAAGATCAAAACTATGGGCAAAAAATTATAAACAACTTGCCCGGGGTGAATTCAGCATTATCAAGTATGAAAAGCTCCGAAGGAGTAATTTCAGGAAGTGGTTCGTCACGAGCTATTGTTGGATCGGCAATTAAGATTCAAGGACCACAAAAAATTACGGTTCGGATTGTTGACCCTTATAAAAACCCGATAGGAAGCAGGTTAATTCCCTTGACTACCACGGCGACCATGAATGGGCAGTAACGTGTTGTTATTACTTTCTGCATTCCCATTGCTACCGTAGTTGCTATAAAATAAATTAAGTAAGAAAACCTAGTCATTTGCCAAATAAACCACATAACAATAGCAATTAATATATCATAGCCAATTTTTTTAATCGTTTTTCTCTGTTTACGGTTTTCCCCATTAACCCAACATATCCACATTCAAGGCAGGTATTGTGCTCATGTGTCTTATATTTTCTAAGTTCCTCTAGTATTTCAGGTTCTATACGTGAAGTTGTTGTAATAGGATTACCATCCTTGTCCAAAATCATCTCTTTTACCTCTCATTTTTTCTTTAATTTCATTTCTGTAAAAAATATCCATTTCCTTTCGTGTAATTTCGAAAAGGTCCAAATATAAAATCCTCCAGCCTCTTAAAAAAGCTGAAGGATTCTTTGTTTTTATATTAACTCCTTTAAAAAATGCATGAGGGTTTCAACATATATTGACATTACTATGGCCTTAATTTAGATTATTGACCTAATTTCTTTGCTTCTTCTAACAAGTTATTAATCTTACCGTTTCCAAATCCAGTTAAAGCTTCTATCTCTTGTCTAGTGTTGTTTACATCTTCACGTACCTTTTCATGCGAACTATTTATTTGTGAAACTAAAGAGAAATTTAAATGGTTATACTTTAATGAGTCTAAGTGATTCCTGTAAGTTACTTTTATAGATGTAACTTGATTGGTTATGCTTTGAAAATTCATAAGTATTTGATTTGTGTTTTCGAATGATGACAAGTAATCATTCGATGAAATTGCCCCAAGATCATTCGAAATAGGAGAAATAAATTGATTTACCTCTTCCGCGGCGGCCGAAAAATCACTATACAGAGTATCAGCCTTGTTAATGTAAGACATAGCAACTGTGGAAGTGGCAGGATAATCAAATTTCGCGGCTGAATTTGTAGGCTGCTTCAATGATTCATAGGCATTCTCAAATTGCGTTTCTGAGGTATTAAACTTCATCATATCGTTATTTAAGTTCTTAACCAGATTATTTACGTCAGAAACATTATTTAAAATGGTAATTTGTTTCTGAGCCTGAGCATAATTGGGATCGGATGGAATAACTTTTTTCAAATCATTTATAGCATCTTTAAAAGAATTAGGAGTCAATTCTAGCTGTGCTGAATCGAATGCGGCTTTAGATTTTTTGAGTTCAGCATCGAGTGCAACCTTTGCTGAGGCAATAGCTTTTTGCTTCTCCTGAAAGTTTAAATAATATTTTGTTCCTACTACTCCAACAATAATAACTAGAATAAGACAAGAAATTAGAATTAAAACTTTGCGTTTTGAAAAATTATTAACCTTTACATCTAAATTGGCTAAGCGAACATTTTGGTTCAAATCGGTATCTAGGGCAGCCGCCGCCTCATCAACATGATTATTGCTGACATTTTTAGATGATACTTGTTCAGAAAACTCATCCACTCTAAATCACTCCTTCCATATCCTTTCACAAATCATCCTAAGTACGATTATACTTCTATAGTACGGGATATTATGGAGAAAGATGTCGATTAAAATAATGTCTATGAGTCGGACGATTAGACTTTGCCATATTTACAAGCACGAATTCAACAATCTACATAATAAAAGCGTCGGTGCCGGCTGACACTGAATAGACGAATCCTTTCGCCGGTGAATGGCAGGAGGAATTATTTGTGTTGGATAGAATTTATACAAGGGGGTGGACAAATGGAGTTTAAGGATTTAAACGAAAATTTTTCATTAGAATTAATTAAAAATAATCAGAATGCTGTTGTTGATCTTAGTGAGTTTGGTTTAAATGAACTAATGCCGGACGGTATTTTTAGTGATATCCCTGTAATCAGAACACTTGCGGCCGTATGTAAGGCAGGGCTAAATATTCGTGATAGACACCTAGCAAAAAAGATTATCGCCTTTATAAATGACTATCGAATGAAAACAATTGCTACTGAGGAATTTAATAAGTTTAAAAACGAAATGGAAGATCCTAAGTTTAAAGCAAAGGTTACTGAAAGATTAGTCATCATATGCTAAAGTACAAGATGCAAAGAAAATACGGATTATCAATAATATCTTTGCTCGCTATCGATTAAAAGTAAGTATTAATAAGAATGCCACTAATACAATACTTTATATTTTAATGAATCCTAGCAAAGCAGATAGGAAGCAATGCGATGAGACAGTAAAAAAAATCTTAGAATTTACCCATGTGCAATCTTCAACTTCAAACAATGTCATTCAAAATGTGAAAACAGTTGTAATCGTTAATTTATATCCCTTTTATGAGACTAAACCTGAGCGTCTTCAAAAAGTTATTAATGAAGTTAAGAAAAATTCAAAGAATGAGTATCAAAAGTTGATTAAAAAGAATATGAAGGTAATTAAGAAAAATATTAAGGAAGCTGAATATTGTTTTAGGTTGGGGTGAATTGCCTAAAAAGGTTAGTGCATGGGAACATCGCGATATAACATCGGAAATATTGCAAGCTATAGAAGACTCAGATAAAAAGAGCATATTTGTATTTGATTTTGAAAATGGAGAAAGTATAACTATAAGCTTAAATCCATGTTACCCAGCCTACAATAGAAAAATAATTGGTTTAAATAGTTGTAAAATAGTTTCCGTAAATATGGTTAAGCTTTAATCCTAAGTAATCTTATTGAATATCTTTATTACGTATAAGACGTATTATGCGCAATAAACGCTCTTAGCTAAGCAGGGGCTATTGATTATATAGGATATTTTCTTTAAGGCAAGATGTTAATGTTCGACAACTATTGCATGAATTTGGTGTTATAGTTAACTTTGAAGGAGCCTAGGAGGGACGTTATGAAAAAACTACTATTCACCAAATCAAAGATATTACTTACGACAATTATAATTGGAACTTTGTTTGTTGCCGTACCAACACCTGCATTAGCTTCAACGGGTGATATCTGGAAAGGATCAACAGATATCGGAACCGTTACACAATTACTATTAAAGCCTGACATTTACCTTGATATGTTAGAGCATATGAGCAATTATTGTTACGAAGTAAATGGTAAGGGCTACGATATTGCACAAGCGAATGATATCTTTGTGAAACATCCGGAGGCCAGCATAAGTGAAGTGCAGAGTATGATTGAATCCCAATTAAATTTTTTCCTTAACATAAGGTAGTCATTGTGAGTAATGGTATATGATCAAAAACGCCTCTCGGGGCGTTTTTATTATGCGCAAAAAGGAAGGATGTGAAAGCGTGATGAATATCAAAGAAATTAGTTTTAGTGCAGCCATTGCCGCACTAGGGACAATTGCAAGCGCATGGCTGGGAGGGTGGGATGCTGCGCTGAATGTGTTAATAGTCTTAATGGTTATTGATTATGCAACCGGGTTCTTGGGCGCAATGAAAAACCACAGGGTAGATAGTGAAGTGATGTTTTGGGGTGGAATCAGGAAAGGAATCATTCTTGTCGTGCTAGCTGTAGCTGTTTTGCTTGATAAGATGGTTGGTAATCTACAGCCTATTTTTAGGACTCTCACTATTTATTTTTATGTTTCAAGAGAAGGTATATCTGTGACCGAAAACCTAGGAATCCTTGGTGTGCCATTGCCTCCAGGGATAACTAATTTACTGACACAACTCCAAGAGAAAGGAGAAGGAAAATGAATGGTATTGATTGCGCAACCAGGTTAACCCCGGCAAGCATACAGGCCCTAAAAGCGCCGGGGTAAAGGCAGTTGGCAGGTACCTGGGCGGCAACTATGGCCTAACCGTTGCCGAGGTCAAAGCTATCCATGATGCGGGGCTGCTGCTATGGCTCATTTTAGAGCTGTCGCCAACGAAGGCAAGTTATTTTAACTATCTAAGAGGAGTATCTGATGCGCAATACGCTCTTGCTGAAGCCCAGGCGCTCGGTGCTCCTAAAGGTGTATGCATTTACTTTACAGTCGATTGTGACGCGCAGCCGGGGGACATGACGGCTATTCAAGAGTATTTCCGGGGCATCCATACCGTATTGACCGGCAAATACCTTGTGGGGGCGTATGGCTCCTATGCCGTCATGCTGGCCCTGCAAAAGGCAGATTACCCACCCGACAGATACTTTCAAACTTATGCCTGGTCAGGAGGCCAAACAGCACCAAACCATATTTATCAGTATCAAAATGATACCAGCTTGGCCGGGATCGCGGTGGATCGGGATTATGTCAATGAAGACGCTGGATTATGGAAGGGGAGTGTCGATGTGTTAGAAGTTGCAGTTTTGCTTTACACCAAAGAAGATTATTGGGCGGGTACAGACGTTTCCGTCAAAAACGGGAATTGCGCCTTATTCATCCGGCCGGACGATCATTCCGTACCTAAGGATGCCATGAGTGCCGAGAAATTAATTGTTGTGGGGGGGCAACGACCAATCATCCCAATGAAGTGCTGTTATCAGGAAATACGAAGTACGATACAGCTGCGGCGGTCGCGAAGTATTTGGGATAGGGAGAGTTTACATGTTAAAATTATTAATGATCCAATCCCATTTGTTATTAAAGCTTTTGAGGAACTGTTTCCAGGATTGGAAGCTAATATTCAGATAGCCTCAGATATAGAAGGAGCAGGATGCACAACGATTCCTGAGGATGAGAGTACCCCTTTAGTTGATATCTCCATGAATATTCCGATTAGTGCTATGCCTGAAATTCTTGTCCATGAACTAGCCCATGTAGCCAAGCCGAATGATGAACATGGCGAGGAATGGAAAGAGACATTTCACTTGATATTTAATTGAGCTCAAGAATTATATGATCAAAATCATGAGACTTTTTTAGGCGGTTAAATTCGCAAGCGCTTGCCAATTTGGTTGACAAATTTGCTTAAAAGTGTGAATTTAGTTGATTCCGGTATGATGTCAATCAAATATATTCGAGTTATTTAATCAAGTGAAGCAACCTTTCCTCGCTCCCGGCAGAGCAAGGATTAAATAAGAGCAATTTGCAAATAACGCAAGTTGCTCTTTCTATTCCGAAATACCATTTCGTTAGTCTCAACGATATGGTCAAGGGGAACAGAAGCACAGCGTTGACGGAAGGGGTTAGACGCTCATTATTATTTTACAGGAGGTTTTATGTTATGGATGTACAACAAATAATTTCTAGCGGTCTTTCAGACATTGCAATGGCACTTATGAGCGCTCTCATTGCGCTGACCGGAGTCTATCTCCGGAAGCACTTTACAGCTAAACAGCTTGCTACGGCCTCAAGTATTGCTCAGGATGCCGTAAACTTCGCGGTACAAGCTGCCAAGAAGCATGGCATTACCGCCGATTTGGGTAAATACAACGCTGCACTTGGTAAGGCCAAAGAGCTGGCTGCTAAAGCTGGAATTAAAATGACGGACTCTGAGTGGGAGGGTCTAATCGAGAGTGAGTACAAAAAAGCCAAAGATGAATTAGCGCAATTAGTTGGGACCGCCACGCCGTATACGCAAGATGAAATCACAGCTATGATTCGTAAACGGTAAATAGTGCGTCATAGAGTAAACAAAAACCGGGCTTTTTGCGTTTGTAGGGTTTACTTAATGCTTTCAACCTTTAAACTATACCCTAAGATTTCTCCAACATCAGATATAGTTCCAATCACAGTCACTTTTTGGTCTTTCGTAAATTTTGCCACCGTCGCTTTTTGTTCTTCCGTAATGTAACACTGCACACCTATAATAGCAAATTCATCATTCATAGGAGTAATATCAAAATACTCACCGTTACTGTCAATATTGGATAATTTACCAGTTACCTCAACATACTTTCCTTTATAATTATTGCTGGCGTTTAATGCGTTACTTTTTAAGTCTTCCATAAGTTTATCTGCTGTTATAACCATCGGAGCTGGTTTGGCTTGTTCTGGTGCTGAAGTGGGGGACGTTGACGAACTCTGAGCCGTATTTGATTGATTAACTGGCGCGGTTGTAGGTGTTGAAGGAGTATTATTATTTTTCCCGTTTTTAACCATGCCCCAAATAGTCAATATAACGCATAGATATACAATTGAAGCAACAACTTTCTTCCATGTCTTACCCGATCTGAAACCTGGAATTTTACTCATTTTAATTTCCTCCCTAAATTTTTATCTATAAAATCCTTTGTCAAGACTTTCAACGCTTTATGAATATTTCCTTCTTTCCGACATTCTTATTGGCTCTGCGACAAATATGTAAATAAATAGAATTAACCCTGGCAATAAGCCCGGGAGGGGATAAAGTAACTTCTGAGTGAAAACTATTAAGCATAAAAAAGGTATCCTCAATTAGAGGATACCCTATAAACCTAAATGATTGATTGCTGCTTTCGACGGTTTCTCAGTTCTTTTACTTCATATGGATTCGTGGGGCCATTTCCTTATTGTCCTTGTTTATATTTTCCATATACTCCCTTACTAGGGCTTTGGAAAAAAGCATCTTACTTCCCATTCTATATAGTTGGAAATCCAGGCTTATTGGCAAGCGCATAGAGCTTATTAGTCCCAAGTGGTAGCCATCCTTTTAATTCTTCAATAGTTAGATAATCTGGAAGATCTTCATATCTAAGTGTTTTATCATTGCATCTGTTTTGTAAACTATCGATTGTCTCTCGGAGTCCGTTAGATAAAATTTTGACTTCATTTAAAAGTTCTTGGGCTGTTTTTAATTCTTCCATGATCTTGGAGTAAATTATATCTTTATTTATCAATTTATATAGTTATAAGATCTGGAGAAATTTCGCTTTTCATTGTATAGTAGTCCTCCCTTTTATAGTGGGGTCAATATATTTTAATCCTAAAAGGATATTTAAAGTATTGACATCAGAGAAGGACCAAATTCAATTCTAATAGAAAAAGGGCTCGTGCAGCGCAGCTATTGGATGTCATACGAAAGGATCAAGCTGGAAAATAAGGGTGTGTCAGGGGCTATCTTTTGCGAAACATAACGTATTTTATTGTAGCTTCATGTATCTTTAGTCCCCAAATAGTCCCCAAAAGCCAAATTATACAGCCAATGCATAAAACAAAAACACCGCAAATCCTTGCGGTGTCTCACTTTTTACTTGGCAGGGGATGCAAGAGTCGAACTCGCACTGACGGTTTTGGAGATAATTCATTAGTCTTTTTTTGACTTGGGTTATCTCTTTTAATGCTTGGTGTGACTGGGTTTTTAAATTTAAGTACTAAGTATGAAAAAGTTTGTTTGGGACTGTTTTTAAATCGCATGTTCCACTTTTGTTCCACCTTTAGCTTTTTAGCCAGGGATAGCCTCTGATCTCTTTTCTTTCTTCTTTATGAGGGATTCTATGATTTCGGCACCGGCGAAATGCTCTTTTTCAATAGCGTGTCCGTACCTTCTCCATATCATTTCTGCATTAACATGGCCTACCATTCGTGCGATTTCAAGCGGGTTTGCTCCTGCGGCGATAAGTAAGCTGATACAGGTGTGCCGTAAGCAATATAGAGTTTTTATGGGTAAGTCCGTCGTTTTTATCCATTTGCTCCACCAGTCACCGGCCCAGGTTGCCGCAAGTTGCTTTCCTTTCCAATCGGTAAACAAAGCTTTACTATCTATCCATTTATCGCCTGCTTTATCTTTATCGCTTTCTTGTTCTCTTTTTAGTTGATGTAGTAGGAAGATGGTGCTGGCTGATACCCTTACCTTTCGTCTGCTGTGTTTATTTTTTAAATGTTGTTTTTCAAAAGATCCTTCTCCAGGGACGTATTGCCAAACCTTATTAAAGTCTATGAGTCGTTTTTTAAAATCTATATCTGGCCATTTGAGTCCATGGACTTCCTCTGGCCTTGCGCCAACCTCTAGGGCTATTTGGGTAAAGACTCTTCGTTTAAGGGGTTCTTGTTCCATCAGTTCGCGTATTCTTGCGGCATCTTCAGCTGTATAAGAGTCCGGCTTTTTTTCGTCTAGGTCGTTGGGTGCTTCAAGTGGTCTAACATGTTGACATGGATTTGATGTTAGTTTTCCACGGGCAACGCCATATTCTAGAATATAGTAAAGGCATCTATGATAATGCCATTGTGTTTGGTTGCTCAGAGTTTCTTTTGATTCGGTTTTCTGTTTGTTTCCTTTCTTCTTCTTTTGTACGGATAACCAGGTGTAAAATTCTTCTACGCGATCTATATCTATGTTTTCTACCCAGTCATTTTTAAAAAATTCATCTATCCTTTCGAGTATTTGTTTGTATCTCCATAGCGTCTTGGGCTGTCGTTTACCTTTTCGAGCAGTGCCAGCTTTGTATTTAAGCCATCGTGCTGAGTGGTTAGTGAACGGTTCTTTGTTGACTTCGATTGGTTCAACATAGTTTGGTTCATTAATTTTGTCTTCTCTTTTTTTAGCTTCTGTATCGGCTAATTCGGCAGCTTTTTTTTCGAATCGTTCCAGGAGGATTTTTTCGGTTTTTGTCGCGATGTCTTTTTTTCTATTCTTCGCGGCTTTAGCGATAGCTCCGGCCTTTTCGGGTATTGGGTCGATGGCATAGGATTCCTTTTTTTGGTTTCGGCTATTATCGGGGTTTTTTGGACCATCATAGTAAAGTCTGAATTTAGCTTGGCCTTTCGCTCCGATGCCTTTATATTCTGCGTGGGCCATCTGTTTCAACTCCTTAATATTTTTAATGTGTGTTGTTGTATGGGAATTTCTATTATTGATTAAAGGCTTTGTGTATAATGTATTTGATAATTTGTTGTCAGAGGAGTGAGGTTATGGTTTTTGATTTTATAGAGAGATTATTGGTAGCATTTTTTGGGGGAGAGTTGTCTAATAAAGGGTCTGGTAGTCATGGGTCTGTTGGAAAGTCTTATGATAAGTCTTCTAGAAAAGGTGAATTAGGGGAGTATAAAATAGATTTATCTTTGGGTAGGCTTTCGGGTGATTATAGGGTGTTTAATGATGTTTTTATTCGTAATCATGAGCGATTTGCGCAAATTGATCATGTAGTTGTATCTTCGTTTGGTATTTTTGTAATTGAGGTTAAAAATTATATGGGTGTAATTATTGGGGATGAAAGGTCAAAATATTGGTATCAGAATTTTGGTGGTAATTCAAAATCTTTTTATAGTCCTATTAAGCAGAATTTTGTCCATATATTGGCGCTTAAACGTCTTCTAAAGGGTTTTTCTAAAATACCGTATTTTTCAATAGTTACTTTTAGTAGGCGTTGTGATTTAAAGGTTGTGTCTGCTGATGTTATTTGGGATACGGATATTGAGCATGTAATTCTTAGAAAGAGTAAAGATAGGGTTTTGAATAGTGTTGATATGGAGAGGATTTGTCAAATAATTGATAGTGTAAATATTCGTGATGTTTCTGTTCGTCAAAAGCATATTGAAATGATTAGGAATAAAAATGAACAATATCGGAATAGTAGGTATTTTTGTGCAAATTGTGGTAAGGGGGTGACTGAGAATGTGGCTAATTTTTGCCTAGAAAATAATGGGCGTTTTAAAGGTCGTATTTATTGTTTTGATCATCAGCAAAAATTTTAGTTTAATTGTAATTTATTGTAATGGGTTTGTACTTAGGATTTTTAGTAATTTTTTGATCGTTTTTCAATGTTTGCTACATTTTCGATACTTTCAAAATCGTTGTTTTCTATGTGTTTTAGTTCATGTATATATGTTTTTATTATAGTATTTTGGCTTAGTTTGTTGTTTAGATAAACATTGTAATTTCCTTCTCCGTCCGTTACTGTCATACCTTTAACGGTAATTGGGAGATCAATTAATCTCACATATGTTTCCATGAAAATCTTACTCCTGTGTATCTTCTTTTAAGGCTTCTATAATTTTAATAGCTTTTTCTATATCTTTTTTGGTTGCGTTTTTTGAGATTTTGAATAATGTTTTCATTTCGGGTCGTTTATGAAGTGTTTCGAGGTACTCTGTTATTTCGTCTTGTTGTTGTGTGTTGTCAGTTGTTTTTTCATCTGTTTTTCCTAAAATATAGTCAATGGATACGTTGTGATATTTTGATAATTTTTGAAGCATTTCTATGTTTGGTTCAGTACGGTTTTGTTCGTATAGTGCGTATCTTGCTCTTTTGATACCGAGTCTAAGTGCGACTTCGTCTTGTGTTCTGTCTCCTCTTAATTCCTTTAGCCTTTTACCAATCATTGGTAATCACTCCTTGTATTGTTATTATAGATTAAAAAACTATCGCTTGCAATATGTTTTGATAGGAAAAATGTAATTTTCCCTTGACGATAGTTAATATATCGGTTATAATTATATTTGATAGGAAAACTATCTTATGGGGGTGGTAAAATTGAGAAGGGATGAGTTGGTTAATGTTCGTAAGGCGTTGGGAAGGACGCAGAAGTTAGTAGCAATTGAATTGGGTATATCTGAAGTTTATTTAAGGAAGATTGAGGCGGGGGAGTGTTCTCCAGGTCGTGATTTAATGTATCGTATTGAATGTTATTATTCTGTGGATATGCGGAAGTTGTTTTCTGATATTTTTTTAACATCAAATGATAGAAAAACTATCGCTTAAAAATTATTTGGATAGAAATAAATTCATTGGAAGGTGAAAAGTGTGCTTCAGAAAGTGACTCTTAGTTCAAGAGAGGCTGCGGAATATCTAGGTATATCTTACTGGTTGTTACTGGAAATGGTTAAGCGTAATGAGATTAGTCCAATTCGCTGTGGTTCGAGATATCTTTTTAGGCAGGTTGGTCTTGATGCATGGATGGCGCGTCAGGAAGAAGAGAGGGTGATTGAAAATGGCTAATAGTGAAAACGTTAATCAAGTTGATTTGAAAGGTATCAATTTAAAGGAAATGACTAAAGATCAGTTAGTATTCATGTTGTCTGGCGTTATTTCTGAGCTTGATTTAATTGATCGTTTTATTGAGGACTCTGAACAATGTTATAAGGATTCCAAGATGTCTTTTTATGCTGATCGTGCTAGTGGTCTTAAGGCGGCTCGTCAATATGTTTCGAATGTTCTTCTTGATACTTTGAGTACATTTTGATTGGGGGTTAAAGGATTTTTATGGATTTTAATTCATTTTCAAAATCGGAGTTAGTAGGCATTTTGAACGAAATTTATGATAGTGCTAGTTTTATGGATGAACGTTCAAAAGAATATATGGAAAAATATAATCTTCGTGATGATATTTGTGATTATGTTAAATCTTTAACTTATGATTCATGCGCTCATTGGATATTTGATAATTTAGTTATTCATCATCAACGAATTAAGTAAAAAACTAGTTAAATGTGTGTGATCAGGTTTTAGCAGATTTCAATTTTTGATACTGGGGTGTTTTATTAAATGAAGAAAATTAAGTCATTAAAAAAGTGGGGAATATATGAACTTAATGAAAAAGAAAGGCTTGAGTATGGTTTTAATTTCGCGGTTATACATCCTAATAATATGGGTAGTGGTTTATTAAGTCCTCGGGACTCTGATATTGAGATAGATACTTTGGAGGGTTCTATTGATTGGGTTAATAATTATTAGTTCTGTAAAATTTAGTATTTTCTGTAAGGAGAGTGGTTATATGGTGTCTTATTTTAAGTTGTTTTGTTTGCAGGTTTGGGATGGAGAGGAGTACTTGAATTTTGAAATATGCCGTACTATGGCAAAGGCGTTTCAGTTGGCTGTTGAAGAATTGCCTGGTCAGAAATATCGGGTATTAGGGTTAACGTCGGAGGGTTGGATTGAAGTGGTCATTTCTGGTAGTTTGCTTCATGTCAGTAAAGATTTCCGAATGTTGTCTTTAGTGGGTTTTTGATTTTTCGATTGACATTTAGTGGCGTAGGGGGTGGGGGTTTGAAATTTTCTCAATCTTGGAGCCTTTCGGGTTGGTGTCCCGAGTGCCGTCAATTTTGTTGTCTTTTTGCCGATGTTAATCTTCGTCATGTTGTGGGTAGAAAGGATTATTATGATCTGATGCTTGCGACTGACCGTCCTGTCTCTAAGTGTGTAAAGTGCGGCGCGTTTCATGATCGGTTTGATATTCGTCCTTCTTGATAATTGCTTTAAATTTGGGGTTTGTCAACAGCGAAAAAACTTCCGAAGGTAATTTTTTTCGCTGATTGACAAACTCTCTTGCCCAAAAAACTGAGAGACGGGAAAGTCTCTTTGACCAGCGGAGCCGTTCCCCATAGCAAGGAGAGACTTTTCCTGGCCTCGCCGAGTGCAGGGGGATTATTAAGGGGGACAGAGTCCCTCTTAAGTACATTCCCGCATTCACGCCTAGTCTTCTCCAAAAACAATCCCAGGTAATACATGCATAAGAACCCGGAGGAGCGCGACCGCAGGGAGCGAGTGCGCAGCACCGAGGGCGAAGGCCCGAGTCCGTAGCGGTGACTCCCAAGCGCCAAAAATCCGTAACTAAGTCCTTGAATTTTATGATCAGGAAAAACGGGAGGTAGAAATCCATGCAAAAGCAAATCTCTCTTGAAATAAATCAGAATCAAGAACTCGTGCCCCCGTCAAGTAACACGGGGGCACAATCTACAGGGCAACGAATTTTGATAGATTGGTTGGCCTTTACCGTTCCTTCCTGGGTAGACATTTTTGATGTTCTTGGTATTCCAGGTAGGGAATGGGTTCCAATTGATACTAAGGCTTTAGGTTATGATCGAATGTTTATGCATGGACAAATGAAGGTTTATCAGTCGGATAGGGAAGATATGGGGAGCCATTGTGAGCTTAGCGGCCATGCCTGCCGTGAATACGAATTTTTCTTTGACGGCCAATGGCGTGAGCTTATAAAGCGTGTCAGGAATAGTAACGGTCAATTTTCCAGAATAGATTTAGCCATTGACGATTTTGACGGTCTTTTTACCTTGGAGCAAGTGGAACAAAAGGTTAAAAATAGCGAATTAATTTCTTATTTTCGTAAAGGTCGTATTTTGGAAGAATTTAATCTCTCGGATAAGGATAATCTTGGCAAAACTATTTATTTTGGTTCTCCTCAGTCAAGAATCCGTATTCGGATGTATGACAAAGCTATAGAGCAGCTTCTTAAATATCAGTCTTCCCTTGAAAGTGAAGCTATTCAGCAGGAATCCAGGTCCAAAGTTTCTCAAACACAGCGAACGATAAATAAGCAACTTCGTGAAGAAGGGTATCGCCGGGAGCGTTTGGAACATTCTCAAATTTGGAATCGTACTGAAATTCAAAGTCGTGATGAAAGGGCTGATTCTATTTCCGATTATATCCTTGCTGATTTGCCATTAGGTCAAGTTGTCTTTGGTGTGCTTAAAAATTACCTTAATTTTGTTGAGCCATCGTTAACAGATTCGAATAAGTCCCGTTGGGAAATTTCTTCTTTCTGGTTAGTCTTCTTGGGCAGTGTTGAAGCTTTAAAACTTACGACGGAAAAGGTGCAAACTTCTCTTAAGAAAATAAAGAATTGGGTAATTAAGCAGGTTGCCCCTAGCCTTGCTTTACTTAGCTTGGATAAGAATTTAAATGTTAATTTAGAGGAGCTTGTGGAGATTATCTTATTTGCTCGGAATCGTCTTAAAAAGCGCCATTATGCATTACTTCAGGCTTCTTGATGCCTTGAGAAAAGCCTTACATACGAAATGAATATCTTGAAATATGAATTATTATTCGACAAAATTCTACACTTAGGGTAAATCAACTTTTTTGTTATCATTTCAATTGTAGATCAAACAAATAATGTGAAAATGGAGGTTTTAAAATGTTTCTTGTTGAGGCCGATTGTACGTTTTTAGGAAAGAGTACCTATCCACGGGCTAATAATCAAATTGGTACGCAAATTCATCTTTTGAGTGGAATGGAAACTGTGAAAGTTGCTTGTGAGCCTGTTTTATTCGAGAGTACTCCCGCTGAAGGGGCAAAGTGCCATGTGAAGCTTGACTTTATGGCTACTAAGAAAGGTAATTTTCTTAAGGCTATAGAGATTAAAGCGATTCCTCCGAAGCTTTAATTTTATGGAGCCGGTTACTGTTGTCCATCAGTGGACGTTAGATTCTGGTACTAATTATGGTTTAACTGTTTATGCATCCGCTGATTTTGGCGAAATGCTTACATCGTTTTTGCTGTTAGTATTAATTGCTTTGGTTTTAGTGCGTATTGTTCAGAACGCTTTACGTTAGGAGTGAGTAGATTGTGGATTCAATTACCATTGCAGCCTTTATTTAAGAGTTATGTAGTTGTTTTGTATCCCTTTCTACTCTTTCTCATTTTGTCAAGTCTTCCCTTGCCTTTATATTGGTTTACGGGGCGGTGGAGGCGTTGGTAGGGGATATCTATTTAACTGGTACATGGTGGGCTTTCGTTGAATGGTTTTTCTCTATGCCGCATTTATCCTCTATTTTATTTGCAATTATAGGCACTTGTTTAACGTTTTTAGGCCTTATCATTTTATTGAGGAGGATGTGATTTGAGTTTCAATGTTGATATGGGTTCTATCCTTCAGTATGCCTATAATTTTTTTGCCAGTGCTTTACCGTTAGTTTGGCCTTTTGTCGGTGTTACTTTGGCCGTCGTTACTATTGCGGGTTTAATGTATGTCTTTGCTAAGAGGGGGTGAGCCTCATGGATTGGTCTGGATTAAATATTCCTTTTTCGATCACTGACATCATTAATGGTTCGACAAAATTATTCATGAGCTTTGCTCCTCTTATTTGGCTTTTTCTTGGCATATGTCTTGCGTTGTTTGCCCTTCAAGGTCTTTTCTTTATTTTTGTAAAACATGAGAGTTTTTTCCCTTGGGAACGTTAGTTATTAAGGGTTTTAACCTTAATATATAATTTTTGGGGAAAGGGGGTTTTTGTTTGCCTACTGGAGTTTTTTCCGGGTTGACCTTATCTTTAGGTATTAGTATGTCGGATATTTTCAGTGGTATCGGTATTTTTCTTTCTCAGTTTTGGCCTCTAATCGCTTTGGGTATCTCAATTCCTGTTGCTTTCGCAATAGGCGGTCGCTTGATGCGTCTTGGAAAACGTGCCTAATATTTCTTTCGGCTAGGGTGAGGCGGTTTTCGTCTTGCCCTTTTATTTTTGAGGGGGTTTGGGTATGAGGTCCAGGTTTTTAGTCTTTTGGGTTTTGATTGTTTTTTTATTCAATCTTTTTATAATCAGGAATACTTATGCGGCAACGGTAATTGATGGCGGTGTTTCCACTGTTTATGTTCGTATGGATACATCTCAAACTTCTGTTACTTCAACTGTTTCTCTTGTTGCGGACACGAGTCATTCTGGTCAAGGGCATATAACTTCGGTTACTTTAACGGGTTATGTAGATGATGAAGGTTGTGCTACTTCTAAATATCCTATTACTCTTTGTGTCGGTAATCCTGATGGTGATCGTACCTATTCATCGTTTACGAATGTTGACGATACCTTTAATCTTTCTTCTCAGCCGTCTAGTTGTTGGATAGGCCTTATTCAACATGCTAGTTTCGGTGGTTATAGTTATTTGTATGTTTCCTCGTTCACTGCTATAAATGCTTCTGGTCAAGATTTTATTGTGAATTATTCTGCTCCTTCTTCTTATGTTCCTCCGTCTGATACGGGTGGGGGGGACACGGGTGGGGGGGACACGGGTGGGGGGGACACGGGTGGGGGAGACACGGGTGGGGGAGACACGGGTGGAGATGGTACTGGTGGAGATGGCACTACAACGCCTACCTGTGATCTTTGACAAGTCTTAGACGCTATTACGGCGATTGGGAGTCAGTTGACTCCTTGGGGTGCTCCTACTCTTCCGGCCTTTAATTCTGCTCCTGCTATCCCCTTAAATGCAGTTCCTGTCATACATTTTGAGTCTCCTTACTCTAATCCGGTTGTTAGTAATTCGTTGTCTGTTGTTAATGATAATGGTGGTCATAGTGTTACATTGTCTATTCCTTCTTACAGTGTCCCGATTACTGTTGCAAGCCCTAGTCCTTTGCCTTTGTCTCTTGACCCTGTTGCCGCTCTTCCTTCTAAGGATAGTCCTTTACCGCCTAATCAGGCTCTGAAGTCTTCTCCTTCTCTTAAGTCATCTAGTCCTCTTGCTTCTGCTCCTGTTGGTACTCAATCTGGTGTTTTGATCCGTCAGCCGCTGTTGTCGCAAAGCCCTTTGTTGGCTCAGTCACCTATGTCGGTTCAGGCGTGGAATGTTCAGGCTTGGCAGCGTGACCCTGTTTTATCAAATTAGTAAGGAGGACTTATGAAAAAAAGAATTTTAATTATTAGTTTATCTCTTGTTTTGTTACTTTCTAATGTTTTGCCGGCCTTTGCTTTGGCTGTTTTTCCTGCTGGCATATTGCGTGGCAAATTACCTGTTTCTTCGAATGGTTTTAATGATTCAACGCATCCTGCTAGTTATGTCACTGATGGCAGTGATAGTACTTTTGGTTGGTTGGAATATGGTTCTTCTCCTAACTCTGCTTATGCTAATTATGATTTAGGTGGAATTTATAATTTAACAAGTGTTGCTATTTCTACTAATTCAGTTTCGTCGTTGAGATATGATTTTTATGATTCTAGTAATAATCTTATTTCTTCAACAACTCCTGTTACTTATGTTGGTACTTTTAGTGTTGCTGTTAATAATGTTCGATATTTAAAAATTACTGATGTTACTTCAAATAAATCTAATCTTCTTCTTTATCAATTGGATTGTTATGGTAATCAGATATTACCTGTTCCTAATCAGCCTACTGGTTTATTAATAAATGGAGATGCAAATGGTACTCTTTCTTGGAATAGCAATCCTATTGGCGATAACGTTACGAGCTATAAGATTTATTTGAATGGTTCTTATTATGGTAGTTCTCAAACTAATTCTTTTTCTTATTCTGGTTTGTCAGTAGGTAATTTTTCTTTTGCTGTTTCTGCTGTTAATTTGAATGGTGAGTCAACGTGTTCAACTTCTGTTAATTTAACGTTGACTTTACCGTCTACGCCTACTGGCGTTAAAATTTCTGGTTCTGGTGGTTCCGGTGTTCTTACTTGGAATGCAAATAATCCTGTTGAAGGTGTTTCTTCTTATAGGGTTTTTATGGATGGAACTTTGGTTTCTACTGTCTCAGCTAATTCATATAGTTTTTCAGGCTTATCTATTGGTTCTCATTTGTTCTCTGTTTCCGCTATTAATTCTGTTGGCTCATCCACTCAATCATCGGCAGTTAGTTTTATTTATTTACCTTCTCCGGATAAAATTACGGGTCTTACTGTTGATGGTGTTGGTGCTAATTATGGTATTTTGACTTGGAATTCATTGCCCAGTGATGAACAAATTACTAAGTATAATGTTTATGATTCTTCTTCTATTATCGGTAACACTCCTTATAATTCATTTAGTTTTAATAACCTCACTTTGGGTGTACATTCTTTTCGGGTTTCTGGTGTTAATGCTGGGGGAGAAGGTCCTTTATCTGATGCTATAAATTATACTGTTTTAGCTGTTCCCAATGCTGTTAGTCTTACTTATGCCAATTTGTCATTTAGTTCATTAGATTTATCTTGGAATAGTTTGGGGACTGGTATAACATATTCTGTTTTGTTAAATAGCAACCCTGTTGCAAATTTAAATGATGTTATATCTTATCATTTATCTAATCTGGTATCTGGTCAATCTTATTCTATTTCTGTTGTTGCCTCTAATGTTGCTGGCTCTGGTTCTCCTTCAAATATTTTAAATATTGTTACTTTAATTGCAAAGCCTTCTCAAGTGACTGGTTTGGGCGTTATTTCATCATCTAATGGTTCTGTTTCATTGGCTTGGAATAAGAATTCTGCCTCTGATAATGTTACCTCTTATAGGATTTATAAGAATGGTGCTTTTTTGGGTACTTCTAATACTAATTCTTTTACTGTTTCCGGTTTGACTAATGGAACAAGTTATTCTTTTACTGTTTCTGCTGTTAATGCTGGAGGTGAGTCTGTTCAGTCGGCTTCTGTTTCTAGTACTCCTTCTGTTCAGAATACTACAACTCCTAATTTTCCTTCTGGTGCTGTTTCACTTGGTGTTAAGATGTCCGATATTTTTGACGGTATTGGGCTTTTTTTGCTTCAGTTTTGGCCTTTGATTGTTTTAGCTATTGCAGTTCCTTTAGCTTATAAGTTGGCCAAAAGGACTAAATTTCTTGGTAGATTTATTGCTAAAGATGATGAAGAAAAATCTAGTCGGATTAGAAAAGGTCATAAGAATAAAAGTTACTTTGGCAATAAGAAATTGCATGCTAGGTATAAAGGCGGTAAGTCGGTTTTACTTGCACGGCGGTCTATTCGTAAAATTAAAGGTGGCCGTAGGTTGACCAGGCGTTCTGTCAATTATGGTGTTAAAAAAGTTATTACTGTGAATTCCAAGAAAAAACAATGGCAGCGTAAGCATAAATTAAGCTATTTATCTAAGTCTCCCTATAAAAAACGTTCTTCTGGTTTTAAGAAGAATAATAGGTCATTTTCTAATAAGGTACGTTCTTCTGGCTATAAGGGTTATTTGCGTAAATCTAATTATTCCGGTGTTTCAATGAAAAAATATTCTAAGTCTAATAGAAGAGGCCGTTATAGGAAGGGGTGGTAATATGACTGATGCAATGAATTTTCTCCAGTTTTCCTTGAATGGTGTTCAGCCAGTTTTGCTTCTCGTCGTTGTTATTGGTATTGCCATTGGTATTAGTCATGGTATTTTGCAAACAATTAAAGTCATTCGTTAGGGGAGGGGGGATGAATGGGGGATTGGTTTTCCTCTGTCTTTGAAAGTCTTTTCAGCTTTTTATTTGGTTGGATTAAGTGGCTTGCAAATACTATTGTTAATGGTATCGGTGATTTTTTTACGGGTTTGATTAATTTTTTGCAGACTGCTTTTGCCGGGGTTGTCAATGCGTTAAAGTCTGCCTTTGAATGGTTGGGGAATTTATTACATGATCTTTTACAAGCTGTTTTAAATCTTCTCCAACCTTTGACTCAGTTTTTTTCGGGCCTTTGGTATTTTATAACTCAAGCTTTGGCTGTGATAGTTCTCGTGCTTAAGGTAATTCTTGGTTTGATTGGTGTACTTTTCAGTATAATTGGAGGATTTTTTAATACGGTTTTTAGTTTTTTGTCCTGGTCCGGTTCTTCAACGCCTGTTAATTCTGTGTTCAGTGGTGGCTTTAATCTTGTTATGAATGCTTTTTCTCAAATGGGTGGTGATGTTATTGCCGGAGTTTTGGCTGTTTTGATTTGGATTTTAGCTATCTATATTTTGTTTAAGGTGATCGGTAGTAATTGAGGAGGTTTTCCTATTGCATGATATAGCGGATACGGTGTTTGGTCCGGTGATTCAGGTATTAACCTTTGCTTATAATTACTTGTCTAATATTTCTATGGTTGCTTCAAGGGGTCTTAATTTGGATTATTTCTTGGGTCCGTTTGCAAATATGGGGTCGGCATGGATAACTCTCATTAAGTCCTTTATTGGTGCCTTTGTGCTTGTGTCGGTGGTCGTTGGTATTAAGGCTATTTACAGTGCGTATTTGCAGCTTAAGCAGGGCGTTAAGTGGTGGTAACGTTCGGATTTTTACGCGCTGCTGGCTCCTGGCCGGCTCCGATCAGCGCGGCTGCTGTGTTAATTTTGAGTGGTTTTTAATTATAAATCCGAATGTTTTATGTTTTGTTTTATTAATCGTTCGTTAGAAAGGGGAGTTTAATTTGTTTCCATTTAAAAAAAATGAGGTTCAGGATTACGGTAATTTGATTATTGTTGTAGGCGGTCGATTAGAAATGATGCCGATAGAAAATGAATCAGAAGGACGGGTACAAGCTGGGGAATATTTGTTGCCTGTTACCGAAGGTAAAGAATATTTTTCTCGTTTTGGTGATCGTTACTTGGTTTATCATCTTGATTTACCGTCTTTGGTTGAGTCTCAAACGCTTTATAATATTCGTGAATCGGAGGTCTTGAAGGGCTTATTTGATGTTCCTCAGCCTAAGAAGTTCTTGGATATGCTTCCTTTGATTATTTGCGGCCTTATTGCTTTTTTTGCTATTGTTATTCACCATTGATTATTTCATGGTTTCTTGGTGGTTTTGGGAGATGCAAAATTTAATTTAGGGGGTTTTGTTGTGTTTGATGATGTTACGGAGTCTAAGGATTTACAAGAGCTTATTGGAAAAGAGTTGTTTAGTTCAGAGAACGTTGGCTCTGAGTTGGATAGTGTTATTTCGGTTCTTGAGCGTCATGGTTCTCCTTTGGATTTTCGGCAGGCAAGGGCATTGTCTTTGGCTCAATCTCTTTGCCCTGATTCTGATATCATTCGTTCAATTGGGTTGCAATTGGATGCGGCTCGTTATAAGTCAATTTCACCTGATTTGTTCCTTAAGGCTTTGGATGCTTATACCTTGGCTGATCGTGTAACAGGTCGTTTGCCTTTATCAAAGGCGTTTAATGCGGGTGGTGATAAATAATGTATCATTCGATTTTATTTGACGGTGATCTTGGTTCTGGCAAAACGCTTTCGGCAGTTGCTTTAGCAACTCATTGGTCTTCAGCTTCTGGCGTACCCTTGTTGTCTAATATGACTATTAAGGGGTCCAGAAAAATTGAAGAAAAAGAAGACTGGGCATTAATTGCCCAGTGTCGTGATAAAGGTTCCATTCTTTTGCTCGATGAAGCTCAGTCCCTTTTGGATTCGCGTACAAGTCAGACTAAAGGCCAGGTTAAATTTACTGAAGCCTTAGCTTATCTGCGTAAGATGCGGTGTCTTGTCATTTTTACGACGCCGTCTCTTGATCTTGTGGATGTCCGTGTTCGTCAGCGTTTAAGTTTGAGAATTTATGTAAGTAAGGTTAAAGATCGTATTATGTGGGATATATTTGACCCTTACACTGGTGTTTTTAAATGTTCTAAGCTTATTAAGCAGTCGACTATGTCTCAATTTTATGGCCTTTATGACACTTTCGAATTGATTCCGCCTATAGAACTTCCGACTGATTTGAATGATTTTCTGGCAAGGCCGCTCGGCGGCCTTGCGGGTTAGTTTTTTATTGAGGTCGGTTGTAATGGCTGTGTTTAATATGTAAGGTTTTAAAATTGATTTAGGGTGGAAATGGGGTGGATTTTAATAAGGGGAATATTGTAGATTTACGAGGTTGTTGGATTTCGGTGTTAAGGAAGTTGGTGTTTTAATGGTCTTTAAGGCGGGATGAGGTTAGGGTCTCTGGTGGAATTTAGCTTTGGGGTTTTGACGATTTTAAATCGCATGTTCCACTTTTGTTCCACTTTTGATTATTTTGGGCAAAAATAAAAAGGGCCTAAGCCCTTGATATAAGCGGTGGCAGGGGATGCAAGAGTCGAACTCGCACTGACGGTTTTGGAGACCGCTGTTCTACCATTAAACTAATCCCCTATGATTTTAGCGACGAAATGAATTATATCCTAAAACGGGAAATGTGTCAATAATAATATAATAATAATTATGAGACCGCTTAAAAAGAATAATAATAGTGGATAGCAGGATTTTTGAAGAAAAACCAGAATAGGCATAGTTAGGATAAGCCAATGGGAGGGAGGGGGCTGCTTGAGGATCGACTTACACGTTCATACTCAAGAATCTGACGGTTCACTTACTGTGGAAGAGGTTGTAAATCTCGCCCATTCTAATGCTATTAAAGTACTCGCCATTACGGATCATGAGAGTACTGAAGGAGTCTCCAGGGCGGAAGAATTGGCTAAGTGTCTGGATATGGAAATAATCCCCGGTGTTGAGCTGTTGACAAGTTTTCGGGGGCAGGAAGTTCATCTTCTAGGGTATTTTAAAGACGTCCGCAACCCTGATTTGCAGGCTCGTTTAAGTGAGATTCGCAAACAGCGTACATCCTTAGCCCACGACATGGTGTTCAGTCTTCAGAAAAATGGACTTGCTTTAGATTGGAAGGATGTTGAGCGTGAGGTGAATTCGGAAGGAGCTGTAAGCAAGGGGCATATTATGAGGGCTATATTTCATCGCTATGATACTCATAATCCGAAAATCCGGCAAGATATAGCAACTTACTTTCGTCCCGGTGGGATTGCTTATCTCCCGTACCTGGAACATAGATTTGAAGATGCTGTGGATTTGATTTTTGAGTCCGGCGGCTTTCCTGTAATAGCTCATCCGGGGTTATTGAGCGAACCCAATATGGTTTTTGATTTATTGGCTTATCGGCCTATTGGGCTTGAAGTCTATTACGGTTATTGGGAGCGGCAAACGAACCTGATTTCTTATTATGCAGAAGTTGCCGCTCAATTTGCTCTCTTAGCCACAGGTGGAAGTGACTACCACGGGCCGTTTGGAAAAGTCCAGATAGGTCAGATGAATGTTCCCGTTAAGGGAGTTCATAAATTGCGAACAATTCTTAATAAAGACTAGGCGGTTTGGTTTGCTGAAAAGAAAGAAAGTGAAGTTGTTGGGTAGGCGTATTAGATTTGCTGTTTTAGCCGTACTATTTACCCTTCTTATTGGTACAGCAGGATTAATGTTAACGGAACATTTCAGTTTGGCTCAAGCCTTTTACTTCACCGTAGAGACTATTACCACCGTTGGTTATGGTGATATCAAATTAAAATCAGATGCGGGGCATGTTTTTTCAGTTATGCTTATGCTCGGGGGAGCAGGGGTCATGCTCTATTCAGCCGGTTTGATGATGGCTTTCTTAGTAGAGGGCCAGTTAGCCGGAGCGTATGGGAGAAGAAAAATGAATAAAAAGATCGAACAACTTCAGGACCATATCATTGTCTGCGGGGCAGGGCGCGTCGGCAGACAAGTCGTTTATCGACTTCGGAAAGAAGGATATCCTTGTGTAGTTATTGAGCAAGAAGAGGAGCTCGTCCGGCAGTTTATTGAGGAAGGGTATCTTGTCATCCATAATGATGCGACACAAGATGAGGTTCTGAAGAAAGCCGGAATTGAACGGGCTAAAGGGTTAATTACAGCCCTGCCCGAAGACGCGCTGAACGTTTTTGTTACGCTGACAGCTAAAGGACTAAACCCCAAGGTCCAAGTAGTTGCTCGAATGGACCAGCTAGAGTCTGAGAATAAGCTGTTGAGGGCTGGAGCGGACAAAGTAATTTCTCCGGCGATTTTAGGCGGATGGCGGATGGCCATGTCCATTCTGAAGCCTGTCAGTATGGAGTACATCGAAACAGTGATTCATGATCACAATATTGAGATGAAAATTATGGAGTTAAAAGTTGAGCAGGGGTCTTGTCTAATTGGGAGAACACTGTCTTCAAGTGGGATAAAACAACAAACAGGCGCTATAGTCTTGGCAATTTTGCGTGATAAGTTTGTCATCAGCAACCCGGATGCTCGGGAGGAGATCTTGGAAGGGGATCTTCTGATTGTTTTGGGCTTGCGGGAACAACTGCACCGCTTGGAAGAGGTTGCGGCAAATCAAACAAAATTACAGCCGGCAGAAGCTGGGTAGACTGAAATTGGGTGGAGTAAAAGAGGAAGTCTTGGGATAAAATACCCTCTGAGTATGAAAACAAAAGCTTCATGGTGGAGGGAGATTTATGCATAATTCGCGGTCCGAACAAGACATTCTTCGTGATATCAAAAAACTTATTCATACACATTTTGGTGAAAGCGGGCAAGGAATCCATGTTGAGGTCAAAGGGGATCGGGCAACAATTTGGGGTATGGTGGACAGCTTGGTCGAAAAGGATTTTTTCGGGAGCCGTGTGGGGCGAATCGATGGTGTTCGTGAATTAGATAACTCTTTGACTGTTGCCAATGATGGCAATATCCTTGATAAAGACATTGAACAAGGAATTAGCGAACGTTTTAGAGGATCTAATTTTGAGGATCTTACCCATTTAGGGTGTCGGGTAAGCCGAGGGATTGCGACATTACTCGGACATGTTGAAACTCAAAGCACGGAGCGGTTGGCTAAACGTCTCGCATCACAAGTGCGGGGAGTTAAAGAAATTCGCAGCGAAATCCAATTCCTGGAGAAGGCTGTCGACGACGCAACCCTTGTCAACCGTGTAGAAAATGCCCTTGTTGCTTCCCCGTGGGTTAATGCTCATGAAATTCAAACTGCCGCCCGCCAAGGCTTGATAACGTTAAGCGGTCTCGTGGATACTCAGGAAGAAATGGAGTGGGCTGTGGAAACCGCCTATCAAGTTCCGGGCGTCAAAGCGGTTGTCAGTGAGATCATGACTCGGCATCGTTCTCAAGGAGACGATTTATGGCTGACTGAACAACTTGTCTCCAAGTTGGGGCAGCATCGCTTGAATTCAGGCCAGATACGCGCATTTGTACAAAATGGGATCGCTTTTTTGACAGGTGAGGTCTATACTGAAGAAGAACGCGAGTTGGCGGAAGAGATGATTAAAAATATCCCGGAAATTCACAATATTAATAACTCGATCAAAGTAGCTGCACACTCCAGTAAAGGTTAACATGAGTCAAAAGTTAGCTGCAGTTGAACTCTAAGGAAGTATTATAAACCTTTTTAAAAGTGGCTGGCAATGCTCCCTGACTTTAGCCTTTAGGGTAATAAGCTCGCTGCAAATAGTCCTTGGCGCAACTTGGCGGGGCCGTTACTTCGAACGTGTGATTCGTTGAAACAGCCCCTTATTTGTGTGTCTGAAGCTGGAAAATAAGGAAATGAAAATTGAGTTGCTGCAAAAACTTTGTGCTATAATAATATTGTTGTAGTTTGTAAAATCTTAATTGATTGAAGGAGGGCAATAATGGACCCGATCACTCATGGACTCGTTGGAATTGCCTTAAGTGCCCTTTCCGGCCACAGTATGCAATTAAACGATCCGGTATTTCTAGGCTGCACGTTGGGTGCAATGCTTCCTGACATTGATATCGTAGCCCATCTTAAAGGTCGTTTGAACTATTTGTTAAATCATAGAGGGGCAAGTCATTCTCTGCTTGCTTTAACCGGTATGTCATTAGGATTAGGATCAGCGCTTTATTTAGCGTTTCCAAGTACCTCGTGGTGGACGGTGTTTATTTGGACTTTTATTGGCACAATGTCCCATAGTATTATGGACTTATTAAATTCCTTCGGGGCTGAATTATTGTGGCCATTTTCGCGGAAGAAAATTACAGTGGACATGATAATGCTCACAGATCCCATTGTTTCGTGCTTGTTTTTGGGGTCTTTTATGGTTGCCTTGCGTTCTCCGGATTTAGCCGGACCTTCTGCTTGGACGGCTTTATCTCTAAGTATCTTATATTTAGCAAACCGCCATATGGGGCGGTTAAAAACCCGTGATCGGTTAATGACTATCTACGCCCTTAAAGAGCCGGACCAAGTTAAAGTCCTTCCGGCGATGTACCATCCTTTTGCGTGGAATTTTATTTTGTTCCAAGGAGATACCGTGCGCTTCGGTATTATACGGAATCAGACTCCTACCATTTGCAGGGTTATGCCTAAGTTCGATAAAAATAATCCTTCGGTTTCCAATGCCCTGGAGGGTTCTTTGGCTGAACTATTTAGTCAGTTTACTCCATATTATCACATTATAGCTCATGATTCGGATACGGAAGAATGTCAAGTGGAATTTTTAGATCTCCGCTATTGGACTAAAGGCGACTTTCTTTATACGGGCAATGTGTTTTTAAACGAAGATGGTGAAATATCCCATGAAATCTTTCATCCCTTGCCCAATCAGGAAGGTATACTCTTGAGTTACTGATAATTACCGTTGAAATTAAAAAAACCTTTTGACATTCTCATAGCTTATCAACCATAATGAGTATAGCATGGGGGTGAAAAGGTGCGGACTAATAAAAAAAGCCCAAATACTTTTGGCTTAAAATTAATAAGCGTTTTATTATTGCTGTTTTCTCTATTAGCGGGTTTGGGCGGTCTTGGCTTTGGCATTGGGAAAAAGATTTTCTCTGCAATCGCAGCAATTCTGGGGAATCATTTTGCCTGGGTCGGGCTTTTATTTTGTCTCATTATTGCCGCGGGTTTATGGTTTTTGGCGGCAGATTTATTAATGCTGCTGAGCTCTCGAACCACGGCTAAGGCGGATCAGGTCAAAGAGGAAGCTAAACATTCTCAGAGACCGGTTAATCGGAAAAATACTAAACCAAGGATAGAGCTTCCTAAGCTTGATGAGGGGGGGATACCCCTGCCGGCCGGAAAGCTTGTTAATTTACATGGGTTTAATCAATATTTTTCTTCTCCCGAATGGGTTGAAATCAAAGAAGTGGATTCGCAACAAGCGACGGAAATGAATGATTTGGGTAAGGATTTTTCGTCCTATTTCGGATCAGGAAAGGCACTCTTGTCTAAACCGCCTCATCGGATGACTCTTTTGAGAGGGCTTGAGGCATACTTTGAGGATGTAGACCGGGAAGAGCGGCAATTTTTGCATGTGGTCTCTCAGCCGGAAAACAACCCCTCTGATTTGGTTGCTAAAACTTTCAAGGAAAAAGAGTCTGCCTCTAAACCGATTTTTAAATCCCAGGCGGATCGAGAAGAGTTTCTTGCCCAGTATAAAGATGATTATAGCTCCTTTGCCAAGGAACCCCCCGAAGTTAATGATTTGGCGGATAATCCTTTAACTGAGCAAAAAAAAATTGAAAGTATACCTAAACCTGAAGAAATTCAACATAAAACTCAGGAAGCTGAACCTGAGACCGAGGAAGTTGAACCTACATATGACGCAAAGGAATATCTATCCGGAGAAAATGAGCCGGAAACAGAGCAGGTATTTATTGACGATGTCGCATGTGCAGTGGAAACTAATCCTGTAAGTGAGTTGTCTTTTGATCCGAAAGAGGATTTTAGAAGTTTGCCTGTGGAACAGCCGCGGATTTATGAAACGGCTGGGGAAAAACTTTTGACCTTTGTGCAGGAGGAGGAAGATTTTGAACCTTCTGCGGTACAAGAGCCTCCCAAGCTTGCCGGCGATCCTCCGCCAAGCAGCTACCAGTGGAAGCCCCCCAGCTTCAGTCTGTTGGATTCGGTGCCCGAGCATGCTCCTATACAAGACCTGGAAACACCTAAACTCCTGGAAAAAGTCCTTGCGGATTTTGGGGTTAAGGCTAAGGTAATTCGCGTTACCAGGGGACCGGTAATTACACGATATGAATTGGCACCGGCTCCGGGAGTTAAAATCAGTAAGATTGTCAATCTTGCGGATGACATTGCCCTGGGCCTTGCGGCACGTGACGTTCGTATTGAGGCTCCGATCCCCGGAAAAGCAGCTATTGGAATTGAAGTTCCCAATAAACAAGCCCGGGCGGTGCCATTTCGAGAAGTTCTGGAAACAGCCAGTTTTGAACAATATTCTTCAAAACTTAAAGTCGCTTTAGGAAAAGATATAGCGAATCAGCCTATCATTGCCGATTTAATTAAAATGCCTCATCTTTTAGTTGCCGGGGCGACAGGTTCAGGGAAAAGTGTTTGCATCACTTCGATCATCAATTCCCTTTTGTTTAATGCCACCCCGGATGAAGTGAAATTTTTGCTAGTAGATCCCAAAATGGTTGAATTAAGTCAATATAATGGAATCCCTCATCTTTTGGCTCCTGTTGTCGTTGATCCTAAGAAAGCGGCCAGTGCTTTAAAATGGATCGTTAAAGAGATGGAAAACCGCTATGAACTGTTTGCCGCTGCAGGGGTACGGGATATTAATCGTTATAATAAATTGAAATCAGGAGTTTTAGAGAATTCATCATTAGCTCTGCCTTTTATCGTAGTGATTATCGATGAATTGGCTGATCTGATGTTGGTAGCTGCCGGAGAGGTTGAAGAAGCTATTTGCCGTTTAGCTCAAATGGCGCGAGCAGCCGGAATTCACCTTGTCATTGCAACACAGCGGCCTTCGGTTGATGTGATTACAGGAGTCATTAAAGCAAATATCCCCAGCCGAATTTCTTTTGCGGTATCGTCCCAAATTGATTCTCGCACGATTCTTGATGCTACCGGGGCGGAAAAACTTCTGGGCAGAGGAGATATGCTGTATTCTCCTTTAGGCGAAAGCAAAGCCTTGCGCGTGCAAGGCTGTCTAGTTACGGATGAAGAGGTCCAAAGAATTATTGATCATTGGAAGAGTTTGGGTAAACCTGAATATCTTGATCCGGAACGGCTTTTTGTAGAAACCAGTGAAAAAGTTGAAGAAAGCGGTGGACCTGATGACGCGTTATTTTTTGAGGCGGGGCAGCTTTTCATCAGAACCGGAATGGCATCGGTTTCTTTCTTGCAGCGACGCCTGAAATTGGGTTATACTCGAGCGGCACGCTTAATGGACATGCTTGAAGAGCATGGGGTTGTGGGTGCTTTCGAAGGGAGTAAACCTAGACAAGTATTGATAACGATGGATGAATTTTTAGAACGCTTCGGTTGATACCTTAGACTATTTCCGGAGATAAACAACAAACACCTCAGCTGTGAAAAAACGGCTGAGGTGTTTGTTGTTTATCTCCGCATGAATGAAGTGGGAGGGATTGGGAATAATGCAATATGATGCTTAAAAAATGACAAACGGAGACGAACAATGAAGTTTTTCGCACGGCCTATGATTCAGGAAAAACCATATAAGGACATTGCCCTCCATGGGGAAGATTTACTTAAGCATGCCGAAGAAATTGCCCATTTAACCTCGAATCAGAGTATTCATTTTCCGAAACGAACGCTCTTGCCGAGGGTCAGGCAAAATATAAAGTTTTTAGAACGAGCCTATCACGAAATTACCGATTATTCAGCCCGCACTAAAGATACCGTACCGGCAACGGAATGGTTATTAGACAATTATTACAGTTTAAGAGGTTTGAAAGAAGAGATTCCCCGCAGCCTGCCTCCGAAATTTGAGCGCCAATTGCCCAGAAATTCCAGCGGTGATTTTATAGGCTATCCTAGGGTATACGGTTTATTAGTCGAATTGATCGAGCATACGGACAGCCAACTGCAAAGAGACACCTTAAAAGCGTTTATTAACGCCTATCAGGTCCAAATTCCTTTGACAAGCGGCGAATTATGGGCAATCCCGACGATGCTGAGAATTGTAATTCTTGAGAATATCCGGAGATTAACGGAACTTATTTTATTTACTCAAGAGGAAAGAGAAAGAGCGGATCATTGGCTTTTGCCTCTTTTAGAGAACGATCATGACAAAACGAATTGGGACGAGATTCTCAAAACATTGATTCCGCAGGAAGAATATTCTTCGGCTTACGCAGAGCAAATTTTAAGGCGGATGCGGGAACATGGCGTTGAAGGGGCGCCCTTGCTGCACTGGATCGATCGGGCAATTGCCAAGCAGGATACAACGATCGAAGAATTAGCCAAACTTGAACGTCAACACCAGACCATGTATCAAGTTTCTATGGGGCATGCTATCTCAGGCATTCATTTTATCGCCGCGGAGGATTGGCCGAGATTTTTTGAGGAAGTAAGCCTGGTAGAAAGTGTTTTCGAAAAAGATCCGAGCCAGGTTTATTGTCAAATGGACTTTGATTCCCGCGATGCCTATCGGCATGAAGTCGAAAAGATTGCCCGGCAGTTTAAAATTTCCGAATTAGTTGTGGCCCGCAGAGTTCTCACGAGAGCAGAAGAGGCCCGGCAGCGGGGCGATCTTCTGGCTGCCCATGTTGGCAGGGATTTACTGGGGTCAGGGCGGGCTGAGCTGGAACAGGAATTGAGACAAGACTTCGGTACAAATTCAAGTCTACTTTATCGGTTCCGTCAGGCGATGCGAAAAAAGCCGGAATTATATTATTTTGGCAGTCTGCTCATCGTAACTTTGGTGCTTAGCGCCTTGGTTCTTGCTTATGCAGGGAACGCTCTGTCGTTTCCCCTTCTTTATGCAGTCTTATTTTTGGGAGTCCTCATTTGGGCGAGCAGTTTGACGATGCCAACGCTAAACTGGATTGTTTCTAAGCTTTTCGTACCGACCTTTTTGCCTAAATTTGAGATGAGAGATGGAATACCTGAAGAATTTAGGACCATGGTTGTGGTCCCAACTCTTTTGACTAGTGTTGAGAGAGTGAAAGAACTCATTGGAGAAATAGAAGTTTATTTTCTGGCCAATCGAGACAATAATTTATACTTTGCCCTCTTGGGTGATTTTGCAGATGCTCCTGCGCAGACCGTCTCAGGCGATGATGAAATTCTTACTGCGGCGACAGAGGCCATAGAACATCTCAACCGGAAATATGAGCAGGATAGGTTCTATTTCTTCCACCGTCTGCGTTTATTTAACCCCTCAGAGGGGGTTTGGATGGGGTGGGAACGCAAGCGGGGAAAACTGGCCGAATTTAACGCTTTGTTGCGTCAAGAAGGTGAGACAAGTTATAATGTCAAAATTGGAAATTTGACGATTCTGCCAAGCATTCGCTATGTCATAACCCTTGATGCGGATACGAAATTGCCTCAGGGAACGGCTAAAAAACTTATTGGAGCCCTTGCTCATCCTTTGAATTCGCCACGCCTTAATGAAGAAAAAACACGAGTTGTTCAAGGATACGGTGTACTCCAGCCACGGGTAGGAGTTTCAATTTTAAGTGCCGGAGCCTCCGAGTTTGCCCAAATTTACTCCGGCAGAGTCGGGGTGGACCCTTATACAACGGCCATATCCGACCTTTATCAGGATTTGTTCTCTGAAGGCATTTTCACGGGGAAGGGAATCTATGACGTTGAGGTTTTTCATCAAGTCACTCATCAAACCTTTCCGGAGAATACGATTCTCAGCCACGATTTAATTGAAGGAATTTATGCCCGGGCAGGTCTTGTTACGGATATAGAGTTAGTTGATGGTTATCCATCGACCTACCGCTCCTATCTTCGCCGGCAGCATCGCTGGGTACGCGGAGACTGGCAGCTTATACCCTGGCTGTTTAAACCAATATCCTTTGTTTCCAAATGGAAAATTTTCGACAACTTGAGAAGAAGTTTAGAAAATCCCGCCCAACTGCTTCTGCTAACCTTAGGCTTCTCCTTTCTTCCAGGAAGCCCCTGGGTGTGGACAGGGCTGGTTGCCCTGAGCATCCTTTGGCCGATGGTCCTATGTATGCTGAATATGCTCTTAACTAAAGGCGGAGAACGGGGCGAAGCAGCCCAGGACGCTTTAACTGTTGCCAAACAGTTTGCGCTGCAGTTTATTTTGCTGCCCCGTCAAGCCTTCAGCATGCTCGACGCTATCCTGCGAAGCTGCTATCGCCAGCTGATTTCTCATCAAAAAATGTTGGAATGGGAAACTGCGGCTGATACTGAAAAGCGAATAGATATCAGCTTTAAAGCAACCTTACGGTCGATGTGGTCCGTCATCGTCTATATAATTTTTCTCGGTTTTTTTGTGGGGTTCCTGTTTCCTGCCAGACTGACGAGTGTTATTCCTTTAGGGATTTTATGGTTGCTGGCAATCTGGTATGCCTATCGTGTAAGCCTGCCCAAACAACTTAAGAAAGATTTGCTCTCTTTTTCGGAACAATTAGCCTTGAGACTTTGGGCCAGAAAAATCTGGGCCTTTTTTGAGGAGTTTGTAAATGATACTGAGCATTGGCTGCCTCCTGACAATGTTCAAATCGATCCGCCCAATGGGGTGGCCCACAGGACTTCTCCGACGAATATTGGCTTAGCCTTACTGGGGAATATTGCGGCAAGAGACTTCGGCTATATTTCTTTAACAACAGCTTTGCAGCGTATTGAAAAGATGCTGCTTACTGTTAAAAAGCTTGAGCATTGGCAAGGGCATCTTTACAACTGGTATGACACCCAGAGTCTTGAACCCTTGGAACCGCGTTATATATCCACAGTGGATAGCGGGAATTTTGTCCTCTATTTGCTGACTTTGAAAGCCGGGCTTGCCGAATCACTGGAAAAACCGCTCGTAGGTTTGGAATATGTCTTTGCCCTCCAAGATACTTGTACTTTGTTAAAACAAGCTGTCGGAGAAGAAGGCTTTAAAGAATTGGCAGGATTTGAAAAAGCAATTCAGAATGCTTTGGAGAACCCTGCTAAGGACTGGAATTTTCGAACCTGGATGAACATTTTATTGTCCTGGCCGCAAAATTATTCCGGGCAAGAATGGGCGGAAGACGGAAAGTATTGGGGACGTTGCCTCGAAGGCATGATTTGTGCTTTTAAAGAGGAGATTCAAGACTACTTTCCCTGGGCTAACGAGTCAAATCTCACGGAAACTGAAACCCTGGAAAGTATGAGTGGCTTTAAATTCTTTAACCTCTCTGAATTAGGACAACATTACTCACAGGCATTGGAGAAGGGGAATTTTAGCGCGGAAATCAGCGAAAAAATCCATGCTGCGCTGCTTAAGCTTCGGAAGACAATCCGCACCACCCAAATGCTGCAGCAATGGCTTGAAGAAATGGTTTTAGCCACGGACTTTCATCCCTTGTTTGATGAAAAGCGTCAGCTTTTTTCCATTGGCTATCGAATCGGGGAAAGCATGCTGGATAAATCTTACTATGATTTGTTGGCCTCTGAAGCCCGCCAGGCAAGTTTTATTGCCATTGCCAAGGGAGACGTACCGCATAGTCATTGGTTTAGGCTGGGGCGTTCCCTGACCCTGGCCCAAGGAAAAAGAAGCCTGGTTTCCTGGAGCGGAACCATGTTTGAGTTTTTAATGCCTCTCCTTGTCATGAAAAACTATGCGGGGACGTTATTGGATGAGACCTATAAGTCCGTTGTCGAGGTACAGAAAAAGTATGCCGCCGAGCATAATTTGCCCTGGGGAATTTCCGAGTCCGGGTTTTATGCCTTTGATCCCCAGCTTAACTATCAATATAAAGCCTTCGGGGTTCCGGGTTTAGGTCTGAAAAGGGGATTAATTCAGGACCTTGTCATTGCTCCTTACGCCAGCTTTCTAGCCCTGATGGTTTCTCCCCGGGAAGCGCTGGACAATATCTCTCTTATGGAACACCGTGGTTTCGGCGGTCGTTACGGCTTGTATGAAGCCGTTGATTTTACCGCCGATCGCATTCCTGTAGGAAAATCCTATCGGCTGATTCAAAGTTTTATGGCCCACCATCAAGGAATGAGCTTTTTAGCCTTGGATAATATTTTATTTGACAATAGAATGCAAACACGTTTGCACAGCGAGGCTCTTATCCAGGCTATGGAGCTTCTTTTGCAGGAACGAATACCGTCGTCGGCTCCTCTTGTATCCCAGCCGGAAGGTGAACAGATCATTTCCGGCAGACACGTTAAAAGCACTCCTCCTGAAAAAAACCAGTCTATTTTTATGAACACGGCAATGAGTCCAATTCCCGTGACCCATTGCATATCGAACGGACAATACTCAGTTATGTTGACAAATTCAGGGGCTGGGTTCAGTCGTTATCGGGAAATAGGTTTAACGCGCTGGAGGGAAGATGTAACCAGAGATGCCTGGGGGATGTATTTTTATATTCAAAATTTGAATTCAGGGGATGTTTGGTCAGCCACACATCAGCCATGTTTGAATTCCGGTGACGATTATAAAGTTACCTACGCTCCGGATCGGGTTGAATATTTCCGCAAAGACGGTAACCTGGCAACCCGGACCGAAATTGTTGTTTCACCGGAAGATCAGGCTGAAATTCGGCGCATATCTCTGACAAATCACAGTAAGTTTGAGCGCATTATTGAAATTACCAGCTATTTTGAAGTGGTCTTAGCCAGAGCAAATGATGATTTAGCCCATCCCGCTTTTGGCAACCTCTTTATCCAAACAGATTATCAGAATGAGGCGTTATTTGCTTCACGGCGGCCACGGAAAGAAAATCAGCGGCGCTTATGGTTGATGCATACCGTCGCCACAGAGGGAGATACGGTCGGTACTCTGCAATATGAAACAGACCGGGCCCGGTTCATCGGCCGGGGCAGAAGTCTCTCCAAACCGCAAGTTTTAGACGCCAACCACCCCTTGTCCAACACAGTGGGGGCGGTCCTTGATCCTATCATGAGTCTGAGACAGAGAGTTAGGGTTGCCCCAGGGCAAACGGCGAGAGTTTCTTTCTCAGTGGGCTATGCCGACAACCAAGAGGAAATCATCCGTATTTCTGAAAAATACCGGGACCCGCTCTCAGTGAACAGGGCCTTTGAACTGGCGTGGACTCACTGTAAAATGGAGCTTCGCCATCTGAACTTGACGGCCGGGCAGGCCAACGAGGGGCTGAGTCTCGGCGGCCATCTCCTCTATCTCAGTCCCTGCCGACGAGATGTGGCCGAGTATATTGCCAACAATTGCAAAGGACAGTCGGCCCTTTGGCCCTATGCCATTTCAGGAGATCTGCCGGTCGTTTTAGTTCGCGTGGATAAAAGTGAGCATATGGAGTTAGTTCGCCGTTTGCTGACTATTCATGAATACTGGAGCCTCAAGGGGTTATATGCTGATTTAGTAATTCTCAATGAAGACGAGAGCGGTTATGTGCAAGCCCTGCAAGACAACTTGCGAGACTTGATCTCTATGGGGCACGCACGGGATCGCTTAAATCAGCCGGGCGGTGTTTTTATCCTGCAAAAAAGTCATGTTCAGGCGGATGATTTAAGATTGCTTTATACCGTAGCTCGAATTATCTTCAACGGTGAAGGCGGCTCCTGTTCAGTTCAGGTTCGGAAAAAGAGTAAACTGATTATCCCGGAAAGTGCCGGTGGAGAAAATCCTAGCTCTTCTGAGTTGGAGGATTCATTGCCGGAAACTTCTCTGGATAACCGGCAGCTTGAAGCGGAAGAACAGATAATGAACCAATTAACCTTTGCCAATGGTTATGGAGGATTTAGTCAAGACGGGAGAGAATATGTAATCAAGCTTCAGGAAGGCAAGAATACTCCTCTTCCCTGGATTAATGTTATTGCCAACCCCACATTTGGTTTTCAGGTTTCAGAGGTAGGGGCAGGCTACACCTGGTCCGACAATAGCAGAGAGTATAAACTTACTCCCTGGTCTAATGATTCGCTCCTTGATCCCACGGGAGAGGCACTTTACCTGAGGAGTGACGACAGCGGTGAGTTTTGGTCTGTCACTGCCAAACCGAGACGAGAGAAAGGAGCTTACACGATCCGGCATGGTCAGGGGTATTCAATTTTTGAACATTGCAGCCATGGTCTGAAACAATCTCTAAAGCTTTTTGTTCCTTTGCAGGAACCGCTTAAACTTCTCGACTTGACGCTTTCCAATACGACAGAACAGGAAGTGCATTTAAGCTTAGTTTACTACGTAGAATGGGTTTTGGGAGTAGCCCGTGAGCTGACTGCTCCGTATTTGGTGACAGAATACGATGAGAAAAGCCAGGTCTTCTTGGCTCGCAACACTTACCAGGAAGAATTTAGCGGGCGGTGGGGATTTTTAGGGGTTGTGGGAGCCGGTGTTGCCAGTTATACTGGGGACCGGTCTGAATTTATCGGCCGCAATGGAGGTTTAGCCGATCCGGCGGGCTTAAAGCTGGAGAGTTTTTCTGGTTCTGTCGGGGCGGGCTTTGACCCTTGTGCGGCGCTGCAAGTCCCTTTGACGATCGCCGCCGGAGAAACCCGAAAGGTTACTTTCCTTTTGGGGGAAACTACCAGGCAAGAAGAAATAGGACAAATCCTTGCGCTGTATGAGAATTCGAAAAAGGTGGATGAGGAGTTCGATAAGGTAAGACAATTCTGGAACGGTTTGTTGAGCAAAATCCAAGTTGAAACACCCGATACGTCGATGAATTTGCTGATGAACTGTTGGCTGCTTTATCAAACCACAGTTTGCCGCTTATGGGCTAGGTCGGCCTTTTATCAGTCGGGGGGAGCTTATGGATTCAGGGATCAACTCCAAGACGTAATGGCCCTTGTCTACACGTCCCCGGAGGTTAGCAGGAAACAAATACTTCTTCATTGCGGTCATCAATTTAAAGAAGGTGATGTACAGCATTGGTGGCATGAAGGGAGAAATAAAGGAATACGCACGAAATTTTCTGATGATCTTTTATGGCTTCCCTATGTCACTGCTCATTATATCGAACATACAGGAGATAGTTCGGTTCTCGACGAAATGGCTCCCTTCCTGGAAGATGAACTGCTGCGGGAGGGCGAAGATGAACGCTATTCAGTGCCCAAAGTTTCCAGCGAGTCAGGGGATGTTTACGAACATTGCTTACGGGCGATCGAGAAAGGGCTGAGCTTTGGCGAGCATGGGCTGCCGTTAATTGGTTCCGGAGACTGGAACGACGGATTTAGCCAAATCGGGCCGCAAGGCAGAGGGGAAAGTGTATGGCTCGGATGGTTTCTCTATTTAACCCTGATGCGCTTCTCTTCAATCTGTCAGGCGCGCCAGGATAAAGAGAGAGCGGAACGTTATCGTCGTGTTGCCGAGGAACTGCAACAGAATCTGGAGAAATACGGCTGGGATGGGGGTTGGTATCGGCGGGCTTATTTTGATGACGGGACCCCTTTAGGCTCTACGCTCAACACCGAATGTCAGATCGACGCCATCGCTCAATCCTGGTCAGTCCTTTCCGGAGGAGCGAGACCCACTCGGGCTCAGGATGCGATGCTGGCTTTAGAACACTATTTGTGGCGTAAAGAAGATGGAGTCCTGCTCTTGCTTACTCCGCCTTTTGACAAGTCTCTGCCTGATCCCGGCTATATTAAGGGATATGTCCCCGGAGTGCGCGAAAACGGCGGACAGTATACCCATGGGGCCATTTGGGCCATTTCGGCCTACACGACGTTAGGAGAAGGGGATAAGGCTATGGAGCTGTTTCATATGCTGAATCCCGTCAACCATGCCCGAACAGAACATGAGGCCAATCGCTATAAAGTTGAGCCCTACGTCGTAGCCGCCGATGTTTACGCTATTCACCCCCATGTGGGCCGCGGCGGATGGACGTGGTATACCGGAGCGGCAGGATGGCTGTATCAGGCAGGCTTGGAAGGAATTTTAGGTTTTAAGCGTCAAGGGGATAAGCTGGTTCTTAAGCCCTGTCTACCGAGTCATTGGAAAAGCTATAAATTGGTCTACCACTATTGTTCTTCAAAATACGAAATTGTTGTCGATAATCCAAAGGGTCGAATGACAGGATTTGAACAGCTTACTTGTGATGGAGAACCCTTACAAGAACCTGTTATTTCCCTTCAGGATGACGGTCAGACTCACAGTGTGCGTTTGACCCTGTAATTAAAAAGAAGCGGGAAAGGTTAATCCCGCTTTTAGAGAAAAGGAGAGGATAGGGTTTGGAGTTTTATCAAAGTTTAGCCAAATACTACGATGAAATTTTCCCTTTGAAGAAAGCGCAAGAGACATTTATCCGAAATTACTTAAAGCAAGAAGCTCTTAATTCGGTCCTTGATGTTGGGTGCGGAACTGGTTCTCTGGCTACAGTACTGGCTCAGGGGGGCATTGCAGCACACGGTGTGGATTTGAGTACTGAAATGATTGAAATAGCCAGAAAAAAAGCCCAAGCTGTGGGCAGTCCTGCCATGTTTTCTGTCGCCGATATGCGTAACCTCAGTGGCATGGAGGTGGAATTTGACGGGATTGTTTGCTTGGGAAACACCCTGGCTCATGTATCGGGCGAAACTGAATTAAAACAGGTTTTAACTCAGTTTCGCTTGAAAGCAGCTCATGTCCTGGTACAAACTGTGAACTATGACCGGATTATCGCCAAGCAAATCAAGGAATTGCCTGTGATCAAAACTCCCAGCCTAACGTTCCAGCGCTTCTACACCTTTTGCTCGGACGGCGGCTTGGATTTCACTACGAAAATTCTGTTTTCGGACTCCGGAGAGGAAGTATCCGGTGTTAATCGTTTGTATCCTGTGACCTGTTCCGAATTAAGGAAAGCCTTTGAGGAAACCGGCTGGAAAATGACGGAACAATGGGGGAACTTTGAAAAAGAACCCTGGACTCCGGATTCCCCCGCAACGATCTTAGCCGCTAAATCGGTCGACGCATAACTGTAAAATGAAAGAAAAAGCCAGGGCTCAAGCCCTGGCTTTTAGCATCGACGACAAATAATAATACATCATCATTTGTTTTGAGTTTAATTCAAGATGACGGGTTTCCTTTATTGAGATCACTTGAAAGATAGCCTTTGCGGCTTATTGAAAGAAGCGACGCAGCCAGCGAGATTACACCACCGATAATCATGACCGTGTGGTAAGCAGAAAGAGAGGCGTTAACTTGCTGAGTAATTGTTGGCTGAGTCAATCCAGCCAGTATTCTAGTTTGTTTTCCGTCAAAAACGGAAACGGCCAGCGTCGTGCCAACGACCATGCCCAGATTACGAACTAAAGCATTCAAACCTCCAGCCGTGGACAACATGGTTTTGGGAACAGCTCCCATAACGCTGCTGTTGTTTGGAGACTGAAACATTCCTGTACCGATTCCCATTAGAATAGGCCCAATCATAATGTACCAGAAGAGCGAATGGATACCAATTGTTGCCAGAAAAAACATACCTAAGGCATTGATTACCAGGCCGCCGGTAGTTAAAAAAACAGGTCCGATTTTATCGGAGAGATAACCGCTTGTTGGGGCGAAAATCGCCATGACAACCGGATATGATGTCATGAGAAGGCCTATTGTTTCGGGTGTCCAATTAAAAGAGTGCTGGAGAACAAAGGGCAAAAGCATAGTATTACAAAATGTTGAAACGAAGGAGAGAAAACCTGAAATATTTCCGATGGCAAATGGTTTGATTTTATAAAGTGACAGGTTAATCATGGGAACTTTGACTTTTTGCTCGACAACGTAGAAAGCGATGAGGAGAATCAAACCGGCTATGATCCCTAATAGAATAGGAGTTGAGGACCAGCCGTAGTCTTCGCCGTTATTAATGGCAAAAAGCAGAGCAACCATTCCTACGGAAAAGAGGAAAGCACCAGAAAAATCAAAGGGCTCTCGACCTGTACTTCGCTTGTCATTAGGCAAAATAATTTGCGAAACAATAAAACCGATAATACCGATAGGTACGTTAATATAGAAAATATATTTCCAGCCGATCAACCCTACTATTAAACCGCCCAGCGCAGGCCCCGTCAGTGAACCAAGAGCGACGGTAGTTCCCGTTAAGCCAAGTGCCCGTCCGCGTTCAGAAGCCGGGAAGGCTGAGACAGTGATGGCTTGGGAATTGGCCATAAGCATCGACGCACCGATTGCTTGAAAAACGCGAAAGCCGATCAACATAAAAACATTCGTTGAGAGGCCGCAAAGAGCCGAACCGATGGTGAAGATGATAAATCCTGTTGAAAAAACACGTTTGCGGCCCAATATATCGGCTAATCGACCGAATATTGGCAAGAGACTTGATATAGTAAGCAGGTAAGCCGTAACAACCCACTGCAACGTCTCAAGATCCGTTTTAAAAGCACTTGATATAGTAGGTAAAGCTACATTTACGATACTTGAATCAAGAGTGGACATAAAGGTTCCAACTGAAACAGTCAGTAGTATAAACCATCTGATGTTGGGATGTTCTCTGATGTTTGGCACGATAAAACCTCTTTCTTCTAATGTAAATAGCAAATAAGTGGGCTGTTACCAACTAGGTAAAGTTGCCGGAAAGTCAGTAGTCAACTTGCCTGAAATCGTAAGTAACGCCGCGTTGAGGATACCGCTCTTAAGGTTGCCCCAAACGTTCTGCCGGAAACGGCTTGGAGTAGATGTCAGTTATTGGGCTAACTTCAAATATACCATAACAATGATAGTTTGGATACTAAGCCAATCAGAGTTTGAAGGATTCACCAGAGAGTTCCTTCTGACTTATGTCGGGTCTTAGCTTTAGCGACCTAATACCTGAGCTTACCTCCGGCGGCAGGTCGCCTAAGGGACTCTGGGTCTGTGATTTTGCCGGTGATAACGGTGCAGCAACCATTCAAGCGGACAAATTGTTCAAATCAATCTAAATTACTCTTAGCCATGGCTCTACTTTACCTTCATCTCCAATACAAAGGTACCTTTATAAATTCATAATAAAGGTACCTTTGTATTTTTGTCAAGATAGAAATTGATTTTATTTCTCTGATTTAAAGGAGGAAATATAGGGATGAGACAAGCCTGGTGGCTTGTCTCCCGTTAAAAGCAACTTTAATTGATACCGAGAAGTGCATTTCTAGGCGATGCCATTGAGATTCGCATAGATTGCCTCGCGTGCTCCGACGGTCAGTACAACGATTAGGCTTTCTTGAGTAAAGATTGTATAGACGACCCGATATTCTTTTGACCCGCTCCTAAAAGAGACTCGATATGTTTCATAATAGGGCCCTTTTAAGCGTTTGAAAGCTAAAGGATCTTGCTCTAGGCGGCTAAAGACAGCCGGAATTTCTTGAAGTTCCTTTTCCTGAAGAACAGCTAAATCATGGATACTGCGGGTAGTAAGAACAAGGTTATAAGATCCCTGGATTTCTTTCTCCTGATTAAATGAGGCAAGAGTCTGAGCTTTCCGCCACTTGACGGATTGAGCGTTTTTATGCGCTCTATGAGCTTCCTCCGACATCCGGTCAAGGACTGTACTTAACTTTAATTTGCGTTCTAACAGCTTGCTTTTGAGTTCATCTCCGCTACACCCGGCACCATGTAGTTCTCCGATAATTAAATCCTCGAAGAAATCAGAAAGGGGTCCGACAGAACGTTCGGCAGTTCGTACGAAAACTTTGCCTTCCGAGTCGACACACAAATCTAAGCTGTCCTCTGCAGCTAAACCAAAGAGCTTTTGCAATTCTGAGGGTAAAATAATTTCCCCTTCTGCTCCAACCTTCACCCGATAAGTTTCCATGGTTTCTCCCCCTTTGAGCTAGGATACTTAAGTATTTTATGGAGCTGCCAATAATAAGGAGTTCAACAGAGAATTGAATTATCCTTCTCTATTACGTATACTATTTGGATTATTCTGTGTAGTTAATAGTATGTAAGAGACTCTGCCTTGGGAACGGTTCTTGAGATGTTGTTTTGTTTCTATAGCCCAAGGTTTATAATGGTGAGTAGCAATTAAAAACAAGCTCTAAATTATGAATAGGGGAGTAGGCAGCTTTGGGGAAAAAAAATTATTATGTTGTCAAGGAAGGGTATACCAGAGGCCTTTTTAATAATTGGCCGGAATGTCAGGCAGCTGTCAAAGGATACAAAGGAGCGGTTTATAAAGGATTTGAGACGAAAGCTGAAGCTCTTGCTTGGGAAAGCGGCAGGGAAAACCCAGGGACAAAAGGCCCCTTTTCAGAAGATCACGGAGCTGAATTGGCTCAATCTGCCAAAGATTATGATTATGAAATTTATACGGATGGCAGTTATCGGGATGGAAAGTATTCTTATGGCTACGTATTTGTCAAAGAAGGGCAAATCGTTTTTGAAGGCAAGGGAGTTGGAGAAGATTCTGAAGCCGCCGTCATGAGAAATGTAGCCGGGGAAATCGCGGCAGTTATTCAGGCCGTAAAAAAAGCCAAGAGCTTAGAGGCGCGGGTAAGAATTTTTCATGATTATTCGGGCATTTCCCATTGGGTTAGCGGTGACTGGCAAGCCAAGAACAAATTTACCCAAGCTTATGTTGCTTTTATGAAAGAGCACCAAGGTCTATATAGTTTTGAAAAGGTAGCCGGTCACAGCGGAAATTTATTTAATGATTATGCCGACCGGCTAGCCAAACAAGCCTTGGGGATTATCCCTAAATAAAAAGCTGCATATCTGAGTCTAAGGCATCCTTTAAGTATTCTTTGGCTGTTATAATTTGAACTTCGGGCAATAATTCTTCTTTTTTAAAGCCCATGACATCAACAGATAATTTACAGCCGTAAAATGTTACTCCTTTTTTGCGGGCGCCGTTGAGAAAGTCGGTTAAACTGGGCGTTTGATCATCGTCCATCATCTCTAAAAGCATTTGCTTGCCTAAACCCGCCATGTTCATTCGGGAAAGAGGTAATTCCTCAGGCCCTTTGGGAGTGACCATACCAAACATTTTTTCAAAGGTTGTTTTATCTTCAGCAGACACCTGGGCAGGATCCCGCACCAAAAATAAGCCCCAGAAAGCAAAAAACATGCTCACATTGACGTCTAATTCTCTTGCGGTATTTGCCAGGATGAGAGCGGCCAGAGCTTTGTCGTAGTCGCCGCTGAACATGAGAATATTCATCTTCTTATCCAACGTTTATCCCCCTTAAATTGTTATCCCGGTTTAGTATAAGTAAAAATTCAAATTGTATAACATTTCGGGGATACAGTTGTTGGATGTCTGATGATTTGCTCCAGGGTTTCCAGCAGAATATTTATCTCGTTAAAATTATTATATAAACCGAAGCTTACCCTGACGACGCCGGGTCGGGGGAAATTTCCGTTTTTCCTGTAAAACTCCATTTGCTTAGAAGAAATAGACAATAATTTTTGGATATAAGGTTGGGTACAAAAGCAACCCGTCCTGACGGCAATGCCGGCTGCCTGAGAGAGAATTGAGGCGACCTGTTCGTGGTATATGCCTCTGACGTTGAAGGGGATAACCCCTATGCGCCGTTCACCCGGACTAAAATGGGAATAAAGAGTAATGCCGGGTAGCGACTTCAACCCCGAATAGGCATACTCTGCAAGTTGAGATTCATAGTGGTCGATTTTTCTCATGCCAAGAGCAGTGAGGGTTTTGATGGCCGCCATCAGGGCCACTACTCCCATGACATTCGGGGAACCGGCCTCATCTTTATGAGGCGGGTCATTCCAGAGGACCCAATTATGAGTCACCACTTCGGCCGTGCCTCCTCCTACCAGCTCCGAGACCCCTTGCCGGAAGGTTTCGCGAGGACCGATAAGCACTCCGGTTCCGAAAGGCGCGTACATTTTATGGGCGGAAAAAGCCAGGTAATCTATATGTTGCAGGGGATTTGGAGGTCTCATATTGACCATGGTATGTGGTACCATTTGAGCACCATCAACAAGAATTTTAGCATGATAACGATGGGCCAGTTCGGCAATCTTATGTATTGGGTTCAGATAGCCTGTAACATTTGAAGCCCCCGTTACTGTGACAAGTTTTACCTTTCCTTTATAATGGATTAATTTGCGTTCGAGATCTTCCAGGTTTAGTTTTCCCTGAGGATTCACTTGGACATAATCAACATGAAATTTCTTTCTCCAGGGTAAATCATTGGAATGGTGTTCCATCCAGGTGGATAAAATCACATCTCTTCGGGTTTCTTCCTGGAGACGATAGGATAATTTATTGATGGCTTCAGTTGTGTTTTTGACAAAAATAGCCGTGTCATTGACGGGGTCGGCATTTACGAATTTGAGGACAATTGATCTCGCTTCTTCGTAGAGCTGGGAGGAATATTGTGATTTATATCCCGTGCCGCGATGGATGGAGGAATACAGAAGAGAGAACTGATTGATTTCCTCCAGGACGGAGAGCAAAGGTGGGGTTGAAGCAGCATTGTCGAAGTTGATGCAAGTTACCCATTGGCCATTCGCCAAGGGGATTTTAGTATCCGTGCCGACAACAAGATGTCTGTAATCAGACTCGGGCAGCTTATAATTCATGTAATCATCTCTTTCGGGTGAAATTATGTTCCTCCTTCAGCATCATATTATGGTTAAAAAAAAAGGTGACAGTCGAATTGAGCTACATGATATCAAGACCCGTGTAACATACTAGACATGAAAATTTGTTTGTCGAGAGCAGGGAGGTAACGATGAAAAAGTCAGGTGAAAACCAAAAACGAGCGAAGGGACGCGCGAGCGCCAAGTACGATTCACGAAGCGCAGAATTTAAGCAAGAACAGAAAAAGGAGAAAGAAATAAAGAACACTCTGGATGCCGATGTTTAATTCTTGGGCCTCAAACTTTTAGTTTGGGGCTTAATTCATAAATTTAAAATTAAATGACAGGATTGATTGCAATCACAGTTTCAAATCGCTATAGTTAGAGACGTAGGACAACAATTTATAATGGGGGATTCAGGATGAAAACGGTTACGGAGAGATTTTTACAGTATGTTAAATACGATACTCAGTCCAGTGAAGAAATAATTGTAAATACGACGCCGGGGCAAATTGAGTTAGCCAAGCTCCTTGTTGAGGAACTGCAAGCCTTGGAATTAGAGGATATTTCCAGGGACGAAAATGGCTATGTCTTAGCTTGCCTGCCTGCCAATATGAATAAGCCAGTCCCTTCTTTAGGTTTTATGGCTCATTTGGATACAAGTCCGGATATGAGCGGCAAGGATGTAAAACCAAAGCTTATTGAGAATTACGATGGCGGGGAGATTGTCCTTAATCATGATAAAAATATTGTGCTATCTCCGCGCGATTTTCCCGAGCTGTTAAATTATCAGGGAAAAACTTTAATTGCCACAGACGGGACCACTTTATTAGGTGCCGATGACAAAGCGGGAATTGCCGAGATAATGACTGCCTTGGATTATCTTCAGAGTCATCGGGACATTCTCCATGGAAAGTTATGTATTGCGTTTACACCAAATGAAGAGGTTGGCAGGGGAGCGGATCTCTTTGATATTCAGAAATTTGGTGCAGATTTTGCCTATACTATTGATGGCGGCCCTATCGGAGAACTAGAATATGAAAATTTTAATGCCGCGGAAGCTAAAATTAAGATTCAAGGGCGCAATGTTCACCCCGGATATGCCAAGGGCAAAATGATTAACTCCATTTTATTGTCCCAGGTATTTATTGAGCAGCTTCCTAAAGCCGAAACCCCCGCAAATACGGACGGTTATGAAGGATTTTACCATTTGAAGGATATTCAGGGGAATGAGGAAGAAACGCTGCTTACTTATATTATTCGTGACTTTGACAGGACCTCTTTTGAAAGAAGAAAAGACAACTTGTACCGGATTGCGGCCAATCTTAATGAAAAGCATGGGTCTGGGACATTTGTAGCGGAAGTTAAAGATCAATACTTTAATATGAAGGAGAAGATTGAGCCCGTAAAGCATATCGTTGATAGTGCGGAAAAGGCGATGAAAGAAGTGGGGGTTATACCGGATGTCCGCCCTATTCGCGGCGGAACAGACGGGGCCAGACTTTCTTTTATGGGCTTACCGACTCCAAATATTTTTGCAGGAGGGCATAACTTCCACAGTAAGTTTGAATTTGTACCGACCTTCGCCATGGAAAAAGCAGTTGACGTTATCCTGAAAATCATCGCTATTTACGCTAATTCTTAGGAATTCACCCTCCATTTTTCAGAAATATATACGGCGAATTAATTTTCAAAGCAGATTGTTCAGAAGTCTTTTGAGCCGGCCTGTTCGCTTGAGAAATGTTCTTTTGGAGGAAGAGAGGTTCAGAGGTTGAGTAGGGATCAGGAGAAGATAGTTCATAAGATACGGGCGTTGCTGAATTTAGCGCGTAACGGTGGGGACCCCAAGAGCAACGAGGCTCAGACCGCTCTTTTAACGGCCCAGCGGATTATGGCCGAATACGGGCTTGAAGAGGTTGAGTTTAGAGAGCCAAGCGATGGTCTCCCCCCGAAAGAAGTGCTGGATAATTATGCTACAGATTTTGAAAAATTGTCCTGGTGGAAAAAACGTCTGGGTAAGGTTATTGGACAAAATTTTCGCTGTTACTCTTATCTGAATAAATGTGATGGGTATACGAGGCTGGTATTTATTGGGCTTAAGGACGATGTGGCAATCGCCTTGGAAGTATTTGCCTTTGCCACTGATTTAATCCGGGTTGGGGCAAATCAATATATGAAGACGTATCGCCGGGAATTTTTGTCCCAGCATGGATCTAGGCCCGATATATCTTTGCAAAGAGGAATGCGCAATAACTATGTAGAAGGGTGGATTTCAGGCTTAGATTCACAATACACGGAGCAAATAACGAAAGAGGGCTGGGGGTTAGTTCTAGCTAAGGATGCTGTAGTTATTGCGGCTTATAAAAATTTGGGTCTGGAACGGGGAAGATCTTCAGCCCATTCCTTAAGCCAAGGCTCTGTCAGCCAGTCCGCCTATGCTAAGGGATATAGTGACGGCAAAAGTTTCAGGGCCAGTCATCAAAGAATAAGTTAAGAGCGGGCATTCGCTTCCGGAGAGTTAAAAGTAATTTTGTTGGCTAGACTAGCTAATAGAAATTAGTAGGAAATTATATTTTTATAGGAGGCTTTATTTATAATGGACCAAATTGAACAAATCATGCAAAAAGGTATCGAGCTTGGAACATTAATCGCGCAAACGGACATTTATAAAAACTTTAAAAAAATGGAATATGAGCTTTTACATAATCCCGAGGCCCGGAAATTAATCGAAGATCTGCAGAAGTTAAAGCAAGAGCAGTATCGGAAAAAATTAGCGGGGGAAGAATTAACAAGTGGGGAAAAAGAAACGATGCAGACTATGGAAAATGAGTGTTTGAAAAATTCTCAAGTTTTCAGATCGAATGATGCCAATACAAAGTTCCAAGAGTTTATGGAAGAAATATCTCGAAAAATAAAAGAAGGCATCAAAAGTGTGGATACCGCCCTCTAAATTCCGCATGAATTCCTAACGTAAGAACATTTGTTCCCAGTGTTTTCTATTAAAGATAGAAAAATACAACTTATTTAATCAACTTGCTATTTTATGCAAAAGCACACTAAATAGTGTTCCTTTCCATACGCAAGTTAGATGGTAAACATTGAGGGGTTGGAATCCGGATGGCAAACATTCAGTTAATTGCAACAGCTGCTTTTGGTTTAGAATCTATCGTAGCGCGAGAATTGAAAGCACTGGGATACTTTGAGCAAAGCGTAGAGAACGGGAAAGTAAATTTTTCAGCGGATGAGTTGGGTATTTGCCGATCCAACCTTTGGCTGCGAAGCTCAGACCGTGTTTTGTTAAAAATGGGATCATTCCAGGCGTTAACCTTTGAAGAACTCTTTCAGGAGACTAAAAAATTGCCCTGGGAGGATTGGCTTCCTAAAGATGCTAACTTTCCCGTGCAGGGAAAATCTATTAAATCAAAGTTATTTAGCGTATCAGATTGCCAAGCAATTGTTAAAAAGGCAATTGTTGAACGTTTAAAAGAAAAATATCATCAAGATTGGTTTGAGGAGAGTGGACCTCGCTATCAAGTTGAGGTCGCCCTCTTAAATAACCAGGCGACTTTAACCATTGATACTTCAGGGCCCGGGCTGCATAAACGTGGCTACCGGAAACTGGCGGGACAAGCTCCGCTAAAAGAAACTTTGGCAGCGGCAATGATTCAGCTAAGTCGTTGGCATAAGGACCGCACTTTATTAGATCCCTTTTGTGGGACAGGAACGATTCCCATAGAAGCGGCTTTAATTGCTCAGAATCGGGCCCCCGGTCTCAAACGCAGTTTTGCTGCCGAGAAATGGCCCCGAATTCCCAAAGATCACTGGCAGGAGGCTTGGCAGGAAGCCCTCGATCTTCAAGAGAATAATGCAAGCCTGCATATATATGGTTCGGACATTGATCCTAAAGCTTTGTCCTTGGCCCGGACACATGCCCTGGAAGCGGGTGTTGAGGATATTATCCATTTTCAGCGCTTACCTGTGGCAGAGGTAAGATCCCGATTCAATTTTGGACATTTAATCGCTAATCCACCTTATGGAGAACGCCTCGGGGAGACAAAAGACGTGGAAGGGCTTTATACGGAATTAGGTGAAACTTTTAAACGTCTGGAAAACTGGTCTCTGCATCTTCTCACCACGCAACAATTTCCTGAACGCTTTATAGGACGACGTTGGGATAAAAGCAGAAAATTGTACAACGGTCGCTTAGAATGCCACTACTATCAATTTTTTGGCCCCAGGCCGCCAAGAGAAAACAAAGAAATTTAAAGCATAAGCTATTTACTCTAAGCCCCGCTTGAAAAGCATAATAGTTCCATCTGAATTAATTTTTAGATGGAACTTAAAATTCGAGGATTATTCTCCAAAGTTTAGAGAATAATCCTCGTTTTGTAATGCCAGAAACTATAACTTCGTTACATACTATCAGACAGCATGAGAAAAAGATCTTATTATTGCACAGAAACAGGGGGCTCACCTTTTAAAGCCTGAATATCCCGGAGGGCACGTTGTATTTCTTCATCAAGTCCTTCAATGGCGATGATAACGGCTCCCTCTGAGCCATCAACTCCTCCTGCGGCAATACAACGAGCTTCAACGTCATATAAAGTTTCTAATGCTGTCAGCTCAGTGACAGGAATTGCTCCCAGCATGGGGATAAGTCCGACTTTGTGTCCCATGGATTCGTCGAGAGGAGATTTCGTCATAAATTCAACAGCTTGGCGAACATCAGGAATCATCTTTTCGAGACCGATGGGAACGATAAGTTTTACGCCGCGAGCATATAAAACTCCTTGAGCGGCCCCAATGGTTCCGCCGACGGAATCCGAGACTGTTACTGCTGTTAAGCCGGTATGGTCTAAAGCGTTTCCACCTTTAATGAAGACATCACCAGTCTTCAATTGCGGAAGATAATCTTTCCAAGGTGTTTCAACGACATTTCCTGCAACAATAACATAGGGAGATTTTTTCTTTGTTGAACGGCTTACCCCCAATTCTCCTTGGGTGACGATGCCCATAGTGTAGCCTGTCTTATCTTCGATGGTAATTCCGAGCAGTTCCTCCGCGACGAAAGCGTTTGTCGTACCTCCCGCTACAATAACAGTATGCCTTTGTAAAGCGTTTTGCACGCAGGACATTCCCTTGACGCCTTTGGCAATTAGGCGTTTTGACTCGCTGGTGGTTAATGTAATTAGAGCTTTCATTGTGTTTCCTCCTTGAAATTATAGGTTTTTAATAAGTATTTAGTATATGTTATACGAAAAAGTCAATTAGTAAAAGCAGAATATAATATTTCCCTAAAGGTGTTGATATTATTAAGAAATATCAGACCATTACGCTTTTTTTGAATTAAAAATTAGATATGTACGTGGTTAAGATACAATCATATTATGATATGGTGAGATAAAAAATGATAATTTTACAAGCTATAGTAACTCACATACACTAAACGTGATAATAATAACAAAGGAGGTTGACGGTTTTGTTTCTAAGTATTATTGCATATTTGTCCATACTCCTTTTTCTCGGAATTTCCGCTTATAAGGCCTATCAGTTTTCACAATTGCCCATGCATGGCAGAATGGAACTCTATCCTGTGCCTAAGGAAAAAGGGTATGAACATGGAGGGTCTTTCTATGAGGAGGTTTCTTGGTGGAGTAAACCTCATGAAGTTTCCCATGGCCGGGAAATCGTCGAAATGCTGAAAGAAATACTCTTTATTAAAACGCTGTTTGAGAATCAGCGGCCTTTCTGGTGGCTTTCTTATGCTCTTCATTTGGGGATTTATTTTATTATTGCCTGGACAGTATTGTTAGTCGCCGGAGCAATTACCGTACTAAACGGGGTTGCTGTCGCAGCGAACGGTACGAATGCTTGGGGGCTTTTGGTATTCTATTTAACCTATATAACCGGTATCCTCGGACTTATTTTAGCAACCTTAGGCTCTGGTTTATTAGTTCTTCGCCGCATGTTTGACAATACACTCAAGAAATTCACAACTCCTCAGGAGTATTTTAATCTCTTGCTCATTTTTGCCGCACTCATTACGGGAATTATTACTTGGAGCAGTGATTTCTCCTTTACTGCTGCACGCGAAGTAACCGCTAACCTTTTGACCTTTACCTCGTTTCCGGCCAGTGGTATTTTAACCTTACACCTCATTTTAGTCGCAATCATGCTGACATATATTCCTCTCAGCAAGATGAGTCACTACGTTGGAAAGTATTTTACATTCCATACGGTTTTGTGGGACAATAGTCCAAACTTGAAAGGGAGTGCAATAGAGCAGAAAGTAAAAAAAGCTACTGCTTATCGCCCGACCCACTCCTGGTCTGCCCCGCATATTGCCAAACCTAACCCCCCTAAGGAATAGCATCGAATTCCAGAGTGAACTTTGTGGAAAGAGGAGAGCTATATGTTAAATCAAAAAGATTTGCGTCCTAAGGATATGGGACGTCCGGACGAGCAGTTGATTAAGTTAGAAACTTATGATCTCATGCCGTTGTTGCCGCCTTATGATAAACCCGGTATGCAACCCCCGCTTACGGACCCCAAGCCGGCCTGGAGAGAAAAAAACTGTACTTCATTAGACGGTTATATTGGACTTGATACTCTGACTCGTCCAAAATCGAAAGAAGAAGAGGACGAATTTGTCCGGAAATTTCTCAACGGTTTGGAGAAAATTTTTACGGATGCCAACAATGGTGTGTTGGAACCCCTGATATTGTCCTTTGATTATTGTGCCAAATGCAATACCTGTTCGGAAGCATGTCATATCTATAAGGCAACCGGAAATCATGAACTCTACCGTCCGATTTTCCGTTCCGAGGTTCTGCGCAAAATCGTCAAGAAATATTTTACCAAGAGCGGCAAATTGCTAGGCAATTTTGTTGGTGCTGACATTGACGTGAATTGGGAAACCATTGCTCGTTTGGGTGAATTGGCTTATCGCTGCAACCTATGTCGACGTTGTGCTCAAACATGTCCCTTGGGATTGGACAATTCAATTCTTGCCAAAGAGATTCGTAAGATTTTCAGTCAGGAAATGGGAATTGCTCCTACCCCTCTGCATAACAAAGGAACCATGCTGCAACTCAAAACCGGTTCTTCAACCGGATTGAGCAAACCGGCTTTTTTGGACACTCTTGAGTTTTTGGAAGAAGATACTGAAGAAAAGTTTGGGATTAAGCTAAAGTTTCCTATCGATAAAAAAGGTGCGGATATCTTAGTTTTGCATAACGCCGGCGAATTCATTGCTTGGCCGGAAAATCCTGTGGCTTTTGCAATTTTGTTTAATGAGGCCGGTCTAAACTGGACACTTAGCAGCGAAATTATGGGCTATGACAGCGTCAACTACGGTTTGTGGTATGATGACTACCAGGCCAAACAAATAGCCTTAGCGCAAATGAAAGTGGCGAAGGAATTTGGAGTTAACCGAATTGTTGTAGGAGAATGTGGTCACGCTCACAAGGCGTCTATCATTGTCGGCGATCGTATGGCTTATGGTGACGCTAAGATCCCTGTGGAAAGTTGTTTGCCGCTTCTTTGGGATTTAGTGAGAACTAAGCGCCTAAAGCTTGACCCCAGTCGCAATAATTTTCCAGTAACTCTGCACGATCCTTGTAATGTAGTTCGTCAAATGGGGATTGTTGAGCCACAGAGAAATGTTTTAATGGAAATATGTCCTCAATTTAGAGAAATGACTCCACATGGAGTGCACAACTATTGCTGTGGCGGAGGCAGCGGTTTCGCCATTATGAATTCCCATAATTTCCCTGAATTCAGAGATAACGTGGCTTCGCGAATGAAATTTAACCAGATCCTCGGAGCTTTTAAAGGAGTCATGGAAGACACTTCTCTGCCTAAATATATTTGTGCTCCATGTTCAAACTGCAAAGGCGCTATGAGGGCAATTCTGGAGCATTATGAAGCTACAGAAAAATATAACCTCCAATATGGCGGTTTAGTTGAACTTATGGTCAACGCCTTAGTAAGCATGAAGAAGCCTTTCTTTGAATTTTTAGAATAAAAATAGTATGAGAATTTGTTTATGGGCCATTTTCAGGGTAGGAAATGGTCCATATTATAGTTGAATTTTAAATATTAAATGTTACACTATAATTATAAATTCAAATAGAATGAGCCACTAAAACTAATTGTCGTTACAGTGACAGCTTCAATTTAAATTAGCTCAGTGTGACGCGCCTCAAGCTGTCTATAGTGTTGAAGGAACGCATGTTCCCTTTGCTTGGCCTGCGCGTAATACTTGATATGTTTTTCTTTTTGCCGCTATTTTGCGAAGTTTGCCTCTCAAAATGCTTATTTCAGAAAAAGTTTGCAATACAAACTATAATTAGTTTTGTATATTGTACAATCGTGATTATGTATTGTACGTATAGAATACAAGGTGTTAAATTAAGAATATGAACTAGTGTTAATTTACACAAGAAGATTTTCTCCCAAATTCCCTCACAATGTTCATTTTTTTGATACTTCTCTTTTTTAAGGTTAAGGAGGTGTAATTAGTGTTTATCGTATCAATTGACGAAGATCAGTGCTCTGGTTGCAATTCATGTACTGAAGGATGCCCAGCTCACCTGCTTGGCTTTAGTGATGACAAAGCACATGTAATCGGCGACGAATCAGAATGTATGGGTTGTGAAAGCTGCATTTCTGTTTGCCCGACAGGTGCTATCACTATTAGTGAAATGTAAAAAACCTCATAAATTAAAAGACGGAGGGTGTGCAATGACGGAAAAGAAAACGCCGCTACTGGACGAGTTAGAAAAAGGAAAATGGCCCAGTTTTGTGACGGAAATGAAACGAGCTGCAGTAAAAAGTGAATCTGCCGGCGAGTTACTCCAAGTCTTGGAGAGATCCTATGTAGAGCACAGAGGACACTGGAAGCATGGGGGAATTGTTGGTGTAAGAGGGTATGGCGGTGGAGTTATCGGCCGTTATGTTGACGAACCGGAAACCTATCCTCATGTTGCTGAGTTCCACACAGTTCGTATTAACCAACCATCTGGATTTTTTTATGACACGAAAACACTTCGTAAAATTTGTGATATTTGGGAAAAATATGGCAGCGGCTTAACCAACATGCATGGTTCTACCGGGGACGTAATTTTGCTTGGCTGTAAAACAGAAGATATTCAAAAGATCTTTGATGAGTACAGTGACGCTGGATTCGACTTGGGTGGATCCGGATCTTGCCTCAGAACAACAAACTGCTGCGTTGGACCAGGCCGTTGCGAGAATGCCTGTTATGATACGCTGGAAGCTTGCTATAATATAACCAATGAATTCATGGATGAATTGCATCGCCCTATGTGGCCATATAAGAGTAAAATTAAATTCTCAGGCTGTGCTAATGACTGCACTGGGGCAATTGCTCGCGCCGACATTTCAGTAATTGGAACTTGGCGTGATTCCATCCAGTTTAATCAAGCTGCAGTTAAAGAATATGCTGCGCAAAACTTTGACATCCAAGGTCAAGTTTGTGATAAATGCCCAACCAAATGTCTGAAATATGACAGTGCAGCTCAAGAACTTTCTATTGTTGCTGAAGACTGCACCCGCTGTATGCACTGCATCAATAAGATGCCAAAAGCTATTAAAGCCGGTAAGGAAAAGGGAGCTACCATCTTACTCGGCGGAAAATCAACCATTGTTCAATCAGCCTTCATGTCTTGGGTTATCGTACCCTTCATTAAGATGGACCCGGAGAATGATTTCGAAGAGTTCAAAGATCTCGTCCGTCGCGTTTGGGAATGGTGGGATGAAAACGGCAAATCCCGCGAACGTCTTGGTGAGACAATTTATCGCTTAGGAATGAGCAAATTCCTGCGTGAGTGTGAAATTCCTCCTGTTCCACAACAAGTTTTCCGCCCGCGTGCTAACCCATATGTGTTCTGGCAGCAAGATGAACTTGACAAATCCGGAACTGCATTAGATGGATCGAAACTCTAATTCTAAATAAGTAGCTTATGAGAGGTGGATAATCATGGCAAAATTAGACCAAGGACCTCCTAATTATAAAGAGATGCTTCCCCCAATAATTCTTGAAAATTATGGCAAGTGGCAATATCATGAGATCCCACAGCCGGGAGTGCTCAAACACGTTGCTGAAAGCGGTGCTGCACTTTACAGTGTACGCGTAGGATCTCCTCGTTTAGTAAGCGTTGATTTCATTCGTGATGTATGTGCAATTGCCGATGAATTCTGTGACGGACATCTTCGCTTTACAACCCGTAACAATATTGAATTCTTAGTTTCTGAAGAGTCCAAACTTAATCCATTACTTGCTGAACTGCAAGCAAAGGGTTTCGCAGTTGGCGGTACTGGTGCTTCTATCAGTAATATCATCCACACACAAGGATGGGTACACTGCCATACTCCTGCTACCGATGCTTCAGGTGTTGTTAAGGCGGTTATGGATGACTTATATGAGTATTTCGGTTCCATGAAGTTACCTGCTAAATTAAAAATGGGTTTAGCTTGTTGCTTAAATATGTGTGGATCTACGCACTGCAGTGATATCGGTATCGTTGGAGTTCACCGTACTCCTCCTCGTATTGACCACGAGAAACTTCGTAAAACCACTGAGATTCCGACCCTTGTTGCTAGCTGCCCAACCGGGGCTATTCGTCCAGACCCGAAAAACAAGAGTGTTGTTGTCAATGAAGATAAATGTATGTATTGCGGAAACTGCTACACTATGTCGCCAGCTATGGAGATCTATGATCCGAGAAATGACGGTATCGCAATTCTCATCGGTGGTAAAGTCTCCAATGCTCGTACAGCACCGAGCTTCTCTCGCATGGTAATTCCTTTCCTGCCTAACAATCCTCCACGTTGGCCCGAAGTTTCTTCAGCTATCCGTGATATTCTCGAACTCTGGATTGCCAATGCTCGCAAAGGTGAGCGTTTAGGTGAATGGGTTGAGCGTATTGGCTGGGAGAAATTCTTCAGCCTCAGCGGTTTGCCTTTCTCAGATATGTTAATTGATGATTACATTTTCTCCAGAGAAACATTCCGTACTGCTGCTGGATTTAAGTTCTAATCAGCCATTAATTAAATGATAGGGGGTGTCGCCTTATGGGTAGAGGTCCAGCAAACCCCGAAATTAAGGCCAAAATTCTTGAGTATCTTGCCAAAGTTCAAAAAGCAAAAAGCAGAGATGTAGCGGTTGCTATTGGAGCAAAGAAAAGCGAAGTAGACGACGCTGTAAAAGAACTTACTGCTGAGGATCTTGTTGAGTACCTCTATATTACGACCACGTATATTTGTTTAAAAGGAAAAGTTCAAACCCCAAATTAATACACCGTTGATCGATGGGATTATGTTCTTAACATTTTTAATTTAAATTAATGACCATCCTACTTTTCATGCCCTTATTTCTGCTGGTGATTCGAACAAGCATTCTTGGGTATGGAAGGTGGGTGGTCAATTTTGTTCCTAATCCCATATATTTTTATGCCAAATTGCTCCAAGAAAGGGTGGATGATATGTTGCCGTTGTCAGGAAATATGTCAATTATGCCGGAATCGAGTAACTTAAACGTTCCACGCTTAGTCATTGGAGCACCCCAAGGGAGAAGTGGCAAGACAACATTCACTTTAGGTCTATTAAGGGCATTTGCTCGTCAAGGCCTTGAGGTTCAGCCTTTTAAAAAAGGCCCGGATTACATTGATACAAGTTGGCATTCTGTAGCGGCTGGGAACACGAGTCGAAATTTAGACGCCTATTTTATGAACCGTCAAGAACTGTGTCAATCTGTCTTGAATCATTCTAAAGATAAGAAGCTCACGATTATAGAAGGCGCTATGGGTTTATATGACGGATCAGATCTGAAAGGGAGCAGTTCGACTGCGGAGATTGCCAAAATAACTCGCTCTCCCGTATTATTGGTCGTAGATGCGACTCGCATGACCCGCAGCATAGCGGCTATGGTTATGGGGTATCAGCACTTTGATCCTGAAGTACAAATTGTCGGAGTTGTTCTGAATAAAGTTGCGCAGAATCGTCATGAAAAAGTTGCTCGCGAAGCTATTGAAGAGTTCTGCAAAATTCCAGTCGTTGGAGCGATTCCTAAAGACGTTAATTTGACGATTCCCGATCGTCACCTTGGCTTGGTTACTAGTGGTGAGATCAATGAAACGGACAAGCTATTGGATTATTTTGCCGACGTAATCGCTGACCATGTTGATTTGAAATTAATCCTCGAATTGGCTCAGAGCGCTCCGGAACTGCCGTACATCTCTGAGAAATCGTCATTTAACTGCAATGTTTTCAAAACAAAAGGCATTGCCCCTAAAATCGGAGTAATTCGAGATGCCGCTTTCAGTTTTTACTATCCTGAAAATTTAGAGGCTTTACAACATCTGGGCGCGAATCTTGTGCCAATTAAAGCCCTTGCTGACGATAAACTTCCCGATGATTTAGATGGTTTATATATCGGCGGCGGTTTTCCGGAAATATTTGCGGCAGAGCTTGAGAAAAGCCGGACAATTCGAGAAGAGATCCGCTCTTATGGTGAGAAAGGTCTGCCGATTTATGCCGAATGTGGAGGATTAATGTTTTTGGGCCGTACTATACGTACCGCTGCTCAAACCTACGAAATGGTTGGACTGCTTCCTTTTGATACTCAAATGGAAGCAAAACCGCAAGGTCATGGCTATACCTTGATGCAAGCTAACGAAGTTCAATCCTGGTTTGCAAAAAATACGGAAATTAAGGGGCATGAGTTTCATAATTCGCGGATTATTAACCTACCCTCTGATATAAAATTTGGACTGCTGGTTAAACGCGGTCATGGGATTGATGGGCAACATGATGGAATCTGCTATAAGAATGTCTTTGCTTCTTATAATCACCTTCATGCCTTAGGTTGTCCGGTTTGGGCCGAACGTATGGTTCATCTTGCCGCTCAATATAACCAAACAAAATGGGCTTCTATTGAGAAGGTTGCCGGACAAAATTGAGTCGCTTTAATCCTCATTTGAATTAGTTTGATAGAATTTCTGTAATCTAAACACGTCCGCTCTTAAATAATTATAAAAGAGCTCCGCAGAACCATGTGTAATGCGGAGTTTTTAAATTCAGCACCTCTGTATAGATAGCTCATTTTGGAAAAGATAGTTCGATTGTCTGGCGGAATCTTTCTGCTAATGGTATTATAAAGATATGCGATAGCCACTCGGTATAATTTTTTATCTTTTTTTTGACAACGTAAGCAATCGGCGAAGAATCTTTATTGATATATAAGAATCTAGGAGGGAGATATAACCATCATGGAACAACACTTTCTTGTCTTTAAAGAAGTGGCAGAAACTAAGAACATTACGCTCTCTGCGAAGAAACTCCATATGAGCCAACCTAGTATTAGTTTACAGATTCAAAACTTGGAAAATCAGTATGGTGCTCGCTTTTTCGACAGAACTAACAAAGGTGTAACTCTTATGAAAGAAGGGGAAATATTTTACACACATGTTCGAAGTGTTCTGGATATTCTTTTAAATGCCAAAGAACAGATCGCCGCCTTGGCTAAAGGGCGAAGGGGACTTATCTATTTGGGGGCAACGCTGACCATAGGAGAATACATTCTTCCTAACATTTTGGCCTATTTATATAGGAATCATCCTGACGTAGATTTTAAAGTTAAGATTGCTAATACGGATTCGATTTCCCAGGATGTTTTGGAAAAAAAGATTCATATTGGCTTGATCGAAGGTCCTGTCCCCCGTCATAAAGATTTAAATGTCGAAAAATTCTGGGAAGATGAGCTGGTGGTTGTTCTGCCGTATTTTCACCCTTGGGCCTCCCGAGAAAGCATAACCTTGGCCGAACTCCCCCATGAGCGTTTAGTGACCCGTGAAGACGGTTCCGGAACGCGCAGAGTTATGGAAATGGCCCTAAAAGAGAGAGGACTTGATCCTGATCAACTGAATATCAGTATGGAATTAGGAAGTACCCAGGCAATTAAGGAAGTCGTTGCCGCGGGTTTAGGAATTACAATTATTTCTTCTCTTACAGTTCGCCGTGAATGCGATCAGAAAATTTTTAAATCCTTAAAGATCCAAGATGCTCCGGTTTATCGGCCTTTGAGTATCCTGACGAATGCTCAGGCCCAAACAACCCAAACTAAAGATGAACGTCTTTTAATTGATTTACTTCATGATCATAGATTATTAACTAATATTTTGAGCAGAGATTATAATGAGCTGGATGCAATCGAATAAAGAAAATTTAAGGATCTATCTGCTTAATCTAATGGTTCTAATGAGGTGGAAGACGAGGTATAAACTATGAAACAAGATTGCCGGATAGGCCTGGTTCAGATGGAATCTTATGTCGGAGAGAGTGATCTCAATTGTAAGAGAATAACCCATCTCGCTCAGGTCGCCAGTCAGCAGGAAATCTCTTTTTTATGTTTTCCTGAATGTGCCTTAGATGGTTATTCGCCGCAAGATGCTTCGGAAATTGGTGACTCTCTCCAAAGTCCAAGAATATCTCGTTTGCGGGAGTGCGCTGAAGATTTAAAAATCACCTTATTGGTGGGTTTGGTTGAGCAGACTAGTGATAAGAAAAAGCCTTATATTTCGCAAGTAATCTTATCTCCGGGCAAAGAGGATATGGTTTATCGCAAGGTTCATTTAGGTCGCAGCGAGCAAGATTTTTTTTCACCCGGTGACAAATTTCCGGTTTTTAAGGCTCATGGAATGAATTTTGCGGTAGGAATATGCTGGGATTGGCATTTTCCGGAGATGGCGGCTATCTATTCGTTAAAAGGGGCCGAACTTATCTTCGCACCCCATGCCTCGCCGGTAATTGCCGGAGATCGTAAAGAGATTTGGCTGCGCTATCTTGGGACAAGAGCTTATGACAATTCCGTGTATCTTGGAGCCTGTAATTTGATCGGAAGTAACGGAAAAGCTAAAGAGTTCAGCGGAGGGACTTTAGTCATCGGACCTAAAGGAGAAGTAATTGAGCAAACAGAATTTCTGGAAGAAAGCATAACTACGGCACTTCTTTCAGCGGAGCGAATCAATCGCATACGCCGTTTTGACCGTGCTTCGATGCGGGATAGTTTTTTTCTGGCGGACCGCAAGAAAGAGCTTTATCACGAATTAATTCAACTTGAAGTTACACAACAAGACAAAGAAGGCTAATTGAGAATAGGATTCGTTAAGATGCGTTGTCTTTATTTTAATTTTTGCCATGTGGAAATTAAGTAGGCTTATGAATGTTGTGGTTCTTGATTAGTTAATCTAAAATAAGGACCTGCTAATAAAAAACCTTTCTAGCTCAAACTAGAAAGGTTTTTTAATGCTATTGAGTTAGCAAAAGTTTACCAGTTACTGCGTGAACGTGGTTGATAGCAGTCACGGCAATAGACGGGTTTATCTCCTGACGGCTGAAAAGGAACGGTTGTTTCTTTTCCGCAATTAGCACAAACTGCCGGAAACATTTCACGTGGCTGACGGGAAAAACCACCGTTATTTCTGCTTTGTGCTTTTCTGGCAGCACGACATTCAGGGCAACGACCGGGTTCGTTAGTAAACCCCTTTTCAGCATAGAACTCTTGTTCAGATGCGGTAAATTCGAATTCTCGACCGCATTCCTTACAACTTAAAATTTTGTCGCTGAACATAAATACCTCCACGATTTTTTATTACCCGCTACATGGGAAGTTCAGAAAAATCTTCCCATAGCCTGAGGCAATCGAGAAGGTTTGAGCAAATCCACAAGTACGAACGAGTTAATTAAGTATAACTAAAATAGAAATATAAGTCAATTCTCCGGCTTTATTTCCAGTTTGTTTCCAGCAAAGTTTTTCCTGAAAACTGAAAACTAGAAATGATGGAAATCCCCCGCCTCAGCATAATAAAGAAATTTTCAGCAGCATAAATTAATGATACAATGCTTAGATTTCAGCAAGATAGGGGATGACGGGATGGAGTGTTCAGGAGCTGAGACGCTGCCAAGACGTATTCAAGGTATGCTAAGACTTGAAGGGTTATTTAATCAGAAGGGTTATTTGGTCTGCCAGTCGAGTGGGAAAAAGATATATAATTTTGAGGAGGTTGTGGCAGTTTTCATTCCTCTTAGTTCGACAAATGATCAGGTCATGGCAGTACATTGTGACTGTGCACAATCATTCATCCAGAGCAGTATTGCCTCACTTCATTTATAATGTTGTCAAACAAACAACTTATGAGTTTTAAAAAATGCTCAAAGCGCAAACAAGCTTGGGGAAATGAGCCGGCCAGCTCTTGAAAACTAGTTACGGAGTCTCATAAAACTTGGTAAAGACTTTGGCAATGGCTAAGTGATCTTTGACCCCTCCTAGTTCTCGCACAGAATGCATGGCTAAAATTGGGTTTCCGATGTCTACGGACCGCCAATCAAGGTGCGTGCTCGAAATAGGTCCAATTGTTGAGCCTCCCCTTTCGTCAGAACGATTAACAAATTTTTGGATAGCAACGCCGGCACTTTGGCAAAGTGCTATGAAAACCGCTGCGGATTCAGCATCTGTGGTGTAGCTTTGGTTTGCGCTATATTTGATCACGGGGCCGCCATTGAGGGCAGGGTGGTGTGTGGGATCATGTTTTTCTCCGGAGTTAGGGTGAAGAGCATGGGCCATGTCTGCCGAAATAAAGAAAGAACGTGCTGTGGCTTGGAAATATGCTTCCTGGCCCTTTTCCTGTGCCAAAAGGATTCTACTGAGAACATTTGCCAAAAATGGAGAAGCCGCTCCTTGCTTTGAGGTACTGCCGCATTCCTCGTTATCAAAACAGGCCAACACTTGGGTAGGTAAAGCCATTTTAGCCTTGGTCAAAGCTGCAACTCCCGCATGGACCATGGCTAAATCATCAAGCCGCCCGCTGGAGATAAATTCTTCCTGTAAGCCAACGAGACACCCTTCCTGAGTATTGTAAAGGAAAAGGTCAAAGTCCAGAATATCTTCTCGCGAACATTCAAGCGTTTCAGCCAGGTGCTCAATGAGGACGCCTTCTTTTTGCAGCCCCGCTCTGATTTGAGTCATTAAGGGGAGGAGGTCTTTTTGTTTGTTTAATTCAATACCTTCATTTACTTTTCGATTCATATGAATTGCCAGGTTGGGAATAACAAGCAAGGGGCGTTCACTGCGGAAAAGCTTACTTTGTGGGCAGAAAGGAGAGGTTCCACGCAAGATAACCCGGCCGGCTAAAGAAAGGGGGCGGTCGAGCCAAGTATTAAGAATTGGTCCGCCATAAGTTTCGACATTGAGTTTGAGGTATCCTTCCTGCAAAATCTCCGCCTGGGGCTTGACCCGAAAACTTGGGCTGTCCGTGTGCGCCCCAATAAGATGAAATCCGTAGGTCTCTGGTTCCCCGGAACCAACTACAAAAGCAATAATTGCCGAATTATTTCGAGTTACAAAATATTTACCCCCAGGTGTCAAGGACCACTTATCTTCCGGGTTTAAGTTAGTGAAACCGCTGGGCTCAAGTATTTTTCTGATACTTTCCACAGTGTGGAAGGGGGAGGGGCTTTCATTAATAAACTGGAGCAGTTCCCGAGAAAATTGAAGTTCCTCGGTGGTTAGATTGGAATTTTGCATTGCTGAGCCGCCTTTCTTTATCTCATGAACATATCTTACCATTATTTTCAGAAAAAATGACCTCTTCTTTGAGATAAGTCTCTATACTGGAAAATACTTCTACAAGATATATTTGAGATTAAGCAGGAAATCAGTTGATCGTAGAGAAGTATTTCTGATGTTGATGGTGACAAATTATTAAAAATTTATGAAAAGAAATGAGTTTAAATCAGATATGGAAACTATACGGATGACAACATTAGAGCACATAACATTGGGCGACATGGTGGAAATTTGGAATCGCTGTTGGCAGGGTTATTATTATGACATGGTTTATACACAAGAACACATGAAGTTTTGGCTGGACCTTGGTCAAGTGGTTTTGGCGGATTCCGTCGCCATTTATACCCAAAATCAAATAGTGGGTTTTTCTCTGTTAGCGATAAGTGGTGATGAAGGCTGGATTGCCGGGACGTGTATTGCCCCTGATTATCGGGGAAGAGGTTTTTTTACTCCCTTAATGCGTTCTCAACTGGATTTAGCTGCACGTCTTGGACTTAAAAGGATTTATTTGGAGGTTTTAACTCAGAATTACGCTCAAAAGGTTTATCTGTCTGTTGGCTTTAAGCGGATTCGTCAGCTTCAGATATTCCGCACCGGTTCAGAAATTAAGTTTCCCCCCGGGCTTGCTAAAGTTAGCTCTTGTGAACAAGTTTCCTTGTCTCAATACTTTGCGAAACGCAAGCTGACATCATTTAATCCGGCCTGGCAGCGCCGTCAAAGTTATTTGGAGCGCTACGGGAACCTGACAGCCTTAATAAATTCTGAAGGAACGGCGGGAATCCTTCTTTCGCCGAAAAAAAATGCTCCCTTGCTGGATATTTGGAGCTCAACGGCAATTGGCGCCGAGGAAATTATCTCAACGGCTTTTCACTTGCGCAGCCAAGGATTTTCCTTGATCAATCAGCCGGAAGATTGGATTGTAGCGGTACTCAGGGCTAACGGAATGCGGCCCAATGCCCAGCAGTATGAAATGTGTTTTAAGTTGGCATAATCCTGTTTGCCGCACCATATATTGTTAAGGTCAGGTGATTTTAAGGAAATAGGGGTCGTTTCGTTACGATTGCTGCGCTGTCTCTGAAAAATAAGGAGAGTTTAGAAACTGACTTGAAATAGTTGGTAAAAAAGTATATAATATATTAGTATCCAACTGAAATGGAAAGGAGAATTCTATGACACAAAAAGAACAATTGATGATTGATGCGATTTTAGAGTCAATTGGGTTGGAATCAATTAGGTCGCCCCAGACTCGAAGGCCAGTTCATGAAAAGAGATAGGTAGTTACAGAAAGGGAGCGGTATTTTGACCCGAATTCTAATCCTCAATTGTAACCTGATCGGCTTTAATTCATTCAAGAACCAAATCTGAAAGCGAGTTTCTTATTTAGGAAACTCGCTTTTGTACTTGGTTTATACTTAGCATGAAAGAACAGTTAAGATTGGAGTGGTATATTTGTCTCTCTCGATACTTGGCATTGCCTGCAGCCCAAGGCCTAAGAGCAACAGCAGCCAATTACTTCTTGAAGGACTGAAAACGGCACAAACCTTAGGGGGGAAAACAGAACTTGTTTATCTTGCGGATTTAAAGATTCACCCTTGTCGAGGTTGTGGTGCCTGTTCGACTAAAGGGGTTTGTGTCATTCGAGATGATATTCCCATGTTGCAGGAAAAGCTGAAACAGGCTGATCGGGTTGTTATCGCTGCTCCTATTTATTTTATGGGAGTTAACGCCCAGACCAAAATCCTTTTAGACCGGATGCAGCCATTTTGGGCTTTAAAATACCTTCATCGTCAGCCAACAGCAAACCCGCCGGATCGTAAACGAAGTGGAATTTTTATTTCCACTGCCGGAACTCGGAAGCCTGATGTTTTTAAGTGTGCCGAACGTTCGATTCAAACCTTTTTTCATATGCTGGATATTCGCTATTTTCAGCCCTGCCTCTATAGCGGTGTTGATCAAGCAGGGGAAATATTTGATCATCCTACTGCCTTTGAAGAGGTCCGATCAGCGATTCAGATTTTATTAGCGCCTTAATAGCTCAAAATGCCTGCCAGTTTGTCGAAGCAGGATTAAAAGACAGGAAATGTTCAAGCTGTTCTAACCTTTGGGAGTATGCTATACTCACTTAATAGGGAAAATTCATCTCAAAAGATTCAGGCATTAAAGACCTGTGGATTAGGCTCAAAGTTGAGGGTGAATGATTCTTTAATGCCGGTTAGGAGGAATATGTTTATGAGTTTTCAAGAGCGCTATCGAATGTGGTTGGAAAACCCCTATTTTGATGAAGAAACACGGTGGGAATTGAAACAAATCAGCGACCAGCAAGAGATTGAGGATCGTTTTTATAAGGATTTAGAATTTGGCACAGGTGGTTTAAGAGGAATTATGGCTGCAGGTACAAATCGGATGAATAAATATGTCATTCGCAAGGTTACCCAAGGCTTGGCAGAATATATTTGTGATCATGGACCCGAGGGGATGAAACGCGGGGTAGTGATTGCTTACGATTCCCGCAGGTTCTCCCCGGAGTTTACCCTTGAAGCGGCGTTGGTTCTGGCTCAAAATGGAGTTAAGGCTTATGTCTTTGACGCCTTGCGGCCTACGCCTGAACTGTCTTTTGCGGTCCGGGAGCTTGGGACGATTGCCGGAATCGTTGTTACAGCCAGCCATAATCCCAAAGTCTATAATGGTTATAAGGTTTACTGGGAAGATGGCGGTCAAGTCCCCCCGGCAAAAGCCGATGAAATTTTGGCCCGCATCGAAGCCCGTGAGAGTTGGTCAGGTATCGAACCTATGCCGCTGGAAGAAGCGAAACGTCAAGGGCTTCTTCAGATAATCGGGGAGGATATTGATGACCGCTATCTTTCAAGGGTAAAAGGACTTGCCCTTCACCCCGATCTTGATGCCCAGTACGGAAAAGAACTTTCTATTGTCTATACCCCTTTGCACGGTGCAGGCAATAAACTGGTACGCCGGGCTTTGACAGAGTTGGGTTTCAGCTCCCTTACGGTCGTCCGTGAACAAGAACTTCCCGATCCCGACTTCACGACGGTCCCTTATCCGAACCCTGAAATCCCTACAACCTTTGACTTGGCACGCAGCTATGGACAGAAAGTAAATGCCGAACTGCTCATAGCGACTGATCCGGATTCTGACCGTTTCGCTGTGGTTTTAAAAGATAAGAGCGGAAATTATATTCAGCTGACAGGCAATCAAATCGGAGTACTATTAACCTATTACATTCTTTCGCAAAAAAAGAATCTGGGAATCCTTCCGAAAAATGCGGCGATTATCAAAACAGTGGCTTCTACAGACTTGGCCGATGTGGTTGCTCAATCGTTCCAGGTTGCCGTAGAAAATGTCTTGACTGGTTTTAAATTTATTGCCGAAAAGGAAAAAGAGATGGAAGACGGCGGTTGGGGTACCTTTCAATTCGGCTTTGAAGAAAGTTATGGCTATCTGGCCGGAAACTTTGTCCGGGACAAAGATGGAGTAATCGCCGCTGTTCTTCTGGCGGAAGCAGCTCTCTATTATCAGCGGGTTGAGCAGCGCAATCTTTTTGAAGTCCTGGATAGTATTTATCAAAAGTTCGGCTATTTCCTTGATTCTCAAGAATCTATAACTTTAGAAGGCTTGCAGGGTCACGAAGAGATGGAGCGGATTATGGACTCCTTGCGTCACGAAGAAATTTCCGAACTTAGTGGTATGCCGATTGCAACGGTCGACGATTATGAACGACGAGTAGGCAAAAATCTCCTGACAGGGGAATCGTATCCCTTAACCCTGCCGCGTTCAAATGTTCTGAGGTTTTCTTTTGCCGGAGGCGGTTTTGCCATGGTTCGGCCTTCGGGCACAGAGCCAAAGATTAAGTTTTATTTTTCTGTAAAGGCAAGCACCTTCGCAGAAGCGCAAGAAGCTTTAGGCCGCATAAGGGAGGATGTTATGAGCCGTATTTCTTTAATTCGTTCCAAATAATTATTAGCGGTTAAGGGGGCGGTCCTTCAACACAGACAATGTGTTAAAGGACCGTCCCTTAATGTTTGGATAAAGCGTCTGCAGAGGTACATACTAACTTTTGACTCAGTATGGGCTGCCTATTTTGCCTTAATGCTGAGAAATAAAGAAGAAGGATTATCAATGATGGAGACACTAACATTAACTCAGATTCAAGAGGCTTATGCCAATATTCGTTCCTCTATCCAACACACGCCTTTAAACTATTCGGGAAGTTTCAGCAGTATGACTTCTTCGGAAATCTACCTAAAATTAGAGAATTTGCAAAAAACAGGGTCATTTAAAGTGCGGGGAGCCGCCAATAAAATTTCCAAGCTCACTCTTCAGGAAAAGAAAAAGGGCGTTTTAGCCTCCTCAGCGGGGAATCACGCTCAAGGAGTGGCTTTAGCCGCCTCGCGAGGTGGCATTTCCGCCACTATAGTCATGCCTGCGGGAGCACCTCTGACTAAGGTAGATGCCACTAAAGGATATGGGGCCAAGGTGATTCTCCATGGGAATGTTTATGACGATGCCTATGAAAAAGCCAGAGAAATCCAAGCCGAGTCGGGTGCTACGTTTATCCATCCTTTTGACGATTTAGATGTTATGGCAGGCCAAGGAACAATTGGCTTGGAAATCTTTGCAGATCTGCCGGATGTCGACACGGTTCTCGTTCCGATCGGCGGCGGAGGGTTGATTGCGGGGATTGCTGTAGCTCTTAAAAGCCTTAAGCCGGGTGTACGCGTTCTTGGCGTTCAGGCTTCAGAAGCCGCCTCAATGATCGCTGCCCTGCAGCATGGACATCCGCTGGCGATTGAAAATGCCAACACTATTGCCGATGGAATCGCTGTTAAACGAGCCGGCAATCTTACCTTTGAACATATCAGAGATTGGGTGGATGATATCGTCACCGTTACTGAAGATGAAATCAGTGCTGCCATTCTTACCTTTCTGGAGAGGGCTAAAGGTATTTCTGAAGGAGCAGGCGCAGTTGCTCTCGCTGCTGCTTTACAGGGCAAAGTTAATCTTGCGGGGCAAAAAACCGTTCTAGTGATGAGCGGAGGAAACATCGATGTTAATTTTCTTGCTCAGATTATCGAACGTGGATTGCGTACCATAGGTCGTTCGATGGTATTGCGCACCGTTCTTCCCGATAAGCCCGGGAGCTTGGAAAAATTATTAAATCTTGTAGCCGAGGAACAGGCCAATGTCGTTACGGTTGAGCAAGTGCGTTATGACTTGAGCGTGCCTTTGCGTTACGTGCGTGTGACTATGACCTTGGAAACACAAAATTATGCCCATCAGGAGAAACTCTTGCAGCGATTTCAGGCAGCAGGCTACCCTTATTAAAGGATAATGTGCAATTAGCGTCGAATTCTCCCGAGGTAAGTTAGATCTATGTATTTTTTACGACAAGAATCTAGCCCAAGGGAGATTAAAGGATGGCAGATGAGGGAGCTTGGTTTGCTGTTGTAAACCCGCATTCCGCAGGCGGCTGCACAAGAAAACGCTGGCCTGAATTTCTAAAACGTTTACAAGCTGAAGGGTATCGTGTCGATTTTGCTTATACTTCTGGAGCGGGTGATGCAACGTATCTTACCCAGCAAGCTTTGCAAGAAGGCTATAAGCAGATCATCTCTGTTGGCGGAGACGGAACGATGAATGAAGTCATTAATGGTTTTTTCTCCGCTGGTTGTCTGATCAATCCCAATGCTGAACTTGCTCTTCTTTCTCACGGTACAGGAGGAGACTTCATTCGCTCTCTTCTAATACCCAAGGGGATTGAAGGCTTTCTGCAAATCCTCTGTCAAGGTCATAAAAGGAGTATTGACGTCGGGGAAGTTCAGTTTAAAACTAAAAACGGGCGAACCCGTCGCTATTTCTTAAATGTTGCAGATGTGGGGCTGGGTGGAGAGACAGTAGCCCGGGTCAATCAGCAAAGTAAATGGCTCGGCGGGAAATTATCGTTTTTAATAGGCTCGGTATTAAGCATATTGCATTACCGCAATAAAAGAATGCTTTGCGTCATAGATGGCAAAGATCGTTTTGCAGGACGGCTCAACAGTATCGTAGTTGCTAATGGACGCTATTTTGGCGGCGGCATGATGATCGCGCCCAAGGCTGAAATTGACGATGGTTTATTTGATATTATTATCTTAAGCGATTTTTCACCTTGGACCATATTAAAACATTTGCCGAAAATTTATAAAGGAGAGCACCTTAAAATTCCTGGAGTTATGGAGCGGCGCGGATGCTCCGTTGTCATTACGTCTGAAGAAACAGCCCTTTTGGATATCGACGGCGAACAGCCGGGCTGCACACCGCTTAGTTTTGTCCTTCACCCGGGAATCCTGAAATTATGGGGTTGACTAGTTGGGAATAAGTTGCCTGTAAAGGAGCGCTATTATTGAGGTATGTATTTGACCATCATTTTTCAAATACATACCTTTTCGCTACTATTAAATATGCTTTCCTAATTAATAATTCTTAAAAAAGTTCCTGACCATTATTGACCTTCACTCGAAAAGAGAATATAATTTAATTGTCAAGGAAAAATAAAACCAATATATCCCAAACAGGCGCCGATACAGAGTGACGACTGAATAATTTGCTATAGCCATTAAATCGTAATTAAATCATAAGTATAAACATTTGAGGTGAAACTATGGATTTTAAAGATTATTACCAGAGCCTGGGGGTTTCTCCTGAAGCAGATGAAAAGACTATTAAAAAAGCATACCAAAAGCTGGCCAAGAAATATCATCCCGATGTAAATCCCGGAGATAAATCAGCCGAGGCTAAGTTTAAAGAAGTTACGGAAGCATATCAAGCGATCAGCGATCCTGAGAAGCGGCGGAAGTATGATGAGCTGAGACAGGATTATCAGCAATGGCAAACCCGTGGAGGGCGGGGAGATTTTGATTGGGGGCGTTGGCAGGCCCAGCCCGGGTCCGGGAGCCAGCAGACATATACTATGTCCCCGGAAGACTTTGCCGAAATATTCGGCGGTGGTTCGGCACGCTCCGGAGGATTTCACAGCACGGAAGGCTTTTCGGATTTCTTCTCGACCCTTTTCGGAGGAGGGCAAGGATTCGGCTTTGGCGGAAGTTCTGCAGGGGTAAGGGCCAGAGCCGGACAGGATTTTGAGGTCGAAGTGGAAGTAACCCTGGAAGAGGCTTACCACGGAACCAAACGATTAGTCCGGACCGGGGAAAAACAAATTGAGGCCAAAATTCCCAAAGGCGTACGAACCGGTTCTAAAGTGCGCTTAGCGGGTCAGGGCGGTCCGGGAACTTCCGGAGGACCGGCAGGGAACCTCTATTTAAATATTACGGTCCTTTCGGATACGCGCTTTACTCGTGATGGAGATGACTTGAAAGTAACCCTGCCGGTTAATTTTTATCAAGCAATTATGGGGGGAGAGGTTCGGGTTCAGACTTTCGGCGGTGAAGTCCTGCTCAAAATTCCGCCTTTAACTCAAAGCGGCAAAAAGTTCCGGCTGAAAGGAAAAGGAATGCCTAATCTGGAACATCCCCAGCAGCAGGGGGCGCTTTTAGCGGAATTAGCGATCACCTTACCGGATGACCTGACTCAGCAAGAAATTGCCGCTTTGCGTGAATTAGCTCAAAAACGAGGTATAAGCTAGAAAATTGTCGCTTTAATATCGTGTAAATACTAGAGAGGAGAGTGTAAAAATGTCCTTTGATACCAATCGATTTACTCAAAAGTCCCAGGAAGCTATTGCTGAAGCTCAAGTAATGGCGGAGCGCAATGGCAACGGTCAAGTTGAGCCTGAACATCTTTTGCTCTCTCTTTTGGAGCAGGGAGACGGTGTCGTTCCGCAGGTATTGTCCAAATTAAATCTGGCGGTTGGTGCTCTTATCCAAACTATGCGGCAAGAAATTAATCGTTTCCCGCGGATTAGCGGAGGGAATGTGCAAATTACCATTTCTCCGCGTTTGCGGACCGTGTTAGTTGCGGCCCATGATGAAATGGCTACTTTTGGTGATGATTATGTCAGCACGGAGCATATCCTGCTGGCTATTTTAGAGAAAGCGGGAGGAGCCGCTGAAAAGGCTCTTCGCCAGACCGGCCTGACCCGGGAAAGTCTCCTGCAAGCCTTGCGAGAGGTGAGAGGAACTCAGCGTGTCACAAGTCCTAATCCGGAGGGCACTTATGCTGCTCTCGAACAATATGGGCTTAACTTAGTCGAACAAGCTAAACGTGGTCGCCTTGATCCGGTTATTGGCAGAGATGAAGTGATCCGGCGAGTGATTCAAACCTTATCCAGACGGACTAAAAACAACCCTGTTTTAATTGGAGAGCCGGGTGTTGGCAAGACGGCGATTGTGGAGGGTTTAGCGCAAAGGATTGTGCGTGGAGACGTCCCGGAGGCCATTAAAGGTAAACAGGTTATAGCCCTTGATCTGGGAACCATGATTGCCGGGGCTAAATATCGCGGAGAATTTGAGGAACGTTTGAAAGCGGTGCTCAAAGAGATCAAAGACCGTGAGGATGTTATTCTGTTTATTGATGAATTGCATACCGTTGTCGGTGCGGGAGCAGCCGAAGGAGCTATGGACGCCAGTAATATGCTCAAGCCTATGCTGGCGCGCGGCGAACTAAGCATGCTTGGTGCGACCACTCTCGCCGAATATCGCAAGCATATTGAGAAAGACGCGGCTCTGGAGCGGCGCTTCCAACCAATTATGGTCGATGCGCCAAGTGTCGAAGATACTATTTCCATTTTGCGTGGCCTGAAAGAACGCTATGAGACTCATCACGGGGTCCGCATAACCGATGGAGCCATCATTGCCGCGGCAGTGCTCTCAGACCGCTATATCAGCGATCGATTCCTGCCTGATAAAGCAATTGACTTGATTGATGAAGCTGGGGCAAGAATGCGAATGGAGATTACGAGCGATCCTTATGAGCTTGACCAGATTAAACGCCGGGTTATGCAGCTGGAAATCGAGCGTGAGGCTTTAAAGAAAGAAAAGGATGAGGCCAGCAAAGAGCGTCTGCTTAAAATTGAAGAAGAGCTTGCCAATCTTAAAGAGGAGCGATCCGGATTGGAAGCCCAGCTTCAGGGCGAGCGGGAAATTCTGGCTAAAATTCAGCAGCTTAAAGAAGAAGTGGATCGTTCCCGTACTCTTATGGAACAAGCACAACAGCAATTAGATTATAATAAAGCGGCAGAATTGCAATATGGTATTATTCCCAGCTTAGAGAAAAATTTAAAAAGTGAGGAAGAGAAACTCCAAGCAAAACAAAATTCTTTGCTGAAGCAAGAAGTTGTTGAACAAGATATTGCCGAAATCGTGGCTACTTGGACCCATGTTCCTGTGGCCAAATTGATGGAAAGTGAGATGGAAAAGCTTGTTCAAATGGAGGAGCGCATTCATCAACGAGTAATCGGTCAAGATGAAGCTGTGCGAGCGGTTTCAGACGCAGTGCGGCGGGCACGTGCCGGTCTGCAGGACCCCAATCGTCCTCTCGGGTCTTTCCTCTTCTTAGGGCCCACAGGTGTCGGTAAAACAGAATTAGCCCGCGCTCTGGCTGAGTTCCTTTTCGATGACGAACAAGCTCTGATCCGGATAGATATGTCCGAATATATGGAGAAACACACCGTTGCCCGTCTTATCGGAGCGCCTCCCGGCTATGTGGGGTATGAAGAAGGAGGACAATTAACGGAAGCTGTCCGCCGCAAACCCTATAGTGTCATTCTCTTTGACGAAACAGAGAAAGCCCATAGTGATGTGACCAATGTACTTTTACAGCTTCTCGATGACGGTCGTCTTACAGATGGGCAGGGAAGGGTTGTTAACTTTAAGAATACTGTCGTGATTTTGACGAGCAACATCGCCAGTCCTTTAATTCAAGAAATGTCCCGCCGTAATGCCCCTCAGGAAGAGGTTCGCACAACGATTAATGAGGAACTGCGGCAGCATTTCCGACCGGAATTTCTCAATCGGCTGGATGAAGTTATCGTTTTCCACCCCCTTGACCGCTCCCATATCGGGAAAATTATCGAGATTCAACTGGGCCTCTTGCGCCAGCGCTTGAGTGAACGCAAGATAACCTTAGAATTGACTGAGCGGGCCCTGCAACAGCTTGCCGGCGAAGGGTATGATCCTATTTATGGCGCAAGGCCTCTCAAACGGGTGATTCAGCAGCGCCTCCAGAACCCTGTGGCTCTTAAACTATTGCAAGGTGAGATTAAAGACGGACAAAGGATTTTGGTAGACGTCGACAACGTTACCGGAGATTACAGTATACGCGTTTAAATTATCCTGGACCGTTCGGGGAGACAGCTTTCGTTGTCTCCCCGAACGGTTTAAATATTTTGCCTTAAAAACTTGTCTATAATCAAGGACAAAATGTATAATGAAGCCGAACCATAAAGTTAAGCGGGGGATTTATCCATGTTTTTAGAGAGCCCTATCCATTTAGGCTTTTGGCAATGGCAGGAAGGTGAAGGACGCTGTCAGGTAGTGTTGACCCTGATTGATACCGGTAACGGTGTTCAAGGTCTCTTAACGGGAGGAGAAAAACCTCATGTTGGCGGCACTGTTCTGGCGCTCCCTCGTCCCAGCCTGCGCGGAGAAGGCTGGAGCACAGACGTCTATGTCACGCCCGTTCCGGGACACAAGGACGTCGATGTGGCCCATACAGTCGCTGAATTGCTGGCTAAGAGCCTCTTGGTTCCGGTGACAATTACGGCCGGTATTCACTCCGATCATTTAAATGCCAAGGAATTGGGCGGCATCATTGCAAACTGCAATCTTGTCTCTCAGGAAGCTTTAAAGTTTTTAACCTCACGCTAATATTATCCTTCATTCTGAAATCTTTTTAGAAGGTGAATTATGCATATAAATTTACGTCAATTTATTAATACTCTGCAAAGAGAAAAAGAAATTGTGGAAATTGAAGCCGAAGTTGATCCTTATTTAGAACTGGCTGAGATTCACCGCCGCGTCATCGAGAAGGAAGGGCCGGCTTTATTTTTCAAACGAGTCAAAGGCAGCGATTTTCCGGTTGTCACCAATTTGTTTGGCACTCGCCGCAGAGTTGACTTAGCCATAGGCCCCAAGCCGGAAGAAATTGTTCAACGAGCCGTGTCGGCCCTGAATTATTTGCTCCCTCCGAAGCCTTCCCTGCTTTGGCAAGAGCGCGAGTGGATCATCTCTCTGGCTAAAAGCGGCTTGCGCTGCATAAAACCAGCTAAAGCCCCGGTCTTAGAGATTCAGGAGAAGTCAGTGGATTTAACCCGCCTTCCCGTATTGACAAGTTGGCCGGAAGATGGTGGACCCTTTGTAACCTTGCCTTTGGTTTACACGGAACATCCGAGAACTAAAGAACATAATTTAGGGATGTATCGCATCCAAATTCATACCCCTCAACAAACGGGGATACATTGGCAAATACATAAAGGCGGGGGTTTTCATTACTATGAAGCGGAACAGCTCGCCCAAGACCTCCCAACAACGCTTTTTCTAGGCGGACCGCCGGCTCTGGTTTTATCCGCCATAGCACCTCTGCCCGAAATGTTGCCTGAGTTAATTTTTACTTCCTTCTTAATGGGAGAAAAACTGTCCCGCGTGAATATACCGTCCCATCCCCATGCCCTGATCTCTGAAGCGGAATTTGCCTTATGCGGCAGCGTGCCGGCACGTATTCGCAAGCCTGAGGGGCCTTTCGGCGATCATTATGGCTATTATTCTTTAACCCACGATTTTCCGGTATTTAATGTTCAGGCAGTTTACCATCGCCGGGACGCTATTTATCCGGCTACAGTTGTCGGTAAACCTCGCCAGGAAGATTATTTTATCGGCGAATATTTGCAATCGCTGTTGTCTCCAATGTTTCCCATTGTAATGCCCGGGGTAAAAGCCCTTTGGACTTATGCAGAAACAGGTTTTCATGCTTTGGCTGCGGCTGTAGTCCGGGAAAGTTATCGCAGGGAAGCTTTAGCTCACGCTTTTAGAATTCTGGGAGAAGGGCAGCTCACGTTAACAAAATTCCTGGTGCTTACGGATGTTTCCCTGGATTTAAAAAATTTCCCCAATTTATTGGAGACTGTTCTCGCTCGCTTTGAGCCTGAAACAGATCTTATGATTTTAAATGAAACCTCTATGGACACTTTAGACTACACTGGGCGCAGGCTCAATCACGGCAGCAAGGCCATTATGCTTGGTCTGGGCAGTCCGAAACGCGAGTTGCCTCATCAATTTGAGGGAGAGGAGCTGCCGGGCATGTCCGGAATTAAAGCCTTTTGTGCCGGCTGTCTGCTGTTGGAGGCTCCTCCTTTTAAAGAGGCCCCGGAATTTGCGCAGGAGATTTTGCCTGATTTACGCGGTGAAACCTTCAAAAACTGGCCTCTGGCTGTTTTAGTTGATGACCTTGATTCGGCGCTGGATAGCACCGGCTTTCTCTGGCAAGTTTTTACACGCTTTGATCCTGCTCACGATATTTACGCGGAGAGCGAAATTTGTCAGCATCGCCTGGTATATCATGGCCCCATCTTAATTGACGCCCGCATGAAACCGGATTATCCCGGAGAAGTACTTCCTGATGAGGCGACCAGCAAACTTGTTGACCGGCGTTGGCAAGACTACGGTTTAACGATTGGCTAATATAAGACAAGGAGGGGAGTGAGAACATGATGGAGAAGGAAAATTGGGCTTTCCTTTGCGGTGTAAATAAGGAGCAAGAGGCGGATATTATTGTTGCCCTGTTAGATCAAGAGGGCATTCCATCCCTTAAAAAGTATCCGGAAGCCGGAGGCTTTTTGAAAATAGCTTATGGCTTAACGGCGGGGGTAGATCTTTATGTTCCGCTCCAATTACGAGATAAGGCTCTTGAACTAGTTCAAGAGCCTTTGCAGACAGGGGCGGAAGATAGCGGCGAGCCGGAAAATTCGTTTAGGTTTGAGCAGGAAGAGGAAGAAGAAATTCCTTCCCCCAACTCCTCTAAGTTGATCCTATGGGGGATAGTATTTGCCGTCGTACTGTTGATTATTGGTCGTGCTCTAAGTTCTCGTGGTTCTTGGTGAAAGAAAAATTATCATTTGAAAAATTGCCCTTTTCCAGGCCCTCAAGAGGTTCGACAATTAAGGTTGGAGAATCTCTTAATATTCTTTGCACAATGTCCAGATGCTGAATGCTTTGTTCTACCAGAGCCTGGAGATCGGATTTTTTAGAGGTAAGTTCCCGAATTTGTTCTTCAACGGCAATGACTTTCTGCTTTTTGTCCATAAGCAATAACTCAATTTCAGCTTCTTTTGATTCCGAAATTTGAGTCGCCTCATCAATGAGGGCTTTGCTTTCCGCACGAGCTGATTGGATCAGCTCTTCGGTTTCTTTAGCAGCTTCTTCTTTCATTTGAGTGGAGATTCGCTGCGCATTGAGCAAAGCATCCCGCAAGTCTTTTTCAATGCCCTCATAGTCTTTAAGACGATTGCCCCGCTCCGTATTTTGTTCTTTTAAATTGTTTATCTGAAGACGAAGCTCTTTATTGGCTGCGTTTGCTTCTGATAATTGGCGGTCCATTTCTGCCCATGCTTGATCAACTGCTTCGGGCTCGTAACCACGAATGACTCGCTTGAAATTGGGCATTTCCAAATTTAAAATCCTCCTCTTTGCCTTATAGAAATTTAAGGTTTGTGAATAATTTGAGTGGTTTTTACACATCCTGAAATTGTTATATGGAATTAGTTTCTAAAAAAAGGAGGGACCAAGATGCAACTCAATGAGATGGAAATGAAGAAACTTCTAGATCAAGGAATGTTGACGCGAAGTATTATTGAAAACGAAACAGCCCTGAAAAAGTGCCAAATGTATTATGAAATGGCTAAAGACCCCACTGTAAAAGGATTTTTCAAAGACCAAGCTAAGGGTTTAGAAGACGTAATAGGGTATTTTAAAAAAGGTATAGCTGAAATACAATAAAAAGGAGGCTTTGGCATGAGTCAATTCACAGATTTGGATATGCTCTATGATTATGAAAAAGACGCCGCAACTGCCGCCATGGGTTATATGACCCTAGCAACCCGGGCTCATCATGGCGATCTCAGAAATATCTACTTACGTTTAGCTAACGAAGCCACCAATGCACATAGTAAAGTCAGCAAATTAATTAATCAAAACGGTGGCATCGCCTAAACAGATCTTATTGCGAAATAAAAGGCTGTAACAAACTTTTCCAATTGTTACAGCCCATTTTATTACGAAATTTACAATATTTCAAGATTTATTCCTTAATCCCTAAAATCTATTGCCACCATCCTGGAGTCATGCCTGTGGAGATTTGAGTAAACGTATAAATTGTAGCCTCGTTAACACGAAATAATTGTTGTCCAAAACGAACGATCCCCTTGTCCGGATAGTATTGCAAGGCGTAATCTTCTTCATCATGATATTTTGAGGATGCTCTATGGAGTGTGAAATATTCAATCTTGAGATTATCTAATGTATTGGCAGGAATCTCAGAAGAAGAAAGAGGAGTTGATCTTTGCAAATTGTGCATTAACTCACTGATTTTCCCTTTGTTTGCGTAATAATAAGGGTGAAAGGGATCGTCAGAATTAAGCAGCCCGATCATTGTGATGGAGTGAGGGTGAAGCTCCCGATTGGCGACATTAAGGGTACTGAAAGGGTCGAGCCAGCTTTCCTCATAGCAAGGGGGTCCCATTATTATTGCGAAAAGAAGGATAATTCCCCCCAGACTGACAGCTAATTTATGATGTTTTAATTTTGAGAGGCGCATTCGCCAGGAAAAAACGAAACTGGAAAACGAAAGCATCAATACCTCCTCCAAGTGGTTGATTTAGCCAGCCATTTGTCGAGATCGATAGAGTACTGTTTTGCGCCGTATGCGTTGGATAGCATTGTCCAGAGATTTAGGATGAAGCCCTAGTTGTTCCGACACTTCCCGCTGTTTAAAGCCTTGAAGAAAATAATGTTCAAAGACCAGACGCTCAAGATTGGAAAGGTCTTGGTTTAAATCGTTAATAATTGAACGGGCTTCTTCATTGGCGATAACCGCCGTAGCAGGGTCCTCAGCATTGGGTAGCAGGGAAATAAAGCTCGTTTCCTCGGACTCTGAAACAACATTGTTGAGAGAGTAAGCGTTGTTGAGATTAACGTGTTTATTGCGGGTATATTTGCGAATGCTATCGATTAATTTGCGTTTCACAACCATTCTTAAAAAATGAAGGAAAGGGATAGCCATACCCTCATCATAATCTAAAACAGCCCTATAAATGGCGATTCGTCCTTCTTGGATAAGATCTTCATAGTCGGCTCGCGGTAAAAAGTATTTACAGGCGATCATTCGGACTTCAGGTTCATAATATTCGATCAGTTGGTTCAATGCCTCTTTATTACCTGAGCGCGCTGCCTCAAGCATCGATATCTCAATGGCCTTTTCTTTGCCAGACATGGCACTCAACTCCTTGCCAAAAATTTGTCATGATCCCTCTTCATGAGTCTAATAAAGATCGACCGTTTTGACAAGGAGTTTTTAGTGGACAATCATCCAGATCTTGTTAAAAAGCTTCAAAAGTTAATTTAAAAAGATTTTAATAAATTTGCTGTTTCAATAGCAGTCATTGCCGCATCAAAACCTTTGTTTCCTGCTTTTGTTCCCGCCCGTTCAATAGCTTGTTCGATGCTATCTGTGGATAATACGCCAAAGATAACGGGAATTCCGCTTTGTAAACCGACCTGAGCAATCCCCTTACTGACTTCGTTACTGACTAAGTCAAAATGAGGAGTTGCGCCGCGAATGACCGCCCCCAAACAGATTACGGCGTCGTACTTTTTGGAGTTGGCCATAGTTTGCGCTACAAGGGGAATTTCAAAAGCTCCCGGGACCCAAGCCAGCTCAATATTTTCCTCCAGGGCGCCATGACGGCGTAGGGCATCCAGAGCACCGCTTACGAGTTTGCTTGTGATAAATTCATTGAAACGGGCAGCGATAATACCAATTTTGAGTTCCTGAGCCAGTAAATTTCCTTCTAATGTTTTCATAAGTTTGTGACGCCCTTTCTTCTTAAAAAATCCTTCTTGAAAATATAACAGTACAGAAATTAATTATTGGACAGCAGATAAATAATGGCCTAATTTGGTTTTCTTGGTGCAGAGATATCTTGAGTTTTCGGGCTTCGAAGGAATTTCCACAGCAACTCGTTCTACAACATTCAGGCCGTATCCTTCGAGTCCAACAATTTTGCGTGGATTATTAGTCATTAAACGAACTTTAGAAATGCCGAGGTCGGCTAAAATCTGAGCACCAACGCCGTAATCCCGCAGGTCTTCGGGAAAGCCTAAAGCCAGATTTGCCTCGACAGTATCTTTTCCTTCTTCTTGAAGTTTGTAAGCTCTAAGCTTGTTTAAGAGACCAATTCCGCGGCCTTCCTGCCGCATGTAAAGCAAAACGCCGCGCCCTTCATGTTCGATTTCTTCTAAAGCAGCGACAAGCTGGTCGCCGCAATCACAGCGGCGGGAATGGAATACATCTCCGGTGAGGCATTCCGAGTGAACCCGCACCAATACCGGCTCTCCGTCGTTGACGGTTCCTTTGACTAAAGCTAAATGTTCTTTTTGATCGACAATACTGAGATAGCCCACGGCGCGGAAATCGCCAAAATCAGTCGGGAGGTGGATCGTTTCTCCCCGTTCAATAAGCTTCTCGGACTGACGCCGGTAAGCAATGAGGTCTTTAAGAGTTACAATTTTTAAATTATGTTTTTGCACGAAGAGCTGTAAATCCGGTACCCGGGCCATGGTCCCATTTTCATTCATAATCTCACAAATAACGCCTGCCGGCTTCATTCCGGCAAGTCGCGCCAGATCTACGGCTCCTTCAGTGTGGCCGGCGCGGACCAATACTCCGCCTTCTCGGGCCTGCAGAGGGAAGATATGACCGGGACGGTGCAAGTCGCTGGGTACACTGTTAGGGTCCATAAGAACTTTTACGGTTTGAGCCCGTTCAAAGGCCGAAATTCCCGTTGAACTGTCGGAGGAATCCACACTGACTGTAAAAGCAGTTCCATGGGGATCTGTGTTTTGAGTGACCATGGGTTCGAGTTCTAAGGCTTGAATTCGTTCTTTGGTCATGGGCACGCAAATAAGTCCTCGGCCATAAGTAGCCATAAAATTAATAGCTTCAGGGGTTGCCATTTCAGCGGCCATGACTAAGTCCCCTTCGTTCTCCCGGTCTTCGTCATCCACCATGACGATCATCTTACCTTGCCGGATATCGGCGATAGCTTCCTCAATTGTATTAAATGGCATGATCATTCACTCCTTTGAAATTAATGTTGAATAAGTTTACAATTTCTAAACAAAACCGTGTTCGGTTAGAAAAGCTAAAGAAAGGTCTTCTTGGGAATCGTGAGTTGAAAGTTTATGTCCCATAAATCGGGCAACGTATTTTCCGATCAAATCTGTTTCTAAATTAACGCTTGAACCTACTTTTTTTAGTCCCAGGGTTGTTTCCTCAAAGGTGTGAGGGATTAAGGAAACCGTAAAATAATCTTCTTCGACATCAATAACGGTTAGAGAAATTCCGTCGATAGCAATAGAGCCTTTAGGCAGGACAAAAGAAAGGAGAGGAGAGGGAGCACTGATTTCCAAAACTTGAGCAATACCCCAAGGAGTTATCCTGCGTATACGTCCAACCCCGTCCACATGCCCGCTAACTAAATGTCCCCCAAGACGGGTCTTGAGCTGTAATGCTCGCTCTAAATTAACCTGATTGCCATTCTTCAAGTCGCCAAGGTTTGTTTTAGCCAGAGTTTCAGCCATAACATCGACGGTAAATTCATTGCCATTTTGCTGGACAACGGTCAGACAGACTCCATTAACCGCTATACTATCTCCCAATTGTGTATCCTCGAGGACTTTTTTTCCTTGAAGAGTTAGTTTTCCTGAATCTGGCAAAAGGCGAAGAGCGCGGACAATACCTAGTTCTTCAACAATTCCGGTAAACACTTGAATCCTCCTTTAAAGCAGCGCTTTAATCATGTCGGAAATATCCGGTTACATGAATATCCCCTGAATTTTTATCGACAGATAGATCATAAAGTTCAATGGCCTCATTCATGCGCTGAATATGCAGTCCGCTGAGAGGGGAAGGGCCGCTTCCGCCGACTAATTTAGGTGCAATAAAGCAATCCAGTTTATCGATACACTGTTCCTGGATGAGGGCGCCGGCCAGCCGGCCTCCGCCTTCCAGCAAAACGCTTATCCACCCTCGCTGCACCAGATCTTGCAGCATCTTTTTCAGCGGAACATGCCGTGACGTGTTGTATTGCCAGATTTCTACCTGTTCAAGCTTTTTAAGCCGCTCAAGCTTATCGGAGGGTGCTGCCTTTGTTGTGGCAATAATGCAGGGACTGGATGGGGAGGAGGTCAGGACGTGCGAGCTTTCAGGCAGACGCAATTCTCCGTCAACAACAAGACGAACCGGATCTCGTCCGCCAGGCAAGCGGCAGGTTAGTGCAGGATTGTCGCGGAGAACAGTTTCACTCCCTACGAGAATAACGTCGTAATAGTCGCGCAATTGATGGACGTAACGACGTGATGTTTCATTGCTTACCCAGCGGGAATCGCCGCTTTCGGTAGCAATCTTTCCATCTAAGGTCATAGCCGTTTTATAAACTACAAAAGGCAAATTCGCAGTCATTGTTTTGCAGAATGCCTCATTCAGTGTGGCTGCCTCATGATGTAAAATCCCAACGTCAACTTGAATTCCGGCTTCACGCAATCGCTCTATGCCCCGACCGGATACTAAGGGATTGGGATCTTCCATAGCGATAACAACTCGCTGAATGCCGGCGCGTATCAAGGCGTCGGCACAGGGTGGAGTTCGCCCAAAGTGTGAGCAAGGTTCCAGAGTAACATAGGCCGTTGCCCCAAAGGCTTGGTCCTGAGCGGCTTTTAAAGCGTGGACTTCAGCATGAGGCGTTCCCGCTTTCTGGTGGTATCCTTCGCCAATTATTTGGCCGTTTTTGACAAGAACGCAGCCTACGATTGGGTTAGGGCTTGTTCTGCCCCTGGCTCGGCCGGCTAGTTCCAAAGCTTTGCGCATAAATTGTTCATCCGTAAATTTCAGAGAAGTTTCTTCGTTCATAAGAATCCTTTCTTAACGGCGTTATTTATTGTCTCCCAAAAAGCGTAAAAATCTCTATAACAAATAAAAAGGCAAATAAAAAACACCCGCCTATCCTTGGGTGTCGAATCAAAAGTCATAGTTAAAAAAGCGCAGAAAAACGCATCCTTATCCATTCCTCTTCTCATCCAGACTTTACTGTCGGCCCCGGAATTTCACCGGATCTGCCAGAAGGCTCGCGGGCTTTACCGCCGATAGGGAATTTCACCCAACCCCAGAGGATATTATCATTATTAAATTTAACTATAGTTTACTCCAGGCCGTTTGATTTGGCAACCTATAATTTCCCGTGCAGAGACAGGAACTCATGACGCAATAAGCCCATGAGTATGGCATCATGATAATTTCCTAAGACAAAACGAGCTTCGCGCTGGCGGCCTTCGACTTTAAAACCTACTTTTTCGTAAGCTCTGATAGCTCGAAGATTTTCATCCCAAGTGTCCAGGGAGATTCTATGAAAATTCCACTGGGTAAAAAGAAAGCGCGCAAAGGTAATAAGGGCATCAGTCCCATAACCTTGATTCCAGCATGTTTTATCGCCTAAAACGACGAAAAGAGTTGCCGAGCGGCTGGGAACATTGATTTCCTTAAAACCTATTGTCCCGATTAAAGAATCCTTTTCGTTTAAAATGGCGTACCTGTAACTATCCGGTTGACTGTCCAGATATTTTTCGGCTAGTTGATCTTTGGTTTGCAGGGAATTTAGCGGCCAAGCGCCGCTGGACCAATAGTTAACTTCTTCATCAGTTGTCCACTGATATAAAAGGTCAATATCATCTTCTTCTATAGGACGAATCCTGATACGTTTACCTTTCAGCATTTTTGGCTCCTTTTACTCTCTATTAAAATTAAAATAATATCTATTTTATCATGTGTCTGAAACAAGTGCAGCTTAAAGAAAATCTTGCGAAATCAGAACAATTAAAGAAAAAAACATAGTTTAAAGCCAAACAGTTGATTTTAACGCTAAAGCATACTAGAATGTCAGTAAATATTAAAATTAATCTTTATTTTATAATAATCGGAGGTCATTTAAATTGAAACTTAATTCTTATTTGGAAATCGTTGGTGAATTACAGGACCTCTTTGATACAGAAACAGCGATTACTTTAATGGATACCGAAAAGGTGCTGGCGGCATGTCCCGGACCACGTCTAAACTTAAACCTAACAGCCGGAGATTTAATACCTAAAAATACGGCAACTGAAGAAGCCCTTCGCACAGGCAGCCGCATTGTAAAACGTATTCCCAAAGAAGTTTTGGGTATTCCTTATGTTGGCATAGCTCATCCTATCCGGGAAAATGGCACGATTGTTGGATGCATTACCGTAAGTATTTCAACCGAACATTACGATAACTTACTTAAGGCCGGGCAGGAGATTCTTGCTGCGGTGGAGGAAATTTCGGCAATTTCAGAAAACCTTACAGCCGCCTCGGAGGAGCTGGCAGCAACTACGAAAGCTATGATTGATGAGACGGATAAGGTTATGGAGGAAGTTGAGCATACCAATAAAGTAACAGTTAAGATTAATAAGATCTCAGCTCAGAGTAATATTCTGGGTATTAATTCATCGATTGAAGCAGCTCGTGCCGGAGAGCATGGCAAAGGATTTTCTGTGGTTGCCGATGAGATAAGAAAGTTGGCCGAGTCAACTAAGATCTCAACGAATGAAATTGAGTCGGATCTTAATGGTGTACGAATTTCCGTTAATAATTTGGTGGAATCAGTGAAACAATTGAGCGGAGTCACTGATTCTCAAGCAACTGCAGCGACGGAACTTACAAATGCTTTAGTGCAAATTACCCAAATGGCAGAAAAACTTGTGATGATGGGCAATCTATAGGTTTGTTCAAGGTTGCGCACTTAACTTTAGCCTTATTCAGGGATATGCTCTGATAGGCCCTCATCAGAAAACGGTGGGGGTTTTTATTATCCAACTTTAACAAAGCTGTGAGCTTTTTTCGGCGCTTAGAAAGTGATTGTTCCTTGGCAAAAGTACAAAATGTTTCCATACATAAAAACGATCGCCAGTATATCGATTTCCTATCGACAAGTCAGTGAAACCATGATAGTCTTTTTATATCATATCACAATAATTTCAAATCATGTGCATATCAATTTTAAAAGTTAAAAACATAAAAATAAAAAAGGCTTCCTTTTCCAAGAAAACCTTCACTCTACAATGGTCGGGGCGACGGGATTCGAACCCACGGCCTCTTGGTCCCGAACCAAGCGCGCTACCAAACTGCGCTACGCCCCGCTTTCTGTTCGTCAGAACGAATATTATAATAACAAACCATGTTAATCCTGTCAACCTTTATTCCAAAGAAGAGCAACTATCTCAACAGTCAGGGAGCAATTTTGCTTCTTGATTAGGCTGTTGACAGAATTGCTAGCCCCAATATTTTAGGATATACTGGAGACAGATGCAATTGACAGATAATTTAGGCTTTTGTTTGAGGAGAGAAAAGATTTGAGAAAAATAGGAATCGTTATGGATTCTACCGGATATCTGACCCGTGATATCCTGCAGCAATTCCAGATTCTTGTCGTATCCCTCGCTGTTACTGTCGGGACTGAAACGTATCCTGAAACAGAGTTGTCAAATAAGCAATATTTTGAAAAGCTTAAAAGGATAAACGGCTTATCAACAACGTCACAGCCTTCTGTCGGGGCTTTTCTTGAAGCTTATGAATCCCTGTTTTCTCAAGGCGTAGAGGAGATTATTAGTCTTCATCTTTCCAGTTCTATAAGCGGAACATTGCGGTCAGCCCAAATGGCAATCAACTTGGCTTTAGATAAGAAAATCTATAGTTTTGATTCCCAATCATCGGCCCTGGGCCTTGGCGTTTTAGCCTGGGCTGCAGCGGAGTGGGCGGAACAGGGGTTAAGTGCCTCGGAAATCATGGCAAATCTAAAAATTTTAAAAGAACAGACAGAATTATATTTTGTTGTCAATACTCTGGAGAATTTGCGTAAAGGTGGAAGGATAGGCGGTGCTGCGGCACTATTGGGTACTTTGCTTCAGATAAAACCAATTCTCTACTTTAATCAACAGGGGGAGATAGATGTCTTTGATAAAGTGCGATCTCGCCCAAGAGCATGGCAGCGGGTCCTGGAAATGTTAACAAGAGCCATCTCCAGCGGAAAACGTTTTCGCATTTGTGTGATGCATGTCAACATCCCGGATGAAGGGGAAGCACTTCTTAGGGAGTTGAAGTCTCGTTTTCCTGAACATGATATTCGCTTGTTTGAAGCGGGGGCCGTAATTGCCACTCATGTCGGGACGGGAGCGTTTGGTCTGGTCTTTCATCCTTGGCCGCTATAGTACTGGCTCTTACATTAAAATAGTAAAAGTTCTTTTTCTTAAAGCCTATTCTAAGGGTTCAATTGGAATTAAATGGAATATTGGGAGGATTGGGGCATGTCTTATTTACTGAAACCCCTTCATATTGGAGCTCTCGAACTTAGAAATCGTTTGGTCATGCCGCCGATGGCTACCGCAAAAGCTTCTCCGCAAGGGGAGGTAAACCAGGCACTTTTAGATTATTATGCTGAAAAGTCTCAAGGGGGATATATTTCCCTGATCATTATTGAACATAGTTTTATTCATGAAACAGGAAAAGCCAGCGCTGGTCAATTGTCGTCTGCTTCTGACCGTATGATTGACGGATTACGCGCTTTAGCAAAAAAAATTCACCAAAATGGTTCTAAAACTGTGCTGCAAATAAATCATGCCGGAAGCTCAGCCGGCGAAGACATTATTGGAACGACACCGGTAGGTCCTTCAGCCGTTGTGAACCCCCGTAAAGGTGGAGACAGTTTGCCGCGGGAACTTACTCGCCCGGAGATCAATCAAGTGGTTCAATATTTTCAGGATGCCGCTCGAAGGAGCAAAGAGGCGGGTTTTGACGGAGTTGAAATTCACTCGGCTCACGGTTATCTTCTCAATCAATTCTTTTCTCCGCTTACGAATCGGCGGACCGACGAGTATGGCGGAAATGTTCATAACCGTATTCGCATACACCTCGAAATCATTGAAGCGGTTCGCGGAGTGGTTGGACAAGACTTCCCGGTGCTCTTGCGCCTGGGAGCCTGCGATTATAGGGAAGGTGGAGTAACTAGCGAAGACAGCCTCATCGCGGCTAAAGAATTTGCCAAGGCCGGGATTGACTGTCTGGATGTTTCGGGGGGATTTTCCGGTTATCAGGTTCCCGGACTCAGTGGGCAAGGTTATTTCGCTCCCTTAACGGAGGCCTTAAAAAGGGTTATAACAATCCCCGTAATTCTAACAGGCGGGATTACCGATTCTTTTGCTGCGGAGCAATTATTAACAGAAGGAAAAGCCGATTTAATTGGCGTTGGCAGGGCAATTCTGGCTGATTCCCAGTGGGCTGAACGGGCAATAAAAAGCGGCGTTTGAACAAGAGATCTTTTTGAGTTTGAAAATTCGGAGGTGCTTAATATTTATTCCAAAGATAGGAATAATGACTTTTTTAGCGAATAATATCAAAGGTCAATTAATTACAAATTTTTATGCATATGGCCAAAAAATGAAAAAAAGATTTAACAGAATATTCATATTTACAGAAAATTAAAATAGATAACAATATTCTGATCGGGAAAAAATAAACTTATTAATAAAAATAATGGTAATTTTAAAATAAATTCAGAAATTTTGCAGGATTAGTCAAAGAAAAAAAGAATATATCTATAATACCAAAACAGTCTCCGATATGTCGCTAAATTGCATCACAAAGGAGTTGAAGAGTTTTGAAAATCGCAATCTCCGGTAAAGGTGGTGTCGGAAAAACTACCTTTACTGCAAATTTCGCTCGTTGGTTAGTACAAAAAGGAGCTACAGTTTTAGCAGTTGACGCAGACCCGGATGCAAGCTTGGGGACAATATTGGGAATTTCAGACGATGTGCTGACAGATTTGAAGCCAATCGTCGATATGAAGGAGCTTATTGAGGAACGTATGGGGGGAAGCGGCGCTTTTTATCCGCTTAACCCTAACGTTGATGACATTTTAGATGATTACAGTGTATCTGTCGGCCAACTCCGCTTTTTTCGAATGGGTAATATCAAGGGAGGAGGAACCTCTTGCTATTGCAAAGAAAACAGTTTTCTGCAAGCATTGGTAAACTCCTTGATCTTAGGGGAGAAAGACACCGTAATATTGGATATGGGAGCAGGTATTGAGCAATTGACCCGGGGCACTGCTTTGGGTGTTGATGTTTTAGTGATTATTACGGAACCCTCCAAAGTCAGCGTTCAAACGGTTCAGGTTATTCAACAGCTTGCCAAAGAGCTTGGTATTCCCCGCGTCGTCGTTATCGGCAATAAAGTCCGTAATTTAAACGATGAAAAGTTTCTTAGAGACCGCTTTTCTTCAGAACAGCTTATTGGCATCATCCCTTACAGCGACGAACTGTTGGAAATGTCCATTAATACAGGCAGTGAAGTATTGCCTGAGGGGTCTCTGGGAGTTCAGCTCAATAAAATTTACGGGAAAATAATCGAGGAAGGAGATGACTGAGGCTTTCTTTTGTAGCAATAAGAATATGAGAAGGGGATCTTAATAAAGAGGAGGTTGTAACATGCCTAGATATCGGGATTTAACCCATACTGCCCGACCATCGGATGCACCGCGAGTTGTTGATCCTAAAAATCCTGTTCGTACGACAGACCCGGGTACCTTGCAAATGTTAAAAATGTTGGAAGGTAAAAATATTGAAACGGTGTATGACCGTGTCGTTGCTCAACAGCCGCAGTGTACTTTTGGCTATAAAGGTGTATGCTGTAGAATTTGTATTGCCGGCCCTTGTCGAGTGAAAAAAGATGAAGGCCCCGGCAGCCGGGGGATTTGTGGAGCATCTGCCTATACCATTGTCTCTCGTAATCTTGTACGCCTAATCGCCGGAGGAACTGCATCTCACTCAGAGCATGCGCGCCATGTTCTGCATACGGCACATGCCATGGTAGAAGGTCACGCTCCGGATTACGAAATTAAGTCACCGGCCAAACTTCATAAACTCGCGCAGAAGCTGGGAATTTCCACAATTGACCGTGAAGACAAGGAAATTCTCCGCGAGGTCGTTGAGCTGGGTTATGCCGACTTTGGCCGTTATCAAGATCGTCCGCTGGCTTTTCTGGATTCTTTTTTGACGGAAGGACGCCGTAAAAAATTCTTGCACACGAACGTAATGCCTAAAGCAATTGACGGCACAGTGACTGAGTTAATCGCTCAAACAGCCATGGGAGTTGACAATGATCCCGTCAATATTATTTTCGGAGGTCTTAAAGCTGCACTGGCTGATTTGGGCGGAGAATATATCGGAACTAATTTAAGCGACGTTTTATTTGGAATCCCTGAACCCATTGTTTCTGAAGCGAATCTCGGTGTTATTGATCCCAAAATGGTAAATATCGCCGTTCACGGACATAACCCTGTCTTGAGTGAAATGGTGGTTGCCGCAGCTCGGAAGATGAAAGCGGAAGCTCAAAAAGTTGGCGCCGAAGGAATCAATATTGTTGGAATTTGCTGTACCGGTAATGAGCTGCTCATGAGAGAAGGAGTTTATTTGGCAACTTCCTCCGCATCCCAGGAAATGGCGATTATGACCGGCGCTTTAGATGCGATGGTTGTTGATATTCAATGTATTTATCCCTCCGTACAAACCGCTGCGGAATGTTTCCACACAAAAGTGATAACAACTGAAGCGATCATGAAAACTCCCGGGGCTCAGCATGTTGCCTTTAAAACCGAAACCGCAATGGAAGATGCCCAGAAGCTTGTTAGTATTGCGATTGAAGCATACAAACATCGTGATCCGAAGAAAATCTCCATTCCTTCGGAACGGCATAAGCTGGTTGCCGGTTTCAGTATCGAAGCGCTTACCGAAATCTTCGCCAAGATTTGCCCCGAACGGCCAATTTCCGTGTTAACAGATGCCATTTTAAGCGGACAACTTAAGGGAGTTGCTTTGATGGCCGGTTGCAACAACCTCAAGCGGATTCAGGATGAAGGGCATGTTGCCGTTTTAAAAGAACTTGTCAAAAATGACGTTTTCGTGATTGCAACAGGTTGCTCCGCTGGCGCCTATGCAAAATTTGGCCTGATGTCGCCTCTGGCGGTGGATGCCTATGCCGGAGAAGGACTTAAATCTTTCCTTAAAACTCTGGAACAAGCCAATCCGCAACTTTCCACCGGTTTACCGCTGGTCTTCCACGTGGGTTCCTGTGTGGACAACAGCCGCGGTATCGATTTAGCCATGGCTATGGCCAACGAACTCGGCGTCGATGTTCCCAAAGTACCGTTTGTGGCTTCCGCCCCTGAAGCCATGCATGAAAAGGCAGTCGCGATTGGTACTTGGGCTGTCACCATGGGCTTACCGACTCATGTCGGCTCTCTGCCGCCGCTTGAAGGCAGTGACCTTGTCTATGGCATTGCAACTCAAATTGCCCACGATGTCTTTGGCGGAAACTTTATTTTTGAAGTAGATCCGGTTATTGGTGCCCAAAAACTTCTCGATGCTTTGGAGTACCGGACCTGGAAACTCGGCGTTCATAAAAAGACGGCCGAAAAAAATGAAACCTCATTAGCCCAAGGCTGGTAAGAAAGGAGGAATGTTTGATGTCGATGGAACAAATTTACGAAGAAGCCATTAAGGATCCTAACAATCAACCGAAAAAATTATTGCGCAAAGCTTATGACGGAACTGTCATTGCCATGACTTATGCTGAAATTCTTCTTAATCGTGCCATCAAAGATTATGGAACAGCTCAAACCATTGGTTACCCCGATACCGCTTACCATCTCCCGGTCATCACATGTCTTTCCGGTGAAAAGGTGACCACGTTGGGTGAACTGGTTCCTATTCTAAACCGCATGCGCAGTCAGGTACGGACAGAACTTACTTTTGAAAATGCAAGACTTTGGGGTGAATCCGTTCTTTATGCGGCAGAAATAATCGAGACGATTCACTATCTCTGCGGGGATGAACCTAAAGTGAAACCCTGGACAGGATTTTTAGGCGATCCGGTTGTACGGAAACACGGAATTAAAATGGTCGACTGGACCATCCCAGGCGTTGCCGTTATTCTTGGACGCGCTAAAGATTCTAAAGCAGCCAAGAAAATTGTTGATAACTTGATGGGTAAAGGGTTTATGATTTTCCTTTGCGATGAGGTCATTGAGCAATTACTTGAAGAGAATGTTAAAATCGGTGAGGATTACATCGCTTTCCCCTTAGGAAACTTTACTCAAGTAATTCATGCCGTAAACTATGCTTTCCGGGCGGGTCTCGCTTTCGGTGGAATTCCTGCCGGAGAACGGGAAAACCATCGCGATTACCAACGTCGCCGGGTACGGGCTTTCGTGCTTCATCTTGGAGAACTCGACGATGTCAAAGTGGCCGCGGAAATGGGCGCAATCTTTATGGGCTTCCCGGTTCTGACGGATCAGTCTCTTGATGAAGATATGCAGATTCCCGACTGGTATATTTCTGAACCGGACTATGAGAAAATAGTGCCCTTAGCCTTGGAGGTTCGCGGAATTAAATTAACTAACATTGAATTGCCTATCCCGGTCAACTTTGGTCCTGCCTTCGAAGGTGAGACGATTCGTAAAGGAGACACCTACGTCGAATTCGGCGGCGGCCGAACGACTGCTTTTGAACTTGTCCAAATGGTTGGTCCGGAAAATATCGTAGATGGCCGGGTAACGGTAATAGGCCCCGACATCGACACTGTCCCTGAAGGTTCCAAACTTCCTTTAGGAATTAAAATCGATATCTATGGCCGCAAGATGCAGGCTGACTTCGAAGGGGTTTTTGAACGTAGAATTCACTATTTTGCTAACTATGGCGAAGGTGTTTGGCACGTTGCTCAGCGTGATTTATGCTGGGTGCGGATTTCTAAAGATGCCCGGGCCAAAGGCTTCTTAATGAAACATTTCGGAGATCTGTTAATTGCTAAGTTGAAAGAAGAATTCCCGGCTATTATTGACCGGGTCGAAGTCACCATTATGCTTGACCAAGCGGCAGTCGATGAAGGCATCATTCTGGCCCGCGAACGTTATAAAGCTCGCGACGACCGCATGAGGAGCCTAACCGACGAGTCGGTGGAAGACTTCTATTCCTGCTTGCTTTGCCAGTCCTTTGCTCCGAACCATGTCTGTATTGTCACACCGGAACGGGTTGGCCTTTGTGGCGCAGTGAGTTGGCTGGATGCCAAAGCATCCCACGAAATTGCACCGAATGGCCCCAATCAGCCGATTCCCAAGGGACCTGCGATTGATGAATTAAAAGGTATGTGGCAAAGTACCAACGATTACCTTTACAAGGCTTCCAACAATACTTTAGAGGAAGTTAATCTTTACACCTTAATGGACAAACCGATGACTTCCTGTGGCTGCTTCGAGGCGATTATGGCCATTGTTCCTGAGGCAAACGGTCTCATGCTGACAACCCGGGAACATTCCGGAATGACACCTTGTGGTATGACATTCTCAACTTTGGCTGGAACCTGTGGCGGCGGAATGCAAACACCAGGCTTTATGGGAATTGGCCGCACCTATCTTCTTAGCAAGAAGTTCATTCCCGCGGACGGCGGTATTGCCCGTATTGTCTGGATGCCTAAGGAACTGAAAGAATTCTTGCGTGAAGATTTTGTCCAACGTTCTACTGATGAAGGGTTAGGTGCCGATTTCATCGACAAGATTGCGGACGAGTCCATTGGAACGACTGCTGAGGAAATAGTACCGTTCCTTGAAGAAAACGGACATCCATGCTTCAGCCTTGATCCATTAATGTAATGTAAGACATTTAAGGACTCTAGGCCCCGTAATTTTCTCCAAAGGGGCCTTAGAGTCTGCTTACTTACTTAAAGTCAAAAAGAAAGGGGTTTCACTATGGCTCTAACAGGTTTAGAAATTTATAAGCAATTACCGAAGAAAAACTGCGGAGAGTGTGGAGTACCGACTTGTCTGGCTTTTGCCATGGCCTTAGCTTCCGGCAAAGCGTCCTTAGACACCTGCCAATACGTCACGGCAGCCGCCAGAGAGGCTTTGGATTCTGCCTCCGCCCCCCCTATTAAAGCGATTAAGTTCGGAAAAGACTCCATTCTTGGGGATGAAAATGTTCTCTTCCGTCATGATAAAACCTTTTATCACCCGACAACCTTACTGATCCGGGTATCCGATACCTTAAGCGACGCTGAAGTGGAATCTAAAGTTCAAGAAATCAATAGTTTAGAGTTTGACCGTGTAGGCTTGCATTATTCTGTCGATGGTGTCGCCGTTGTCAACGAATCAGGGGATGCGGCCCGTTTTGAGAAAGTAGCCGGCATTGTAGCGGCAAGGACTGATAAATCTTTACTTTTGCTTAGCAGTGATCCTGCAGCCCTAAAGGCAGCTCTTGGGCCCTTGGCTGCTCGTAAGCCGCTGGTCGGTGAAGCGACAGCAGACAACTATGAGGCTTTCGTTAATCTGGCTAAAGAAAATTCCGTTCCGTTGATTTTGAAAGCGGAAGGACTCGATGCCCTTAACGACCTCGTGGAAAAAGCTCAAGCCTTAGGTTATAAAGAATTCGTTTTAGATCCGGGTTCGAGAACTCCCGTGGAAACCTTAGCTAATTTGACTCATATGCGTCGCTTAGCGATTAAGAAGAAATTCCGGCCCTTTGGCTATCCGGTGATCGCTTATTCCACTCAAACAGAGCCTCTTGATGAAATTATGGAAGCGTCTGTTTATGTTGCCAAATATGCCAGTGCCGTTGTTTTAAATACTAGTACTAAAGCTCATCTTTTACCGTTAATGACCTTGCGTCAGAATCTCTACACAGACCCTCAGAAACCAATTCAGGTTGAACCAAAACTTCATTCTGTAGGGGACGTTAATGAGAATTCCCCGCTGTATATTACAACCAACTTCTCCTTAACATACTACAGTGTTGAGGGAGAAGTGGAAGCTACCAAAATACCTAGTTATATACTGCCTATTGATACAGATGGAACCTCTGTGCTTACAGCTTATGCAGCCGGTAAATTCGAGCCGGATAAAATTTCGGACTCCATGACTGCCAGTGGGATTGCCGATAAAGTAACCCATCGCAATGTAATTATTCCGGGTTATGTTGCCGTAATCTCGGGTAAACTAGCCGAACTGACCGGCTGGAAAGTTGTTGTCGGTCCCCGTGAATCGAGTGGGATTTCAGCCTTTGCTAAATCTCAATTGTCATAATATAAGCGTCTTTATTTGAGTCACATTCTTTTAAGAGAGCACTATTTATAATTACTGGGTTGTAAAAGGGATTTCTTTGGAAGATTAAGGAAGTGAAAGATGATGCCCCTATTTCAAATTAAATTCATGCCCGAAAACCGCATTATTCAAGTTGAAAGTGGTACTACGCTGCTCACTGCAGCTGCTCAAGCAGAAATATTCATTAAATCAGGGTGCGGAGGCAAGGGAACATGCGGTGCCTGTAAAATAGTCGTTTTAAGCGGAGCCCCTCTGGTGACCGGAACCGGAAACCTCACGCCGGAACAGCTAGCCAAAGGAGTGCGGCTTGCCTGCAAAACAATTATTCAGGGAGATATGACAGTTGAGGTGCCTCCTGAGTCCCGTTTACAAGAGCATCAAGTTTTGTTGGGAGACACCCAAACAGGGCTTTTACAGGAAAGCGAACATGATTTACTCGAAAAGTTTGGGCATCACCCTTTGGCAACGAAACAGAGAATAGTGCTGTCGGTTCCTACCTTGACGGAAAACACCAGTGACTGGGCTCGCCTGAATATGGAACTTCGCCGTGTTTTGAAAGCGGGAGAAAAGCCTATCCATATTTCTTTCTCCGTTCTCCAAAACTTGCCTGAGACTTTACGGAAAGCAGATTGGAACGTTTCGGTTACTTTGACAGACCTTGAGTCGGGATTTGTAGTGACTCACGTTGAAACCGGCAATGACACTCCTCTTTACGGCTTAGCTATTGATATCGGCACGACGACGGTCGTTGTCTATGTCATAAATCTGTTGACCGGTGAGATTGTTGATCAGCAAGGATCTTACAATAAGCAGGCCAGATATGGTGACGACGTAATTTCCCGCATCGTCTATGCCGTGGAAAGCGGGGAACATTTACAGGAAATTCGCCGGGCTGTTGTAGAGACGATTAATGAATTGATCGATAAAATCTTTAGTCGACGATCAATCAAGCCAACTGATGTTGCCAGTGCGATGGTGGCAGGCAATACAACAATGACCCAGTTGTTTTTAGGTGTTGATCCTAAGTATATTCGCCTGGAACCATATATCCCAACGATGTCGGCGGTTCCTCCTGTTTCTGCCCGGGAGGTAGGACTGCACATGTTACCTGAAGCTTTAGTCCACTGTTATCCCTCGGTGGCCAGTTATGTCGGCGGGGATATTGTTGCGGGAACTTTAGTCACAGATTTGGCCAATGGAGAGGACATCATTCTTTTCATCGACATTGGCACTAACGGGGAAATTGTGCTGGGAAACCAGGATTGGCTCGTGGCTTGCGCCTGTTCTGCCGGTCCGAGTTTTGAAGGCGGCGGGATTACCTTTGGCATGAGAGCAATGCCGGGAGCGATTGAGCGAGTCGTTATTGATTCGGAGACACTTGATGTTTCGCTCAAGGTGATAGGCAAACGCCTGCCTGTCGGTATCTGTGGTTCCGGGCTCGTTGATTGTGTGGCTAAACTTCTCCAGGCAGGAATTATCGACCGCGCCGGGAATTTCCAAATGGGGCATCCCTCAGGCTCTCTGCGCTTGCGGGCGACGGACGATGACAAAGAGTTTGTCTTAGCTTGGGCGCACCAAGCAGGCGGACAGAAAGATGTGGTCATTACCGAAAATGATGTCAAAAATATCATTCGCGCCAAAGGGGCTATTTACGCAGGAATTCGCTCCTTGCTCAATATGGTGGCAGTAGATATTGAGATGATCAGCCGTATTGTTATTGCCGGCGGTTTTGGCAATTACCTCAATGTTCACGATTCCGTGCAAATAGGCTTGTTGCCGGATCTTGAGCCGGAACGATTTGAGTTTATCGGAAATTCCTCGGTCAAAGGTGCACGTTTGGCGCTTTTATCCCAAGCGGCATGGCGCGAAGCTGAAGAGCTGGGACGCAAAATGACTTACGTTGAGCTATCGGTTGGGGCAACATTTATGGATGAATATGTTTCCGCGCTGTTTTTGCCTCATACAGACTTAGCCCTATTTCCATCTTGTCACTAACGTTATAAATGGAGGTCTTCATAAATGGCAAAATATATAGCGGTTGCAGGTAAGGGTGGAGTAGGAAAAACCACATTCACCGCGTTGTTATTGAGGCAAATGGTTCAGCAGAAACAAGGAATCTCCATCCTGGCAGTTGACGCTGATCCGAACGCCAATCTCGATGAAGCTCTGGGTCTGAAAGTTACGGCAACTATTTCAGAGCTGTTGGAACAAAGCAAAGATCCCAAGGCAATTCCCAATGGGATGCCGAAAAATATCTTTATCGAGTATAAGCTTCAGCAGGCGCTCGTAGAAACTAAGGATATTGATCTTCTCGTCATGGGTGGGCCTCAGGGAGCAGGATGCTACTGCTACCCTAACGATATCCTGCGCAAGCATATCGAGAATATCGGAGAAAATTATGACTTTGTAGCCGTGGACTCCGAAGCCGGTCTTGAGCATATCAGCCGGCGAACGATTCCCCATGTCGACGTCATGTTTGTCATCAGCGATTCTTCAGCCCGGGGGATTCGTTCGGCCGGCCGGGTTCATGATCTCATTCGAGGGCTTAAATCGGCAGTAGGAAAATTATATTTGGTAGTCACTAAAACACATGAGGGAAGTGTGGAATCTCTAAACGAAGAAATTGAACGCACAGGCCTCACTGTAGTAGGTGATATTCCTCTTGACCCTCTGGTTGCGGAATATGACCTTGCAGGGAAGCCACTATTTGAATTGCCAGATGATGCCGTCTCGGTTAAAGCTGTAGCCAGCATTTTGAACCGTGCCGGAATCTTTAACTAGAAAGGAGAGAAGTTCATGTCCGTTACATTAGTGAAAGAAAGATATTCCAGTAAAGTCGGAGAGGTTGTTCTTGGCGCGACTCCTGAACAAGGAGGAACACGAACTTCAACTTTAACAGTGGGCGGAGACAGCACATTACCATTTCTTCACTTTGAGGGGGAAATGCAAAATCGCCCGGTGATTGCCATGGAAATTAACGACATTGTGCCTTCTTGGAACGAGGCAATTATGAGTCAATTTGGAGATGTTCTCAATGATCCTGCCGCTTGGGCTAAAAAATGTGTTGAGGAATTTAAAGCGGATTTAATTTATTTAAAATTAAACGGAGCAGATCCCGATGGAGAGAATCGATCGCCGGAAGATTGTGCACGTATTGTCAAGGAAGTTCTAGCAGCTGTTGGGGTTCCCCTTATTGTTGTCGGGTGTGAAAATGACCAAAAGAACAATGAGGTTATGGCTGTTATTGCTGAAGCAGCGACAGGAGAAAACCTTCTCCTTGGACTGGCGGAGCAGGATAACTATAAATCGATTACTGCCGCCGCTATGGTTCATAAGCATACTCTGATTGCCCGTTCACCTCTGGATATCAACATTTGCAAACAGCTTAACATTCTGATTAATGAAATGGGATTGCCGCTCAATAAAATCGTCATTGACCCTATGATTGGGGGGCTTGGCTTTGGTATTGAATACGCCTATTCAATTATGGAGCGTGCTCGTTTAGGCGCCCTGGCCAATGACAAAATGCTTTCCATGCCTATGATTTGTACGGTCGGGTATGAGTCCAACCGCTGCAAAGAGGCAAATGCCTCAGCTGAGGAGTTCCCAGGGTGGGGCGATCTTCAGGACAGAGGCGTACTTTGGGAGGCTATGACAGCTTCAGCTATGCTTCAAGTTGGTGCCAGCATTCTTGTTATGCGTAATCCTGCAGCGGTGCGTTTAGTCCAGAAAAATATAGCGGCGATGATGAGTAAATAACTTCTCCTCAAGGCTCGCTCACTTAAGTGCTAGACTTTCTGTAATATCAACTGGATAATAATGAAAGGTCGTGATTAAATGATTATTTTTGGAGAACGTATTAATGGAATGTTTACCGACATTGGAAACGCCCTGCGCAGTAAAGATCCTAAGCCCTTGCAATACTGGGCGGTAAAGCAGCAAGAGGGAGGGGCCCATTACCTCGACGTTAACTCCGGACCGGCAATTCCTTCCGAGGAACGTGTTGAAGCCTACGAATGGATGGTTAATGTTATTCAGGAAGTTTCAGATTTACCCCTTGTTTTAGATTCTACGAATTATAACGCTATCGAAGCAGGCTTGAAGGTTTGCAAGCGCCCGGCGATTATTAACTCCTGCCCGGCCGAGCAAGTTAAAATTGAACGGGTATTTCCAATGGCTATGCAATATAACGCCGGCGTCATCGGATTAACCATGGACAAACAGGGTATTCCTAAAGACGCTGAAAACCGGGTGGCTTTTGCCATGGAATTAGTAGCCGCTGCTGATGAATATGGGTTGAGAATGGAAGATCTTTACATTGATCCTTTAATTCTTCCCGTCAACGTCGCTCAAGAACATGCCCCGGAAGTGCTGGAGAGTTTGCGCCAAGTGAAAATGTTGGCTAATCCGGCGCCTCGTACGGTCCTTGGCTTATCAAACGTTTCGCAAAAGTCCCCGGACCGCAATTTAATTAATAGAACATACTTGGCAATGGCTATTGCTTGCGGTCTGGATGCTGCCATTATGGACGCTAATGACGATGCTTTGGTTGACGTAGCCGCAACTGCCCAAATTTTGCTCAATAAGAGCATTTACGCCGATTCTTATTTAAAAGTTTTCCGGACTCGTTAAACGTTAGATTTTCTCGTTATCAAAACTCCTCAGAAAACATCTGAGGAGTTTTGGCATTTATAGAGGGTTTTTCACGGATTGCATTCATACCGTTCAAGAAACAAGCATAGCTATCTACAGATATTAAATCTGGAGGTGGATTTCTTGGAAACATATTTTCATAACGACTCACGCATTCCGGAATGGATTGATCAAATCATTGAAGAAGTATTTACAGTTTGCCTTTTAAAAGGAACGGACGCTGAAACGGAATTTAATAAAGGAGCCCAAATTGTCACTAAGTTAACAGCGCTGCTGCAAAACATCTCAGCGTTTCCAGAGGAATATTTAGAAGAGGCGGTAAAGCAGCTCATCGAACAACAGCTTCCCGATGCCCGGATTACCAACAACTTTTCAGCTTTTCACGATATAAAAAACCGCATGCTAAATGAAGGAATAGCCGTAGGAATAGCAACCCCAATCAACGAAGAAATCTCTTATCCGGCTGACTCGCTGGAGCCTTTAAAATCTGCTTTTGGACAACAAAGTCACACTGTCGCTTCGACAGAGGGAGAGATGGCAGAGGCAGAGATTCCTTTGAATCAAGAGCAGGAAAATGACAAGCTTGATATAGAGGGAATAACTCCGGTTTTTGCTGCTTCAAATCAACTTGTTAAACAGGATTTATCAAAAATCGAAATGTTAGGTGCTGAACAAGAAGAACAAAATGAGCCTCCTCAGGAGACCTTAACTATGGCAGAGGCTACAATGAACGAGAAATTGCTGAGCGTTCCCGTTATTGCGCAAGCTGGCAAAACGGAAATGAACTTGGTGGAAACAAGCAGGCAAAGTGCGGATTCCGGCGCTATGCCTCAAGTATCTGAGGAACAAAAGCATTTGCAACGTGTCTTGTCAACAATTTATCCTAAGAAATCAATCCAATGGAATGTTAAGATTGCCGATCAGTGTGTTTTTGCCCAGGTTGAGAATCTAATAATTTGCCTGGATGATCCTAATAACCCCTGCGATATTAAAAAAATGAATCGTCAGGGCTGGAAAGTATATGTTTGCAACTCTGAAGATTTACTGTTTCCCCGCCGGGTGGAAAGAGGAATCCGACAAATATTACGAGTGAGCAAACAAAAGGTGTCAGTCGATTAGGGGAATTTTATTAGCAGGTAGTAGGAAATACCATTTCTTTGTCGAATTATAAACTTAGAAATCGCTTAAGCGATAACATCGACAGTGAAATGAGGAGTAATCTTTGTCTGATCAACTGGGAGAAATCCTAAAAAAGACGTTGGCAGCCATTGAATCAGGAAAAGAAGAAATTTTTTTTATAGCAGAAACTTCGCGCAATGAGACACTCCGGCTGATAAGCGAACTTACTCAGCTTAAATCTGATATTTCAGAGATCATTGAACAGGTAAACGCTCAGGAAAAAGTAGATCGGCAAAAGCGCATGAGGCTTATGGAAGTAAATCGGGCTTTTCAAAAACACACCCAAAAAGAGATGATTGAAGCTTATGCTGAGGCCAAAGACGCCCAGGTGAATTTACAGCTTCTCCAAGCGAAAGAAACGCAGTTGCGTAAACGCAGAGATGAACTGGAGCGTTCTTTGCACCAAATGGAAGCAACGATTGAACGGGCCCAGAATTTGATGACACAGGTTAGTATGGCGATTAGTTTACTAAAAGGTGAGGCTGAAGGAGCGCTAAACAGTCAAAATCATGAACAGCGGCAAGAATTGGTTTTGAGAGTGATTAAAGCCCAGGAAGAAGAACGACGTCGCGTTGCCAGAGAAATACATGATGGGCCGGCGCAAACACTTGCTAATATTGTCTTGCGTTTAGAGATTGCTGAGAGGCTGCTGGAATTAGACCCCAACCGTGTCAAATCTGAGCTAATGGATTTAAAGAATTTAGTACGGGCAAATCTTCAAGATATCCGCAGGATTATATTCGACCTTCGGCCTGTAGCTTTGGATGATCTGGGGTTAGTACCTGCGGTTACTAAATATCTTAATAATTTTCGTAAAAGTTATGGAATTGATTGTGAATTACAACTTGAGGGGCACGTAAAAAGGCTTCTTCCTGCTCAGGAAGTTGCACTTTTTCGTTTAGTTCAAGAAGTTATGACAAATGTCGCAAAGCATGCCCAGTCTCTTAAAGCTAGCATATCTCTGAATTTTCAAGACGATTGGACTTCAGTTAGTATTCGTGATTATGGAAAAGGCTTTGAAGTTGAATCTGCAATGATGATTCCGGGGGAACATTTTGGCCTTATAGGTATGCGGGAACGGGTAGAAATGTTTTCCGGACGATTTTCTATTCAATCGACCTATGGGAAAGGAACGACAATTGAAATTTCAATTCCATCGAGGCATGAGGGAGGAACAAGAACATGATACGGATCGTCATTGCCGATGATCACCCACTCTTGAGAGAGGGATTACGCCGTATTTTAGAGTTTGAAGATGGGATTGAAGTTGTTGCGGAAGTTGGAGATGGCCAAGGTGCTATAAATATCGCCCGAAATATAGAGTTCGATATTCTGTTAATGGATCTCAATATGCCTGGAGTTAATGGCCTTGAGGCTGGGCGGGTCATCCGCCGCGAGAAACCTGATATTGGCATAGTGGTTCTCACAGTTGATGATTCCGATGAAAAGATTTTTCAGGTTCTACAGCTTGGAGTTGCCGGGTATTTGCTCAAAGATGTTGACTCTAAAACCCTGATTCAGTCTATCCGCAAAGTATTTAATGGTGAACCCATTTTATCTCCGGCTGTTACAGGCAAATTAATGGGACAATTATCACATCCGCCTGTCAAGAACACCTACGGTCTTAGCGAACGGGAATTGGAAATTCTTCACTATGTAGTTCGGGGATCATCCAATAGAGAAATAGGCTCAGCTCTATTTATCAGCGAAAAAACAGTAAAAAACCATTTATCGAGTATTTATCGAAAATTAGAGGTTGAAGATCGGACTCAAGCTGCCCTCAAAGCCGTTAAGCTTAAATTTATACATTTGGATTAATAATTAACACCCGTTTATTCATTGCTAAACGTGCTTTAAAAAGGTAATATAGTGTATAAACTAAATTCTCCGGAAACTCAAAATAACAGCTTTTTTCCCAAATCTAATAATTATTTAAAAGTCTAAATCAAGTATGCTGGATTTTATTTAGTGGAGGATTGTCAATGAAAATTAGCTTTTATGGTGCAGCACAGGTTGTAACTGGATCATCGTTTCTTGTAGAATCCGGTGAATCCCGAATTTTAATTGATTGTGGAATGTTTCAAGGATCTAAGGCGCTTAAAGAGCTGAATTACGGCGATTTTCCGTTTAATCCTGCAAGCCTTGATGCCGTTATCTTAACTCATGCCCATACCGACCACTCGGGGATGCTCCCTAAATTAGTGAAAGCCGGTTTCAAAGGACATATTTGGACTACACCGGAAACAATAAAGCTATGCTCTATTATGTTGCCTGATAGTGGTCATATTCAAGAAATGGAAATAGAACGGAAAAATAGGAAACGTCTTAGAGCAGGACTTTCCCCGTTAGTCCCCATTTATACTGTTCAAGATGCTCTGGATACCCTTCCCTATTTTCAAGCCGTATCCTACCATGAACTTGTCCAGCTCGTGCCTACGGTGTCGTTTCAAATGTTTGACGCCGGTCATATTTTGGGATCGGCTCATGTCGTGCTTCATATCAAAGAAGCGGATTTCCATAAATCTATTGTATTTTCCGGCGATATCGGCAATGTTAATCAGCCGTATCTGCAAAACCCCAGCATTTTAAGTGACGCTGAAATCGTTATTATGGAAACAACCTATGGGGATCGACTTCATGATGACGGTAAGAAAACGGATCGTGTGGAGCAACTCGCCGAAACGATACGTTCAACTTATGCGGCTGGAGGAAATTTAATTATTCCTGCTTTTGCTATAGAACGCACTCAAGATCTCCTTTACTACTTACGTAAACTTCAGGATGAACATCGTATACCTACGTTGCCTGTGTATATAGATAGTCCTCTGGCGATTGCCGCGACCAAGATATTCCAGGAAAATACAGAGCATTTTGACCTGGAAACACGTGAGCTTATTAAGCACGGCAGCAGCCCGCTTACTATGGCCAATGTTCATTTTAGTCAAACTGCCGAAGAGTCAATGGCCCTTAATGAGATAAATGGCGGAGCGATTATTATCGCTGCCAGCGGCATGGCTGATGCCGGTAGAATCAAGCACCATCTCAAGCATAATCTTTGGCGTGAGAACGCTACAGTTTTATTTGTCGGTTATCAGGCTCAAGGAACTCTCGGCAGGCTTCTTTCTGAAGGAGCTGAAACAGTCACCATTCATGGAGAGAAAGTAGCGGTCAAAGCCCGAATAAGCCACATGGATGGCCTATCGGCACATGCTGATCAGGCTGAGCTTCTCCATTGGCTTTCTCTCTTAGGTAAGAATGCGGAGCAGATTATCCTTATTCACGGAGAAATAGAGGCTCAGTCGGTCTTTTCAGACAAGGTTCAGGAAACCTTTGGAAAAACGCCGGCTATTCCCCAATTGGGTGAAGTGTTCGAATATAAGTTCAATGAGATTGTCCGGCATGCGCCGCCAAAGGTTTGGATGACTGAAGAAGCTTCCGGGCAGCCATCAAAAGCCGAGCAAGGGTGTCCCGCAGAGACCTTTATTAAGGAACCACTGCCTCAACCTATTCCGGTGCCGGCAAAGCGCGCAAGGCGTCTTGAAGTTCACCATACCAGAGCTCAGCTGAATCGGGCGTATATTCGCCTGCGGCATCATCTTAAGGAGCTCGTAGATGAGGGTCAACGCACACATAATTATGACCAGGCAGTTTACTTGCTCGATGGCTTGACGCATTGGCTCGAGGAGCAAGAACGGCTGAACGAGCGTAAGCCAAAATAGGCGGAAGAATATTTTGGAATTTAAATCCAGGCAAACTCTGCCGTTTGCCGTTTTATACCGGCAAGAAAACGCAGAGTTTCTTCCCGCCGTTTGATTGCCAAACGTTTTCCTGTTTTAGTGGAGACTTTATCCGGCAAAGCATCGGCGAAGAGCCGGGCTCTCTCCAGAGCCTGTTCGGGAGTCTGAATTAATTCATCCTGCCCGACTAAGCTGAATAACCGCATCAAGCCAATATTGCCTAGATTATCCAAAATATCGGATTCACGCAAATAGACCGCTTCATCACTTCGACCCGGTTCAGAATAATACATGTGATTTTCAATGGCATCTAAGACCAAAGGCAGTTTTTCTGCAGGAAACATTAGTTGTTGTAAAAGATTTGCCGAGACCCCTTTAGATCGTAAGGCATGGTCGACATTTTTTAGGGCATAAATGGGATACTTCCCTGTATCATGGAGCATTGCCGCCGTAAATAAGGTTTCATCGTCCAGCGTCAAATGAGTAGAAAGTTCTTTAGCCAGATGATATACTCTAAAGCAGTGCTTAATTCCCCAGCCGGGATGTGCTCCTGATTTATTGATGATTTGAATAAGTTCTTGCCGGAACTCCATAAATTTGGCCTCCTTAGTTTCTTTTCCAAAACTATATACGCCAAAAGCATCCCAAAATCCTCCTAGAAAATGGAAACAAATTGAGCGTAAAACCATCCTCTAATCTAGTAAATTAGACATTTAATAGCTTAAAAAGCTCAATAATTTGTTTTTAGGGAGGATAACTTTCGAAAAGAGAATAAGGCTGTAAATTATTTAATGGATATACCCAGGGAGTGATGTTGTTGTGAATAAGGTAAGTGTTTATGGGAGCTTCACACAAGCTCTTTTCTTTTCCGGTGTCGTTTCAGTTCCCAAATATCTTTTGACGCACTATAAAGCTATTGGTTTGACGGATCGTGAACTGATGATCCTGCTGCAAATTTTATGTGAGGCCGAGACGAACCCCTATCCTTCCTTAGCTTCCCTGGCAGCACGCATGACTGCTTCTTTATCCGATATAGAGGAAAGTGTAGGTCATTTGGTCGAACGAAGTTTATTGTCCATAGAACGATATTGGAGTTCGGCTGAGGAAAGATGGCTGAATAGTTATGGTTTTGTCGGGTTGATTGACGAACTTGCCGAACTTTGGGCAATTGAACGTTCCCAGCAACTGGAGGAGGAACGAGCTTTACGCCAAGCTCAATCAGCTTCCAACACCATGCCTGCCGCGCCAGTAAAATCAGCCCTGGAAAATTTGGTTCGCGTTTTTGAGGAAGAATTAGGCAGACCTCTGACGAGTCTGGAATGTGAGAATTTTGACCGGTGGTTGTCATCCCATTTTTCGGAAGAACTTATCATTGAAGCCCTGAGAAGAGGCGTCAGCGCAGGCATTAGAAATTTCCGCTATTTGGACTCGATACTTCGTGAATGGGAAAAGAAGGGTTTGCGGACAAAAGCGGAGGTCGAAGCTGAAGATGCCTATTTTCAATCCCGTCAGGAGAAAAAAACGGCTCGGCCGAAAAAAGGATCGAAAACTTCCCCTAACAAATATGATAACTTTTACCTTTAGTTTATTGAGTTGCTATTTTGTTTGGGAGGGATTTTAAGATGAAACAGGTTAAAGATCTCTTGAAAAATAATCTTCTGGTTTCAGAGGCCGCAATCAGGTCGGGTTTAGACGGAGATTTGAATATTCAATCAAGGCCATCCAGGCCTGATAATCTCCCTGAAACAGAGGAACATGCACCATCAGCCCCCAAGTACAAATGTCCGCTTTGTCAGGATCGGGGGATTTTGCTCGAGGGAGATGTGGCCTTTCCTTGCAGCTGCATGAACATTAGAAAATTAGAGAATCAATTTCGCACCGCGCGCATTTCTCGGGATTTAAAAAAATGCCGCTTCGCAGATTTTAGGTATGATTATTATCTTTCTGAGGACGATCATACTCATCGTGAAAGTGCCGTAAAAGCTATAAGGGCAGCTCAAAATTTTGTGGACGAATGCCGCAAAAACCCCAATGCTTTGGGAATAATGTTCACCGGCCCTGTAGGGTCGGGCAAAACCTTTCTCGCAGCGGCAATTGCCAATGAGCTTATGGAGTCTCAACATCAGGTTCTCTTTTTGGTGGTCCCCGATCTCTTAGATGAGTTAAGGGCAACGTTTAAATCGGAGGTCAATGAATTTGATTTGCTTGACACCGCCAGAACTATTCCTATACTGATTCTTGACGATTTAGGCGCTCACAATTACACCGATTGGACTCGCAACCGTCTCTATTCGATTATTAATTACCGAATGAACGAACAATTACCGACGATTATCACTTCAAACCTCACCCTTGAAGAGATGGAAGAATATTTGGGTGTACGCACAACCTCAAGAATTATCCAAGCGACACGCATCTTTCGCTTAACCGTACCCAAAGATATCCGGCTTCAGCTTTACCAGGAACGTGAGGGAAGAATTAAAAAATAAAGTTTTATAAAGTTTTATATAAAAATTTTCTAACCTATGCATGTCTTTAAAAGGACATGCATAGGTTTTTTATAGGAAAAAATACTTAGTATAGGAGGTTTTTAGTTTGACTAAAATTGTAGCGCTCAATCGCAAATACATCGTTATGGCGACCTGTGTTTTCGTAATCTGTTTAATTGGTATTGCTGGGTATTCACTTTGGCAGAACAAGCAAGCAAGTGTCTCTAAGGTTAATGCGGCACCTGAAATTCAAATGTTAGGAGTAGCGGTAGAGCCAGCTTCAATTATCAAAGATCTAACCTACGGCAATGTTACTCTTAAAGGAGCGCAAGTTATTACGAGTAAAACCTTTGATCTAATTGTTACTGTTCAGAATACCACTGCTAAAAAAATGACAAATATTCCGGTGGAATTACAAGTATCCTTGGCCGGAGACGAGACCAAGAAAGTAACTTCGCCGGGTACGCTTCCTTCCTTAGACCCCGGTGCCACAGCCCGTATTGCTTTTCGCCAGATTAAATGCTTAGGGGATGCCATGGGGAAAAGTGCTACTGCAGGGCAGCACATAATGACCGTAAGAATTAAGCCTAATCCGGTGGGCGGAGTGGATCAGGCTACTGAAGCAAGCTTTCGCTTTGTAGTTGATTCAACCGTTAAAGCTCCTGCAGGCGCCAGCAAGAGATAGGCGGATAGACCGCAAATTAACGAGCAGAATAAAGCTTTTTAAAGAGGATTGTACTGAGTTTGGTATGATTCTCTTTGTCATTGCAGAGGCTACGGCCAACTATCTCGCTTTTGCTTTATAACTTTCAATGGTGTTATAATAGCCTAGAGGTGTTGCATATGGAGATGTTGGTAGATCTACATACTCATACAATTTCGAGTGGGCATGCTTACAGCACCCTTTCGGAAAATGCTCTGGCTGCTTCGCGCAGAGGATTAAAGCTTTTGGGAATGACCGATCATGGTCCCAGTATGCTGGGGGCTCCGTCTCTTTATCATTTTGGAAATTTGGCGATTTTGCCGGCAGAGCTTTATGGAGTTGCCATTTTACCGGGTGTAGAGGCGAACATTATTAGTCATGAGGGAGAGTTGGATGTTCCTCTTGACTATTTAGGGCGGTTGAAACTAGTCCTCGCCGGGCTTCATGAAAATTGTTATCCTGGTGGAACTGTTGAACAAAATACTCAAGCTTATATTAGGGCAATGGAAAATCCTTTTACAGATATGATGGTTCATCCCGGGCGCCCGGAATTCGAACTGGATTTGGAGAAAATTGCTTATAAATCAGCTCAATTAAAGGTGCCTGTGGAGATAAATAACAGTTCTCTATCTTCGGGTAAAAAAACAACTCAAGATAATTGCCATCGTTTTGCAAATTATGTGGCCAAGTACAAGGGACCTGTCATTTTGGGAAGTGATGCCCACTACTGGGACCGGGTTGGTGTATTTAGCCGGTCGCTTGAACTGATTCAAGAGGCCGGGATTAGAGAAGATCAGATATTCAATACGTCACCAGAGCGGGTTCTTGATTATTTAGCAGCGAGGCGTAAAAAGCGCTTTAACATCCAGACAGCTTAGACGCAAAGAGAAAAATTATCAAAGATCCTATTGAAAAAAGAAGGCTTATAGCCTTCTTTTTTCAATAGGCTGATCTTATCGTTGATTTTACAAAAAATTTGTTTCACAAAATTATTTATAGTACAATGAGTTTTGTGGTTAAACTAGAACTAATAATCTTAGATTTTTAAGAAGCAAGAAAAGGACGTGTCAAAGTTGTTTAATAAAGAAAGGCAGATCGATCGCGAGCGCCTAGCTGGAGCGGCTATAATCATCAGTTTACTGGTGATCTTCCTGTCAATGCTTAGTATCAGGTATTTCGATGTAAAAATATCTAACATCGAACAAGTAGATGGTGATCTGTACACTGTTATTACTGATAATGGTCCTGTAAATGTTGATAAAAATGATATTTTAAGAATAGAGCAGACATATGCTAAAGCTAGTATCACAGGAACATCCGTTGAGCTGGATAAGATTTATACCACACAAGGGTTCATTTACTTTTCATCCTTAGACCCTTTCTTTAAAACTGGGCAACAGCTTATCCGATCGGTTGACTCTGAAACAAAACCCGTCTGGATTCTTGCGGATAAGACAAGCATTACGGATGAAACAAGCAATGAACTGCAAAATGCCAATCTCAAACTTATTCAACCATTTAGCTTTGCTATAGGTACTCCTGCCAACGTTATTTCTCTGGTTTTCACGTCGGTATTTTTACAGTATTTAGCGTTTGCCTTTGGTGGGCTCGCTCTATTAGTCCTGATCTTTCCCTTGAAAATTGACCCTGCACGGCACGTTGCTTCTGTAGTTCAGCAAGATTCGGAATTCTGTTCACCAGATGAGCATATTGGTGCCGTGGCTAAATAATTATAAGCTAAGACGCTCTCTTTGGGCGCCTTTTTCTTTTATTTTAGAAAGCTTTATTCTTGTAAAGCTATTTAGTTTGGTCCTGTTTTTTATGTAACAACATCAGAAATGCTGACATAGATTTAGAAACTTTCTGGAAACATAAAGACAGTGAGCCGATACCGCTGCAAACAATTTCAAAGATAGTGCCATCAGGCGCTGGCCGCGCTTTCTTTTGCAGGGAAATAAGTATTCATTGTCGAAGAAATTAAGACAATTGCTTTAACGATTATTTTGGAACTGAAATGGGTGGTTTCGAATGAAGAGGGCTATTCTAGTAACTGGAAAAGTTTTATTAATGCAAGAAGTAAAATCCATGCTGCCCTTGGCTGACTACCAGCTCCTGGCGACAACGGATAACGGTATGGAAGCTTTGCGCTTTATTCACCGTTTTGAACCGGATCTGATGATTATGGGCTGGAACCTTCGGGGTTTAAGTTCATCAGAAGTTCTGCAAAATCTTGTTTTACAGCATCTCTGTCCCATTATTGTTATGTTGACTCAAGAAGAGCACTATGTCCTGCCTGAAGTTGTAGAAGCCGACGCTCATCATGTTATCGTCTACCCTTGGCGCGTTTTAGAAATGGTAGCCGGCATCCAGATGGCAGAGCATCGTTTTCAGCGAGAAACTGAACACTTTCAGCAAGTGCAACGTTTGGAAGAAGAACTTAAAACCCGTAAACTTATTTTTCAAGCAATGTTATTCATTATACAGGAACAGGGAATTACAGAGCAGGCGGCCTATAAAGCGCTGCGCAATCAAGCCATGGCAACCCGTAAATCATTAAGAACTATAGCCCAAAGTGTCATAAAAGGAATATGGCTGCCAAGCAGCAACGAATGAATTTGAGTTTGAGAGAAAATCTAAATAAAAGAAAGGGAGTGCTTTTATGAAAGTAACTGTCAAATATATTAAAGGAATGTATTTTCAAGGTGAAGGGAGCTCGAAGGTAGTTACGCATATTGATACAGCGGTGACGGCAGGGGGGTCGGGACACGGCTCTAATCCTATGGAACTGTTATTAATGGCCATCGCGGGCTGTAGTGGTATGGATGTAGTGTCAATACTTGGCAAAATGCAGGTTAAATTTCGAAGGTTTGAGACAACGGTAGAAGGGGAGAGGGCCAGCGATCATCCGAAAGTGTTTAAAGATATCGAGGTTGTCTACAAGTTTTGGGGAGAATCCTTACCTGAAGACAAGCTGCAGCGGGCAGTACGGCTCTCTATGGAGAAATATTGCAGTGTGGCCAATATGGTCGATAAGGCGGCTAACTTAACATATCGAATTGAAATAAATCCGGATAATGAATAGGCTCGGCACATGCCGAGCTTTTATTCATAATTTCTCCCAATAGATACCTCAGAGACAATCCTTGCTTGAGCTAGTATGTTTTGCTATACTAATTACGGTGTACTTATGATATTTTAATGGCGAATGAGGATGAAGAATGTCAATAATACAGATGGTTTTAAGGAGCATATTTATTATTTGTGTAGTACTTTATATCTATTATTTTTCTAAACGAAAAAAACATAATGTCTCAATTTATTTATGGACTATTATCGTCATCGGTATGACCTCCGGCTTACTTATCCAACTGCTTGGAGTTTATCTGGGAACGTCTCCATGGTCCTCTACACAGATCAGCGTTTACTTTTATGTGATTATAATTATTTATTCTATATGGAAGCTAGGTGTTGAGTTAAAAAAACGAGGTCAATAAAGGTTTGGGGCCGCAAAAACTGCGGCTTTGTTTTTTGAAGGATTCATGAATTAAGTTATAGTTTGAATTTTATTAGATTAGAGAAGGAGAAAAAGGATTATATGAAGAAAAAGCGTACTGTCAGAATGAAAAAGATTTTAGCCTTTTTGGGCTTTAATCTAATTTTTGCTGCTGTTCTTTCTCCCTTTATTCTGTTTTGGGGGCCATTCCAAGCACTCAAAACCGTTGCCGTAGGTTCTGTTTATACTTCGCGCCATCCACAGGTTGTCAAAGCCTTTTTATCACAAGATGAAATTGATAAAATCATGACTAGTAATAACGGCGTAATCAGCACAGGTCAGGACATTTCCCGCAATAGTGTTGTTAATGACACGACTTCAGGAATTACCATTGAAGATATACAAGGCCCAAGCTTTAAAGGTAAAGTGATGTTGATTAAAGATCCCAAACGAGTGAAATTGGCAGTGACCAAAGAAATTGGCACGACCGGTGAGCGGGTCAGTGATCTTGTTCAGGATATGGGAGCGATCGCCGGAATAAATGCCGGAGGATTTTATGATCCCAATGGTAAAGGCAATGGAGCCTTTCCGGATGGTTTAACCGTGCAAAATGGCAAACTGGTTCACAATAATGTTGGCAATCAGACAGTTAATATCGTAGGCTTTGATGATCAGGGGAACTTGGTGATCGGAGATATGACGGCCAGTCAGCTGGAAAAGAAACACATCCAAGAAGCGGTGTCTTTTGAACCGAATCTCATTGTTAATGGCAAGTCGGTGATTTCCGGAGATGGAGGATGGGGAATTGCTCCGCGGACCGGAATAGGACAAATGGCCGATGGAACTGTGATTTTTGTGGTAATTGACGGTCGCCAGCCAACCTGGAGCATTGGGGCAACTCTAAGGGACCTTATGAATGTTTTTAATGATTATCATGCCGTCAATGCCGTTAATCTGGATGGAGGTTCTTCTTCAGAACTCGTCTATAATGGGAAGGTTCAAAACAAGCTCTGGGATATTTTTGGCGAACGCTATATCCCTACAGCCTTTGTCGTCACCCCTTAAACCAGAATCTCTGTGAAAAAGGAGAAATTTCATGAAGAAGAAACTGCGTGTAATCATCGTTTGGACGTTAATATCTTTGCTGCTGCAATTTGGGGCCTACTCTTATTTGAATAATAAGGTGAAGCAGGTTATTAATCCTAATAAACCGAACAACACTCCAATCACTCGTCAGCTCAAGGCTGAAATTCCCGGATCAGATCTAAGCAATATTCAAGTCTCTTATGCCAAAGATTACATTGCCTATACCGAAAATGGGACGTTTAAAGTTTTTAACCTACAAAAGCAAAAGGTTGTTTTTGAAAAGGCCCCACCTTCTAACGATAAATCCTTGGGAGTCTTGACTTATCAATGGTTGCCTGACAGAAATACACTGCTGTATTTTTATGCTAAGAAAAATCCCAATCCTGTAACTTATGTTACGGTTTACCCAACTAAAACTGAACCAGCAAAAACTACTCAGACTCCAACTCAAACACCGACAACGAATGAACCCAAAACTGAAGATCCCAATGAAAAAACGAATGATAAAACGAACGATAAAACGACTGACAAAACCACAACTAAAGAACCAGCCAAGGCGGAAACTAAGGAAACGCCGGCTCAGCCTCATGTTGAGAAGCGTTATAATAATCCGCAGATTACAGAGTTATATTCTTTGGAACTTCCCGACAGTGATGACATCACAACTGCGCCCGACGATCGTTTCAATCAGTCGATCGATAATTTTCCGGCAGGCGGCAAAATCGAGGAATTAGTTGTTTCCACCTTTACCAATTTGATGTATCTTACAGTAAAAAATGAATCCTCCGAATTGCTTCTGGAAATTGATGTTATGAAAAACGTTGAAACCTTAAGCAAATCGGGAGAAACTATTGATAACATGGCTGCTTCCGACCGCTATGGAACCCTCTATATTGACAGTAAGGTAGGCTCTACTCATCAGGTTCTGGCTTTAGACGGTTCTAAACGGGTTACCATTTCCAAAAATAACTCTGATCAGATTTTAGGTATTAGGGACGGGAGTGTTTATATTGGTGAAGTGAAAAACGATCAACTGGTTAAAATTAAAACAACCGATGACCTTACTCACGTAACCAGCAATCCCTCTTTAAAAACTGAATGGGAAGGCAGTATTCCTTTTGGAGATTCCATACGAACTCTCATTGGCGAGGATGGTCAAGTTATAGTTTATGACAATCAAACTGCTTACATTGTGGTTGATGGCAAGCTTTCGGAAGTCAAATTGCAAGGCGATGAAAATTACGTTTCCGTTGATGGCGCGGAGTTAATCCAACTTACAAAGAACGGCAATACAACCCTTGCCGAATTACAGCCCCTCAAATCCAAATAGACGCTCCTGCTGCTACCGCGGCACCGTCAGACAGTGAACCTGGGAGTATTAAGGTGATTTGCAAATCTTGAAGTTAAAGGATTGTTGCAAAATACCTAAAAGCCTTACCAGAACCAAAGCCATGCATAATGTGGGTAAAGTCCACATATATGCATGGCTTTTATTTATGAAAACTTACAAATATTCGTTTGGCAACGCCTCGCCGATGACTGAGTTAAATTCAAAACAGCAGGATCGCCCAGGAAAGACGATGCCCGTCAGGGCCCGGGACTTGCTGAACTCTGTAAATCCTTAAGCTGAGACTCCAAATTATCAAGGATGTCGCGGATCTGATTCATTTGGTCAAGAATCGAAGAGATGGATTCTGTTTGATCGGCCGGAGTTGGCGTTTGCTGCGGAGTGGTGAGCTGAGAAGCGGCTTGGCCAGGTGTTGTGGGCTGGGGTGCTCCATCTCCGAAAATTTGAGTTAAAGCCGACCCCAGATTTTCAGACATGACTAATTGATCTTGATAGGCCAAAACGACTCGTTTCATTTCGGGAATACTCCCTCCTTTATCGGATTGAAGAAAAATGGGTTCTACGTAAAGGAAATTTCCTCCGACAGGAAGAGCCAAAATATTCCCCCGGATGACACTGGAACCCTTTTGATCCCAGAGAGCGAGCTGTCTTGAAATATCCGGGTCCTGATCAATGCGGGATTCAATTTGTAAAGGGCCGTCGACTTCAATATTCTTAGGGAGTTTAAAGAGCAGTAGCTGGCCGTAATGACTGCCGTCCATGCGTGCGGCCAGCCAGGAGACCATATTATTGCGGGAATTAGAAGAGCTTGAGGCGGGAGTAAAGGGTAACATAAGGACGAACTCCGGTTTTGTTTCCCCGGGAATTGTCATGATCGTGTAATAAGGATCTACGTTCTGAGGTTTGGCCTCGTAAAGCTCCTTGGCAATATCCCAGGCGTCTTCTTTGTTATAGAATACTGAAGGATCTGTCATGTGAAAGGTCTTTAGCATATTGCTTTGGACAGAGAAAAGGGTTTCAGGGTATCTCAAGTGGCTTTTCAATGAGGCGGGGAAGCTTGTAAAATCTTTAAATACGCCCGGGAAAATACTCATGTAGGTTTGGAGAATAGGGTCTTGGGGATCAATGGCATAAAAATCAACAGTACCGTCATTAGCATCAATAACGACTTTTACGGAGTTGCGAATATAATTAAAATCCTGGCCGGAATATTTATTGGCATAAGGTAAGGCTGACGAGGTGGTATAGGCATCGATAATCCATTTGAGCCGGCCGTTATCAATGACCATATAGGGATCAGAATCGTAAGTAAGAAAGGGAGCCAGTTTTTGAACCCGCTCTTTAATATTGCGGTAAATCAGCATTTTACTGTTTGGGGTCACTTCGCTTGCCAGATAAAACCGCAAAGTCCCATGGCTTAAGGAGAGCATTAATTTGTTAATTGGAGTAAAAGGAATACCGGTTTTGCCCGTATAGGATGTTTCTGAATTGGTGTCCCCTTGAGGGTAATCAAACTCTTTGACTGAAGTATCGGCGACAACCCAATCATTTGTCAGTTCCCCATAATATATGCGCGGCTCTTTGAGCTTGAGCTCAGGAAAATTTGTAACCGGAGGCACATCGCTAATGGCGAAAGAGGGGAGCCCTTCGGGGGTGACTGCATTGGCAAATGATGCGGCGACACCATAACCGTGAGTGTATTTAAAGCGTAAATTAACAAAGGTTTGAGCTTTGGGATCTAAATCGGGCGTGGAAATTTCTCTGGGTCCCAGCATAACCTGCCGGTATTCCCCATTTATTGTGTACCGATCAATATCGATATCGTTAAATTTGTAATAAAGGCGAATCCCTTGCTTTTGAGTGAAGGTTTGCAGCAAAGGCCGGGTATCGTTGAGCCGGATATTATTAAGGGTTCCCTGGTCGGATTTCAAAGTATTTAGAGTTATGGGCGTGTTGCCGGGATAATCAACTTCTGAGATATGGTTTAAACCATATCCATAGCGGGTCATTTCAATTTCATGCTGGATGTAGGGCTGTTCTTTAGTCAGTTCGTTGGGGATAACGATAAACGATTGGAGCAAGGTGGGAAAAATACCGTAGATAAGAATTCCTATTGTAAAAATTCCTGCGATGGGAAGGGTTAAGAGGCGAGGGTCTTTAAATGGTTGGGCAAGGATCGCCGAGACGAAGCCGAGGACACTAATGCCCACCAGGATTTTAAGGGCGGGCAGTGTTGCTGTCAGATCGGCCCAGCCTGCACCCACGACATGTCCGTGGACAGAATAAAGTAACTGAAATATGTCAAGATAATAACCAAAGGCTTTAAGAACTAAAAGAATACCAATTAATAAGGCCAGGTGTTTCCGAGCACTTGCAGTTATTTCGACAGACCCTTTGCGCCAAAGTTTAAGCGAGTGGAATTTCAAGACCCTTGTAACGAAGTAAAAAATTGCGGTAAAGAGTGTAAGCAGAAACAAAGGACCGAAAAAAGCATTGAACAGCGTTTCCAAAAAAGGAAGCTGAAAGAAATAAAAGGCTAAATCCTTACCAAAGATGGGGTCGGTCTGGCCAAAAGGTGTGGCGTGGATAAAGGATAAGACATCAAGCCAGCCGGTAAAACCGGCGATAAAGCTCACCCCGAAGCTTACAATAACTGAGAAAATGAGCAGCCAAACTGTCACCTTGCGTTGGCTCAGGCTCAGGACAGGCCGGTTCATATCGTGGACTAAACGCAAACGCAGGCGCAGGCGTTCATTGACAAAGGTCACTATAGCATGGCGCGCGGAAAATAGGGTTCCGGCGATAAAGATAAAAAGAATTGTGCCATTGACAGCTTGAAAAAGAACCTTACTCAAAAGGGGGGTCCAGAATAGCTGTGCATAGCCGAGATCTTTAAACCAGAGCCAGTTTTCAAATAACCCGCTCGAGGCTTTTAACAAAGCCACAATTAAAACAAGGCCCACAAGGAATTTAAGAAAACGCTGCAACCAAAATACCTCCTTTATTTCAATAAAAGTCAATAATGTTTTAATGGATAGTAATGGTTATATTCTGCCCAACAAATAAAAATCCCTCCTAAAATTTTAGAAATTGCTAATCCAGTCCTTTCTAAATTTACGCTTGTTATGGTATAATTGCATATAATACCCATAAGGGGTATCTGAGGAAGGATTAAAGAGGAGTTGTTTTGTAGTGTTTGACGTTGTTATTATAGGAGCAGGACCTGCAGGGCTGACAGCGGGAATTTATACTTCTCGCGGAGGGCTCAAAACCGGCATTGTTGAGTTGGCAATGCCAGGCGGACAAGCAGCTTCAACCGAAAAAATTGAAAATTATCCGGGATTTCCGGAAGGGGTTAACGGATATGAACTTATGAATGCCTTTCATCAACAAGCTTTGTCCTTTGGTGCGGAATTTATTTTCGAAGAAGTTCAAACCTTTGACCTTAAAGACCCGGTAAAGAAGATCCAGACCGAAAGCAGAGTACTGGAGGCAAGGTCCATCATTATTGCCGCAGGTTCCAAACCGCGTTTGCTCGGTGTTCCTGGTGAAGAATTCTTTAAAGGGAGGGGAGTATCCTATTGCGCAACTTGTGACGGAGCTTTCTTTAAAGGAAAGAAAGTTGCCGTAATTGGCGGCGGAGATGCGGCCCTTGAAGAAGGGGTGTACCTAACAAGGTTTGCGGAAGAAGTAATCATTATTCATCGCCGTGAGGGTTTCCGTGCTTCTCAGATCGCTGTCAATCGAGCGAAAGAAAATCCCAAAATTCGTTTTGAGCTGAATTGTGTTGTGGAGGAGATTCTTGGTTCCGATTATGTTGAAGGAGTTCGAGTTCGCAATGTCCTTGATTCTACCAAGCGGGAAATTCCCGCTGCCGGTGTCTTTATCTACGTGGGGACAGATCCCAATGCCCAATTTATTCATGGTGAGATAAAAACCGACGAACGAGGGTATATTTATACTAATCAGTACTTGCAGACAAATATTGAGGGGGTGTATGCGGCAGGTGATATTCGCGATACTCCTTTGCGTCAGGTCGCCACAGCGGTGGGGGATGGTGCTTTAGCGGCGGCTGAGGTTGAGAAGTATCTTTCCGGGACACCAAACAGCTAAGCGGAGGTTGTGTACTTCATAAGTTTGATGGAATTTGTATTATCGTGTTGGTTTAATGAAGAATGTGTCAAACCTTGATATTTTTTATGCTTTGTAATATGCTGTAACTATGCAATGATTTTGTAACTTCAAACAATTAAAACTATTAAGGAATAGAGGGGGGAAGCTCTGTGCACTTTGTGGTCTGCTTAAAACAAGTACCGGATACATCTGAAGTTCGAATTGATCCCAATACGAATACCCTCATGCGGGAGGGAGTTCCATCAATTATTAATCCTTATGATGCCCATGGTTTAGAAGAAGCAATTCGCTTAAAAGAAAAAGTTGGGGGTAAGGTAACTATCGTAAGTATGGGCCCCCCGCAAGCCAAAGAGGCCCTGAAAAAAGCTATGTCTTTTGGGGCTGATCGCGCAATTCTCTTAAGTGACCGTTCTTTTGGCGGTTCAGACTCTTTGGCAACAGCTTATATTCTTTCAACTGCCCTGAAAAAAATTCACGAAACAGAGCCTATTGATTTAGTTTTTGCCGGTAAAGAGGCAATTGACGGGGATACGGCGCAAACGGGTCCCGGTATTGCTCAAAGACTTGGTTTTCCGCAATTAACCTATGCCATTAAAGTAAAAGAACTGACAGAAACGTCAGTCACAGTGGAGCGAAAAACGGAAAGCGGCCGGCAAATCGTCCAAGCTCAACTGCCGGCTCTGATTACCGTGGAAAAGGAACTAAATGATTTGAGTTATGCCTCCCTTCCCAATATGATGAAAGCCGCCGCCTATGAACCCGAAATGTGGACCGTCAATGCCTTGCCTTTTGATCTGACTCAAATGGGACTTAAGGGCTCCCCGACCAGCGTCTCACGCATTTTTGCGCCTCCCGGCCGCTCCGGCGGAGAGATTATCGACGGCATGAAAGATCCTTCAGGGGTTGCTGCTTCGGTTGTTCAAAAACTTTTCCAACAAAATATCATCATGGTCAGTCCCCTCATGAAGGGAGGTAAACACTAATGACGGTTGCCGTTGATAGAACAAAATGTATTGGCTGCGGAGCTTGTGTCATGGAATGCTCCCTTGAAGCCATTGATCTTGTTGATGGAGTCGCAGTTCCCGATCCCCAAAAGTGTAAGGACCTGGGGGCCTGCGTTAAAGTCTGCCCGACGAACGCTTTATCTCTTGCCGTTCCAGCTCAAGCTCAAGCAAATCCCGAACAACGTTCTCCGGAGGCGGGTTCAAAGTTTAATTTAAAAGATCCGCTCCCTGAAGCGGTCAGTGATTATTCCCAGGGCAATGAGAAGAAGACGATCCGTTCTCAAGTGTCTCCTGTGGCCGGCGGAGATGTTTGGAGTGGGGTTTGGGTTATTATTGAATACAGCAATGGCAGGATTGCGCCTGTATCCTGGGAATTGCTGGGCGAAGGCCGAAAGCTGGCCGATTCCCTTGGCTGTGAGCTTTGCGGCGTAATTGCGGGGCATCAGGTTGAGGGCGTGATTCCTGAAGCTTTTGCCTATGGGGCAGAGAAAGTTTATGTTGTAGACCATCCAGTACTTAAGGATTATCGTACAGAACCTTATGCCGAGGCAATTGCGGCTTTGGTTCGCAAATATCAACCGGAAATTATTTTGATGGGCGCCACCTCAATGGGACGGGATGTCTTCCCCGCTGTTGCCACTAAAATGCAAACAGGTCTGACGGCTGATTGCACGGTTTTGGGAATTGATCCCGAGACCAAGCTTCTGCAACAAACCCGGCCGGCCTTTGGCGGCAATATCATGGCCACGATCCTTTGCCGCACGAGGCGCCCGCAAATGGCCACTGTCCGCCCCAGAGTCATGGGAATGCCTGAACGTGTCGAAGGGCGAAGCGGAGAACTTATCCGCGAAGAATTTGCTTTAACGGAAGAGGATTTCCGCACCAAAGTTCTGGAGTTTATTCCTGCCGACGCCAAGAGCGCTTTCTTGGATAAAGCGGAAATCATCGTTGCCGTGGGTCTGGGAATTGCTGCTAAGCGCAATCTGGTTTTGGCGGAGGAATTGGCCGAGGCTTTAGGTGCCACTCTTGCCGGATCGCGCGGAGCTGTTGAAGCGGGCTGGCTCAGCCATGACCAGCAAGTCGGACAGTCCGGAGTAACAGTTCGTCCCAAAGTATACATTGCTATCGGGATTTCCGGGGCAATTCAGCATTTGGTGGGTATGGAAACTTCAGATTTCATTATCGCCATTAACAATGATCCGGAAGCTCCGATTTTAAGAGTTGCTAATTATGGTATTGTCGGAGATCTTTTTCAGATAGTACCGGCATTGACAGCAGAATTCAAAAAACGCCTTCAGCATGGCGTGGCTAATTAAGGAGGGGCAAACATGGAAAACTTTGATGTGATCATCGTCGGAGGCGGTCCTGCTGGCCTATCTGCCGCAATTAGTGCTGCTAATGCAGGTATGAAAACATTAGTCATTGAACGCGGAGATTATCCCGGCACAAAGAACGTAATGGGCGGTATTCTCTATACTAAAGCTACGGATATGGTTGTACCTGAGTTTTGGAAAGAGGCACCTTTAGAACGGCCGATTATTGAACAAAGAATTGCTATGTTGAGCGGGGATGAATCTATCCTCGCCGGTTATCGGGACCCGGCCTGGGCGACGGAACCTTATAACGCTCATTCGATCCTGCGCGTTAAATTTGACCGCTGGTTGGCTCAGCAAGCCGAAAAAGCCGGTGTTATGATCATCACGGAAACTCTCGTGGAAGATCTGCTTTATCTCAACGGGAACGTTGTGGGAGTTCGCACCGGGCGCGCGGAAGGAGATTTAGGCGCTAAAGTCGTGATTATCGCTGAAGGGGTTAACAACTTTTTAGCGGTAAAAGCCGGACTGGCCAGACCTTTAAAACCTGCTTCAGTCGCTGTGACGGCTAAAGAAGTAATCGCTCTCCCCAAAGAAAAGATTGAAGATCGTTTCTGCCTTGACGAAGGACAAGGAGCTACTATCGAGTTATATGGAGACTCCACCGCAGGTATGATGGGTGTCGGCTTTATTTACACAAACAAGGATTCCATATCGATTGGCGTCGGAGCCATACTGGATCGTTTGATCCAGGAACAATGGACTCCTAACGATCTTTTAGAAAACTTGAAAGCCAAACCCTACGTTAAACGACTTTTACAAGGGGGAGAAACCAAAGAATATTTGGCACATCTGATACCGGAAGGCGGCTATACTCAAGTTCCCAGGCTGCACCGGCAAGGGGTCATGGTCGTTGGCGATACTGCCATGCTTATGAACTCCCTTAACCGCGAAGGGTCTAACCTGGCTATGGTATCCGGCAAAATTGCCGGTGAAGTCGCGGCCCAAGCCATCAAAGCCGGAGATTTGAGCGATCAGGCCATGGCGGTCTATGAGACCCGTTTGCGCGATTCTTTTGTGCTCAGAGATCTTCACCATTACCGCCATATGGGCAAATTCTTTGAGGATAATCCTCATCTCTTAAAACTTTATCCCAAAATGTTTTCCAAAGCTGTTAAGATGTATTTGTCAGCGGACGGGACCCCCAAGAAGCAACGCCAAAAGGAAATTATCAAAATGATCTTTGAGCAGAGGTCCAAAGGCGGTATCCTTAAAGATATCTATGGAGCATGGAGGGCCTTACTATGAAATTAGATGATAAACTTTATTTAGTGCGCTTTAATACGGACAAACTGAGTCATATCAAGATCAACGACCCGAAAGTATGCTTGAATCAATGCCAGGATAAACCCTGCACGCGCTTTTGCCCGGCTCACGTTTATGATTGGGATGATGAAGAGAAGCGGATTTCAGTGGGGTATGAAGGTTGTCTTGAGTGTGGCACCTGTTTGATTGGTTGTCCTTACGGCAACATCAATTGGAAATACCCCAGAGGCGGATTTGGCGTTTCCTGGAAAAATGGCTAAGTTCTTAGGACGTTACTGAATTGGCGATTGTATCTGGTGAATCAGAGCAGGGCAGTGGAAAACTTGACCCTGTTCTCTTTTTATTTAAATAATTCATTTTAAAATGAAGTTTTTTTGAAATTTCGTGTTGCAAAAGATTCTTTGACAGGCATTTAAACCGTAGGTAGAATAGAGTGGAAGGGAGTAAAGCCACGGTATGAAATTAGATGCAGATATTTTAAAGAAAGAGTCTCAACTTATTGACCTCATTAAATCGCTGCAAAGTGTTTTGGTCGCCTTTTCAGGCGGAGTAGATTCCACCTATCTCCTGGCAGTCAGCTTAGAGACTTTGGGAGCAAACTGCAAAGGAGTTTTTGCCCGGGGGCCGATGATTTCCGCTCAAGAGCAAAAGGAAACGCTCTCTTTGGCCCAAACCTATCAATTCCCCTTAGAAGTGATTGATATAAACGTGCTGGAGTTGCAAGAATTCCGAGCTAATTCACCGGAACGGTGTTATTTTTGCAAAAAAGAAATTTTCTCCAGGTTTTTAGCTTTAGGCGAGGGATTGGGTTATACCACGCTCATTGAAGGAACAAATGCTTCGGATTCCCAGGATTACAGACCGGGACGAAAGGCTTTGCAAGAATTAAAAGTCAAAAGCCCTTTACTTGAAGTCGGACTCACAAAAGAAGAGATACGCTTATTATCGCAACGCCGCAATTTAAGGACTTGGAATAAACCCTCCATGGCCTGTCTTGCTTCGAGGGTTCCATATGGGGACTTGATTACGCTTGAGCTGTTATCTAAAGTTGCTCAAGCTGAAGCCATTCTCCAGAGCAAAGGTTTTGGAGAATGTCGCGTCAGGGTCCATGGTGACATTGCGCGTATCGAGATCCCAATTGAGAATTTTGCCCCTTTTCTTCAGAATCATTCTGAATTTGCCAACTCCTTCAAAGGGCTCGGCTTCCGCTTTGTAACCTTGGATTTAGACGGACTTCGTTCGGGAAGCCTTAACCCCGAACCGGAGGGAGGAAAGCTACAATGAATGAGGAAACAATCAAAGCTCTTCTTGAGTCGGTTAAAGGGGGGGCCTGTACTCCTGAAGAAGCTCTGAGTCAATTGAAAGAACTGCCTTTTGAAGACTTGGGCTTTGCCCGTTTAGATCATCATAGAGCACTGCGCACAGGCCAATCCGAAGTCATTTTCTGTCAAGGCAAACAACCGGAGCAGATTATTTCTATTTTAAGGCATCTGGGGGCCAAATCCAAAAATGTCCTGGCGACCCGCCTTACCCCTGAGCATGCGGCTTTAATCTTACCTCATTTTCCTCAGGCTCACTATGATACTTTAGCGCGCTGTCTGCTCTTGCGTCCTTTGGAAGAACCGACAATTCCAGGCAAGATTTTGATTATGACGGCAGGTACAGCAGATTTGCCGGTTGCTCAGGAAGCATGGCTAACAGCCCGTTATATGGGGCACGTCGTAGAGACTGTCTATGATGTTGGAGTTGCGGGCATTCATCGCCTTCTTGCCCAGCGTGAGACGATGGACAGCGCGGAAGTCCTGATTGTTGTCGCCGGAATGGAGGGAGCTCTAGCCAGTGTTGTCGGCGGACTCGTGGAACAGCCCGTCATAGCGGTACCGACAAGTGTGGGCTATGGCGCTCATTTTCAAGGCCTGGCAGCTTTACTCAGCATGTTGAACAGTTGTGCCTCCGGGGTAGGAGTTGTCAATATTGACAATGGTTTCGGGGCGGCTTCTTTAGCGTCGACAATTATTCACAGAATTTCTAAACATCATTTGCGAGGTGCTTCAACTTGAGAATTCTTTATTGGGACACATTTGCCGGTATCAGCGGAGATATGGCTTTAGGCTCCTTAATTGCTCTGGGCGCAAACCCTGAAGCGATCATCGATCAACTGCATTCTATGGGTTTGACAGAATTTAAGTTGGATATTCGGTCCCGTCAGGTTCACGGTATCCAAGCGACTGACATTGATGTGGTTATTCATGATCATCATGCTAAGCATCACCATGATGACGACCAGTCGGAACATGAACATGAACACGAACACCATCATCATCATCATGACCGGCGGCTTCCCGATATTGAGAAAATGATTCTGAGCGGATCGTTGTCCGAACGGTCCCAAAAACACGCTTTGCAAGTTTTTAACGCCTTGGCTGAGGCGGAAGCCCATGTTCATGGAACAACTCTCGATCAAGTTCACTTTCATGAAGTTGGGGCTGTGGATTCTCTCGTGGATATTGTAGGCACCTGCATCGCTCTGGATCAGTTGGACATTGAGGAGATTCGGATTTCTACTCTGCCGTGGTCAAAGGGCTTTGTAGAATGTGCTCATGGGATTTTGCCCTTGCCGGCCCCGGCAACGCTCATGTTGTTGCGGGGGTTCAAATTCCGGGATTCGGGAATTACCGGGGAACTTATTACCCCCACGGGTGCAGCTCTGATTAGAGCTTTAGCGCGGCAAGCGGATTTTCCGGAAATGGTGATCCATAATGTTGGCTATGGTTCAGGGAAAAATGACTATGGAATACCGAGTTTACTGCGAGGAGTTATCGGAGAAATTTAAAACAAGGAGAGACTATGTTTGAACAAATTAGCTCTAACCTTAAAGAATCCGGCTGGGATGTGAGAACACTCGAAGGAAATTGGCTCTGCGCCGTTCACGCTGCACTTCAGCGCGGACTTCTTTTTGGATACCTAACTGAGCTGACTGCGGATTTAAGATCTAAAGTTTCCGGATTCGCCAATATCCCCCAATGGGACGCCATTGTTTTTTGCCCTGCGGGAATTGACTCTTCGGAATTAAAAAGGCACCATTTTCCGGGCTTTCAATTGTGGTATTGGGATTTGAAACTGGGCAATTTATTTCCTTATCCTCCTTCGAAAAAACAAGATATTCCCCGTCTCTTGAAGCAGATTGCCAGCGGTTCGCCGCTTTCGCTGGAGCCTGAGCCTCTGACGCGAAAGCGCGAGAAGCCGTATGTGACCTTTACTTTCTTAGGAATTAATCTTCTGGTTTTTTTACTCATGACCTTAGCGGGCGGATCAACCAATCAGCTTGTGCTGATTGCCTTTGGGGCGAAAGTGAATTCCCTGATTCAAGCCGGTCAAGTGTGGCGCTTATTAACGAGTATGTTTATTCATATAGGCATCATGCACTTAGCCTTTAATTTATACTCGTTATGGGCTTTGGGTCCTTTGACCGAAGAAAGTTACGGACATAAGAAGTATTTCCTGATTTATATTCTGAGCGGACTCGGCGGATCTATAGCAAGCTACTTATTTTCTGCGGCACTTTCGGCCGGGGCCTCCGGAGCAATTTTTGGTCTTTTAGGCGCCCAGCTGATTTATAGCTATAAACGGCCGCATCTTTGGAAATCCGGTTTGGGCCTAAACCTTGTGATTGTAATTTTAGTAAACCTTGGCTTTGGAATTTCCCAACCGGGAATTGACAATTTTGCCCATTTAGGCGGACTTTTCACCGGAGCGCTCCTGGGGTTTCTCTTATCTCAGCAAAACGTCAAAGCCTAAGTGTACCAGAGTTTCATAAATATACCTTTTTCCAACGAGCATAGTTTTCACCCAACTGAGGGAAAAATACAATCAAGAGCTTGCGGTTTCTTAGCGAGGTGGCCTTTAATAATGCCATCGTTAGTTAAGATAGCGTAAGCTCTTTTGGGTTATTTTTTCTTCCGGTACAGTTTAAGTATTAGTTTGTTGAGCGGTGCGGTGAATTTCAATGAAGAATTCGCTCACTTCCTGAGGGGTGGGAATATGTTGATCGACATGACCCAGCTCCTTGGTGACTGTGGCAAAGGCGTTTAACCAAGCCATAGTGATACGCGTTGCAATCTCTTGCGGGCTGTTCATAGCAGGACTCCTTTCTCTTTTTGTATAGCTTATGATGTTGAGGGCAATCCGTGCTATAAAATTTGCTTATTTCTTAGGTCTAAAACGGACTGGAAGTGAGAGGTTAATGCTATAATGAACGAGAGGAGGATGGAGTTTTTTGAAAAAAAGAGGCAGGCGCATCATCAACTATTTTTCCCGGGATCGCTGGGTCCATATTGGGCTGTTTCTTTTTGTCTTCCTGGTAGTAGGGAGACTTATTGTCCTTCAAGTTGTTCAGGCATCCGATCTTCAGGCCAAAGGAATTCAACGCCGGACAACGGACCAGAGCCTTCAGCCCGAACGTGGCACAATTTATGATTCCCAAGGAACCGTATTAGCCCAAAGCATTCCGGTGAAAGAGATTTATGCTGATCCCAAAACCTTAACGAGTTTAATCACTCAAAATAAATTCAACGCTTCCAAAGAGACTGTGGCCAAAGAACTGGGGGAAATTTTAGGAATCGACTCACAGGATATTCTCGCTAAACTCAATAAGAATTTGTCTTGGGTCAGCCTGGGCCATCAAGTGGACCTGCAAAAGGCCGAGAAAATCATGGCGCTGAAAATTCCAGGGGTAGGCTTGAATGACGAAGAAAAACGTGTTTATCCTATGGGGAGCCTGGCGGCAGCGGCTTTGGGAATCGTGAATCTGGAAGGCCATGGTGTGGAAGGTATTGAGTCTTATTATGACAAAGTATTGTTCGGCAAGCCGGGTTTTCAGTCACAAGAACAAGACACGCGGGCCCGTTCCATTCTTAAAGCCAATGATCAAAGCGCCCCTTCCCGCCCGGGCAGCTCTTTAGTACTTACCTTAGATGCGACGATTCAATACTTAATAGAACAGCAGCTGGATAATCTGCAGCAAACGGCTCATGCCAACAGTGTGACAATCCTGGCTATGGACCCACTGACAGGACGAGTATTAGGCATGGGTTGCCGTCCAACCTTTGACCCGACAAATTACGCGCAGACCTCCCCCGAAGACAGACGGAATTTAGCCATCAGTATGTCTTATGAACCAGGCTCAACGTTCAAAATCATCACCGGGTCGGGCGCCTTGGAAGAGGGTGTGATCAGCCCCGACGAAGCCTTTCCTGATCCTGGCTATTTGCGGGTAGGCCCTCGTTTAATTACGAACTGGGATTCAGACCAGGAAGCTCATGGAAATCCAACCTTTACTCAGGGCATGCAGCTATCCTCCAATGTTGTGCTGGCTCAAGTCGGCATGAAATTAACCAAAAATGCATTTAATACGTATTTAAAGGCTTTTGGTTTTGGCTCTAAAACCGGTATTGACATCGCGGGTGAAGAAAGCGGTCTGCTCGTTCCCCAGGATAAAGTCCGCGATTTGGAGCTGGCAACGATGTCCTTCGGGCAAGCTAATCTGGTGACTCCGATTCAATTATTAACGGCCATATCCGCGGTTGCCAACGGTGGAACTTTATATCGCCCCTATATCGTGGATAAAATCACGACACCGGACGGACAAGTGGTTCAGCAACAAAAACCGACACCAATCCGTCAAGTCATCTCGAAGGCAACGGCTTCCCAGATGACTAATATCCTTGAGCAAGTCGTATCAGGGGGGACGGGTCATCTTGCGCAAATTCCGGGCATCAATGTTGCCGGTAAAACGGGAACCGCGCAGAAAGTAGATCCTAAGACCGGGGAATATTCTCCAACAGACTTCATTGCTTCCTTTGCGGCGTATGCTCCGGCGGAAAATCCCAAAATAGCCGTTTTAGTGATCCTCGATACCCCTAAAAGCGCCGAAGGGCACCAAGGCGGAACGTTAGGAGGTCCTCCGTCCAAGGCCATTATTGAAGGGGCGCTGCAATATTATGGTTTGCCGGTGGCTAAAGATACGCAAAGCACGGTTACGATATCTTCTGGCGATTTTCCGGTCAGGCCTTCTCCCAAACCGGTTGTCCCGGATCGTTCGCCTGTCGGCGGAGAAGCTGTTGTTCCTGATTTAACCGGAATGACGATGCGTCAAGTGGGGGACATGTTGGCCAAGTCCGAACTTCATTTTAATTTTTCGGGCAGTGGTCTTGTAACGGAACAAAATCCTCAGGCGGGAAAAGTAGTGCCCAAAGGTACGACAATTGATGTCAAGTTTTCCACCTTAACGCCTTAGTTCTTGGGGTGATAACTTATGCATCTTCATTTATCAAGCCGGGTATGATAGGATGGGTTGAAACAAACATAAAAAGACGGGGGAATGATTGCTGATGCGTCTCGACGAACAAATTAACGCCATGAAAGAAGACATAGTTTCGGCTGTGCAGGCCTGCATCCAAATTAAAAGTGTTAAAGACATGACCCAGGCGGCCCAGGGGGCTCCCTTTGGACCTGGAATACGGGAAGCTTTAGAGTGGACTTTGAAATTGGGTGAAAAACTGGGCTTTGCTGTGAAGAATGTAGACGGCTATGCCGGTCATATAGAAATGGGTTCCGGAGAACTCTTTGGCATATTAGGTCACTTGGACGTTGTGCCGGAAGGGGACGGCTGGTCTGTCCCGCCCTATAGTGCAGCAATTAAAGACGGAAAAATTTATGGGCGGGGCGCCTTAGATGATAAAGGACCGTCTTTGGCAGCTCTGTTTGCCATGAAAGCCATAAAAGATGCTAAAATACCTTTGAGTAAACGAGTGCGCTTGATTCTGGGCACGGATGAAGAGTCCGGCTGGGCCGACATGGACTATTATCTGCAAAAAGAAGAAGTTCCCTATATGGGCTTCGCACCTGACGCTGAGTTTCCTTTAATCCATGCCGAAAAGGGAATTCTCCATCTTGAATTTAAGAAATCCTTTGCAGCCTCTTTGCCGCATCTTGTCACTATCCGCGGCGGAGAACGGGCCAATGTCGTCCCGGATATTTGCGAAGTTACTTTAACCGGACTTGATCACGGCAGTGTTGCTCAATCCTTGCAGGACTTTGCTTTTCCGCAGGATGTCAGCGGACAAATCCAGGCCCAGCAGGCCGGACAGGAAATAAAGCTCACGTTTAAAGGGGTCGGGGCTCATGGCAGTCTTCCCCAACAAGGTAAAAATGCAGTTCTTTACGCTTTGAAGTTTTTACGGTGTTTGTCTCTTAGTGCGGAAGAACAAGCAGCTCTTGATTTCCTTTTAAACTATCCCGGCACAGGCTTCTCCGGGGAAGGCTTTGGCATTGCCTACAGTGACGAACCCTCCGGTCAATTATCCCTCAATCTCGGCATTTTAGAATTAAAGTCCGACCAGATACGTTTCGTTCTGGATATACGTTACCCAGTTACTTATGAACGTGAAGATGTGCTGCTGCCTATAGAAAAAGTCGCTCAAAAAGAAAACTATAGTTTGCAGGTGATCAGCCAGCAGAAGGCTCATCATGTTCCTAAAGACAGCGATTTAGTTCAGTCCCTGCTTAAAGCCTATGCCGATGTTACGGGCCTCAAACCCTATGCTTTTGCCATAGGCGGGGGAACCTATGCCAAAGCATTGCCGCAAGGGGTTGCCTTTGGCCCTGTTTTTCCGGGTGAACCTGAGGTAATCCATTGCGCAGATGAATACATTTCCATTGACAATATTCTCTTAACGACTAAGGTATATGCTCAGGCTATATTAAACCTTGCCGCTGATCCCGAACTTCGTTAATTCCTGAAAACCCACCTCAGGATCAGTTCTCTTTCTTATAGCCGGAACTAAAGATCGGAACTAAAGATCGAGAAAAGGCTTGACTATTTTAACTTCCTTAGGTATACTAATTACTGTTCTTCTAAATGCGCCACTAGCTCAGCTGGTAGAGCATCCGACTCTTAATCGGCAGGTCCCTGGTTCGAATCCTGGGTGGCGCACCAAAAAAAATATTAAGCCGTATCTTCTCCAAAGGAGAAGTACGGCTTTTTTGCACCTCTAGACAATGTCCCTTTTTTCATGGTATTCTGTAAACATAGAACTTAATATGCGGTGATGAGTGATTTCTATCTTTGGATAGAAACTGAAAAGGGAAGTCAGTTAAGCCTGACGCGGTACCCGCCACTGTAAAAGGGAGTTTGCTCACAAACTGTCACTGAAATTTATTCGGGAAGACGTGAGCCGATGTTGATCTTGAGCCAGGAGACCTGCTCATACCACACTTTTGGACCTACGGGGTGTTAGGGAAGGTGATCGGTATCTTGTAATGTTGATTAGATGCTTTAGATACTGATTGGGATTTTGCATCCTTCCCTTGAGGAAGGATTTTTTATATTCTGGCATAGCTGCTGCCTGGCGCTAAGTGAACGGGCAATCGAGAGTTTGCGAATGAAGAACTAATTGGTTAAGGGTTTCCTAAAGAAAAAGTATAAATAGGGAGGAACATCAATGAGAGAGGATGGGTCGAATATAATCCTTACAGCAAAGGAAAAGAAGATTATTGAGTTAATCAGGGCTACGGGATACGGCGAACTAAAGATAATCATTCAAAATAACGAACCCGTGAGAATTGAAGAGATTACCCGCTCTCTGAAATTATAAATTTCCGAAGAGATCACGGGTAGCTCTGACTTTTTGCCAGGCATTTTTGAGATAGGCTTCAGGAGATTTCCGGCGTTCTTCGAGCGTCGGATAGGCCTCCAAGGTTAACCCCCCTTGGTAAGTGGCCGGAAAATGCCTGCTTAACACGGTCCAGTCAATGATGCCGTGTCCGGGCAGCCAGTGCCGATCTTCCAACCCGTCATTGTCTGAGAGATGAGTCGCAACAAGCCTCTCGCCAAAATTTTTCAGTAAGTCGAAGTCCTGTTTGTTGGATAAAAAGTAATGAGAACTGTCATAGCAATACCCCAGACGGCTTGAGGGGATTGCGGAGAGCAGATAAGGAAGATTGTCACTGCGGCGGGTGTTTTCGATGGCGATGGTCACTCCAAGCTCTTCCGCGGCCTTCACAAGCTCGTAAAAACTTTGCAGGCCGTAATGGTTGGGGGCCGGAGGATTGAGGCCTTCGGTCAGATGCATGACCATGAGCGGTACATGATGGTTGGCGCAGTCATTAAGCCAGCGGATATGCCGTTGAATAAAATTTGATCTGACGGATTCGCGCTCCGACCACAATTCGTTAGAATTATTGTAAGGGACATGTAGGTTATCTAATTCCAGCCCCATATCTTTAACTAACTGGGGCATATGCTCTTTTTTGGTTTGCCATGGTGTATCCTCATCTTCCCACCAGATAGAAGTTGCGTCGAATCCGGCCTCTTTGATTAGGCTCAGCCGTTTTTGAAAAGGGAGTACAAAACCAAACCACGAGAATATTCCCAGTCTACGTTGATTTGCCATTAAATTTCCTCCCGCTCTTAATTTAACCATCTTCGGGAAAGTACGCAAAAAGTAAAAAGCAGATCTGCAAAATTCAGGGCAATCTTTTTATGAGTATAACATGGATAAATCCCGGATCATAGAAACTTTCGCAGCGGGCTAACTAATTACTTGAGTTAAACTGGGATTAAACCAGGTCAAACCTGTGTTTTAAGCACAGCTATCTCTATAATCATTTATAGATAATAGCAATAACATGAGCTACCGGAATAAGAAGCACTTGTCCCATTAAGGTCCCCGCCAGCTTGGAACCGATCAGCATAACGACAAGGGCCTTGACATCTTCATAGGGACGGTTTCCTTTTAAAGCCTGATCCGTAATGATTGAAGACTTTGGATCGACAAAGAGCATAAGGATAATATTGGCGGCACTGTTGATGATCCCCGCCGAGGCCGAGGCGGCCAAACGATGCTGGGCATTGACCAGTAACGTGGCATAAAAAGCCGACATCACGCCAACCGTATAGAGCCCCGTGACGAAAGCGTTGAGAGCCATTAATTCGCCGGGTACTTTGCGAAAGGGCAACGTATTTACCATGCTTTTTGAAGGCAATGTGACATTCCAAAAGAATTTACGGACATTGCCAGGTCTCAAAGTGTGCATGACAACGGAGGGCACGGAACCTGACCGCTCAAGGCTTTTCACGGCCTTGGAGAAAAACCTCAAAAAGCTTGGGGTTAACAAAATACCCACAAAAACTCCTAACGTCGCTATCCAAATGACTTTGCGCATGGCGGGAAGAGGATCGCTCCTTTGATTGAGAGAAATATCCATCAGCCCTCCAATCAAGGGGGCTTGCAGGGTATGCGCCGCCAGAGAGACTAAGTAGAAAAGGTTAAAGAAAGTGTTGGACAAGGCGAATTGTCTGCTCTTGACAGAATTGAGCCGTACGGAATAAGCAAAAGTATCGATGATATGAATTATAAATGTGGAAACAAATAATTGGGAGACATTGAATTGCACTGTTTTACCCTCCATCCCACCTTATCCTTGATATGACTATGTCAGAAGGGGGACGGAAATACCCGCTTTAAGGCAACAAAATTTTGGCCGCGTTTTTCACACCCGTTGTTAACAGTGGTGATCAAGCAGCGAAAAGATGTTTTCCGGCTTTTAATCCTGCCATTGCTTAGAATTTCCTATGCAGCCATTCTTTCTATGTGTTATTATTAAATAAACAAATAATTTTCACATTTGGCAATTTTATTGCTGCAACAATGACTGACCGAACAACGGAAGCATTGCTCGTCTTGAGTGATGCTTTTTTTGTTGGTTTATTGTCAAAATGGATTTCTTCTAAGATACTCAGATGTCGTCAGAGTTAAGAAAGGGGTGAGGTAAGCTGAAAAAACAAACGATAACAGCGCTGATCCTGGTTTTTCTGCTCACGTGGCTGACGGCCGGATGTAAGGGAGCAAGCCCCGAGCCTGCTAAGCTATCAAAAAGTGTGGCGGCTCAGACGAGCGGAGAGCAAGCCGGAGAGAGAGCTTCCTTGCCGGTGTCTGCAGTATCCGCTTTGTCCGGAGCCAGTGAGGAAAACCCGGCGCAGGATTCTTTGGCAAGCTCTGCGGGAAACCCTCCGGAAAATGCTGCCCCGGACTCTACAGCGGCTTCTTCTCCCAAGGCTCAGGTGTCTTCTTCCTCTGACGCGCCAATACCGGCCCTTGCGCAGACCACGACCGGTACGTTAGAGACGACACTAAAAGAGGGAGCGCTCCAAAGAGGAAGCAAAAAAACCTTTGACGTCTGGGCCAAAGACCAAAAGGGGGAAAAAATCCCCCCCGCGGAGCTGACGGTCACCTTAAACGGGCAGCCGGTTTCCGTTGCCTGGGATGACACGGAGAAAACAAGCTATACTTTGGTTTTCTCTCAGGGGAAAAGCGGGGCCAACGTTGTCGAGATTAAAACCGGAGCACTTAAAAAAGATTACACCTTGAACTATCAGCCGGCTCAAAAGGGTGAAAAGATCGGGCAAATGGTGCTGAGCATTGAGGCTTTCAGCATTGGCGGCGGCTATTTGCTGAATCCGGCCTATGTGGACATTGAAGAAGGAGAAAACGGCGCTCAGCTTTTGGACAGTGTCCTCAAAGAGCATGGCTACACCTACGAAAAAGAGGGTTCTCTCACCGCCGGCTTTTATCTGGCCGTTCTCCGGGGCGGTGTTTTGCCGCTTAAAGCTCAGGTTCCGGATTTTTTGAAGGAAAAGCTCTTAAGCAATGGCTTTAATGATTTGAATGAGAAAGACAAGGTCAATGACGGCGGCCTGGGTGAGTTTGATTATACACACGGTTCCGGCTGGATGTACTGTGTCAACACCAAATTCCCCAACGTGGGCCTGGCGGATTATTACCCCTCGGACGGGGATGTGCTGCGCCTGCAGTTTACCTTGGCCTACGGCGCGGATATTGGCGGCGGAGCCGCCATAGGCAGCAGCGGTGCCGCCGGCAATTATTACAGCGTAGCCGATAAGGACAGATTAACGACGCTGATTGCCCAAAAGGGTTATGCCAAGGTGCCGGACAAAATACGTGCAACTGTTGTCAAGCTGAACGCTTCCCAGGACGAGGTTGATCAGGCCGTCAAATTCTTAATGGAGGAAGCCGCGTAATGGCGCGCAAGGGTGAGAAACGAATCGGCAAAGGGCTGATCGCCGTCATTATGTGCCTTTTATCCTTAACCGCTCCGCTGCTGCCTGCGGCCCAGCCGGTTCGGGCCCAGGATGCGCCCGCTGAACACTATTCCGCCCCGGATATCGCCAAGGTCATTGAGGGGATTATTAATTGGAAGAAAGCTGATAACGGCTCGACGCCGGAAGGTTATTTAATTAACGATACCTTTTTGACCCTCGCAGGGACGACCTCCGGGGACTGGTTTCCCTTCGGCTTGGGCCGCTATGGTTATCCGGACAACGACCAGGGGTACTTAGCCATGATCACTGAGGTTGTTCAAAACAGGTATCAAGAACCGGGCAAGCTGTCGGCAGTCAAAGCTACGGAATGGCACCGCATTTCTCTGGCCATTCTGGCAATGGGCGGCGACCCCACGGCGGTGGGAAAGGATCAAAATGGCAAACCGATTAATCTCATTGCCGATGGGACATATAACCGGGGCCAAACGGCCTCTTTAGGCAGACAGGGGATCAACGGCTGGATCTGGGGCCTGATTGCCCTGGATTCCAAGCGTTACGCCATCCCCGCCGGCGCTTCTTACTCCCGCAGCGACATCATCAGGGAGATCCTGAGCCGCCAACTGGCTGACGGGGGCTTTACTCTAACGGGAAACAGCGCCGACCCGGATATCACGGCCATGGCCCTGCAGGCCCTGGCTCCTTATTACGGCAGTACCCAGACCTATACCTACCAGAGCGAGGCTACGGGAGAAAGAACAACGCGCTCGGTGCGGGAAGCCGCGGATGAAGCCTTGGCTTGGCTGGCCAAGGCGCAGCTGCCGGAGGGTGATTACGAGAGCTGGGGAACAAGGAATCTGGAGAGTACCGCCCAGGTAGCCGTAGCCCTGTGCTCACTGGGAATAGATCCTCAGAAAGATCAGCGCTTTATTAAAAACGGTCATTCGCTTCTGGCTGCTATGTTAAGTTACCGTATGCCTGACGGCGGCTTTGTCCATTCCCGGGCTTATGATCCGGACAACCCAACCTCCCAACCGGACAAATCCAATTCCATGGCCAGTGAACAGGCCTTATATTCTTTGGTGGCAGTCTGGCGGCAGATGAAAGGCTTGAGTTCCCTTTACGATTTTAGGCCGGCTGGGGATACCCTTGCCGGTACTCCGGATTCAACAGGAGAGAGCCGGCCGAAGCTGATTTTTTCCTCCGCCGACCGGGCGAGTGTGGAAGCCCTGCCAGCTAAGCTGACCACCGGGCAGTATGTGGAAGTGGTCAGCCTGCTCAACAAGCTGGAGCAAAGCGGGGATTTTCCGGGCAAGGCGGATTATGCGGCCCGTCTCGCAGCTGCCAGGCAGGCAATACTGGGTATTCAAGCTAAGATTGACGGCATCAATCAGGATGTTTTGCATAAGCTTTATCCCTTTGAAGGGATTTCTCTGGCCGATAGGGGAGTAGTCAACGATATCGTGCAACGCTATGAGACCTTGTCTGATTATGACCAGGGAAAAATCCTGCGTTGGGATGATGTTGTCAAGACCAAAACCAAGCTTGACAACTTGCTGCGGGCCCTTTATATAGCCTTGGCCTTGGCGGTGACGGCAACTGCGGCGACGATCGGCGTGACGTACAGGATAAAACGCCGCCGGGGTAAAAAAGCGCGGGAGATGGAAGAACTCGCTGCGCTCTATGGGGAGAAGGACAGTCCATGAAAAAAGACCTGCTGGTTTTGGGCTTTGTGGCTTTAATCATCGCGCTGCTGATTTCAGGGACTAAAATTCAGTCTGTTGACGAGTACTATTTGACTCATATCGATCAGATTACGCCCCAGTCCAAAACAGTGACCATCAGCATCCGCTGTGATACGGTTCTCAGCAATTGGGACAAACTGGATCCGTCACTCAAGACGAAGAACTATGTGCCGGCGGACGGCATCATCCTGCCGCCTACGCAATACGTCCTGAGACCAGGGGACACGGCCTTTGACCTGCTGGACCGGGCTGTACGCTACAACAAGATCCAAATGGAATACCAGGGCGCCAATTACAACAGTTATAAAAGTGTTTACGTTCAGGGCATCCATTATCTCTATGAGTTTTCCTGCGGCCCCCTCAGCGGCTGGATGTATCTTGTCAATAAAAAATTTCCGCAATTCGGCTGCAGCAAATACGTGCTGCGGGACGGCGACGTCGTCGAGTGGGTCTATACTTGTGATTTGGGCCGCGATGTCGGCAACACCTGGCTTAAGGAGGACAAGCAGCCATGAGAACCTTTGCGACCTACCACCCAAGTGTGCTCTTGCTTTATTTCAGCGGCGTTGCCCTGATAACGGCCCTGACCTTCCACCCTTTCCTCTTGGCCTTTTCCTTTCTGGGGGCCTTTCTCTGGGCCGGCAGGCTGGAGAGCGGCAAGGCGGTAGTGCTGAGCCTGGGATTTTACGTGCCGCTGTTTTTGCTGCTTGCCTTGATCAATCCGCTCTTTTCCCATAACGGGGTCACGCCGCTCTTTTTTCTCAATGACAACCCGGTGACTCTGGAAGCGGTCCTTTACGGAGCGGCCATTGCCGGAATGATGGTGTCAATTCTCTATTGGGGCCGGTGTTATAGTCAGGTTATGACCTCGGATAAGTTCATTTATTTGTTCGGCAAAGCCATACCGAAGCTGAGCTTGTTCCTCTCCATAGCGCTGCGTTTTTGTCCGTTGTTCCTCAAGCAGATGAAAAAAATACATCAGACCCAGAGGACTATGGGTTTATACGCCACGGAAAGCGTCGTCGACCGCTTGCGGGGCAGAATGCGGGTGTTTGCGGCGATTTTGACCTGGTCGTTGGAACATGCCGTTGATTCTGCCGCCGCCATGCGGGCCCGGGGCTACGGCCTGCCGGGAAGAACGAATTTTTCCCGCTTTCGTTTTACCCTGGGAGATTTAGCTCTGCTGGGACTGCTCGTACTGTTGTTTGGTTGGACGGCTCTGGGTTTTAGAGGGGGAAGCTTGAGGTTTGCTTTTTACCCCGGCATGTCGGAGCTGGAGTTGTCCTGGTACGCCAAGGCCAATTATGGCGGGGTGCTGATTTTGATGTTGCTCCCTTTTTTGAGTGAAGTTAAGGAGACCATTCTATGGAACTATTTCAGATCGAAAATCTGACCTTCTCTTATCCCGGTGAGACGGGAAAAGCCTTGGATCAAATCAATCTCACGGTAAACCAGGGGGAATTCCTGCTGCTCTGCGGTCCCTCCGGCTGCGGCAAGACCAGCTTATTGAGGCTTTTGAAGCGCGAAATCGCTCCCCACGGTCTCCAAAGCGGAGAAATACGTTATTGCGGCACAGCGCAGACTCAGCTTTCCGACCGGGCAGCCGCCGCGGAGATTGGTTTTGTCATGCAAAATCCCGAACAGCAGGTGGTGACCGACAAAGTATGGCATGAGCTGGCCTATGGCTTAGAAAATATGGGCGTTTCCCATGCCGAAATTCGTCGCCGCGTGGGGGAAATTGCCTGCTTCTTCGGCATTAATCGCTGGTTTGAGCGCAAAACCTCCGAGTTATCGGGCGGTCAGAAGCAGCTGCTGACCTTAGCCTCCATCCTGGTCATGCAGCCTAAAGTCTTGATTTTGGATGAGCCCACCTCCCAGCTTGATCCTATCGGCGCCGCCGAATTTATCTTCACCCTCTATAAACTCAACCGTGATTTGGGTTTGACTATTATTCTGGCGGAGCATCGCTTGGAAGAGGTTTTCGCCCTGAGCGACAAGGTCGCGGTCATGGATCAGGGCCGCATTCTTCTTGCTGACACGCCGGCCCGGGTGGGAGAGACCTTGCGGAGGGCTGCGGAGGGCCGGCGCATGCTGCTGGGGATGCCCAGTGCCGTGCGCATTTTCACAGCCCTTGATTCCCGGGGACAATGCCCGTTGACGGTCAAGGAAGGACGGCTTTTTCTGGAAGACCATTATCAAAATGCGATCTCCCGTCTGCCGGTTGAGCAAGCTCCGCCGGCAAACGGGGGGGAACAGAACTCCGTGTACTTGAAGGAGGTCTGGTTTCGCTATGAACGCCAGCTTCCCGACGTTCTTAAAGGAACGACCTTTAAGGCGGCCCGGGGCGAGACCCTCGCCATCCTGGGAGAAAACGGCTCGGGAAAAACGACCCTTTTGCGCCTGATTGCGGGCCAGAACCGTGCTTATCGCGGCAGAGTGGAGATTAACGGCCAAAAGATTCAGCGCTACGGTGGCAAAGAGTTATACAGGCATAACCTAGCTCTTTTGCCCCAGGACCCGCAGACGGTGTTTCTGAAATCCAGCGTTGAAGAAGATTTTGCTGAACTATGCTCCGCTATGGACTATAAGCCAAGGGAAGCGGCGGCCATGATCCGCCGCAACGCCGCTTTGCTGGAAATTGATCATTTGCTGAAAAAGCATCCTTATGACCTGAGCGGCGGAGAACAGCAGCGGGCGGCCTTGGCCAAAATTCTGCTTCTCCAGCCCCAAATCCTGCTGCTGGACGAACCGACGAAAGGAATTGATGCTTATGCCAAAAATACCCTGAAGGATATTCTTAATGAGTTGAAAAGCCAGGGTCTGACGGTGATTATGGCAACTCATGACGTGGAATTTGCCGCCATTGCCGCGGACTGTTGCGCTCTGCTGTTTGAAGGAGAGATTATCGGAGCCGACAGCCCGAGAAATTTTTTCTCGGCCAACACCTTTTACACGACGGCAGCCAGCCGCATTTCACGCACTTTGTACGAAAACGCGGTGACGGTGGAGGATGTGGTCCGGCTTTGCCGCCAAAACGGAGAGCTGCCATCATCAGGAGGGGATTAGCGCATGCCATGAAGTGCCGCCCTCCCAACTAAGCTTGAGTCTGTTCTCAAGGCACAGAACGTGGTAGGTGGCCAGAATCTTGCCATTTTTCCGGCCGATATCCCAATCAGAATCCGGGCAATTCTGAGAGCCTTGTCCTAGGCTTGTACCAAGAATCTTACGCGCGTAAGATTCTTGGTACAAGCCCGGCCGGATTTCATCTTAACTATTGGCTTTTCGCTACGTTGTTTTTACCTCCATGGGCAGAGTTTTTGCTGCCAAAGACTGTTTTTTCAGGCACGTATATTCCTCAAAATTGTCCGTAAACCCTGGCAAAATCCAGTTTTTTTTAATAATTTAGCAAGCCCTGTTTAAAAAGAGATAAAGGAATATTGGGGAAGGAGTCAGAGAGAATGAAACGAATAAAAGGGACATTTGCCCTCCTCTTGGTCACCTTGCTGCTGGTCAGTACTTGTCTTGCCGGTCTGGCAGCCGAGGCCGGCGCGGAAACCACAGCCGGCCAGACTGACGTGAGCCGTGCTGCAGTCGATCAGGCGGTCAATGCATTGACCCAATGGGAAAGGAACTATATTCAAGCTGCTTTCCAGGCCGCAGACGGTGAAGCTTATGTCGATCCCACAATTCACAATTGGCCGACCATCGGACTGGGAAGACTGGAGCAATATCAGGGGCTGGATACTTATCTGGCGGAAACCGAGAAGTATATCAGCCAGGACTGGGATTCCGCAGCCCGTAAGGTGACTAATCTGGAGAGAATCACTTTGGCCGTGGGTGCGGCCAAGGGTAATCCGCGGGATTTCGGCGGCAAAGACCTGGTGGCCGAAATCTACAACTACCCCGACATTGAGGCTCAGGGTATCAACGGGCCGGTATTTGGCTTGATTGCCCTGGACAGCGGCAAGTATGACATTCCTTCCGACGCTAAATGGAGCAGGGAAAAACTATTGGGAATTATTTTAAATGAGCAGCTGCCGGACGGCGGGTTTTCCTTGAACAGCACCGGCAGCAGCGATACGGATATTACCGCCATGACGCTTCAGGCTCTCGCTCCTTATTACCGAGCCGGCCAACCCGCTGTGCAAGCCGCCGTGGAAAAAGCCCTCACTTGCCTGTCCGGGCTGCAGGACGCCAACGGAGGTTATCAGTCCTGGGGGACAACCAACAGCGAGAGTGTCTGTCAAACTATGATTGCAGTCTGCTCTCTGGGACTTGATCCGGATACGGACTCGCGCTTTGTGAAAAACGGCCACACCCTTTTAAGCAATCTGCTGCAGTACCGGGCTGACGACGGTGGTTTTAAACACACCCTGGACGGCAAGACTAATGATATGGCCTCCGAGCAGGCCCTGATTGCCCTGGCCGCCTATGTGAGATTCCAGGATAAAAAGTCTGCTTTATACGACTATAACCCGGAAAAGGCGCTGCCTTACCCGACTTCTTCCGGAGAACAGCCGGAAACCTCAATTCCCGGGATAGTGCGTCTGGCCGGAGCGGATTGCTACGCTACGGCGGTGGAGATTGCCAAAGAAAACTTTCCCCAGGGTGCGGAAACGGTTCTTCTCACCCGGGGGGATGTTTCAGCCGACGCGCTGCCGGCTGTGCCGTTAGCCCAAAAATACCAGGCGCCCCTTTTGCTGACGCCCTCCGACCGTCTGCCTGACCTGGTCTTCACAGAAATCCAAGCCTTGGGGGCTAAGAAGGTTTTAATCATAGGGGGAGAGGGAGCTGTCGGCAGAGCGGTGTCCGATAGCTTAACTCAAGCGGGCCTGGAAGTTCAGAGAGTATCCGGTGAGGACCACTACGCCACGGCCTATGAAATCGCCAAGCTGTTGGGCGGTTCAGGGCAAGCTGTGATTGTCAGCGGGGATTACCTGCACAGTTATCCTGATGCGCTCTCCATCTCGGCTTGGGCCGCTTACAACGGCGTGCCGATCCTTTATGCGGATCAAGCGGCCCCCTTGCCCCCAGCGACTCAGAAGGCTATCGCCGAACTGGGGATTACCAAGACTCTCCTGGTTGGCGGTCCGGCCGTACTCTCTCCGGCCTTGGAGCAATTGCTCCCCGCTCCGACGCGCTACAGCGGGCAAACGCTCTTCGACACCAACCTGGAGGTTTTAAGTGAACTCCAGCCCAACCCTGCCAAGATTTTTGTGGCTACCGGGAGGGGATTTGCCGATGCCTTGGCCGGGGCGGCCGTTGCCGGTCAGACGAATGCCTGGATTTTGCTGGTCAACGGAGGGGCAACCGAGGCAGAGGGTTTGAGCAGCGGGCAAGAACAGCTTCTCCAAGGGGTTCGCAGCCAGGTCACGGAAACCTATGTTCTCGGCGGCAGCGCCGTTGTTCCGGACGGTACTCTGCAGGCTTTAAAATCCGCTTTGCAGAAATAGAGTGACAACAAGTAAAGAAGAATGTCAAAGAGGAGAAGGAGGATGAACAAAGCCTTTGCTTCCTATCACCCTGTAGTCAGCTTCAGTTTCTTTATGGTGATTTTGGCCTTAGCTATGCTTTTGCGGCATCCGGTATTCGTTGGTCTGAACCTGATCTCGGCCTGTCTGTTTTCCTGGTTTTTGAATGGCTGGCGGGACCTTCGTTTTAATTTCAGATTCGGACTGCCTATGTTTTTGCTGATTGCCCTGGCGAATCCGCTCTTTAATCATCAAGGGCAAACGGTCTTGTTTTTCTTTCTGGGTCAGCCGGTTACTTTAGAGTCCACCCTCTATGGCTTTTGTTCCGCTGCCTCCCTGGTCGGAATCATCATCTGGTTTTCTTGCTACAATAAAGTGATAACTTCAGATAAGTTCTTGTATATTTTTGCCAAAACGATCCCTACGGTGGCCTTGCTGATAACCATGAGCATCAGAATGGTTTACAAGCTGCGCTTTCACCTGAAAATGATCGCCACGGCTCAGCAGGCCATCGGTTTGGATGCCGGGGAAGGAAGGATCTGGCAAAGGCTCCGGCGGAGCATGCGCACGCTTTCCGTCTTGCTTAGCTGGGCTTTGGAAGACGGGATAGAAACCGCGGATTCTATGAAAGCCAGGGGGTATGGCTTAAGAAACCGCTCCTCCTTTTCTCTCTACAGATTTTCCCGGCGCGATGGGATCTTGCTTAGCTTTGTCGCTGTCTTAGGGATTGCCTGTTTGATTGGTTACCTGAGGGGATGGGGAGCCTTGAGCTTCTATCCCTCACTCGCGCCTTTAGACCTGTCCTGGCCCGCCCTGGGCATGTATCTGTGTTTTTGGGTTCTGGCTTTGCTGCCCAGTTTGATCGAGTTGGGAGAGAAACTGCAATGGCGCTCTTACAAATCAGTAACTTAAGTTTCGCTTATCCTGAATCCCCTCAGAAAGCGCTGGATAATATCACGCTGGAGGTAGGGGAGGGGGAATTAATTCTGCTGATCGGTCCCTCCGGCTGCGGCAAAAGCACGCTGCTGCGCCACCTTAAACCTGAGCTGCGCCCGCATGGGCCTAAGAGCGGGGGAATCTGTTACGCAGGGCGAAACATCGAGCAGCTGGAGCGGCGTGCCGCTGCGCTGGAAATCGGTTTTGTCCAGCAAAATCCCGAGACTCAGATTGTGACGGACACAGTTTGGCATGAACTGGCTTTTGGTTTGGAAAATATCGGGACGGAGAGTGGAGAGATCCGGCGTAAGGTCGCGGAAATGGCCGGCTTTTTCGGTATCGAGAGTTGGTTTCGCCGCTCCGTGGCCGATTTGTCCGGGGGACAGAAGCAAATTCTGAATTTGGCCGCCATCATGGTTATGCAGCCCAGGCTGCTTTTACTCGACGAGCCTACGGCTCAGCTTGACCCCATTGCTGCTCAGGAGTTTCTGACCATGATTGAAAAAATCAATCGCGACTTAGCCGTTACGGTTATCCTGAGCGAGCACAGGCTGGAAGAAATCTTCCCCCTGACGGACCGGGTCGTTGTCTTGGAGAAGGGGCGGATTCTCTGGGCCGACAAGCCGGAGGAAATCGCCCAGGTGTTAGAAGCAGACAACCGGCAGGGGATCTTTAAAGCCCTTCCTTCGCCCGTGCGGATTTACAGCGAATTGCAATTGAGAGGAAAGTGCCCTCTGACGGTGCGGGAAGGGCGGCAGTGGCTGCGGCAGTATGTCCGGCACGACTCAGCCGAGGGGATAGGAGCGGAATGGCCGGGTAATTTAAAAAAGACTGCCTTTAGTCGGGAAACAAAGACCGGGGACAGCAGGCCGGCTCTTGAGGCCCGGGAAGTCTGGTTTAAATACTCCGCCGAAGGGGGTGACATTCTCCGAGGGGTGTTCCTGCAGGCTTATCCTGGAGAAATCCTCTGTCTGCTGGGTGGCAATGGCACGGGCAAGACCACCCTTTTGGGGGTGTTGTCCGGGACCCTGAAGCTAAAGCGGGGGCAGGTTTGGGTCAGGGGAAGAAAACTTGCCGACTTTAAAGGGGGTGACCTGTATCGCCACAATTTGGTCGTGCTGCCCCAGAATCCTAAAGCGTTGTTTGCCTCGGAAACGGTGCGGGGAGAACTGGAAGAAACAGCGGGGCTGATTGAGCAGGATAAAACAGTGCAGGAAGAGGCAATCTCTAAATTAGTGGAAGAACTGGGGATTGAAGCCTTGCTCCAGCGTCATCCTTACAATTTAAGCGGCGGGGAGCAGCAAAAGGTCGGGATAGCCAAGCTTTTGCTGCTCCGGCCTAAGGTTATCCTGCTGGACGAACCTACGAAAGGATTGGATGCCTGCTCTAAAGAAGGCTTAGCCGGAATTCTTGTCCGGCTCTGCTCTCAGGGGGTGGCCATTGTGGCAGTGACCCACGATCTGGAATTTGCCGCCGAGTACGGAGACCGCTGTGCGCTGCTGTTCGATGGAGAGATTGTCTCGGAGGGAAGCCCGCGGGAATTTTTTGCCGGCAACAGCTTTTATACTACAGCCGCCAACCGCATGGCCCGTGGGATTTTCCCCCAAGCAGTCACTTGTAAGGATGTGATTAGACAATGTCAAACCCTACAGACCCCCAGGGTCGCCGCCTCCAAATAATCCGCTGGGCCTTGGTGGCCGCCTTGCCCTGCTTGTTGATTGGTTTCACGTTAATGGGGGACAGGAATTATGGTTTCCTGAGTATTCTCTTGATCCTTCTGATGATGATCCCTTTTTTCCTGAGTTTTGAGAAACGCCGGCCGGAGGCCCGGGAATTGGTCGTCATTGCCGTCATGGCCGGCATCGGCGCTTTAGGGCGAGTGGCATTTGCCGCGCTTCCCCAAGTCAAACCCACCTCGGCGGTGGTGATCATTACGGCTTTGGCCTTTGGACCGGAGGCCGGGTTTTTGACGGGCGCCGTGGCCGCCCTTACCTCGAACCTGTTTTTTGGGCAGGGGCCTTGGACCCCTTGGCAGATGTTTTCCTGGGGTCTGATTGGCTTTGCGGCCGGAATGTTCGGCAAGGCCGGCTGGCTGCGCAGCAGATTAAGTTTGGCCGTCTTTGGTTTTCTGAGCGGGTTTGGCTTTGGCTGGGTGATGAATATTTGGTATGTGATCGGCTTCATTCAGCCCATCACCTATCAGGCGGTGATCGGAGCCTACGTCTCCAGCTTCTGGTTCGATTTTACCCACGCTCTGACCACCCTAATCTTCCTGGCGGTTTTGGCGAAGCCTTGGCTTAGAAGGCTGGAGCGGATTAAAACAAAATTCGGCTTGTTGGAAAACAGCTGATAAAAAGGTGTTGAACACTAAACAGTAAAGAATAAAAGAAGAGTAAAAAAATAGAGGAGAAAAGAAGATAGAGGAGAAAAGAAGTATAGAAGAGAGAAGAAGGAGGAGCGAAGGATGATTATTCTTTTGGGAGAAACGGCAGAGGCCCGTGAGGTAAAGGAAAATCTTAATAAACGGGGACTTGAGTTGCTTCATATGCCCACCTGGGCAGAACATGAGTGTCCGCAAGTTCCTCATTTGATTATTGATGTGAGCCATCCCTCGGTCAGTGCTAAACTTGCTCAATTACGTCACTGGTGTCTCCATGAAAAAATCCCTTATCTCAGACTTCAGCGCCCTGAAACCGAACTTCCTGTGAGCCCGCTGATTTTTCCTGCAGAGGATTGGGAAGAAGTCATAGTTGGGCTGGAGCAAAGGGTAGCGGTTTTGGCCCAGGAAAGGCGGCGTTTGATCACGGTTTTTGTTACTACAGGCAGATATCGGCTGGAAACTATTGTCCGCAGCAAGCTTGCCAAGTCTGCCCGTTTGGTGGTACGTATCCTTCCGGAAGTTCAAATCATTAAAAAGTGTAAGGAAATGGGGATTCGCTCCAAAAATATTGTGGCGATGCAAGGGCCTTTTTCGAAAGATATCAATAAGGTTTTGTTTAAGTTTTATGGGGTAGATATTCTTTTGACAAGGGACAGCGGTTCCGCCGGCGGAACCGACACCAAAATCTCAGCGGCCTTAGAACTGGGAATAGAGATAGTTTTTCTGCAAAGAGCCCAAGAAAGGGGCAGACTGATCGTAAATACCGTCAGTGAATTAATGGCCTGGATAGACGAGAATGTTTCCGCAACGGATCTTAATTCGGAGCGGTGGTTTTATAATCTCATGGACCAGCGAAAAAGCAGCTATTAACTCAGCAAATAATTTTCAGAAATGGATGAGAAAGAAGGTAAACACTTGACTGGTTTAGTGCATATCTACACCGGAGAGGGCAAAGGGAAGACGACTTCAGCAGTTGGCCTGGCAATCAGAGCGGTTGGCAATAATTTAAGGGTCTTAATGGTCCAATTTCTTAAAGGGGCTGAGACCGGAGAGACAGCAATTCTTCAAAAACTGGAACCAAATTTTAAGCTCTGCCGGGCAGAAGAAACTAATTTCCTCTGGAATTTAAATGGAGAACAAAGAAGAGGCTTGAGGGAAAACACTGAAGCTTTGCTGAACTACAGCCTTCAGTTAGTTGACAGTGAAGATTGGGACGTGTTTATCATGGATGAAGTGATGGGGGCAATTTTGACAGGCTTTATAAGCAAAAAAACTATTGTGCAGTTTTTGAAAAATAAACCTCAGAAGCTGGAGGTGGTCATGACGGGAAGCTACGCTCCCAAGGAACTGATAGAAATGGCAGATTATGTTTCCGACATCACCCCCGTCAAGCATCCTTTCCGCAAGGGAATTGTCGGGAGGAAGGGAATTGAATTTTAAACAAAAAAATTACTTAAAATACTATTTATAGCATAAAGTACTATTTTAAGAAAAATTTCCTGGAACATATTGACATAGCATGTTACAAGATATATTCTAAAAATAGAAAATTTCTCAAATTTCTAATTGGTTTTGAAAACCAGGAGGAAACTGTTTCAGCTATTTTAAATTAATAGTTTCACAATAAGTGGTTTTGCTCCGCAAAACTGAAAAGGGAAGCCGGTGTAAGTCCGGCGCGGTTCCGCCACTGTAAGGGGGAGTCGGCCTATAAAATGCCACCGGGTTTACCGGGAAGGAATAGGTTGGACTATGAACCTGAGCCAGGAGACCTGCTTATTGAGAATTTGCCGCGTCACTCACGGAAATGAGGAGGCACAGTGCTGGAAAGTATTTTGCCCTCGTTAGCCGGATGCGCGAGGGTTTTTCTTATTTTGGTGCTTTAAAGCAAGCCGGACCACTGTAATGATAAGGTTTTGGAAATGCTGACCGAACAACGGAAGCATTGCTCACTCTTGAGCAATGCTTCTTTTTTTGCACTAACCGGAAAATACTGTTTTATTGTGTACTGCAAGAAGGCTAATACGTGCGAAGACAGTGTTTTCGTCTGAAACATGAGTGGCTACGGCGCCAAGTCCTTTAAAAGAATCAAAATTACAAAAGGGGGGGATCACCATGGACAGCTGAAACCGTCTGTCCCGGCAGACGCAAAGGGAACGAAGGAGAGGAGGTGGCCGGAAGCCCCCAGGAGCAAAATGATTCCCTAAGCCCGGACAGCGGGCTGCTCAGTCGGCGGTGGGGAGGATTCCTAAGTGCGCGGAAAAAGGGGTGATTCCTAGCTTCGGGCTTACATCCTTCGTCGAACTGAGGCCGTCTTTAGGGACGGCAAACGCTACTTTCCCCCCCGGACTCCAAAATAGTGACCTAAAAAATAAGAGAGGATGAAAAAGATGAGAGTGCTATCCAAAAAATTGGCGACACTTCTGCTGACCCTGGTTTTTATCTTCGCCATGACCACCTCGACCTTCGCGGCCTGGTCGAGCTTTCAGAAGAACAATGTCAACAACGGAACCTTGGATTCCACGCCCACGCCGCCTATCACCTCGTCCAAAACCGAAACGCAGATTTCCCTGCCGAACAATGGCGCGTACTACTCCGGTGTGGACAATACGCCTGTTGTTAACGGCTCCAGAGCCTATACGCTCTATAACGGCGGCTTTACTGGCTCGACGGGCGGGGCCCGCCTTGCCGCGACGGATACCTCCGGTACGCCGTCCCTGCTTTGGAACTATCAGGTCGATCCAAGTTCCAACAACGTTCAGCAACTCTCCACGCCTTACCTTGACACCGCGGGCAACCAGACAATTTACGCGGCTACGACCCACTATAACAATGAACTTGCCGGAACCGGTGTGAGCGGTTGGAAAGACTCCTCGAACAATCCGCTCTCCAGCTTCAGCTTCCCTGTCGGAACAACCACCATCCACTACGATGGACTCGTTGTCCCCAGCGATTACTGGGAATCCCAGCTGGCCACGGACATCCTGAGTTCCACCGCCTCAGTTTCCGGTACTGTCACTCTGACTAGCGGCGCAACCTCTATTCCCTTTGGCTCCAACACCTATTATTACGATCCCACAGTGAATAACCCCTTCACGCTGTACAACCTCAATGGGACTATGGTTCCCGCCGGTACCTATACCTTAACCGTCTCCATCACTACAAATACCACTCTGGCCGCGTCAAGCTTCCAGTTCCTGACCTCCAGATGGGCGTTGTACCAGATTGGCAACGTCAGTACCAATAGTGTCGGCAGTCTCTCCAAGACTTTATTGGCGAGTGGCTATGGTCAGGCCAATTCCCAGATTGATTCCATCGGCAACAACCTGTATTTCGGAATTTTCGAGGGTGACAGGAGCTACTATCAATATGATCTCGGCACCGGAACCCTGACGGCCTTCAAGCCGGGCAGTGGGGATGATTTCTACTGGGCCGGGTCCGCGAAAGCCACGGTCAGCGGCACGGACTATGTGGTCTTCGGTAGTCAGACCAACACGGTTTATGTCAGGCCCACCGGCTCGACCTTTGGCTCCGCCGCCGGTAACAGCTTTACGGCTTCGGGCACATCCGGGAAGATTCGTTCTTGCATTTGCTCCGCCGGCAGTTACCTTTATTACACAACAATGGGCGGCCAGCTGGTCAGAGTGACGACGAGTACAATCCTTGGCACACCGACAACGACTTACCGGACACTCGCCAATAGTTCCACATCCACGCCGGTTGTGTCCTCGAACGGTTACATCTATGCCGCCAGTTCCAACGGCTTCAGTATAGGTGCGGTTCAGGGGGTCCAGGTCTCCAACTTTACGGGCGGTATCTTGCAGACCGTCTACAGCGGCGACCCTGTACAGGCATCGGTAGCCGTCTGGTCCAACACAACCACGAAATATGATTACCTCTACTTCACCACCAATTCCAGCTCCGGCAGCGGCTATTGCTACTCGTTCAACACCATAACACCAACAGCGACACAGATTTGGCAGACCAGCACAGGAACCTACACGCTCCAAGGATTTGCCGCCGATGTCGGCAGACTCGTCTTCGGCAATGACAGCAATACGCTCTTTGTCATTAACTGAGCTGATGACAGCCTGGTTCATTCCAGATCGTAATTTGACAGAGGTGCCGCCGCGCCAGCGGCGGCACCTCTGCCGATTCCGAAACGGGTGACGGCGGTTTAGGCCCAGGCGCCGCATGAATAGGAAACTCAGCTTGTGACTTGCTTAAAACTAAAGATGGAGTGAACAGAATGAAAACCAAACCTCTTTTCAAACTGATGTCGGTTCTGCTTGCCTTTATATTGCTGATCTCTTTTTTTCCGGCTGCAGTTTCGGCGGCGCCAACAGCCTATAAGTTTAATATCACGTCGAATATCCCGTTGACCGGCGACGGCGGAGTCGGCGCCGACATGACGTATATGCGCGGCTCGGGGCAGAATGTTGATCTCCTTGCCGATATAAACGCTGAGCCGATCGATTCTGACGACGACTATACTATAGGGATGAATAACTACCCGGATGTTATGGCCGGCCATCCTCTGCAGGCCATCAAAATCAACGGTAAATCCTTCTCGCTTGACAGCCTTCCCTATGGCTATACTGACGCCTACTCGACGTCGGGACTTGGGCTTGGGAGTAACGCGCATTTGTACCTCGGTATCACTACCCATTACGACGACGATTTCAATGAAATCGAAGATGGACCTTACATAGGACTAAGCAATTTGGACCCCTCGTCAGACATTAATATCAGTTACATTTTTGACACCGGTGAGAGTGAGCAGTATACAGCCACAGCCGTCTCGGAGGATGCCTCCAAAGGGACGGCCACAGTCTCCTTTGTCGAAAATACCGCGGACGGCGGCAGCAGCTGGACTCTTAGCGCTACACCGGCCGCAGGATACTCTTTCAGCAACTGGACCTATAGCGTTGCCCCCAGCACCGATGTATGTACTATCGACCAGGCGACGACAACGGTGGCGATTTCGCAGGACACAACGTATACCGCGCATTTTTCCGCAACGCAGCTCGGCTTGGGCGATAGTACCCTGGGAGGGTTGCACGACTTGAATATAGTTTACCCTTACCTGCCTTATGCGGGAAACGATCAGATAATAGCAAGTCCAGTAAACTATGTTCGGCAATCCCAAGTCTTTGCGGGAGAACTATCGGCTTTCGGATTTGACTACACCCTCTCGGGGGCTGTCACAGCCGGCACAGCGGTCTCGTTTAAGCTTTACGCGGGGGATAGCGCCACAGGGGATCCCCTGGCGGAGGCTGTCGGCACGCTTAACAACGGATCACCATCTCCTACCATTTCCGCGGGCACGTACAAGATATGCCTGAGGATCCCTCAAATGCCGAGCGTGTCTCAGCTGACTGTTGTCGCCAAACTCGGCGACGGCGGGGATGTCACTAAGACTTACGCGGTATCCACCGTGACCCCAGCGGATACCGACTATATTAACGTTGCCATAAGCGTCCAGGACAGCCTTGAGCCTACGATGGTGCATGTCCTCAAAGTCTCAAGCGCTCTTGAGGTTCTGCAGGCAGCGCTGGAAAAGGAATATCCCCCCGACAATCAGCACGGTACGTGGTACATTGATATTTACAATGGTTTCATCAACAACATCGGCGTCGACCCCACAAAGACGCTGAGCGGATATGTGCATCCGCCGGCGCCGGGCGGAAATGATTGCTGGGGATGGGGCACCTATCTGGTAAACGGGTTCTTCTGTGATATCGGAACCGCCCAATGGATTTGCTCAGACGGTGAAGCCATCATGTGGGGAAGAGTATCTACCCAAAATACGGTCCCTACAAAATTTACCGGCAATTCGTTTAGCCAATGCTGGGCAATGGCCACCTTGCGCGAGCACTACTTGGATGCAGACCTGCTGGCGGCCAGCGTGGGCACGGCTCCCTTGGATACTGTCACGGCCTTGCAGGCCGAGTACCCGGGCATCGACCTTTCCTGGCATCTCGCCGACACACTTAAGCCCGCCCTCGACCGGGTCAAGGACAAGATTGACGCTATCGGCCAAGAGACGACAGGCAGCAGCCTTTGGCTCACGGCAGTCGGAGTTGCCCAAACAGCCTACAACAATCTGCCTAAGACTGATTTCGGCTCTGCCCTCTATTATCCTTTCCTGTTCAAAACCTGCGAACCTTATAAAACGGCCTACAATACCCTACTGACCGATGTGGCGCTCAGCGGCGGAGGTGGGGGGCAAACGGTCCAGCCCGGCGACGCCTTAACAGGTGTGCTGAACTACCTTCAGACCAACGTAACCAACCCCGCCCCCGGCTCGGAAGGTGGCGAGTGGTCGGTGCTGGCCCTAGCCCGCGCCGGAGCGATTGACGCGGACAGTACCTGGGCGCATACCTATCTTGCCAATCTGCAGACGGCGCTGGCGGGCGGTGGTATCATCTCGGCGACGGATTACGAACGCGTCACTCTGGCTTTAACGGCTCTCGGCCTCGACGCTTCCGCCTATGGGACGAACAGTGCCGACCTGACGGTACCCTATGCAACCTACGATGACAGCATGTTGCTCAACGCTAAAATCTTTGCTCTCCTGGCCCTGGATTCCAAGCCTTATCCGGCAGCCTCCACGAGTGCTTATGTGAACGGCATTGTCTCTGCCGCCCTTCCCGGCGGCGGCTGGAACCTCACTGGCAGCACAGCGGACCCGGACATGACGGCCATGGCGATTCAGGCTCTCGCTCCGTACTATGGCACGAACCCCGCCGTCAAGACGGCCGTCGACTCGGCGCTGCCTGTTCTGCACGGCCTGCAGAATGCGGCAACGGGTGGCTTTATTGGTATAAGCGGTCTGCTGAGCACCAGCAGCACGGCGCAAGTCGTCACGGCGCTCTGTGCGCTGGGACAGGACCCTGCGGGTTCGGCCTGGACGATCTCGGGCGGTAAGAACCCGCTCACAGCTCTGCTGCTCAATTATAACCAGACGGCCGGTTATTTCGGCGAATCTTCCCCGGCTAACGTAAACGAGATGTCTACCGAGCAGGCGGCATACGCGCTCTCGGCCTACGACCGTTTCACAAAAGGCGAGAATCCTCTCTACGTTATGTCCGACGCTTTTGTCGCGCCCGATAACGCGGGTGTCAAATCCGTAACCGTCAAAGGTACGGCGGCGACGGCGGGCGCGAATAATACCTTTACAGTCGCCTTGCCCTACGGCTCAGATCCGTCCACAGTCACCGCAGCCGATGTGGCCGTTAAACCATTGGACTCCAAGGCCAGCGTGACTTCAGACCCCAGCACTGCTGACAACGGTGCGACCTGGACATTTACCGTCACTGCCACGGACGGCAAGACAACGGCCAGCTACACCCTTCAGGTCAGCGTCTCGCAAGACCCGGCCTCGGGGAATAAGGCCGATGTGGCGGCGGCTAAAACGGCGATCAGCGGCCTTACCTATACCTTCGCCATGAGTGCGGCCAACGGCACGGACGCAGTCAAAGCCCTGATTGAGAATAAGATCGGCACGCTCAGCCTGAACGGCGTCACGGCAACGGTCACCATGAACAACCTTACCGCCGCCATTGCCGGTACAGTGGCGAGTGTCAATGGCACAAGCGGTAGTTTTACTTTCACGGTAAATCTCGCGAAAGGTCAGGGCAGTACTCTGGCTACCGGCAGCGTGCAAGTCAGCGGTACGCTCACCGCCATCCCGTATTCGGGAGGGGCGACCCCACCCATCACCCCCAACACTATCAACGTGACCTTCAGCCTACTGGGCACAAACGCTGACGGTCCCAACGGCACTGTCAACACTCTGGCGGCCGGTAACCTGACGACTTGGATTCCCGCCACTCCGGTGACCCTGAACAGCGGTGCTACCGTGTATGACGCCTTTACCAAGGTTTTGGACGCCAACGGCTATACCTATGTGGGGGCCTCCGGTAACTATGTCAGTTCCATCACCAAGCCGGGCGGTCCGACGCTGGCTGAGTTCACCAACGGCAAGCTTTCCGGCTGGATGTACACCGTCAACGGAACCCATCCTAATGTGGGCCTGAAATATTACACACTGAAAAATGGAGATACCATCGTCTGGCACTACACCGACGACTATACAAAAGAAGAAGGTTCGGGAAGCTATCAGCCTCCCCCATCCAACCCACCCACTTCACCTACCCTTGATCAAGCTAATAAAGACGCTCTGGCTGCTTTGACCGGGGTCACGGCCGCACAGCAGACCGCTGCGGCCTTGCCGGCAAGCGCGCCGAGTCTCAACCCCGCAGCCCCTGCGGCCACTGTCCTGACTGCTGCCGACGGAGTCCAGCTGAACGTACCGTCCGGCGCGCTGAGTACCTGGAGCGGAGCGCTTAAAGTCAGCGTCAAAATCGGCCAAATCACTACTCCGCCGCAAGCCGGCAGCATGGTTCAGGTTCTTGATCCGCTTAAATACCAGCGCCAGTTTGAACTGGAGAACTCCGCGGGCTTAATCCCGGAAGAAACAGCCATCTTTACATCTCCCGTCATTTTGAGCTTCCCGATCGTCACCAGCCAATTGCCGGCCGGCATCACTACGGGACAGTTGGCTGTCTATTGGTGGAACCCGGACAAGCAGGAATGGGTCAAATTGGGCGGGACCTATGATCCGCTCACGAAAACCCTTTCCGTGCCCACCTACCACTTCTCCACTTATGCCGTTATGGCTGATACCAGCGTGTCACAGAGCCTGGCCAAGCCGCCAGTAATAAGTGCCGACACTACCGACAACATTCTGGGAAAAGCACTGGATTTAACCTTCCAGGATGATTCTGCCTGGCGCAGCGCTGTAAACAGCGTTACCGTGGATGGGACAGTACTGCCCGGCAGCCAATATAAACTCATGGCCGGAGATCTTCAGTTGCTTTCCGGTGCCCTGACAAGCATAGGCAATCATATTATAGTTGTCAAAGCCACAGGGTATAACGATTCTACAGTGATTCAAACCCTTATTGACCAGCAGGGAACAGCGATTGGCAAAGTGCGGACCGCTCTTAGTGGGGTTAACAGTTATTTGGCTAAAAGCCATTATACCTCCGATTGGACCGTCGTCGGCCAGGGGGTTACCGGGCAGACCATTGCGCCGACAGATTATCTGGACAGCATGGTGCAAACCGTTAATACTTACTATACGACCCTCAACAACGAAAATCGGGGCAAGGTCACTGATTTGGAAAAATGGACGCTCTCCATTCTGGCGGCGGGCGGTGATCCGCGCAACATTGGCGGGCATGACCTGATTTCCGGCATCTACAACTTTTATATTCCCTCAAGTCAGCTGGATATCACTTACCAGGGATTGAACAGCGTTATTTTCGGGCTGATTGCCTTGGATTCCAACCGCTACCCGATCCCGGAGAATGCCCGTTATTCCAGGGACTTTCTGATCTCTTACCTGCTCAGTCATCAAAACAGCGATGGCGGCTGGGATCTCGGGGCCACAGGCACCAGCGATGTGGACATTACCGGCATGACTTTGCAGGCTATGGCACCTTATTACAACACCAATCCGGATGTTAAAACAGCGACAGACAAGGCCTTGAATTGGCTTTCAAAATCGCAGCGTGCAGACGGAGGTTTTAGCTCCACCGGCACAGTTAACAGTGAGGCCATTTCTCAAACCATCATTGCCCTCTGCGCTAACGGGATTGATCCCACGGCGGATAAATTCACTAAAAACGGCCATACCTTATTGGATGCCTTGCTGGCCTTCCAGCAGACCAACGGGTCTTTCAGCCATGTATCGGGAGACGGCGGCAACGACATGGCCACCGAACAAGCCTATCTGGCCTTAGCGGCTTATGACAGGTTTGTCAAAAACAACAGTGTCAGTACCAATGGCCAAACCTCCATTTACTATTTTGGCAGTACGCAAACCGTTGACGCCGAGCCGCCGGTAATAAGCGCCGACACTACTGACAACATTCTGGGAAAAGCACTGGATTTAACCTTCCAGGATGATTCTGCCTGGCGCAGCGCTGTAAACAGCGTTACCGTGGATGGGACAGTACTGCCCGGCAGCCAATATAAACTCATGGCCGGAGATCTTCAGTTGCT
>NZ_JAVHUW010000019.1 GCF_030954495.1 Candidatus Desulfosporosinus nitrosoreducens | reverse complement strand
ACTTGTCTTTATGGGGTACACTTATCCGATGACTAAGCCGCTCTAAGACTCCCGCTTCGGCAAGCGGTGAGTTAAGAGCGGCTAAGTCCCTGGATAAGTGCGACTAAGATTCAGATGGAGTTAAAACTCCACCTGAATCAAGTCTTCTTTATTTGGGAAAGGGAGAATCCAATTTTTGGAGGCGTAAAAAATTATGTTTAAGGAAATGAGAAACAGAAAAAAGCAATTGAATGATGATGAGGCGCGGGAAATACTGCTTAACGGCGAATACGGGGTTTTGGCGACCGGCGGTGAAAATGGCTACAGCTATGCCACCCCCCTGAATTACGTCTATCTTAACGATAAACTTTATTTCCATTGCGCGGCTGAAGGCCATAAATTGGCTAACATAGCGCTGAACAACAGGGTCTCCTTTTGCGTCGTCGGCAAAACCCTAGTGGTGCCCGGCAAATTTACGTCAAGATTTGAAAGCGTGATTCTCTTCGGGAAAGCAGCCCTGGCAGAGGAAGATGAAAAAAGGGAAGCCTTACTTGAATTCATCAGAAAATACTCTCCGAATTTTGAAAAGCAGGGAGAAAGTTATATTAGCAAAGCCATTCGGCAAACGTGCGTTGTGAAAATAGAAATTGAACGGATAACCGGCAAGGCCTCCCGCTAAGCAGGGAAAGTCCCTTGCCGGCTTAAAGTGTAATTTTGTCGGTTTTTAACGACTCATCCTAACCAACATTTGAATCTTGCAGGCAATTATGCCGCCTTGGAGGGCAGTTCCAAGGCGGCATTGCTTTTATAGTCAAAATAGCACAAAAGGGCAATACTTTTGATCTTCCAGGTAATTCACAGGTTTACTCCAGAAATTTACAAGAGAGTATGATATGAAAAATCTCATTTTCATTGGTGAAGCGGTTGGTACAGTCGATTCCCACCAGGTTTTTGATATTCTCTAAGCGATAAGTCAGGGTATTGCGATGCAGGTGCATTTCCTCAGCTGCCAGGGACTTGTTTTGGCCGAATTGAAAATAGATCAGCAGGGTCCTAACCAGATCCGTACCGTTTTTTAAATCATATTTATGCAGCAATTCGACCTTGGTGTGAATAAACTGGTTTTCAGCATTTTCCAGAAAAACAAAACGGGTGAGATGCCTGAGCACATAGTCTTCAAAAAAATGAATGAACATTTTCGGGTCTTCATCCAGGCCGTATTTAATGGCCAGGCTGCATTCATCGTAATGCCGCTTCAAATTCTTAAAATCGTAGAAAAGGGAACTGATCCCAACGGAAAAGGAAAATTTTTCGGATAAGGCTACAAGTTTAGCTTTTAAGGCTTTACGATCAAAGGTAAAATCGGAATTACGCAAAATAACTATGGCTCCGCTGTTGTAAGCCAGGACTATTGCGGCGGGGAAAACCCTTCCCAGCTCTTGGGTAAGGATTTCCAGAAGAACATCGTTAGGGTACTGATTCTGAAGGAAATTCAGGCAGTAGAATTCATCAAATACTTTCCAGCCTTTGGATTTCAGGCAATTGACAATAACGCTTTCTTTCAGATAGACATGTTTAAGCAATTGATAGACAAAGGAGTTGGCATTCGAGGACAGGATTTGAAAATCGGGAATGCTTTTAATCGCTTGTTCGAGGATGGTTTTTAAATGCGTGACCAGGGAGATCTGTCCTAAAGAAAAAGGGCGGTTTGTGTCAATCAGCTCGATGGCCCCGCAGCGTTTGCCGGCCTGAAAGATGTTGATCATCAGGTAAGCGTGATTGTGTTTCGGGAATTTGAGGATAAAGGCTTCGTTCTCCGTATAGTTTTTGTTGACTGCCGCTAAAATCTCACTGTACAAGGGGTGCTCAATGGAGATATAGCCTTGCTCCAGCATCTCGCGCCAGAGGGTATCTGTACAACCTACCGGCAGTTCCCCCGCGGAAAGAATCAAGGTATTCAGCGATCCGATCAGAACCAGAGGATTAGGGATTTCCTCCTGAGCAATAGCAAAAAAGTTTTCCATGGGCTGCTTGGAAAGGATGGAGGAGAGCAGACGATTATTCCATTCATCGTAGCGCTTTTGAATGCCAAAAAGAAGGCCGGCAGCCTCAAGAATAGTTATCTTATCAGGAAGAGAAATTACCTGGCAGTGATTTCTCCCGGCAAAATCACTGCTTAACAGCCCCAGACATACCAGATTGGCATTTTTCAGCTTGCCTTCGCAGGCTGTTATGTCGGAAGCGCTCCCCAGATAGAGCGTATCCGGGAGAAAAACAGTGCTGGAGCGCTCAAAACTTGCCAGGGAAGAAAAAGAAGATTTTATTGAAGGGTTAAGGAAAGAGCTGGGATTCAGTGCACTGAGCGCATCCAGTACAATGTGCATATTTAAGTTCAAGATAACACCTTCCGTATTGCCCTATTTACAACTGTGATTATGGCTCATTATATATTAGTTTATCAGGAAATTCCAAACAAAGTAATCTGACTTGCAGCGAAGCAGATGTGCGTATCCGCTTTAAAGATAAAGCCAAGAGTAGACTAGGTCAAATATGACTTGTGTATATGTTACGAAAAATCCGCCGTTAATTTGTAATAATCTAACGATGACATCCTAAAATTTTAAGACTATTCTATAATTAAAAATTAATTCTATTATTTAGGCAGCTTTAGGTACGTCTAGCGACTTTGCTTCCACAGACCTTAATGCAGCTATTCCCATCATCGTAATTGGATCAGAAAGCAAAAATAAGCAAAGAAAGCTCTGAGGGGGAGAACCAATGACATTTAAAAGTGATATCGAGATTGCCCAAGAATCTGTAATGCTGCCTGTTTCCGACATTGCCCAAGAACTCGGCATCTCGGAGGATTATTTGGAATCTTACGGCAAATACAAAGCCAAAGTCAACTATAACTTACTTACTGAGAAAGCGGGCACTGCCGACGGCAAACTTATTCTGGTCACCGCTATTAATCCGACACCGGCCGGCGAGGGAAAAACCACCACATCCGTTGGTTTGGGAGACGCTCTGCACCGTCTCGGACACAGAACGGTGATTGCTCTGCGCGAGCCGTCTCTGGGCCCGGTCTTTGGCGTTAAAGGCGGTGCGGCCGGCGGCGGCTACGCGCAAGTCGTACCTATGGAAGATATCAACCTCCATTTTACCGGCGACTTGCACGCCATCGGCGCTGCCAACAATTTGATTGCTGCGATGTTGGACAACCATATTTACCAGGGCAATGCTCTGGATATCGATGTCCGCAGGGTAACCTGGAAACGCTGTATGGATATGAATGACCGTCAGCTGCGCTTTATGGTCAACGGCCTGGGCGGCAAAACCAACGGAACGCCGAGAGAAGACGGTTTTGATATTACCGTTGCTTCGGAAATCATGGCGATTATGTGCCTGTCCAGCGATCTTGATGATTTTAAAAAGAGAGTGGAAAGGATTATAGTCGCTTACAATAGAAGCGGCCAACCGGTCACTGCCGGCCAGCTTAACGCTCAGGGCGCGGTGGCCGCGCTGATGAAAGACGCTTTAAAACCGAATCTGGTTCAGACACTTGAGCATACCCCGGCATTCATTCATGGCGGACCTTTTGCCAATATCGCTCATGGCTGCAACAGCGTCATGGCAACCAGGATGGCTCTTAAGCTTGGCGATTATGTCGTCACTGAAGCCGGCTTCGGAGCGGACCTCGGCGCCGAGAAATTCCTCGATATCAAATGCCGTTTAAGCGGCCTGAGACCGGATGCCGTGGTGATCGTAGCTACTGTCCGCGCCTTGAAATCTCATGGCGGGGTCGCTAAAGCCGATCTCAATCAGGAAAACCTCGAAGCGCTGAAGAAAGGGCTGCCCAACCTGCTTAAGCACGTTGAGAATATTACGCAAAACTTCGGCTTGCCGGCGGTTGTGGCTATTAACCGCTTCCCGGTTGACAGCGAAGCCGAGCTGGCCTTGATTGAAAACGAATGCAAAAAGCTTGGCGTGAACGTTGCCCTCTCCGAAGTTTGGGGCAAGGGCGGCGAAGGCGGCGTGAAACTGGCTGAGGAAGTCCTGCGTATTATTGAAAGCCCGAAAAACTTCCAGTTTGCTTATGCTATAAATCTGGGCCTTAAGGAGAAAATCACCGCGATTGCCACCAAGATTTACGGTGCCGACGGGGTCGATTTCATCGGTTCAAGTTCCGCGGATATTGAAAATATTGAAAAAATCGGCTATCGGGAGATCCCGGTTTGTATGGCTAAAACTCAGTACTCGTTGTCGGACGATCAGAAAAAAATCGGCCGCCCGACCGGCTTCCGCATCTCCATCCGCAGCGTCAAAGTATCGGCCGGCGCAGGTTTTGCCGTGGCTTTGACCGGAGATATCATGACGATGCCGGGACTTCCCAAGGTTCCCTCCGCTGAGAATATTGACGTCGATAACACCGGAAAAATCTCCGGCTTATTCTAAAAGCCTCTGCTGAAATACCTGAATAATATCCAGAATAAAGATGGCGGTCCGCGGACTGCCATCTTTATTTTGTCCGCCATTCCGCGAAAAAATAGCCTGGGTCGGAAAAAGCACCAAATAAGCCTATTAAATTTTCTTACCTCCACATATATTTTCGGGTTTATGTTAAAGTAAGAAGAAAGAAATAATTGCTTGAAGGGAGTTTTAGCGAAGTGAGCTTTAACATAGGAGATGTTTTAATTAAAGCCAATCAATTGACCAAGCGTTACGGCTCTGAACCAGTGGTCAAAGGCTTAAATCTGGAGGTTAAGGGCGGAGAAATATTCGGCTTTTTAGGTCCTAACGGTTCAGGCAAGACAACAACCATCAAAATGCTGACCGGATTACTGGAGCCTTCGGCGGGGGAGGCCTTTATCTGCGGCTACGATATAGCCAAGCAGTCAACCCAGGCCAAGGCCCTGATGGCTTATGTGCCGGATCAGCCGAAATTATACAGCAAGCTTTCCGCGCGGGAGTTTTTGAAGCTGATCGCCGCGCTTTACCGCATTCCTCCGGAGTCTGTCAAAGCGAGAATCGGCCAGCTGCTGGAAATGTTCGGCCTGGAGGAACGGGCGGATGAGTTGTTGGAAGGGTATTCTCACGGCATGCGTCAGAAAGTTGTTCTGGCTTCAGCGCTTATTCATCAGCCGAGAGTTATTCTGCTCGATGAACCCACGGTGGGACTGGACCCGGCCAGCGCCCGTCTGCTCAAGGATATTCTGCAGGAGCTGGCCCGGCAGGGAGCGGCGGTTTTTGTTTCCACGCACATTCTGGAGATTGCCGAAAGAATGTGCCACCGGGTCGCTATTTTAAAAAACGGCGACCTGATTGCCCAGGGCAGTCCGGAAGAGCTGCGCCGGCAAGTGGGCCATGAGCAGGAAAGCCTGGAAGATATTTTCCTGGAGCTGACCGGTGGTCATGAAGAAGCGGAACTAATCAAAGGTCTGGAGGAGGGATAGGCATGAAAATCACGTTACCTCCGCCGCTGAGCGAGCTGCCGCCCCATCAGTCTTTTACCCAGGATTTTGGCTTGCTGCTGAAAAACCAGCTGCGGGTTTTCTGGAATAATCTGCGCCACCGCCCGCCCAGGGCCATCATCGCGATGCTCATCTTTGCCCTGGTGCTTCTCTCGATCCTTGTCTCCTTAGGCGCTTTGGCTTATGGGGGCTTAAAAGTCCTCTCGCCGCAAACCGCCCGGGGATTTCTTTCCTTGTTGTTTATGGGCGGTTTAATGGGGCAGATCTTTTTCGGGATCACGGCGGCTTTTGCCGCTCTGTATATGTCCGAGGATTTGGAGACCCTCTTCGTGGCGCCGGTTTCCCTGAAAGCCGTTTTTGCCGTTAAGTCTCTGAGCGTCATGGCGAGCAATTTATTGCCTGTGTTTTTGCTGGCCTTTCTGCCGGGAATTTTTTACGGCCTGCTCTTTCAGGCCGCGGCCGCCTATTACCTCATGGTTTTGCTGGTGGGTCTCGGACTGTGGATCAGCGGTACGGCGCTAGCGGAACTGCTTAATCTGGTGGTCATGCGGATTGTGCCGCCTCACCGCAGCAAAGAAGCGGTTGGCTTTATTGGGGCGCTGACCGGGATTCTTATCGCCGTAACCGCTCAAATTCCCAGGATGCTGGTGGGCAGCGGCCAGAACTTCAGCTTGGACAGCTGGCTCAGCGGCCATAATCAACTGATTCAAGTGATGAATTATTTTCCTTGGGGCTGGGGCTCGCTGGCGCTGGTCTCGGGGATTAGCGGGGATTTTCTGAGCGGGCTGGGCTGGAGTTTGCTCCTGCTGGCTCTGGGACTTTTGCTTTTCGGCCTGGCCTTTGTCCTGGTGGAGCGCGGCTTCCGCAGGGGCTTTATCTCCCTAAGCCAGGGTGAAGGGGGAAGGCGCCGCAGACGGTGCTCTGCCGAAGCAGGTGCTAAGAAGAGCCAGCCGCTGAAGAGCCAGGTATTGGCGTTTAATCCTGAGGCGAGCGCGGGAAGCGCTTCCCTTTGGGCAGGGATGTGGGCGATTGCCAAAAAGGATTTGCTTTATTTGAAGCGCGATACCCGCGAATGGTTCGGCTATCTGGTCCCTTTAATCATCATGGGCTTTTTCATCCTGCAGCATTTGTTTGCCGGCGACCGCTCCTCACGTTCCTCTCTGATCACGGTGCTTATCCTGTATACAGTGATGTTCAGCGGCAACCTGGCCCTGCAATCTTTTGGCCGGGAAGGAGAGTCGGACTGGCTGCTCAACAGTGTGCCGCTGGCCGGCTGGCCGGTGGTCTGGGGCAAACTGACGGCGGCGGTGCTGCCTACCCTGGTGCTGATGGAAGCTTTGCTGGTCGGTACAGCGGTTTCCTTGGGCTTATCACCGGCGCTGATTGGAGCTCTGGTTTTAGCGGCCGTGCTTTTGAGTCTGGGTTCCAGCGCTATTGGGCTTTTTTACTCCATCAACAATTGCCGCTATAATCCGGATTCTCCCAAGCAGCGGATTTCTCCCGGCGCCTCGTTGCTGATGTATCTGATCAATTTTATTTTCATCCTGTTCCTGGGCCTGGGCCTGCTTTATCTTATGCCGCCGGGCGAGTTTGCAACTGCTCTGCGAGCTTTGCCGCCGGTCACGTATCGGGGCGGAATCGGCTCAGCTTTCCTTTATGCTTTGTATTTACTCAGCCGGCCTCTGTTCTGGACTCCCGCAATACGCAGTCTGTTGGGAGTTCTCATCACGGCCGGAGTGTGGTCCGCGATGTTCTTTGGCTTTATAAGCGCGACAGTGCGGCAGAGCCGGAAAGGCTTCCGAGTTCAGATGGTCAGCCGGAGCGGAAGAACGAGCAAACAATAATAAAGAGAACAAGAAGCATGAGCATGAGGCTTGATGCATTTTAAAACCTCCTTCCGGGAGGTTTTTTCAACATAATGATAGTTCAATACGTGCATAATACTTCTGAAGGGCAATAATGTGCCTAGCGGCAGTTTGGTGCGCTGGGAGGAGGATATTTTGGCAAACGCTCAAAAAATGTCGGCTATTTCTTTAACCATGCTGGCTCTCGGCAGTATCATTGGTGCAGGTATGTTTTTAGGCTCGGGTTCAACGATAAAGTCTACAGGACCCTCTGTCATAGCCGCTTATGTGCTTTTGGGCCTGCTGATGTACTTTAACCTGTCATTTTTAGCGGAACTTTCTTTGCTGGACCCGGAACAAGGTTCGTTTCAAACCTATGCCGGCAAGGCCTTCGGTTCAGGGGCAGGCTTTGTGATCGGCTGGCTTTACTGGGTTTCAGGAATTCTGGTGATGTCAAGTGAAGTAACTGCGGCCGCCATTTTCAGCTCGGTTTGGTTTCCGGGCATTCCGCTTTGGCTGTTTGTACTCGTTTATTCCCTGGCTCTGACCTTAATTAACTTAATTGACGCGCGAGGCTTTGGCAAAGTTGAATCTCTTCTGGCTATTATTAAGGTCATAGCTTTGCTGGGTTTTATTCTGCTGTCGTTAGTGCTCATTTTTACCCCTTGGTTAGGGCACCCTTTCGGATGGAAGAATCTTGCCGATACCTCGTTCTTACCTGGAGGTTTAAGTGGTTTTGCCGGTTCGCTGCTTCTGGTTTTTTACGCCTATTCCGGCACTTCCGTGGTCGGACTTGCCATTGCCGACTCCGAGAATCCCGAGCGTACAGTGCCCAAGGTAGTTATTGCCACCGTCGGTCTGACAACAATTCTTTATGTCATCTCGATCGTATGTTTGCTTCTTCTGCAGCCTTGGTCTGCCTATAATGTCTCTGCCAGTCCTTACGTTACCTCTCTTTTAGCTTATAAAATAGGTTTCGCCCAGCACATTATGAATTTTGTGATTCTCACGGCGGCACTCTCCGCTATGAGTGCAAGTATGTATGGAACCTCCCGTATGCTCACAGCCCTGTCCCGACAAGGCGAGGCCCCGAGGTTTTTTTCTGTTTCAAATAGTAAAGGCGTACCCTTTCGCGCTTTGCTCTTTACGAATGTGTTTCTTCTGGGAATTGCTTTTTTGTCTTACCTGATTCCCAACCGGATCTATCTTCTGGTTACCGGGGCAAGCGGACTTCTTTCTCTGATTAACGTTTTAACCATCAGCCTTTCCCATTGGCGGCTTCGTCCGGCCCTGATGAAGAATAATCCCAGGTTTAGATCCCGTGTCCCCTGGTATCCGGTCAGCAATATGATTGTTGCCGTCTTTTTTGCCGGGATCTTTATTTTTGCCTTAGCTATTCCCGACCAACGGCCGTCTTTTATTCTGGGCTTAGGGCTTATTCTGCTGACCGCGGCCGCCTATTTGGTATTGCATAAAAAGTTGCCCCTGCGGGCTGAAGCGGAGCCCGGCGGGCATGGTGAGACTTTAAACAGAATTATTGCCGGTTTATTCAGACCTAAAATATAGTTTTGACAAAAGACTGCATAAGGTAACGGCCTGACGGGTGGTGTTCTGCCCGTCAGATTTGCCGATGGGGATAGGGGTGCTGTGGAAATTCGGGCGTTTGCACATCCCAAGAAAGAAACGAAAGTTAATTGGCAGTGTTTGGGCTTATGTGATAAAATTTACAAATAATAAACGGGAATTTATCAAGCAGTTTATCCGCTGACTAATCCGCTCTAAGACTCCCGCTTCGGCAAGCGGTGAGTTAAGAGCGGCTAAGTCCCTGGATAAGTGCGACTAGGATTTAGTTGGAGTTAAAACTCCGCCTGAATCAAGTCTTCTTTATCAAGCAGTTTATACTGCGGATGATTTAAGCGCAAAGAGGGATAGTTATGAGAATCCATGATAAATGCTTGCCATGTGTGGTCAACCAAGTTATTAAAGTGGCAACGATAACGGGTATTGCTAAAAAGGAAGAGTTATTGAGGGAAGTTTTCACTTATCTCAGTAAAATGGATTTTGAGGCAACCACCCCGGAAATTATAGGGGAAATTTTTGGTATGGTAAAAAAACATACGAACAATCCGGACCCCTATCAGGAGACTAGAAATTACTATAACGCGTTGTTTTTGAAATCATTACCGGAATTTGAGGGAAGGATTGAGCACGCGGAAAATTCCTTTCAATTAGCAGTGCGCTATGCCATTGTTGGCAATATCATCGATTTTAATCCTATTCACAATACATTATTGGAAGATGTTTTTGCTCGCTTTGAAAAAATGGAACACTTAGAATTAGCCATAGATGACTCCGCTGCATTGGCGGAAGATATTTCAAAGGCTAAAATGATATTATACTTAGGTGATAATTGTGGAGAAATCTGCCTGGATAAGATTCTTTTAAAGAAAATAAAGGAACTGAATCCTAAGCTTAGACTATTATTTGGAGTGCGGGGTCAACCTGTGGTAAATGATTCGATAGCTGAAGACGCTTATGCTGTAGGCATTGATGATTATGCGGAGATCATAGATAACGGGGATGGTTCGCTGGGAACTGTCCTTAAGCGGACAAGTCCTGAATTTCAGGAAGTCTATAAACAGGCTGAAATAGTCATTGCTAAAGGGCAGGCAAACTATGAATGTTTGAACGAAGAAAACAAAAACATTTACTTTCTCTTGATGACCAAATGCAGGGTTATTGCCGAGGAGATTGGCGTTGAGGAGAAGAAAATGATTTGCCTGAAAAGGCCGTGAACTATTTAGGCCTTGTCAGGGTCCCCCAATCTCCAGGAGCCGTTTCAGCAGCGAAGAGAATTCCGCCGTATCGGTAATAACTTCAAGAATCGTATCGTCTTTAGGGTCGTCAGGATACATCACAAAGGCCAGTTTTCCAGGTTCCGATTCATAGATTTCGAGCACGTTCTTATCATCGACGATTTCAAGCTTAAGTTTGCCAGACATAGGCTTATGCACCCCCTTATTCAAGAAAGCAGAACAGTCCGGACTGTCCTGCTTCAAGCGGAAAAGATTATTTAGGTCTGGGCGGGGTTACGCTGGGGGTGGGGCTGCTTTTTGGGGGCGAGGTCGAGGGATTTCCCTGATTCGGTATTGTCACGCTGATCTCTCCTTTAATATTGAAGTCTTAATTACCCGGTTTTAGTCTTTGCGATTCTGTGAATTCTAACCTTAAATTTTTTATCGGCAAGAGATAATGCCGCGGCAGCGTTAACCGCTTCCACAAAAATAAAAGTTTGGAATGGAGAATGCCGGCAATATTAGCGCAGGCAATTTGTTGAACAAAGAGGATATTACCAAACAACAGGAAATTTTAAGGCAAGCAGAAGAAATGGGGCGAAAACTCAGCTGATTTGACCCAGGTAGACGTAGGTCGAATGATAACTCTAAGGTACTCCTTGAATCCGATAAAGAGCGTTACGTAAAGAGTCCCCCTATCATCTGATAAGGGGACTGTCACTTAATATGGATGGGCATTCCTATTGGCAGAGTGTCTTAAATGTCTCTATTGTGTGATATTTAACTGATTAGCCGGCAGTAAAGCATGAAGATTACCTTGAGCATCTAAAGAAAAACTCTTTCCGTTAAACGAGAATGACTTTGACACATCAATACCAAGTGAGGTTAATAATTCTGATGTTGAAACAGCCTGATCCAAATTTGTTGCATTGTATTGCTTAACAGACATAGTACCATTTGCTACTGCATACAGCAGTTGAAACCTACTTACAATTGAGTTTGCTTTAGCAAATTGTGATGGTGTATGGTCAGAAAGAGCTTTTAAAGCGAGCTGATTCCTTGGAGAATCTGGGGGGTCATTCACGTTGATCATTATTTCAAAACTAGTTGACATCTCGTTAGGCCCAAAATATATGTTTAATGGAGAACCGTCAACACTACCAATATTTTTCACCTCACCCGGCTTAATAGTGATGCTGTTTGTTTGCTGATCGGCTACCTTTGGAGCATTAGGAGATATAAGCTGTTGCATTTCTGATAATGTTGATAAAGCTTGTGTACTATCAGAACCAACTGAAAAACTGTTGTTTGAATTTGAATAGTTAGTTTTATTTGGAATTGATAAACCAGAAGAAAGAGAATTAATCTTCATAACAAATCTCCTCAATAAGATATTTACAAATTAAGTATTAAGCTACTTTCCTGGCCTGCCTCTGTATTGTTAGATGAGACGATTTGAGTTTCAGAAGCATCATTAGGTAGTTACTCCGGACGAAGCGGGACTAGAAGGACTAGCGGGAGCAGTCCAGATATAAAGTAGTTTGTAAGTCTCCCCTTAAATTTAAAAACAAAATACATACATTTACAGTATCGTAATAAAATGCCTAGTTCCTTAGTATAAATTTCATGGATATTTCCTGTACAGTACTTTTTCAAAACTGCGAGCTGCTTATGCTTTGACAGGCATGCCTAAGTTAGAACCTTTCAATAGTTACATCAGGAATGACAAGCTGTAACCATCCTCATAATTTGTGATATACTATGAAATGTTATAAAGCTTGATGGAGGTTAATATGAATCACGAACAAGAACAATTTCTGAGTTTTATTTTAGAAAGAGTTAAAGATGACAAGGTAGAGGAAGCAAAAGTATTACTTGTTGAAAACTTTAAGAAGCTTACAGAAGGCAATTTTACCCAGGATGATATTTTGCAGTGTGTTCCCCAAATGCTTGCTCTGCTAAAGCCAGAAAAGTTAGGGGAAGTACAGACAGTTGTAATGCAGTTTGCTGAAAATTTTAGTGCTTTGCTATCTGACAATAAACTCGGATAATTCCCCCCAAAGTCTGCCGCTTTATTTTTCACCTTATTGACTTAAGACAAAAAAGAGTAGCTTCCAATTAACTAAAGGGGGTGTAGCAAACTACCTGAAAAAGGTAGTGTGCGCCATCCCCTGATTTTTGAAAATCATTTACCTGACCGGTATTCGTCCTGTACTAAGGTCCTACCGGCTTCGGCAACAAAAGACAAGGGGGGTATAGCAATGGAACTATTAAAAATAAGAAAAGCAAAAACTTCTGATGAAGCGGCGGTTGTAAGCTGTATTCAAAAGTCCTATCAAAAATACATTGTTAGGATCGGAAAAAAACCTGGACCTATGCTCGATGATTATTTAGCTCTTATCCTAGATGGGAATGTTTTCTGCGGGGAATTTGGCGAGGAAATCGCAGGTGTCTTGGTACTAAAGAAATTTGATGGCTATATGTTGCTCGAAAATGTGGCCCTCCTCCCAGAATTCCAAGGCAAAGGTTTTGGGAAACAGTTGATTGCTTTTGCCGAACACTATTCTTCTGAAAATAATTACCAGGAAATCCGGCTTTACACCAATGTAAAGATGACCGAAAATATAGAGATCTATCATAAGCTTGGATACTCCGAATATTCCCGAAAAGAGGAAAATGGATTTGAAAGAGTCTATTTTAAGAAACGGTTAATAGTTACATAAAACAGGCGAAACGCTAAACGATAAGCAAGGCAATTGTGACCACAGTTGCACATTTTTTGCTATTATCCTTTGCGTCCAACTGCAAATTCCCGCCCGCTTTCCTGTTAGGGTAACGCTGCGGATTAAATTATTCCTGCCCTTAGGGACTATCTCCGTGCTCTTAATGGGCTTATTTGTCTTGATTTACTAATATTGGCTGGAATCATATGATTTTTGGCGAGAGATAAACAAGTTTTGGAGTAAAAGGCTGAGTCGCAGATTGCTTTTCTGAAGTAACCGGCGACTCTTTCTTTAATCTTACGACAAAGCACCGCGATGGCTGGCTCCGCTTGTAGGGGAAATGGTACACTATTTATATAGTAGGGAAGATGCTCTAATGGCTTTTGCCCGAAAAACCTGAAGCAAGGCAGGAACTCAACGCCTATAGTGCTGAAGCTGGGTTTGCCGGCATTGTGAACGTGAAAAAAATTTTTTAAATCATTTGTGACTTTTTTCTATAGTTTTTCGTGTTATATGTGAAAGGAGATTCTTGCATGTCCCAATTGGCGCTCAGTAATTTTTCACATAAATACACTTTGTATGGACATATGGTGTTCAGGATAGCAATGGTCAATCTTGGGAATAAAGAAGACGCCGAGGAAACGATGCAGGAAGCTTTTTATAAGCTTCTGTATAAGTCACCGCAATTTAAGGATGAAGAGCATGAAAAAGCCTGGCTTATCAAAGTTACGGTCAATCTTTGCCGGGATATCCTGCGCAGTGTCTGGCGCAAAAGGGTTGTTAAGCTGGAAGATATTGAAACCTATTACGGTGATCCTTACGACTCCAATGTTTTAAAGGATATTGTCCAATTGCCAATCAAGTATAAGACGGTAATCTATCTTTTTTACTTTGAAGATTATTCTATCAAGCAGATTTCGGATATTTTGAAAATCAAAGAGTCAGCCACTAAAATGCGTTTGCAGCGCGGCCGTCAGCTTTTAAAAATAGAATTGGAAGGAAATGAACATGGATAAGCAGGATATCAAACGCGTGCTCGGCAGGCTGGAGCCTGATGAGGGAATGGAATATCGATTGGCTGAGAAGCTCAACAAGGCTGTTCCCGGAAGGGCTCCCTCCAGAGCCATAGCTTCGCTGGCGGCCGGACTTGTCATTGTTATCGGAACGGGCGCCTTTATGTATGCGCATTTAGCCGCAGATGCCAAATTAAGCGCGCAAAGCCCAACAGTTAGCAAGGAAAGTACGATTGCCCAGGTACCCGACAAGCTAACCGGAAAACCAGATCCGGAAACTCAAGGCAGTGCAGGCGCTCTAAATAAGCAGCCCACCGGCAGTAACCTGTCAAATAGCAATCCACCGAATAATACCCCGCCGGGTAGTAACCTGCCAAACACTAACCGGACGGATAGTAATCCGCCGAATACTGACCAGGCAAAGATTAACCAGCCGGCCAATACCGATCAGGAGCGGGAAGAAAACGCCGCCGGAAGTGAAAACAGCCCGGTTGAAAATCCCGGCCCGCCGCCGGCACAAAGCACTGCTGGGGAAACTCCGGAGACAACTAGGCAAGATACCAGGTCTGAAGTTCCCAAAGCGCTGCCCCCCCAAAGTGACGAAAATTCGGATACCAGACCTATGCTCGGAAGCGGTGGTGCCGTCAGTCCGGCGGCACTCTTGCCCCAAGTCACCAATGATCAAACTACAGGTATTTTTGTCCCTAAAATTCAATTGCCTGGCGGCAAATTACCCGGCGATATTGAGCCGGCAGCTAAAATGACGGGGCTTATCGTCTATCAAGGCAGAATCTATGTGCAGAGCTCTGCAGCCGCAGAGTTGAATAATGCCGCTAAACTGGTGGGTGAAAAACTCGGAACGACCAAAGGAAATCTGACAGACTGGAGCACGCAAAGTGATTATGCGCTTGAGCTGGCCTCAACGGTAGGAGTACAGGATGTCTATACCGTTAAAGGCTACGACAAAAGCTTCAGGATCATGACCTATGGCGCGCTCAATGGGCAAACCTATGCCAATTTCTTTGAGTGTTTAAACGGTATTACGGTTAAAACGGGAAATGACCTTTTTGGCAAGTTCAAAATTGAGAATAACATAGCTTCTCTTAACTATGAAGACTTTGCCAGTTGGAACAGCGGCCGGGACAATTATAAAACCCTCACACACTGCGATCAGCTTGCGGGTTTTCTGGCGGCCTTGGAAAACTCCGTTCCACATGAACAAGAGAGTTTGGCCTATTTATTTGCCGAACAGGATTCAAGCAGCCAAAAGTTTTTACAACTAAAACTGAAGGATGGCACCGAAGTGAATTTGAGACTCTTTAAGGACGGCTATGTCTACTACAACGGCGTTAATATAGTTTTCCAGGTTGAGGACTCCGCCTTTGCGGGTCTTTGGACTGAACTCAATTAATAGAGTTTTATTCTGAACAGCAGGGAAAGGGGTGATAGTTTTCGAGCAGCCAACAATGAAGGTTCCCCACATTTGTCCGGAATAATGACAAGATTGCCTGCCGGAGTGCAGACAATTAAACAGTGAAGGAGAGTTGATTGTGAAAAAGAGTTTAAAAATTTTGCTGAGTGTCCTGGCGCTGATCTTACTGTTAGCCCAAAATACCTGGGCGGCGGAGCTGCCCCAAGCCGGTGTCATCGAGACTTCGGCCAGCAGTTCAATGAGCGTGGACCCGGACGCTGTTCAGCTTAGCCTGACCGTTAGGACCGAGGAGAGCACCAGTGCCTTGGCCCAGGAAAAAAATGCAACTGCCGTAAGCCAGGCCATAGACCTGCTCGTTAGCGAAGGCATTAGCAAAGACAGTATAAAAACGACGAACTACTCTACCTATTCTTACACTAAGACTGATAGCGACAAGAATGCCAGTGAAGTTACCGTCTATTCAACCAACAGCGGTCTGGAAGTTAAGCTTACTCAATTGGATAAAGTAGGGGAAATTCTCAGCAAGCTGGCTGGGGTTAACGAAGTTAACGTCAATTCCGTAAACTATTCCGTTCAGGATACTACAAAATACAAGGAGCAGCTGATTTCCGCGGCGATCGCCGACGCCAAGCAAACGATTCAATATAGCGCGGATGCTGCGGGGGTTAAACTGGACAAATTGAATTCCCTGAGCGTAAACTTCAGCTCGGATTCAACGGTTCATCCTTATGTGAGATCAGCAGACAGCCTTGCCGGAGCCGCTGTACCTCAGCCGCAAAATCCGGATAAAATTGTTATTTCGGCAAGCGTAACCCTGTCCTATACTGTACAGCAATAAAAATCCGGCCGCCGCCGGAAGCCCTTCGTTCCAGCTGAAATGCGAGGACCCCGCTGAGGTCCTCGCATTTTGCTTTGTGTGCCCGGCATGGGCGTTATCTCTAGGGTGAAAGTCCCGAATAGTGAAGGTAGCAGTAGCTATAGTTTAAGGTAAGGGTGTTCACCGTGAGGTGAAATCCGAAAGAAACCGGCGGCAAATCTCTGGCCCGAG
>NZ_JAVHUW010000014.1 GCF_030954495.1 Candidatus Desulfosporosinus nitrosoreducens | reverse complement strand
TTTTAACTCCATCTGAATCTTAGTCGCACTTATCCAGGGACTTAGCCGCTCTTAACTCACCGCTTGCCGAAGCGGGAGTCTTAGAGCGGATTAGTCAGCGGCTAAAAGTTTGACCGTTGAAAAAGCAATTCAAATCTAGGAGGAATTAGATATGACTAAATTATCGGATCTCTCTATTTCCGGAATGGGAAAAGTAAATGGCGGAACATTTGGCAATGTGGATATATCCGGACTTGGGACAATTCAGGGAGATGTTGAAGCAGAGCGCATTATTATCTCCGGCAAAGGGACAATAGAGGGAAATACGAAAGCGGCGCAGAAAATCGATATTTCAGGTATGGGAAGAATCACCGGAAACGTCGAAGGAAAGGAAATTACTTCGAGCGGTACTGGAACAATTGAAGGGAATCTTCAGGGAGAAAGAATTCAAACATCCGGAAATTTAAAAATTGGCGGCAACGCCAAAGTTGTTGAATTAGCTACCGACGGGCGCAGCCGGATTGATGGTCAGTTAAAGGCGGAAAAGATTATGTTCCATGGCTATCTCAGTGTAGGTGCGGATGTGGAAGCGGAAGAATTTATTTCCCAGGGGTCGTTCAGCATAGACGGATTGCTGAATGCCAATAGAATTGACATAGACATTAATGGATTTTGTAAAGTAAATGAGATCGGCGGGGAGGAGATCTTAGTACGCAATCGTCATGGCAACTGGAATTTCCTGACGAAATTCGTGAACTCCTTTCTGGGAAATGACCGGGAACTGGGAAAATTAAGCGTGAAGCTTATCGAAGGAACGGATATCTACTTGGAATATTCTCACGTCGGTATAGTGCGGGGGAACAATATAAAAATCGGACCGCAATGCACCATCGAAGAAGTTGAGTATAGAGACAGTTTATCAATAGATCCTTCTTCAACTGTAAAGCGGGAGACGAAAATGTAAAAATTCCATAAATAACCATCCTGCTGCGATGTTCCCAGCCTCTGGCGCTGGCGGCTGGCTGGATGCTCTTATGCTGAAGGAAAGTAACACAGTTATATTATTTTCGAAAGTACAAAAAACTCACCTGAATGGTGAGTTTTTTTGTGACAACACATATAGTTCCTTATATCCTTAGCAATCAGAAAAGAAGTTAAAGCAAAAGAGGGCTAAGCTTACCCTTTAAGCTGTTTTAGAAGCTTCGCCATATTTTGGCCAAGAACTTGGAAGGTCTGGATACCTTCGTCATCTTTCTGTACATCACCCGGATCGCGGGATAAGGTCATATTCCAGTAACTAGAAGAACAGATGACCATTTCCGCAATTCCAAAAAAGAAATTAATAGCAGAGTATGTGAAGGTTGATCCCGCCCTGCGGGCGGAAACCACGGCGGTTCCTACTTTTCCTCTCAGCAAACTTCCGCCGTTAGCTTTGGCAACATAACCGCAGCGATCGATAAGAGCTTTCACTTCTGTGGTCACGTTACTGAAATAAGTGGGAGAACCAATAATGATCCCATCTGCTTCTTCAACTTTTTCAATGAATGTATTCATCTCATCGTCTTTGCGTGCACAACGATTATTTTTAATCTTGCCACATTGACCACAGGCTAAGCAGCCAAAGACCTTACGCCCTCCTAATTGGACAAGTTCTGTTTTGATTCCTTCCTTTTCCAATTCTTCTAAAACAATTTTGAGGCTTTGTGCAGTATTGCCATTAACTCGTGGGCTGCCATTAAATGCAACTACTTTCATTTTGAACACTCCTATTTTAATTTTGCGGCATTGCTTGATATAATAATATAGAATATAATATTAATTAGCAAGTACTTACTTTTTTGTGCTATAGTATCCAAATGTATACCGATTTTGCAAAGGACGAAAAGGTTTAAAGAATCGAAACTTCAGTTTGCTTGAAATAATTTTTGAGGAGAGCGGTGGATATGATTAAATTTAGAAATAATGAATATCAGTGTTCTATGGAATTAACCTTGGCGCTAATAGGAGGAAAGTGGAAGGCACTTATACTCTGGCATTTGGGTGACAAAGTCTTACGATATAATGAAATGAGAAAAATGCTGCCCAATGTTACCCCCAAAATGCTGACACAGCAGCTTAGAGAATTGGAGGACAGTGGGCTAGTCAAAAGATTTATTTACTCTCAAATCCCCCCCAAAGTTGAGTATTCTTTGACTCAAGCCGGAAAGAGTCTCTTGCCTATTTTAGATTTTCTCTGCAAATGGGGCTTGAACTATGCCAATGAATGCGAACAAACCGCGCAAAGCAAGGACTCAGACCTTCAAAGCGAAACTGCCAAAACCTCTGACCTCGAAACCCCGGCAGTATTGGAGGCGGTTCATTCTGATTAGGTTATGGACCAAGATTTTTAAAAGTAATTAGAATCCCTGGTTGCCTATAATTCGGCTTCCAGGGATTCTAGCTTCGGACAGATTGTCTCTTAAAGTGTTAAATTACCATTGCCTGCCAGGGTCATCAGCCATGGAGTTTACTGTACCTTGAGGATAAAGAACAGAATAATGATCCATCACCGGGTTTGGATTGCCGGTTGTCGGCTGAGGAAATACCATTTCGATTTTGTATGCGGGTCCCGCGGTATACCCGATGATTTCCTGACCATTGTATTTTGCATCGTAGGCAGGAGTTCCAAAAGCGCTTTTCACGTTAGTGAGGGATATACCGGACAGCCGGCTGTCAAAGGAGCGAACTTCAAAAATCTGTTCTCCCTTATTAATACCAAAAACAAGATTATGACTTGAGAAAGTGGCATAGCGCCCTTTAGCTGCGGCAACATAGTTTGTCGAATCGGCGGGGCCCAATACTTTTTCGATGTCTTCGATCACTGTGGTTTTTACAGGAAAATCGCTGTTAATAACCTTACCCTGTTGCGCCGACTGCATCATGGCTGACAGCAATGTCTGGGCGGACTGGGATGAGGGGCTGCCCGGGGAGGAATTGCTTGAATTGTTCTCTGAAGTTGAAGATGGTGTTGTAGCAGTTGGATTTGAATTTGAAGCTGTACCGGTAGTGGGATTTTGTTGAGCGGCGGCTGGGGGGGCGCTGCTTTGATTTTTAGTGCCTTCGCTTGGTGTCGTAGGGGCGGATAAGCTGGAACAGCCTACGACCAGTGTTAAGGCTAGGGCAGCTAGCGTCCATTTCATGGTGGTTTTTTTAAATGAGGAAATCATGATAATCCTCCTTGTGTTAAATTTATTGATAAATCCTATAGTGCCGGGAAGCCAACGCGGCTCGGAGAGAAGCTGCATCAGATCAATGATTGTCTGGGCGTATTTTTTATGCTCTTCCGGTTTGACCGCGGATAAAGCGGTGGCATCGCAGGCGATCTCGCAATCCAGCTTTATTTGATGCAGCGCGTACCAAATAATGGGATTAAACCAGTAAACAATCTGAACTAAGGTGATAAGGGCGTTGCTCCAAAGGTCGCGTCTTTTGAGATGACTGAGTTCATGCAGGAAAATATATTTAAGTTCTTCGCGTGATAATTTACTGATGATCTGCGGAGAAATCATGATTTTAGGTCTAAGCCAACCGAAAAGTGACGGCGACCTTGGGCCGGTATCGTAAACTAGTGAAACTTTGGCTTGCATCTTAAGCAGCATTTTACTTTCTTCAAGGATCTCTTCAATTTCTTTTGTCTTGTAGAGCGGTTGCCTATTAACTCTTAAAAATAACCAGCCGTTGACGAAAATCACATAGACTAAGATTAAACTAATCCCTGACAACCAGATTATGGCCAGGTTTGAAACGTTGACTTTGGAGCTGACGGCTGCCGGCAAAGTCTCAGAAGCCGGTTGAAGATCACCCTTGGAGGAATTTTCCGGTGCTGGCGCAGGAAACGTGTTATCTGGTAAAGGCTTGCCGGCAGAAGGTGCTTGGCTGAGAACCCGGGTTATTGTCGAGGAGCTGGGAAGGAAATTGAAAACGTTCAGCGGGCTTGGCGGTGTAAAGGGGAGAAGGAGCCTTAAAATTAAAATAATCCAAAGATAATAATGCCAATTGGCACTAAGTTTTTGCTTGAATAATGCCTTGATGAACAATAGTCCCAGAGCCAGGATACTGCCGCTCAAGGATAAGGATAAAAACAAATGAAAGAGGTCAGTTAAACTCACATTTTTTCACCTCCACTCTTGCGCCTCTTTACGTCATCTTTTGGTCAAGCAATTTTCTTAGATCCTCGATTTCTTTGGCCGACAGGCTTTCATTCTTAACGAAGTTGGCAAGCAGCAAGTGAAGTGAACCATCACAAACTTTTTGCAGAAACGATCTCGTCTCTTCTCCTATGCAATCCTCTTTGGATACCAGGGGATAGTAGTGGAATAAATTCGAATCCTTGTTTACCCCCAGAGCTTCTTTTTTTACTAAACGGGCGATTAATGTATGGATTGTTTTCGGGCTCCACAGGGTGTCCTGTTTTAGAGCTTCAATGGCCTGAGTAGCAGTTAAGGGTGATTTGTTCCAGAAAATCTTCATAACTTGCCATTCGGCGTCAGAGATCTTACAAGCAATATGTTTCAACTGACAACACCTTCCTACAAATGTAGTCTAAGGATAGATTACATTTGTAGGAAGGTGTTGTCAAGTGGGTTTATTTGCCACTCTCTCCGCATGCGCTGTATAGCGGCAGTTGAGCTTGGCTTTTAGTTGTAATTTGCCAGGAAAACCGTTAAATAAAATACCCGGAAAAAGCTCTTAGTGTTTAAGGCTTTTTCCGGGGTATTGCCAATCATTTAATATCTCCAATGTTTGTTCAGGCTTTTTGAATTATAAATCATAAGCCGCTTCGCCGTGAATTGAGGTGTCCAGTCCCTGGATTTCCATGCTTTCGGGTACGCGAACAGACTCGAAAATATTAATGACTTTGAGAATAAGATAGGTTACAACAAAGGCATAAACCCCTGCAAAGACAACTCCAAATAATTGAACCAGGAATTGGTGGACATTGCCTTGAACCAGGCCGCTTGTTCCATTGACAGCCGAGACAGCGAAGACTCCGACAAGGATTGACCCTAAAATTCCGCCGACCCCGTGTACGCCCCAGACATCAAGGGCATCGTCCCAATCCAGTTTGATGCGAACTTGTACAGCCAAGTAGCAAACAATTGAGGACAAGATTCCAATGATGATCGCCGCCCAGGGCCGCACATAACCTGCCGCAGGGGTGATGGTAGCCAAACCGGCAACAGCGCCGGTCAATACCCCAACCATCGTTGGTTTTTTCTCATGAATCCAGGAAATCAACAGCCAAGTAATCATAGCCATCGAACCGGCGATATCGGTATTTACAAAAGATGTTGCCGCAACGCCATTGGCCGCCAGAGCACTGCCGCCGTTAAAGCCAAACCAGCCAAACCATAAGAGGCCGGTGCCCAGAGCAACGAAGGCAATGTTATGGGGCGCTGACTTCTCTCCCGGAACCATAACGCGCTTACCGACAAAAAAGACAGAAGCTAAAGCAGCGATTCCGGCACTGACGTGGACCACAATCCCTCCGGCGAAATCAACGACGCCCATTTTAGCCAGGAAACCTCCGCCCCAAATCCAGTGCGCCAAAGGAATATAGACTAAGATGCTCCATAAGACCAAAAACTTCAAATAACTTTTAAAATTCACCCGGTCGGCAAAAGCTCCGGTAATGAGAGCAGGAGTAATAATAGCGAACATTTCCTGATAGATAAAGAAGACGAGAAAAGGTATCGTGGGGCCATAGGCTGGATTGGGACTCATCCCGACTCCTTGGAGCCCGAAATATTGGAAATTGCCGATTAAGCCATGGATATCCTTACCGAAAGCCAGGCTAAATCCACCTAAGACCCAAATGGCCGTCACAATGCCCATGGAGATAAAACTCTGAATCATGATTGTTAACACATTCTTTTTCCGCACCAAGCCTCCGTAAAAAAAGGCCAAACCCGGCGTCATCAGACAGACTAAAGCGGCGCTAATTAAGACAAAGGCCGTATCTCCAGAGTTGATCATTACGAACCCTCCTACCGTTTAAAATTTTATGATACTTACATTTTAAAGTAGGAGAGTATATCCGTTAATCAGGGTTATTCTGTATTTCTTTAGGATATCACCTGTATTTTTTAAGGCTCAATGATGTGATTGCGGACGGCATATAAAACTAGATCCGTAATGTTTTTCAAGCCTAGTTTATGCATGATGTTGGAACGGTGAGTTTCCACGGTTTTTAAACTCAAATTTAATAAACTGGCGATGTCTTTGTTGCTGTTGCCTTCGGCCAGGAGTTGAACGATTTCTCTCTCACGTGAGGAGATCAGTTCCGATTTTCCTTTTCTCAGGTTGAAATTAGCGACAAAACCGGCTACCACTGTGGAAGTGATATCCGAGGACAAATATGTTCCGCCTTCCTGAACGACGCGAATTGATTTTAAGAGCTCTTCCAGGGCGTTTTCTTTTAACACATAGCCATTTACCTCCAATTGACAGGCCCGGGCCACAAAATCTTCATTCTTATGCATGGTCAAAATAATAATTTTTATGTGGGCATAGTCCTTTTTAAGGCGTGCGGCAACCTCCAAACCATTGAGCTGAGGCAGAGAAATGTCCAGGATGGCAATATCCGGCTGTAAACGTATAATCTCTTCCAGAGCCCGGTGACCATCAGCGGCTTCCCCAACGACCTGAATACCTTGCTCCTGTTGAAGCAAAATAATTAAGGATTCGCGCAGAATTTTGTGATCATCGGCCAAAAACACTTTAATAGTCATAAGGTACCTCCATCAACAAGGTTGTCCCTTTTCCTGTTTCGGTAACGATTTGAAGAGTTCCACCGAGCATTTTAAGTCGTTCTTCCATCGAGTTCAAGCCTAAGCCGGCATGGACTTTTTGCATATCAAACCCCTGACCGTTGTCACTGATTTGCAAGAGATAGCGGTTGCTCTTAAGCTTGCTGAAGCTCACAACAATCTCGGTGGCCTGAGAATGTTTCAGAATATTTGTCAAGCATTCTTGAACCACGCGGTAAAGATTTAAAGCGGCGGCTTCCTCCCAAGCCGGCATGGGGGCTAAAAGGTTGTAGCTGAAGCGAATGCCGCTGGTTTTCTGAAGGTTTTGCAATAAAACTTCAACAGATGCCGACAAGCCTTTTTCGTGAAGCAGTGCCGGCTTTAAGTTGAATAAAACTGTGCGGATTTCCTCGATGGTATTCGCAGTTAAATGCACGGTACGCTCAATCTGACCACTGAGGAGAGGGTCTTGATGTTCCTTTTTGACCTTTTGGGCAATCATTCCTAGTTGCAGCTTTAAGGCTGCCAGGGATTGGCCGACTCCATCATGCAGGTCTCTGGCCAGCTTGACGCGCTCTTGTTCCTGAGTTTCCACGAGGAGCTTAGCTTGCTTTTGCAGCAATTGATTTTGAACTTGGATTGTTCCGCTGAGGTCCTGGGTTAAGGTTTCATAATGTGTCATTTTTAAATAGTCCTGCCAGGAATAGATATCCGCAAATTCAACGATGTTTAAGCCTTTTTCCTCTTCTTCCGCGGAAACCCGCAAGCCAAACAATTTATTAATGAGGTAAAACATTAAAAGCCCCAGGCCAAAGGCCCAGAGAAAATTAACGCTTACGCCGGCAAGTTGGACTAAGATTTTGGTCAGACGGGTTTGTCCTCCCAGAAATTCCTGGGGAGCAAACAAGGCGAGTAAAATTGTACCGCTGGCTCCCCCAAAGCCGTGAATTGACACGGCCCCCACAGCGTCATCCAAACGCAGCTTTTCAAGCCACAAGCCGGAAAAAACCACAACGGAACCTGAGATAAAACCCACCAGGACAGCGTCCAGCGGGAGGAGATAGTTTGATCCGGCTGTGATAGCAACCAAACCACCGAGAGCTCCGGCAAAAATAGCTTCCATGTAACTGTGCTCTTTCAGAAAAAAATGGTTGGTGAGAATTGCTCCCATGACCCCGGCGGCTGCGGAGAAATTTGTATTAAGTAAAATCAGACCAACCCGGTCATTAAACTCCAGCAGGCTTCCGCCGTTAAAACCGAACCAACTGAACCATAAAATAAAAGTCCCCAGGGCAGCAAAAGGAATATTGGAGCGTCCCAGTTTTTTAATCCTGCCCGAAGAATCCCAGCGGTCTTTCCGTGCCCCCACAACCATAATTCCCGCTAGAGAAACCCAGCCTGCCGTGCCGTGAACAACTGTGGCACCGGCAAAATCAATAAAGCCCAGATCTTTCAACCAAGCGGGTTGTTTCAGGAACAAACCGCCCCATACCCAATGTCCGAACAAAGGGTAAATAACCCCGGCCAGAAAGACCGCGGCCAATAATAAGGGGAGCAAGCGGGTACGTTCCGACATGCTTCCGGAAACAATGGTCACGGCGGTACCGGCAAACATAAGCTCAAAGAAAACAAAGACAAATCCCAGGGAAGGGTTAGTCAGGGAAAGGTTGTTGAGCAGCCAATAGTTTCCGCCAAAAATCCCTAAATGAGTTGGCCCGAACATCAGGGCAAAGCCTAAAAAACAATAGACTAAGGTTGTAATTACAAACGTAAGGATGTTTTCAATGGCCACACTGATTACATTTTTGGACTGAATAAATCCTACTTCATAGCAAACAAAGCCTGCCTGCATAAAGAATACAAAACTGGCACTGACAATAAGCCATAAATGATCAATCGTCATGCCTAAAAACTCCCTTAACAGCTTGATGTATGGAAAAATGTTCTGGTAGTAATACTATGGGAAATATAAGATCGGAGGTGGTTAAGGTGGGAGACAAAAGCCCCAAGAATAAAGAAAAAATGAAGAAGAAGTCAGAGAAAAAAGTGACTCCGGTGATGCCGACAACACCTTTTATTCCTTAAATAATAAACCTGTGATGTCTATCATACGCAGTATAACATTTATTTTATCCGGCAGATGCTGGATTTTTTTTTGAGTGTAGGTTTTCCAAAGTTTCTCATGTTATGCGCAGAAAGTCAATTTAATTTTATAAGACTTGTTTAAAAAAACCAGCGTTGTATATTAGCACTTTATGGTATAATTGGTACATAAGCAGTTAGAATATTAAAACCTTTCAATAAAAAGTTAAGGAAGGACTGAATTTGATGTTGCAATGGAAGGATGAATACTCAATTGGAGTAGAAAGCATCGACGAACAACACAAACACCTTTTTGAGATTGGAAATAGGATTTACGACTTACTTGAAAATTATTTGTATGTCGATAAATACGATAAAATTGTTGAGATCATCCAGGAATTAGGTGATTATACAAAATATCACTTTAAAAGTGAAGAAGATTACATGATTCAAATTAAGTATCCCAAATATCTTAGTCATAAAGTGGAGCACGATGATTTCATTCAGAAAATCGAAGAAGTTAATTTTAAAGACCTGGACAACGATCAGGATAAATATATCCGGGATATTCTAACCTTTGTATTTAATTGGATTCTTGAACATATCTTGAAGAAAGATAAGTTCATTAAGGCCTAAGTGTTCTTCCCTGGCATAGTTAACCATAATCGAATCTGAAAAGAAAGTTTTCATAGTGGCAAGTTAACCAAAATTAAGGGCATCCGCTTTAAGCAGATGCCTTTTAATTTTAATAGACCTAAATTTTAATAACCCTAAAGGTGTATTTCCCTGCGTTCTGTCAGCTTTCAGTCTTAAAAGCGTTCACTTGCTCATTGAGGACAAAATTCATCTGTTTGCTTTCCTGCATAACCTTTTCCAACTGATTAATAACGTCGGCTTGTTCGCGCATGGAAACACTAATTTTGTCCGCGCCGGCAGAAGTATCGGAAATGACCTTGACCATATTGTCCATAGCGGAGGTAATTTGAGACGCCGCCGCTGCTTGCTGCTGTGATGCGGCTGCGATGTCGTGGGCCTTTTCCTCAACGGCGCCTATAGAGCATAAAATATCTTCAATGACCATTTTTACCGCGGATGTCAAATTAGCCCCTCTGTCAATTTTTTCTGAAGTTACATCAACTAAGGCAACTGTAGAGTTGATTTTCCCTTCAATCTTTTTAATCAACTCGGTAATCCCTTTGGTAGAACTTCCACTGTCAGCAGCCAGCTTTCGTATTTCATCTGCAACCACCGCAAACCCTTTTCCTTGCTCTCCCGCTCTTGCCGCCTCTATGGAAGCATTTAAGGCAAGAAGGTTTGTCTGCGCTGAGATATTATTGATAATACTCACAATCCCGTCGATTTCTTCAGACAGTATTTTAAGCTCTTTAATATTCCCCACAACACCCAGGGAAGAATGGGAAATTTCTTCGATGGAACTAATAATTTGTGCCACAGTCTGAGCGCCGTTTCTTGCGGCCGCATTGGACTTAACGCTTTCCCGCAGCATATCGCTGCAGGAGGCGGCGACCGTATCCGCCGTACTGCACAATTCTTCGCTTGAAGCTGTCGTTTCCTCTATCGCCGTGACATTTTGCTGCATATTTTCGGAAATCAAATTAACGTTTGACGAAATTTCTTGGATTGTTCTGCTGGAAACCTCAATATCAGCAGCTATCACCTTTGTCGAGCTTGCCAAATTTTGCGAAGTGTTTTTCACGCTGGAAATAATCTCGTTCAACTTTTTGATAAATTGGTTAAACCCGCCGACCATTTCCGCTATTTCATCATGTGAATTAATCTGGAGCTTTTGTGTGAGATCGCCTTCGCCCAAAGCCAGTTCCCGGAAAAATTCCAACATTGTCCTGACATGCTTTAATATAAATTTTTTAGTGATAAATGTAAGAATGAGAATTATGATAAGGCTGGCTGCGGCATATACGGCAATTTGCGCCGCAGTTAATTTCTCGGTCATTGTATTAGCCATATTAAGATTTTCGGTGACAACCAGGACGCCCAGCACATTGTTATTCACACTGATGATAGGAGAATACATCAACAAGTGGTTTTCTCCCAGTATATTGGCAGTTTGTATAAGGGGCTGCTTTTTTTCATACAGGACAGTGTGCAAATCTTGACTGAGTTTTGCGCCCAGAAACCGTTTGTTATTCTGGAGGAAGGTACTCATTGTCGGATCGTCGCCGCTGTAAATTAAAATATCAGTCCCTACCATGCTCTTGAGGGAATCCGTAAAACTTTCGTCGCCAAGAACATAGCCGGTTGAAACAGCTCCCACAACATTACCTTGTTCGTCTTTGACCGGACAGCCGGCGCGGATTGACATTTTAACAATTTTACCTTCTTCGATACCTACGGAAGCCTCGCCTTTCAAGGCCTTTTGGATATTTACCTGATTGCTGATGCTGTCCCCGAATGTTGCCGGTTCGTGTGCCCTTATCAACACTTTCCCGCTCTTGTCAGTAACGACAAAATAGCCCAGACCGAAAGCGTTCATGGCCTGTTTACCGATGGTCAAAGCTTGGTCCCGGTTGTTTGTTCTGATTGCTTCCGCCAAATCCCTCGAATTTTCAAACCACTTGGCGCTATCGATTGAACGGGATTTTAGATTGTCGATGTCTAAATTGGCGGAGGCCGACTTTTCTTTGATGTCACCGCTAAAATAGTTTTGGATAGAATGATATACGCTGTATTTTGTGAAGAAAAAAATTGCAACAAGTAGAATGGCATTCACTATAACAACAGGCAGCATAATTTTTTGAGTAATTTTCATGGAACCTTCAACTCCTATGCAAATTATTTGAATAAAAACCTCAATCTAAATCAACCGGAAACGAAAAAACAATCCGCTTATGATTTTATACAGCGGATTGTTTGCTCGTCATACCACTTTAGGTGGTATTTTTATGGTTTCGTCAAAATTCTCTTAACGCCAGCTCATTTTTTGAATGAATGTCGAGTTTGCTGTAGACGTTTCTTAGAACCGTCTTGACCGTCGCTTCCGAGATATATAACTTGTGGGCAATCTCTTTAGCGCTTAATTTTTCTTTGGCAAGCTGGGCAATTTCTCTTTCTCTCGGCGTCAAAGGGGATTTATGTTGGAGGATGGCCTTTTTAATAATGCCTACACCTTTCATCTGGCGCCTACAGAGCGGTATCAGGGCAGCGAAGCTGCTGCTCTCCGAAGTACGGGCAGGCTTTATAGCCCCCGCCACGGGTACAGCAGGACTGGCCAGAGAGCAGATATTCAGCTCAGACAGAAAGTCCGCCATACACTCTTCCTGGGCAAAGGGAAGGTAAATCTGGTCCGGAAGCGCTATATCAAGGGCCTCCCTGAGATGCTTCCGGGCTTCCAAGTGGTTGCCATGATTGCGCTCCGCTAGGGCCAGGTAGATAAGGTGGTACACCTGAGGCATCATATACTTTATATTTCCCCTTGGCTTCCCGCCTGTCTCCAAGGCAAGCTGGCAAATGCCATAAAACTCATTATAGCGTTTTTCCATGAGCAGAAGTTTCAAGTGAAGCACTTGGGCGAAAGGAAAAACAGGCGCATACAAGACCTTTTTTATACTCTCAATATCGTAAAGCCACGGAGCAACATCATCTTTGTTGCCCAGCAAGAGACCTAGGACCGACAGGCAGTGCTCTGTCATACGCAGTACGGAGAGGCTGGTGGAGTTTTTTACATAACCCTGGATGTTCTTTAGCGCCTTGAAATAACCTGCCGCGTCCCCCCGCAGAATAGCAATGCGGGCAAAAACTACTTCCACGCAAAGACACATGCCTACTCGCCGATAGTTGCGGGCGTCATATAGCGCTTTATGACACCAGATTTCAGCCTCGTCATCCTCGCCCCGCATGAGCATCGTCTCCGCCCGCAGAATATGGCCGGCGCCGGCGCCGTGTCCTTGCGCTAAGTTAAGGTATAAGTTCCTGCCTTCATCTATTTGCCGGAGTATATGTTCCAGTTCGCCGGATTCGCGCCAAAGCATATCTAAGACAGAGGGCGCGGTAAATAACCAGGGAGTGTTTGTTTTGAGCATATCCGTCGGCTTGCCTAAAATTTCCCAGGCCTTCTTTTGACCCTCTCTCATTTTGGCGATATTATTAAATTCTCCCAGGGATGTTAAGAGCACGTATTCCCCATTAATTTTTCGGATTTCCTCCCGGCTAAAATCCGATGGGTTTCTTTGAACTATTAAGCTCAGTATTCGGCATATTTTTTGGTAGGCCTCAAGCTGTCCGCACATAAACGTCATGTAGCCAAACACAAGCAGGGTAAACGGATACTTGCCCAAAGTTTCTTCCTGACATTCATTGACAAGTGCTATGATAAATTCCGGTTTGTCTTTTTGGTTCTCCAAATAGTCCCGGGTAAAAGGCAAGGACAGGATAGCGTCAAAATCTCCCACTGTATAAAAGAGCTTCGCGGCGGAACAATACTGGGCTATAGCTGCGCAGGCGTGCCCGGCTCTGCGGAAGACCAAATTTTGATATTCTTTGGGCTGGTCGTAGTAGAAGCGCTGCAACAGGTAGTTACGCAAAATACTATGTATGGTGTAAAGCCTCTGATCGGGGATATACCTAATGAACTCATTGCTTTTAAGCAAATCTCTGATAGTTTCCGGTAAACGCTCACGGCCCATCATGATAGCCGCCTGAAGTTCCGAAAAACTGTCTATAACTGAAACGGCAAGCAGAAAGTCCTTCTCTTCGCCCGTAAGCCTGTTCCAAATAGCGGTTTCTACCAGATGCTCGATGTCGGCGGTATAAGCAAAAAAGCCCCTGGCCTTATAATTGATGATTTGCAGCCTGATGGCGGATACCCAACCTCCAGTGCCCCGATACACATCTTGGGCTTCATCGTCGGTCAGGCGGACGCCTTCCAGACGAAATAAACTGGCCGTACTCTCCAGATCAAATAAGAAAGCGGCTGAGCCGAGAGTATAAATATTGTTGTTATAAAAAGAAAACTGTTGTTTGAATTTCCCTTGCTGGGTAATAACGATTATGTGCAAATTAGGATTTCCGTGCATGGAAAAAACGCTTATCAACTCGCGGGAAATAGCGCAGTTAATAAGCTGGTAGTTATCGACCACAAAATAGGTTTCGCTCCTGCAGGGAATAGTTTTTAAATAAGATCTCAGGTAAAATAACGTATCCAGCGTGGGCATTTGCAGATTTTGGAGATCAGCCGCGACCTTGCCATTCACGTTGGAAAGCAGATCGCAGAAGCCCATCCAGGCCATAGGGGCCGACTCGCCCAGGCAGGTATACCAGTATTCGCGAGCTCCGTGAGCGAGGTTTTCTTTTAAATACTCCCTGATAGCCGTTGTCTTTCCAAAACCGGACGGCGCTTCCACAAGGGTTAAGGGGTAGAGCGATATTTGATCCAGATGCTTTTTAAGCTTAGCCGAAAAATAAAACTTCTGTTGTTGGTTTGGTCGTTTGCGCATTTCTTCTTTCCTCCATTCTAATGGGGGAGAATATGCCTGTTCGCTTGCAGCATCGGTATTGGATTGCAATGGATTTCTTTAATGGATTTTTCCGCGGATTCATAGTAGCATCTCCCAGTCGCGTTCATTTAGACTTATAAGCTTTGTTGGCGAAAAAGTAGGAATTGTCACGGAAATAGCAGTATTGTCTCTATTTTATACACTTATAATACCTTATTCAATACACTGTTTGGTAAATTATAGATAACTATCGCCTGTCATCTTGCCAAAGTTAGTTTACAAAAGCTCATTATGTTATACCTCAGACGAAGGCTGAGCCAGAAATTTAAGATCATAATCTAAGCGCGAATTATTTTACCGTAAAAGAGCAAAAGGGGAGCGCCGCTTTCTACTTCAATTAAAGTAGTTCTGCGACGCTCCCTTAAACATTATGGAATTAACCGTAGATATCAGATAGAGGTTGTTTAGTTAGCTGCTGCAGCATTAAGGTCTTTGAGTAAACGTTGAACGTCAATTCCGTGAGCCAAAGCTCCCTGTTCCAGGTTTTCAAAGCGTGCAGCCATACACCCGAAGCAGTGCATGCCGTAGCTGAGAAGTATATCGGTGGTCTTAGGATATTTTTCTACGATTTCCGTGATGGACATATCTCCAGTAATCATTGGGCAATCAACTCCTCTAAGTTTATTCAGTAATCGTTGGCGAAAACTCCGTCGTATGAGTTTACGATCGTTATGTTTTCAGTCTTAATATGCCTATTTTCAAGTAAATCATTTCATAGGCAGAAAGAAATAACCCATAGCTGACTGCGGTAAGTTAAGCTGATCCTCTGACTGAGTGCATTTCTCTAATAATTCTTTAGATTGATAATATCACGCACCTCGCCTGCTTATTATTAGGGTATAATTCTTTTAGCTGATACGATAAAGTATGGAGTTAAAAACAATTAGTTACCTTATGTAAGTATAGTACTATAAATGAGTAACTACCGTCAAGTAAATAAATGTGTTAAACTATAATCTAAGTTACGAAGGGTGGTTTGAAGATGGAAGATTATCAATTATGTCCTAAATTTGAATCAGCGTTTGAATTAATTGGGAAGCGGTGGACGGGCTTAATTATCCGGGTCTTGCAAACTGGGCCGAAACGATTCAAAGAGTTGGCGGAAACCATCCCCAATGTCAGTGGCAGAGTACTGACCGAACGCTTAAAGGAGCTTGAGTGTGAAGGAATCATTCACCGTCACGTTTACCCTGAAATGCCCGTTCGGATCGAATATAGTTTAAGCTCGAAAGGGAGGGACCTCATACCGGTTTTTGATGAGCTGCAAAAGTGGGCTGTTAAATGGATTGGGTTGCAAAGAGATTTGCAAATACAAGACCGGGTGCAGAGGGATTAAGCTAATAATCCGATATTTTCGGCCGCTTTGCAAAGGGCTGCTGGTTAAATTGTAAAGACTGCCCTGCAATTGAGCATTCCGTTTGCTTTAAGCAGAAATGGCTTAGAGAACGGAGTGCATTGGAAGAGGAGCGAATGAGAGTGAGTATGAATAATAGGGAAGAGGCTAAAGTCATCATAGCCTACATAGCAGTATGTATTCTCTGGGGGTCGACCTATCTGGCCATCAGGATCGGGGTAAGTGCGTTTCCGCCCGAATTATTTGCCGGCATGCGTTTCCTGCTTGCCGGTCTGCTCATGCTGATGTTTGGCTATTTTAAAAAGCAGAAGTTTCCGGAGACGTTCACAGATGTCAGACGGCAGGCCATTGTGGGCTTATTTCTGTTGCTTGGCGGCAATGGGCTTGTCGTCTTTGCCGAGCAGTGGGTCTATTCGGGTATTGCTTCGCTTTTATTGGCCATTATTCCATTGTTTAACGCCATCTTAGAATTGTTTTTGCCTAATGCTGCAAAGTTAAGCCCCAGAGGCTGGCTGGGTTTGCTTTTGGGATTCGGTGGTGTTGCGTTCCTGGTATTGTTTGATGCCGGAACAGAAGCCGTTAATATCTCAGGCGTCTTGCTCCTGGTATTAGCCGCTTTCTTATGGTCCGTAGGCTCTGTTTATTCCCAAAGATTTAAACCGTCAGGTTCAACAGTTATAAACATTGGCCTGCAAATGCTGAGCGGTGGAATTGGCTTAATTATTGTCGGCTTATTTATGGGTGAGGCCTCCAGAGTGCATTTATCAACGAAAGGGCTTGGAGCCATGGCCTACTTGATTCTGTTTGGTTCAATTCTCGGTTATAGTTCTTATATTTATGTTTTGCAGCATTGGCCGGCCTCTAAAGCAGGTACATACGCCTATATTAATCCTTTGGTTGGCGTTTTTCTGGGTGCGGTTATCCTGGCGGAACCAATATCCTCTAATGTCGTTGTTTCCGCAATTACTATCTTGTGCGGTGTTTTACTGGTTCAAATCTCCAAGATTAAGCGCAAAGAAATCTATCGGGTCAATGGGAGTGAAGAGCCTGTAAACATTAAGACAAATTTCAGACAAGAAGAAAGTATTTGAGAAATAGTCTGATTTATCCGATTCGAGGGAGGAAAAAAAGCCTATGTATCTTGTTGCGCAATTCGGGGAATCTATGATGCAGATATACTTATATTCTGCCTGAAAGGAGAACTGTTGGAATGAGCAATAAGAAAACGGATAAGTCAAGGACTCACGCCGCGAATCTCTTTGACAAGCGGCCAAATTCAGATAATGATAAAAAGAAGGTTCCTACGAGTGCTACAAATAATCCTCAGGAAAAAATTTAGCAATTAAATTAAAGACAATACCCGCCCGGATCGCGAAGATGAAGGCGGGTATTTTTTATTGGATAATGGTTTAAATCAAAAATCTTAGAATCAGCAAATGATAGCCTTGATACAGTCATTGACTAAATCAATTAGGTGAATACACCCTTGTTCTCCGCCTAAAATGCCGGCAAGTTCTTTTTTGCCGGTCCCTTTTATGGCAATGCCTTGGAGGTTGGAGAGTAAAGATACCGACTCACGGCAAACTAAATCAGGAGCGCGCAGAAGAGCACCATTCACCTCTTCCACGATCCCTTCTTTTAAAGTTATTTGGACATTGACTTCATGAAAAGAATCACTTAAGTTCCCTATTAGTAAATAGCTGTTCTCTCCAAGATTGATGAAGCTTTGAGTTTTAAAACGAACAAATAAATTGCCAGTGCGCTCGCTCTCTCCAACGTGGTCGAACCAAGTCTTAGTAATCCGGTTTAAATTGCTGAAGTAGCGGCAGGAGCCGGAATAAAAATTCATCCAGGCGCTATCATAGTCCTCTTTTGATGAATAGCCGCGTTCACTGAGGAGAAAAGTTTCCGCTTGGATGATTCCTTTAACAGTTTCCGAAAACAAGGCGGTGGCCAGAGAGTCCTTAAGAAAAGCTGCCGTCTCTTTCAGCACACCGGCAGAACTTAAATATGCCTCGGAGCCAAGCAGAGGGGTCACTTGAAGGGTCCGGGCTTTAATAGGCTGGGAAGACCTTTGCTCTTCCCAAAAAGCTTCTTGAATAACAAACGTATTAATATCGACCGTAAGGTGAGCCACAGCTTCTCTGTGTGTGTCAACATAACTGGTTTTGGCTTTAAGCAGACCGTTACCGCTCCGACGCACTTCAGTATACCAATTGCGTTGAAAAAGAGCCTCCATTATAAAACCTCCTAAATTCTCGACATTAACTAATCTGATATTCTGCGGCACTGCCTTAAATCTTTCTAACTAATTGCGTCATCGTGAATTATTATAGTAATTTTCGAGCAGTCCGTTAAAAAGGCTGAGAAATTAACGTTTGAAATAACTAAGTATAAAAATCGACGAATCATGGCAAAATAGGGCAAAATCCAACATTTATACAATAAAAATAATTTATAGAACCATATTCATTACCTATAGACACTAAGGAAATTTGCGTGTAATCTTCAGTTAAGAAGTTATTGGGGTATCAATTCCGGGCTAATTCCAAGCGGAGGAGGATTAGAATATGTGGAAATTCACAGACTTGCATTTTAGTTCTCAATGTCGTTGCCGATTAATAAATTACCGCAGTTTTAATTGCCTTCTCATATTGATTGGCATAATTTTGCTCGTGACCGGCTGCGGACCCTCAACATCAAATCCCCATTTTAATTCATTGCCGGCTCAGGCGCAGCCTGTAGCAACCTTAACGTCGCTCAGACAAGGGACCTATGCTGTAGGTGAAACTTTCCAAATGGGAGAGCTGTACTATACGGTAAATGGTGTCAGAATGACGGATGGTAATTCTAATCATTCCATACTGCCCAAAGAAGGGAATACGTATCTCTTAATAGATCTTACAATAGAAAATAAAGGTTCCAGCAATGTTGAGGTAAGGAGTCTAGTAGGGTTTAAGCTGAAAGATAATCGCGGCAGAAAGCAAGCTTTTAGTATAGGGGCATATCTGGCAGTTAAGCATGAAATGAACGGGACACTTGTTGCCGGGGGCAAAATGACAGGTGAGCTAGGCTATGAAGTGGCAAAGGTGCCTCAAACGTTTGAGTTAATCGTTACGCCCAACCCTTTTAGCAACGCATGCGCAACTGTGAAGATTCCACTTGAAATAATTTAACCTCGTGCGGCAAGAAGTCCCCCACCTCTTAGCATACCTTGCTCGTGAGAGCGGGAGCGAAGGCAGGGGATGAATTGCCGTTCTCTTTTTTTGTTCCTTGGCCGGTAAGAGTTGCCTTGAGTTTAGTGCTGAGCTAATCTATTGATTATTGGTTTGAACTGTGAGTGCAACGGTCAAGCAAGTGTAAGAAATTTGTCGGAAAGGGCGCTTCAAGAGCAATTTCCCGCTGCTCAAGGGGGTGGGGGAGTTGCAGTGAATAAGCGTGCAAGGCTTGTCCGGCAATGAGGCTTGAGTTTTTGCCATACATCCTGTCTCCGATGATCGGATGTCCAAGGTAGGCTAAATGAACGCGAATTTGATGGGTTCTGCCTGTCTCCAAGGATAATTCTAAAAGGGACGAGTTGGCAAAGCTCTTAATTGTCTTATAATGGGTTATAGCCGGATCTCCTTTTGAGTTTACGGCACGGCGATTCGGTTTGCCGGGATGGGGACCGATCGGGGCATTGACAGTACCGTTTGCGGGAGTTAAAGTTCCCTCGATCAAGGCTTGATAAGTGCGCTTTATGCTTCCTTCCCGCAATAATTTTTCTAACAGTGCTTGGGTTTGACTATCTTTAGCAAATACAACGCAGCCCGAGGTTTCTCGGTCCAGACGGTGTATGGGACGGATCGTGCTGATAACTCCCTGTTGTTGATAATAATGAGCAAGATAGTTGCTCAATGTCCCATGAGTTGTTTGGCCTGTCGGGTGAACTAAAAGGCCGGAGGGCTTGTTCAATACGATGAGATAGCTGTCTTCATACAGGATTTCAATTGGACTTGGCTCTGGCTCGACCCCATAGGAGGAGTCTCCTAAAACTAAAACGCGTAAAACATCCCCTGTCTGGATTTTTTTCTGTAAATAAACTGGTTTTTTGTTTAGTAAAACTCCCTTTTGCCGGGTCAGCTTCTGGATTTTTCTTCCCGAATATGTTAGAACTTGCTTTAAGTAAGCCTCAACCGTCAAGCCTTCATACTTCTCGGCTATCTGATAATTTAGATATGTTTTCATAACATCAGTTCCATTCTTTTAAAAATCTTAGCGCTATCCTAAAAAACATCCTCAAAAATCAGTAGACCCGACAGGCAGCTTCTACTGCAGGAGTGAACGAATTTTATCCGCTGACTAATCCGCTCTAAGACTCCCGCTTCGGCAAGCGGTGAGTTAAGAGCGGCTAAGTCCCTGGATAAGTGCGACTAAGATTCAGCTGGATTAAAACTCCACCTGAATCAAGTCTTCTTTATAGAGTTTGATAAGACTGGAGATGGCCGCTATTATTATCAGCGCTAGCCGGAGAACAGATATTCCGGCATTTTATTCCCGGTGGTTTATAAACAGAATTCGAGAAGGGTATTGTACTGTAGTTAATCCCTTCAACCGTCGTCAGGTTACCAGAGTATCGCTGCTTCCTGCAGATGTCGATTTAATCGTGTTTTGGACAAAGAACGCAGGACCTCTAATCCAGCACTTGCAGGAATTGGACGCGGGCGGATTCAAATATTATTTTCAATATACGGTTAATGGCTATCCTTCTCCCTTAGAGCCTTATGTACCTCCCTTAGACACAGCGATTGAAACATTCTCCCGGTTAGCGGCGGAGATAGGTCCTGACAAGGTGATTTGGCGCTATGATCCTATTGTTATTAGCAATATTACGGGGTTTGATTATCATTTGCAACAATTTGAGAAAATTGCCCGCTCCTTGCGGGGAAAGACCCACCGAGTAGTAGTCAGTATTGTTGATGACTATCGAAAATCTGCGCACGAGTTAGAAAAACTCAAAAATCAAGATGTATTGATCGCTAAAGAGGTTAACCTTCAAGAAATCGGAAATTTAATGAGCTCTCTTTCCAAGTTCGCTGAAAAGAATGAAATGGGGATATTTAGCTGCGCCGAAACTGTTCCCCTTGAGTCATACGGCATCTCTCCGGGAAAATGTATTGATGAGCAATATATTCGACAGGTATTGGGTTTGGACATTAAAAAACTTAAAGATAAGTCACAACGCCCAGCTTGTGGTTGTATTTTGAGCAAGGATATTGGAGTTTACGACACCTGTCTCTATGGCTGTGTCTACTGCTATGCCGGAACCCTGAAATCCGGACTTAGAAATAGGCAACAACACGCTGCTGACTCTCCAGCTCTTATCGGTTGGTAGCTTTTTTCTTAAGTCAGGGGACAATTATAAGTCTTGCCCTGGTACATATTGAAAAATGAGTGAGGACAAAATAGAAGTCAGATAACCTAAAATGACGAAGGAGTAAAACTATGAAAAGGTATCTGACTTTAATAATTATAGGTTCTATAATTCTCAGTTCTATGCTCGGCGGATGCTCAGAAGCTAAGAACCTGCGGCTGTTTTCACCTCCCAGAACAGGTGCTGACCGCCAACCTCCGGCGGCGGAAGCTGCGCGTAAAAATGTCTTGAATCCAAATGAGCATATAGTTTTAGGCTTTTATACCGATTCTCAGGCTTCCAAGAATTCTGTGCTTAAAAATATTAAAAATCTCGATGAGGTCGCGTTTTTTTGGTACTCTTTTAATGGGACCGGAACAATAAAACGCACCGGCAATATTGATTTAAACCTCAAGGAAACTGTTCAAAAAAACGGAGCCAAGGCTTTTGCCTTGGTTCATAATCTGGACAGCAAAGGGTTTAATTCTCAATTGGCTCACCAGGTCTTAGCCAATAAAACAATACGCTCTGATTTTATTAGAAACCTGGTGGCATTAACGGTGAAAGAAAACTGGGATGGCCTAGCGGTTGATATTGAAAAAATTCCAGCCGGTGATCGCCAGGCTTATTCGGATTTTCTTGATGAATTACATACGTCTTTAAAAGACAAAGATAAAATTCTCAATGTGTCAATCCCCGCAAAGTACCAGGATGTGCCGAACGACCTATGGTCTGGCGGGTTCGACTATGCCGCAATAGGCAAATCTGCCGATCAAGTTGTTCTGATGACTTATGAAGAGCATGGCGTGGGTACAACTCAAGGCCCCATTGCTTCACAGGGCTGGGTGAATCGAGTTATCGATTTTGCCCAAGACAGGATTCCTAAGCAGAAAATTATTATGGGCCTGCCCGTATATGCCAGTGACTGGGCCTCCAATAAACCTACTTTTCCCGATTACCTTACGTATGCGAAAGCTCTTGCTCTAGCTCGCAAGCTTGGCGTAAGTGTCCTGTATGACGAAACGCAGCAGGTTCCCCACTATGCTTATACTGTTGCCGGGGTGCGTCATGAGGTCTATTTAGAAGATGTTCGCAGCCTTAGCGCAAAATTAGGTTATGCCAAGAAGAGTCAATTGCATGGAGTTGCTATTTGGCGCTTAGGAATTGAAGATCCGACGTTATGGACAGATGTTTTAAAAGGTTATAATTCCGCCCAACAATAAGCGCACTGTTTGAAAGGCAAAAGCGCTTGAATTCGCGCTTTTGCCTTAACTGTCAGAAAGCAATAGTTCCGGTGAAGGGGTCCGGCCCCGTATTTAATACATCTGCACAGCTCTGGAGGAATGCTGACATAGAAACTTTCGCAATCATAGGGTAGAATAATACTTAGTTTGACTTAAATTTAAGGCCGCAAATGATGGATAAGGGCAAGTAAAGATTAGTTCTTTGTTTAAAAGCTAAACTAAAAAGCTTCCCATAGTTTGAAATGTCGGCAAAAAGCAGGTAATGAGGGTGAGATATTTGACGGTCATAGGAGGTCGGGCCCATCTAAACGGAATCACGTTTGCCACCAACACCCATGTTGTTCGCGGCAAATTGTCTCAAGGAAAAATATCTATCAGTGTGCATCGCTTGCCGGGGCTAAGGATCTTTAATCTGCTGGATAAAGTGCCTTTCTTGCGTGGAATTTCTAAATTGCTGAAACTAAATCTCAAGCTATTTCTCGGTCTTATCCTTTTTCTTTCAATTCCTTGGGAGCGGCTGTTTCCTGATAGCGAGCCGCTGGCTTTCGATTCACTTGGGGTTGATCTTGCTCTTTATGCTGTTGTTCTTATTCTCCTGGTAGTTCTTCTGAAACGTCTTTGGCAGTTTCATGGAGCGGAGCACAAAGCTTATAACATTTATACCAGCGGGGCAGATCTTTCCTTAGAGGTGGTAAGAGAAGCTAGTCGAATTAGTGAACGATGTGGGACTAATATGGCGGTCATCGCGGTTCCAATAGTTATTTTATTGTCGTTTGTTACTATGCCACTGTTATTAATGGTTGTAGTTTTAGCGCTTAGTTATGAAATCTATAACTGGAGCTCGCGCCGATACCGTTTAAAAGCGGCCTTTGCGCTCGCTCGGCTCATTCAGCGCTATATTGTAACGGCAGAACCAACCGAAGATCAGATCCGCCTGGCTGCGGCAACCTTGTCCAGAGCGCTGGAATGTGACGGCAGCGTCATTTGACCTTACAAATGTTTGGTTTTCACCCTTTGACAAGAACATATGTTTTGTATTATAGTGTTTATAGCATGTATGTTCTGGACGACGGGTGGTGTTGAAAGATTGATATCTATGATAAATTAACTATTTTAGCGGATTCGGCCAAATATGACGTTGCCTGCACCTCCAGCGGGGTCGATAGAAACAGTAAGCAGGGTGGGATCGGAAACACTACAAAAGCTGGAATATGCCATAGTTTTGCCGCAGATGGGCGGTGCATATCTCTGCTGAAAGTATTGATGACAAATGTCTGCGTCTTTGATTGTAAATACTGTGTCAATCGTGTGTCAAACGATACGGAGAGGGCAGCCTTCACTCCCAGAGAGCTCGCGGAACTGACGATTAATTTTTATCGACGCAATTACATAGAAGGATTGTTTCTCAGCTCCGGAGTAATCAATAATCCGAATTATACGATTGAACAAATGATTAAGGCTCTTACCCTGTTGCGCAACGATTACCATTTCGCAGGATATATTCATGTCAAGGCTATACCGGGAGCAGATAGCGAGTTAATTACACGTTTAGGGCTTCTGGCCGATCGGATGAGCATAAATATTGAGCTTCCCTCCCAGGAAAGTCTTAAAATCTTAGCGCCTAATAAGACAAAAGAGTCTATCTTACGGCCGATGGGCTTGATTAGCAGTAAAATTGAGGAAAATAGTACGGACCTTGTTAAATTTCGCCATGCCTCTAAATTTGTGCCGGCAGGACAGAGTACGCAGCTTATTATAGGTGCGACCCCTGATACGGATCATAAAATATTAACACTTACTGAAGGACTTTATCGGAAATACCGACTTAAAAGGGTCTTTTTTTCCGCGTACATGCCGGTTGCCGAACATTCGCTCTTGCCTTCGCTGGACACTAAGCCTCCCCTTATGCGGGAGCACCGGCTTTATCAAGCGGACTGGTTATTGCGGTTTTATGGCTTTGAAGCCAAGGAACTGCTTGATGAACAGAGCCCTAATTTCAATCTGCAGGTTGACCCAAAATGCAATTGGGCTCTCAATCATTTGGATAAGTTTCCGATTGAGATTAACAAGGCGCCCTACGAGATGCTTTTGCGGGTGCCGGGAATTGGGGTAATCGGCGCCGGGCGTATTCTTACTGCCCGGAAAAACGGTCCGGTTGATTTCTCCGGTCTCAAAAAAATGGGTATCGTTTTAAAGAGAGCCCAATACTTTATTACCTGTAAAGGAAAGATTGCAGAGGGACTGAAAATAGTCTCAGACGGATCTATCAGAGCGTTATTGGCTGATCGGCCGAAGCTCATGGTTGACGGTGCCTATCCTGAGCAGCTGTCGTTTTTTGCTAAGCCCTTTATCACGAGAGAGGATGTGCGGCAATGTCTGACAGTGCAGACGTAATTTATGCTTATGATGGCAGTTTCGAAGGATTGCTGAGCTGTGTTTTTGCAAGTTATGAGTGCCGAGAGGTCCCCAGTCTCATCCGTCCTCCGGATATGCAGCAAAGTCTTTTTGATACGGCCAAATGGATTGAGACGGATGTGCATAAAGCGGAGAGGGTTTACAATTCTATACCTTTGAAAATTTCCACCCAGGCTCAGGAGTTAGTCCGACTTGGTTTTTTAACCTGCGCCCCCCGCAAAGAATTGTTAATTTATCATTTTCTGCGTCTGGGGTATAACTATGGAGGCAACGTCATGACGATGCTCACCGAGGATACGGTTTGTTCTCTCCAAAAAGCGGTTCATCATCTGACTACAGAAAGCAATAAGTATAAGGGCTTTCTTAGATTTTCCGTTTATGGGGAAGTCCTCGTGGCAGTCATAGAACCTAAGAATTTTGTATTGCCTCTGATCTCTCCGCATTTCTGTGACCGATTCCGGGATGAATCTTTGATGATTTATGACAAAACACATGGCCTGGCCTTAATCTATCGATCTCATAGAGCGGAATTGATCTCGGTTGCCGATCTCACATTGCCTGAAGCCGACGCTGAAGAAATTGAGTACCGGCGTTTATGGAAACAATTCTATAATACGATCGCTATTGAAGGCAGGGAAAACCCCCGCTGCCGCATGACTCTCATGCCGAAGCGATACTGGCCGCAAATGACCGAGTTTGAGAAACAACTTGAGAAGCCAGTGAAACCTAAAGAGTTCCGCCAGGGTCCGGGGGTGAAAGCTTCTTCTGAAATGCAGACGAAAGCCTTGAGTTTATTAGATGCCCGGACACCTCAATAGCTTACCGCAGCAGTTCCCAAGGATGGTTTCTCCAACTTAGTTTTTGGATGTTGGAGATTTTTTCTTTTGCAGAGAGACTTCATAGTGCTTCAAGGAGGCTGCTTTGAGAATAGTTTACGGAGAGCTGATCAGCTTGTGAAGTTCTATTTGACCGGTCATTTATGCGTTTCTAAATGATGAAATACTCCGGAGTCAAGTAAACAGCCTTAAGTTATATTTTTTTGCTATAATAAGAGTAGTCTGCCTTTATAACTTAAGGAGTTGTTTATTATGTCGATGGATAATGCTCTAAGAGTGTTACAGAAATATTTTGGGTATACTCAGTTTCGGGATGGGCAGCAAAAAGTGATAGAAAGTTTGCTTAAGGGCGAAGATACGCTTGCCATAATGCCCACAGGAGCAGGAAAATCACTGTCCTACCAGATTCCGGCCTTATTGTTCCAAGGAACTACTTTGGTGATCTCACCCTTGATTTCTTTGATGAAGGATCAAGTAGATGCTCTTCAACAGTTTGGAGTTCCGGCGACTTTTATTAATAGCTCCTTGACTTTCTCAGAAGTAAGATCCCGAATTGGACGAGCAGCACGGGGAGAGTACAAGCTTCTCTATGTTGCCCCGGAACGTTTGGAATCGGATAGCTTCGGAATACTTTTAAGGTCACTGAATGTTTCTTTTTTAGCAATTGATGAAGCGCATTGTGTCTCGCAATGGGGGCATGATTTCAGACCAAGTTACCTGCAGCTTGGGCCTTTTTTAAGATCCCTGCCTCAAAAACCAATCATTGGGGCTTTTACCGCCACAGCAACAGAAGAAGTTCAGAGAGACATTGTTCGTTTACTGGAATTGAATCAACCGAATGTTTTCGTGACAGGTTTTGATCGTCCCAACTTGTCCTTTACGACGATTCGAGGAGAGAACAAGAAGGCTTTTGTTTTGGAATACGCGCAAATACATAATGACCAAGCGGGGATCATTTATGCTGGAACGCGAAAAGAGGTAGATCAACTTCAGGTATTTTTAAGGAAACACGGCTTGAAAGCCGGAAAATATCATGCCGGCATGAGTGATCAGGATCGTCAAAAAAGTCAGGACGATTTCTTGTTCGATGAAACTCCGATTATGGTTGCCACGAATGCCTTCGGCATGGGTATCGATAAATCCAACGTGCGCTATGTTATTCATTATAATATGCCGAAAAATATGGAAGCCTATTACCAAGAGGCCGGGCGTGCCGGGCGTGATGGGGAGCCGGGAGAGTGCATCCTGCTCTTTTCAGCGCAAGATGTTGTTTTACAGAGATTTCTGATTGAACAAAGCGTTTTTCAGCCTGAGCGAAAATTGAATGAGCATAAAAAGCTTCAAGGTATGGTAGATTACTGCCATACGTCGCGCTGCTTACGGAAGACAATTTTAGAATACTTTGGAGAAGAAGATATCCAGGATCAGTGTGGAAATTGTAGCAATTGTAAGGATGTCCGAGAAATGGTGGATATAACCTTAGATGCTCAGAAAATATTTTCCTGTATCTACAGAATGCGGGAACGGTTTGGTATCGGGATGGTCGCGGAGGTGCTGAAAGGATCGCGCAAAGCCAAAATTTTCGAACTAAACTTTGACAAGCTCTCTACTTATGGACTTATGAGAGAAACTTCTCTTCAGGAGATTAAAGATCTCATTAACTATTTGGTTGCTGAAAGTTATTTGCAATTATCAACAGGGGAGTACCCGGTACTGAAGCTTTTGCCCGCTGCCGTGTCCGTGATAAAGGGGGAGGCAAATGTCTTGAAAAAGGTATCGCAGCAGCCGGCGCGTGACCTCGCTGAGGAAGTCAGCCTTTTTGACCGGCTGCGCGCCTTGCGCAAGCAATTAGCGTCTCAAGAAAACCTACCCCCTTACATGATTTTTGCCGATAGTACGTTGCGGGAAATGTCCCAGGTTTGTCCTGTGAATCCCAGGGAAATGATCCGCATAAGCGGAGTTGGGGAACGGAAGCTGGAGAAGTATGGGGACATATTTTTAAATGAAATAGCTAATTTTAGGGAAGCGTCTGAGCCGAAAGGAGTAAATTCCACCTTTTTTCCGGCAAGAGACACATCGGATGCGACGCTTAAACCCTCAAGAGAAAGAGCTGACCTTAATTCAACCGCTAAGGATATGTCAAAAAACAAACTTGCCAGTCATATGCAATCTCTTTTATTGTACCAGGAAGGATACTCCATCAAAGAAATCGGGAAGGTTAGGAAGATAACCGAACTTACCGTACAGGATCATCTGGTGCGCTGCAGTCTTGAGGGACATGCTGTTCCTTGGGATGATTTCATTCCGCTTGAACAAGAACCGCTTATTCTGGAAGCAGTCAAAAAGGTTGGTCGTGAGAAGCTTCGTCCTATAAAAGATTTGCTTCCTGCTGAGGTTGAATGGTTTACGATTAGGGCCGTATTGGAGAAACATAAGATATTGTATTAAAGAATCAAAGAGGATTAGTCAAAGATTAAAAAGAGGCTGTTTAGTTATTTAATGGGGAATATTTTTAGAGAAATTTATTTTCGTTATTCATGAAAGAGGAGCTATTTAGATGCAGAATAAGGAACAATTTGAGGCAAAAGACAAAATTAAAACAAATCGCAAGGTTGTCTTAGGGTGTATTATGTTGGCTATGTTTATGGCAGCCATCGAAGCGACCATAGTGGCTACGGCAATACCAAGCATTGTGGCCGATCTTGGCGGATTTTCTAAGTTTAGCTGGGTGTTTTCGGCCTTTCTTTTAGCACAGGCAATTACGATTCCCATTTATGGGAAATTAGCTGATTTGTATGGCCGCAAACCGGTTTTCTCTTTTGGAGTTATTGTCTTTTTGATCGGCTCGACGCTTTGCGGATTTTCGCAAAGTATGAATATGTTGATTTTATGCCGTTTAATCCAAGGTCTCGGTGCGGGAGCCGTCCAGCCAATTGTGACTACGATTGTCGGAGATATTTTCGAAATTTCAGAACGTGCTCGTATTCAGGGTTACCTTTCCAGTGTTTGGGGCGTATCGTCAATCATAGGTCCTGCTTTAGGCGCCTTTTTTGTGCAATATGTCAGTTGGTCTTGGATTTTTTGGATTAATGTTCCGATTGGTTTAATTTCAATGGTGGGAATTTGGGTTTTTCTTAAAGAGACAGTGCATTCTCAAAATCATGAAATTGATTATTTGGGTTCAGTGTGGATTTTTATCTCTGTCAGCTCCTTAATGGTTGTCTTTATCCAGGCCGGAACAGCTTGGGACTGGTTGTCGGCTCCGGTCCTGGGGTTATTAGGATTGTTTATTCTCGGAAGCATTTTATTTGTTTTGCAAGAGAAACGGGCGGCTGAGCCAATTATGCCCTTGTGGATTTGGCGGCATTCGCTTATTCTGATATCCAATCTGGCAACCTTGACAACAGGCATAGTAATTATTGGACTTTCCTCCTTTTTACCGACTTATATTCAGGGAGTTATGGAAAAGTCCCCTTTAACTGCGGGTTTTGCACTTGCCTTTATGTCAATGGGCTGGGTCGTGTCAGCAACATTCGCAGGGAAAGTTATGTTCAAATATGGTTTTCGCCGTATCGTCATTTTGGGCGGCATATGGAGTTTAATTGGTTCGATATTTTTTATAACCTTACAGCCGGAAAGAGGGTGGCTCTGGGCCGGTGCGGGTTCCTTATTAATAGGGATCGGGATGGGGCTTGCCAGGACTGTTTTTATTGTGGGTATTCAGAACAGTGTAGAGTGGAAAATGCGCGGAGTTGCGACGGCTTCGAATATGTTTATGAATATTTTGGGCAACACGATGGGTGCGGCTCTTTTAGGCGGCGTATTAAACCTGAAACTAGTTGATTATTTAAAAGGGGGAAGCGGGGAGCCTTTAGATGTTGTTAATCTTTTACTGGACCCCATCAAGAGAGCGGCTCTTTCACAAGGAGAATTGAAATCATTAACTTCAGGGCTTGCTTTTTCCCTGCACAATGTTTTTTGGGGGTTGTTTATTTTTGCTGTTATCAGCTTCCTGTTGTCCTTGTTTTTTCCGGAAGCGCGCAAACAAGAGGGATAGTCCTAGAGAGAAGACGGAAGAGGTACTCCTAAAAGAATTAAAGCACCGAATAACATTCGTTTCAGAAAATGATCTTGGCGGGTTGAATTTTTATTTTCCGAGCATTGCTTTAGCCCGCCGTTAGGCGGCTTGGCTTAAAACTGTGCGCTTTTTAGTGCACTTAGGCCTTTCAGCCGACCGGAGGGTCGAATTCAGATGGTCATCAACTTTAGACGGAGGTGGTTCAGTAAAAGATTCTTAACGTTTTAGTCTAATTTACACGGAGAAATAAATGTTTTACAACCCTCAGTTGCATAGAAGTTTGAATAATTGTATAAAATTAGCAATAAATAAATGGAAACTTTTGTGTATTAGTATTTTAAAAAAGAAATACTAAAATTATAGTTGACAATACTATTTAAATGATGGTACTATAACTGAGCGCCACAAAAGGCGACAAACTCTCTCAAAACTTGCCAATTAGATAGACAGAATAATAATAAGCAGACAAAAATAATGATTGACAATATTGAATGAGAATGTTAAACTAAAAGATATGGCTCCAAAGTCGAGAAGATATCCATGGTCTTTGAAAACTAAACAACACGGACAGCCACCTAGAGCGACTCGCAACAGTTCCACACGGAATCATGAAAGCATGAGCAAGATAACACCTTCGACTGAAGAAGTGAAATAGCTTTTTTGGAGAGTTAGATCCTGGCTCAGGACGAACGCTGGCGGCGAGCCTAACACATCCAAGTCTAAAGCAAACAACCTCTAAGTTTACTTAGAGAGCCATTTAGTGGCGGACGGGTGA
>NZ_JAVHUW010000062.1 GCF_030954495.1 Candidatus Desulfosporosinus nitrosoreducens | reverse complement strand
GGAATGTGACAATCTACACTACAGAAATGATTATCAAGATGATTCAAAGCGATTTCCCCTTTTTTATTTATCTAATAAACATTATAATGATTGTTTGAATGTTTGTAAACAGGCTTTTAAAAAGCTTTACAGCAATTCTTTTATCCGCTGACTAATCCGCTCTAAGACTCCCGCTTCGGCAAGCGGTGAGTTAAGAGTGGCTAAGTCCCTGGATAAGTGCGACTAAGATTCAGATGGAGTTAAAACTCCACCTGAGTCAAGTCTTCCTTATCGGGTTTAGGCTTTAAATTGAAAATACCTCTCTATCTTGTTTATGCAGAACAATAAAATATAGGATAGATTCCCTGAATTTAGCAAGCCTAATTAAAATATAAATGTCTAAGCATTTTTATGTTGCAAAAGTGGAGTTAATATGATATTTTTCATATGAATATATAGTCATATGAACATAAATTCTTTGGAGGGGAGATTATGCCTGCACAAGTAGTTCAAGAAGAAAAAATAAAATATCGCCTTGAAGGGGATTTTTGTCCTAATTGTTCGGCCAAAATGGAGAGAATGCTCAGTGCAACGGAGGGAATAGGAGAAACAACGATCAATTATGCGGCTAAAACCGTTTTCTTGCCTCCCTCACGAGTCGCGCAGGCTCAAACAATTATAGAGAAGATAGAAGAAGGAGTAAGGCTTGTCCCGGTTCCAACAGAGAAAAAAACGGCTGTTTTAAGCAACCCTGGTGAAGCTAAGGAAACGCAACAAAGGCTGATGCGGATTATTTCTGCCTGTGTGTTGTTTGCCATAGGCTTAATCCTGGAGCTACGCTGGAAAAGCGATTGGAGGGGAGCTCTCGGGGCTTTCATTTTATTGGCGGCCTATGTTATCGTAGGTTTCAAGGTCCTGCTTAAAGCCGTCCGCAATATCTCCAAGGGACAAATCTTTGATGAGAACTTTTTGATGGCCCTGGCTACTGTGGGAGCAATTGCCATCCGGGCCTTGCCGGAAGCTGTCGCGGTCATGCTTTTCTACTCCGTCGGCGAATATTTAGAGGAGCGGGCCGTAAATCGATCCCGTCATTCTATCCAGGCCTTATTGAATTTCCGACCGGAGTATGCCAACCTTGTAAATCAGTTGGATGTGATGAAAGTAGCCCCCGAAGAGGTTCAGGTCGGTCAGCAGATTCTGATTCGTCCAGGGGAAAAAATTCCTTTGGACGGTCAAATTGTCAACGGCAGTTCCCATGTCGATACATCAGCCTTAACAGGGGAGTCCGTACCCAGAAAAGTTGAGGTTGAAGATACTGTTCTCGCCGGAATGATTAATACAACCGGGGTTTTGACGGTGCGTGTCACTAAAGTGTTTGCTGAGTCGTCCGTGCAAAAGATTTTAGACTTGGTTGAGAACGCCAGTACTCACAAAGCACGCACGGAAACTTTTATTACAACCTTTGCCCGCTATTACACCCCTGCCGTTGTGGTGGCGGCCTTAGGGATATTCCTGGTGCCCTTGCTCTTATGGGGAGGGAATTTGCAGGAATGGCTTTATAGAGCGCTGACAATACTGGTCATTTCTTGCCCTTGTGCTTTGGTTATTTCCGTACCTTTGGGTTATTTTGGCGGAATTGGGGGCGCTTCACGTCAGGGGATTCTGATCAAGGGCGCAAATTATCTGGAAGCATTGACAGATCTGCGTACCGTGGTGTTTGATAAGACGGGGACTTTGACAGAAGGGGTCTTTCAGGTTATAGAGATTACCCCGGCACAAGGGTACTCTAAGAAAGAGCTTCTGGAAATAGCGGCGAGAGCGGAAGCTCACTCCCCTCATCCCATTGCCGTATCGATTCGCGAGAAATATGGCAATGAGGCAAAAGGCAATAATTTAACAGATATATTAAGTCATGAAGAAATAAGCGGTAAAGGAATTCGGGCCTTATGGAACGGCAAGACTGTATTGGTGGGAAAAGCAGAATTGCTGGAGGAGGCCGGAATATCAATCCCCGGAGTTAATTCCCATCAGGGCTTAGGAACTATGGTGTATATTTCCGTTGACGGGGGTTATGCTGGCCACTTGACGATCTCTGACCGGGTGAAAACAGATTCCCGGGAAACGATTGATCAACTGAATCAGATGGGCATGAGAACGGTGATGCTGACAGGAGATAATTCAGGTGTGGCTAAAGCGGTGGCTGAGGAATTGGCCGTTCGTGAATATTACTCTGATTTAATGCCGGAGGATAAGGTCTTTTGGCTTAAATCACTTCGCCAAGAAACACGGCAGGGTAAAGTGGCTTTTGTGGGTGACGGAATCAATGATGCCCCTGTTTTGACCTTGGCTGATGTAGGGGTTGCGATGGGTGGTTTAGGATCAGATGCGGCCATCGAAGCCGCGGATGTTGTGTTTATGGAAGACCGGCCGAGCAAGCTCCCGGAAGCCATTCATATCGCAAGATTCACTAAAAAAGTTATTTGGCAGAATATTGGTTTTGCCTTAAGTATAAAGCTGCTGGTTATTTTACTGGCGGTCTTCGGACTGGCCAATATGTGGAGCGCCATTTTCGCTGATGAAGGCGTAGCCTTGCTGGCTATTTTGAACGCCATGCGGATTAGAAAGTATAACACCCGGAAAATTTCCCCTGCGGAAGATTTTTCAACGCGAGCGGTAAAAGCGGCGGCACGCTGAGCTTGACTCAGCACAGGCCGGTGCGGCCTGTTCCTGAAAAATTTGGCCGGCGTCCCAAGAGTATAAAAAGGAGACAGATATCACGGGGGATTAGGCGGTTCTGAATCAAGGCGGTTATAGTGGCGGTATGCCGGCGCTCATGTTAAAATGAAGATACGCTGGGATCATTTTAATTCGGGGTGAAAGTATGGTAGCGAAACATTCGGATTCCCAAGTCTCTGCCGATCTGCCTGAAACCGCGGAAGATGCCGTATGTGACATTTTATGTGTGCATCACGAAGTCGTTGATAAATATGCTGAACACTTGATTACCCTTGACCGAGCAAATAGCTTGGCGGAATTATTTAAAACACTGGGGGACCCGACACGAATAAGAATTATGGATGTCTTGTCCAAAGCGGAATTCTGCGTTTGTGATCTCGCCGAATTATTAGGACTAAGTCAGTCGGCAACATCCCATCAACTGCGGGTACTGAGAAACAACGATCTTGTCAAATACCGGCGGGAAGGGAAGATGGTTTATTATTCCATGCATGACTCTCATGTTTCAGAGCTTTATCGTCAAGGCTTAGAACACATTGATGAAGGTTGAGCATAATGCCTGATCTATTGCTGTGAATTTAGAGGAAGGGCAAAATTTGAGCTTTCAATTTGACAAGGTACAAACAGTTCAGCACTTATTTTTCGCTTTAATAAGACATAAAGGAAACCTGGGAACGGTTGTTCCAAGGTTTCCTTTTTCCTTAGTTTGGATAATCGCTAATAAAAAGATAAAGGGAAGGAAGTTGTGCTAAGCATTTACTTAGAAAATGACTAAAGAAATTAAAGCTCCGGCAATGATGATCCACAGGGTATCTATTTTAGTAAAACGCCGTACTCCAAAAGCTGCTAAAGCCAGACAGCAGGTCGGCCAATCGACTAATGAGCTGCCTGCTAGTTTGCTAATAACGGCCCAAAGTGTTCCGAAAAATGCGGCTACTATTCCGCTGATAAACAGTTTGACCTTTTCGGCTTTGCCGGCGCGTTGATAAAGATCGGAAATAATATTGACAACAGTGAAGGAAGGCAGGTACATGTTCGCCATCGCCAGAGCGGCTCCGAATATCCCTGCCACTTTATAGCCGATAAAAGCGGAGATTACTGTAACCGGACCGGGGGTGAGCAGGCTAAGGGCTAAAGCAACCTCAAATTCCCGGTCTGTGACGAAATGATAATGATGAATCATGGCGTCCTGAATAAATGGCAGCATGGCATATCCGCTGCCGAAGGTTAGCCCGCCAATCCCAAATAAGGTGTTGCCGAGGCTGCGGAAAGTGGGATTGCTGAAATTAAGGCTAAAATTGATAACTAAGAGCACGGCAAGCATCAACAACATCGCCAGGTACTTTTTCTTGCTGAATTTAAATTTGATTGCTAAGGTTTCTTGGGAAGGAGATTTTTTAGCAACCCAAAATTTTTTGTCCATCAAAGTCCGCCAGGCCGGAATTTTATAGGTCAGAAAAGCGAAGAGGAGACTGACGGCTCCGGCAGCGAGAAGCAAGCCATAAATATTCATTTTCCAGAAAAAGACCATGACAAATCCACTGAGCGCAAGAATTGTCAGTTGTGGAGTATTTACTCCTTTTTTCCAGAGATCCAGGATGGTATTTAAGACAAGTCCTACCACTAAGGCGCCCACGCCTTTGAATAATGAAGCTACAAAAGGCAGGTTGTTGTAGTTTAGATAAAGGTGGGCAAGAAGGACCATACCGGTGAAGCAAGGAATCACAAAAAAGATGCTGGCTACGAGAGCGCCGGGAAAACCCCTTATGAGATAGCCAATGTAAGTGTTCAGATTTACAGTCGGTGCCCCAGGTAAAAGCTGGGAAAGAATTAAACCGTTTAGATATTCCTCATCTGTCAGCCAATTCTTTTGGTCCACCAGAGATTTCTTAGCTTCTCCCAGAGCAGCCAGACTATAAGATACAAGCCCTATGTGAAGAAAGGTTTGAGCAATTTCCCAGAGGCTCACCCTTTGGGGTTGTTTAAACGTTTGGCTAATCTTAGGCTCTCTTTTCATCGTCTTGATTACCTCCCGTCGTGGCAGGGTTAAACTGCGTTAGCAGGGAATCAAACCACAGTCCTCCAGAATGGCGCATCCCAGCGGTCCGGTAAGAAGATCGACAAAGGATTGAGCCAATTCCGGAGCTTGACTTTCCCTAGAGATCCCAATTGCAAATTCTATCGGCTTGCCGTGAATAATGGTATTCGTGCCCGGAATCTTACTTTCGACCGCTACAAAGGCCTGGTCGTAAAAATTAGCACAAGCAGGACTGGAGAGATTGATCTTTGCCGGCAGGACTATATAAGGAAGCCCCAATTGTTTGGCCTCCGAGGAATAGAGAAACGCGTAGTCAACGTCTCCTTTTAATAAAGCCTGCGCCAGTTCTACGGATTTAGGGTAAACTGTGGAGGGAATACAGGCATTTGCCAACGCTGTGTATAGACCGGGTTTGTTGTAGAAAATCTCGGCCAATTGCCAGACCATTAGAGTTCTGTAACCGCAGGGATCGAGATGATGGTCGGAATGGGCAAAGCTACTTTGTGATTGAATTAACATATCAGCCCAGTTTTCCGGAGTAATCTCTTTGCTTCCTTTGGAAAAAGGGGTATAGCCGATGACAATTTGATCCGAGGCAAAAATAAAATAGTTACGCACTAAATCCGGGACCAGCAGCTCGGCAAACAGGGCTTGATCGGCTAAAGCGACAATATCATAAATTTCTCCGGCTAACAGTCGTTTGGCTCCTTCTCTCGAACCTACGCTCTTAGATTGAACGGTTAGAGCGGGGAGTTGTTTTGCAAAAAGTTCCAGACAGTGTCCAATAACACCCTGCAAAGCCCCGGCGTGAATAATCCTCAGAGTTTTGGGAGAATTTATCATCTCAGCTCCACCCCATCTTTCGTTTCAGTTAAAGATTCTTCGAGTTGGTAATAAGCCCGCAGAAATTTTTCTAATTTCATTTTTTGCTGGGCAATGTACTGGGCCCAGATTTTTAAGGATTCTTCTCCTTGCAGTGTTAATTTATAAAGCCGCCTGCCTGGTCCCGACTCACCGACTTCCCAATGAGATGCTATCAGTCCGTCCTTGTCCATTCGCCTGAGATTCCGATAAACGGTCGCTGTGTCTGCTTCTCCGCTTCTGAACTCAACTTCATTGAGGCGCTGAATTAATTCATAACCATGAGAAGGCTTTTGCTTGAGCAAAAGAAGCAACTCTGCTTGAATGGCACGATCAATGGGGATAGTTGATTCAAATTTAGAACTTATCTCTTCATTCATATGTGCTCACCTCAGCTATTGTCACTGTGCATATAGATTCATTAAAACTATTCGGTATCTCCTCCGAATATCCTTCTGTGATAAATAAATTTTTCTTAATTTCTTTGCTGAGCTGTTATTAAAGAAATAGCCTGTTCAATTTTCAGAACAGGCTGACTAGCGTCCGCCTGGAGTCCGTATCCCCGCACGATTGGCGGGAGCATTTCATTCAAGTTTTGAAAAACAACCGGAAGAGATGTTAAAAGCCCCGCCTGACTTTTCAGTGTGGCGGGGCTTGGGGGGTAACAAGTTGAGTTCCGGATGAGAAAAATACAAGGTTATTAAAGCGTTATTCCTGGGATAACCGCAGGGGCATATACTCGTTGAGCAAGTTCACTGTCGATCATAAAGAGTCCTGCACCATCTTCTTTAATGAGCTTTAATTTATTCAGAACCCGTCCCATGTTTTCCTCTTCTTCTGCCTGTTCTGTAACATACCATTGCAGAAAAATCTCCGAAGTATGATCTTTAGTTTCTCGGGCAATGTCCATCAAGGAATAGATTGACCGTGTTACAAATTGTTCATGCTTCAAAGCAAGTTCAAAGACTTCTTGAGGACTGGAAAAATCGTTTTGAGGTTTTGCGATTTCGGTCAAGGTAACCTTGCCGCCGACTTTATTCAAATAGTTGAAGAAACCTAAAGCATGATCTCGTTCTTCTTGGACCTGTACCCGAAAGTAATTAGCAAACCCGTCGAGATTGAGGGATGAAAAATAGGCTTGCATGGCAAGATAAAAATACGCTGAAAAGAGTTCTTTGTTGATTTGTTCGTTGATAGCTTGAATCATTTTTTCGTTTGGCATAATTAGCCCACCTTTCTTTAATGAATCATTGGGAAATATTCTCCATAATTTCTTAATTTCCTGCTTATTTTTTGGGGAATATATAATTCTTCTTAATTAAAGGAGGATTTAAATAATAAATGGAGAATTATAAAATGTAAAACAGATTCCTAGTTAAGTTTAGAGGAGGCTTGTCTATGTTTAACAAAATATTAGTGCCCACAGATGCATCGGAATATTCGCGCCGCGCGTTTAAAACGGCTTTGGACCTTGCTCGAACTTTCCATTCTGAGCTTGAACTGCTTTTTGTATCGTATATCCCGGAAGGATATTGGGGTTATGCTGTTGCCGCAAGCTATGTTGTCCCCCAGGAGCAAATTGAAGAAGGCGCAGACTTAGCTTTGGAGGCTACGCTTAAAGACATGGACATTCACGATGTCGTGATGACCAAGAAAAAATTGCAGGGGCATCCGGCGACCGTTATTGCCGCAGAAGCGGAAACTGAGACTATTGATTTGGTAGTCATGGGGAGTCATGGCTATGGACCTATAGCGGGTTCAGTTTTAGGAAGCGTCAGTCAGGGAGTTCTGCAGCGGGTTAAGTGCCCGGTTCTTATTGTTAAATAAGACCGCATTTAGGTATTGGCTGTTCAGACGGGACAATGTTCAGGGCGGATATAAATTTACAGATTTATATCCGCCCTGATTTTTATACTTTAAGTTGGACTCTATTGTCATCCGGCCTTATGAAACGGTTGATTCCCAAGGAAAAAGATAGTTTAAAACCAGAAAGGAAATCCAAGTCGTTTTATCAGGGCAAATCCTGCCCGTTTTGCCAGAGGTACGAATAATTTGCGGGCAAGTGGAGCGCCGACTTTTCGCGCTATAGGCGGCCCAAAATGCTGAGCAAGCGGAAAGCCGATCTTGCGTGCCAAAGGAGGACCAAATTGCCGCATAAAGGCAGGACCGTATTGTTTCAGGAGAGCCCCTGCTTGTTGTTGCCATAAACTTGTCGTTTCTGACGGGGAAGGAAGAGCTTTTTGTTCTACGCGAGATTTTTGCGGCAGAACCGAGGAAAAAGGAGCAGTTACTTTTTGCGGTATGATTATTTCCGGCTGAACATTTGCTGGGGTTGCAGGTGTGGGAGCTTTGCTACGAACAGGTGAAAGTCCTTGCCATTGTTTAGAAGAAAAGTTCTGCTGCTGGCCGGGAGAAGAAAAGATCGTTTGTTGAGTTGGAAAATGCCCCCGTTGCCCTATCAACGATGCCATGGGCAAACCCCCTTTAGAATCTGAGGATAGTTTTTATTCACAATACACTAGTATGCAATTTTTGGCTAAAGGTGCATTATTTACCTAAATATAGCCAGGCACATTCAGAGATACTTATTTCAGGAAACAGTAAGAGCAAGCAGTTCGCCTGGGGAACTACTTGCTCTTGTTATGACTTAAGCTAAAATATGTTCTTTAATTATTCAGCTAGGGCAATGGCCTCAATTTCAATAATGGCGTCTTTAGGCAAGCGGGCAACTTGCACGGCGGAACGGGCAGGCGGATTACTCGCAAAATAAGTGGCATAAACGGTGTTCATAGCGGCAAAGTCATTCATGTCTCTCAGAAAAACCACGGTTTTTACGACCTTGTCCATTGAAGAACCGGAGGCTTCCAGGATAGCTTTAACGTTATCTAAAGATTGTTTGGTTGCGCCTTCAATGTCTGCAACTAAATCCCCGCTTTGAGGATTCAGCGGTAGTTGTCCGGATGTAAAAATAAGATTTCCGACTTTCACTCCTTGAGAATAAGGACCGATAGCCGCAGGTGCGTTTTGAGTATTAAGAATTTGTTTGCTCATAAAAAAATTACCTCCTTGCAAAATAGCTTCATTAAAAACACTGGGCAGAAACTAATCCTAAGTATACTTGATTTTAAGAGAATTAACCAAGCAAGAAATTGGTACTGGTACTATTTTACTCGCTTTTCGGATATTTAGCAAAGAACCGTTGGCCTTGTGCGTTTATGGAGTGAATAGCCGGTTATAGCCATTGGTTTAGCAAGCGTTGGCTGTTTATGCCGGAATTTTCTCTATGTTATAATTTATCCGAAGACTAATCCGCTCTAATACTCCCGCTTTGGCAAGCGGTGAGTCAAGAGCGGCTAAGTCCCTGGATAAGTGCGACTAGGATTCAGATGGAGTTAAAACTCCACCTGAATCAAGTCTACTTTATCTGGAACGGATTTTCGAGAGGGAGGTAAAAAATGTCGTCTCTGGAACGTGTGATACAAATTGATTTTGTAGACCGTTTAGGTTTAGGGATGGAGATTTTTGAACGGTGCGAAAAGAATAACGTCGATAAAATTGGAATGGAAGTAATCCCTAATCAAGGTATGTTTATTAAATTTCGTTGTCTTGCGGATGAACAGGTTCAGCAGCTAATACGAGATCTTGAAGAGATTCAAGGGATTATTGCAGTCCATTTGCGCGAGCGAATGCCTTATGAAGAAAGAGAGCATAGGCTGAGGGAGATTATTTCAAACGTTGATCGCCAAAGGAAAGGGGCCTTTGAAGATATTGCCTACCAGAGCACTAAGATGCGCCACGCTGTGGAAACGGCTAAAATGGTTGCGAAAGGAACTTCGACGGTTCTGCTGCGGGGAGAAAGCGGAACCGGGAAGGAATTATTTGCCCGGGCAATTCATATGGAAAGTTTACGGGCCCAAGCGCCCTTTATTCCAATTAATTGTGTTGCGTTGCCGGATAGTCTGTTGGAGAGCGAACTTTTCGGATATGAAGAAGGCTCATTTACGGGAGCGGTAAGAGGCGGACGAAAAGGACTTTTTGAACAGGCTGATCATGGAACCCTTTTTCTGGATGAAATCGGGGAGATCTCTACTCGCGTTCAAGTTCACTTATTAAGGGTCCTGCAAGAGAATAAGATCAGACGTGTCGGGGGAGCCAGGGAAGTACCGGTGGATGTGCGTATAATTGCCGCTACACATCGTAACTTGGAAGAAATGATTAAAAGAGGCGAATTCCGTGAAGACCTTTATTATCGTTTAAATGTTATTCCCATACGAATTCCACCTCTGCGGGAGCGGTCTGAAGATATTCCCCTGATAGCCCAGTTTTTAATACGCAAGCTCTCTCAAAAGTTAGGGAAACCCGATATTCACTTAACCAAGGAGAGTATGGACTTATTAATGGAGCAGGCTTGGCCGGGAAATGTGCGGCAGTTGGAGAATACCTTGGAACGTCTTATCAATGTCATGGATTCTACTGAAATCAAGCCCCAACTTTTCTACGAATGGACGGATTTAGTTCCTACCCAACAAACCGCGTCTTATGAAGAAGGAAATTTTCAAATCCGAATACCCATGGAAAAAGGCTGGCCTTCCTTGAAAACAATCGTGAGTGAAGTCGAAAAGCAAGTTTTGCTGCGGGTTTTAGAAACCCATAAGTCGTCCCGCAAGGCTGGAAGAGTCCTCGGAGTCTCCAACACGACCATTTTAAACAAACTTAAACACTATAGAATTGAGACTCCTTAAATTATATTGAATGTCAATTTAAACATGAAACGGATTTATGTTGGCCAAACTAAGGAGAGCTGCTCCCAAAGTTTTCATAGTAACGTTTGTAAAGAATTGGAGTATGACAAGAAATATTATCGGTGATAAGATTTCTTGTCACTGATTTTTATCAATTTTCTTCAAAAGAGTTTAAGAGCTTTACAAGGGGCTTTCCTAAGTACCGCCAAAAGCCTGATAGATTGCAGTTCCGCCAATTCAAAGCTCTCTGGTTCTATTTCGGGCAATGGCATGAATTTTGCATTTTGAAGAATCAAAAGTGACTTAGAATAAGGAGGAACTCTTGTGGCGAGAAAAGCAGAGCCTTATCGCATCAAAATGGTAGAATCTATCCGTATGATTTCCCGTGAGGAGCGCCAGAACAAACTCCAAGAAGCCGGGTACAACCCCTTTCTTTTAAAATCGGAGGACGTGTATATTGACCTTCTCACCGACAGCGGCACCGGTGCTATGAGTGACAACCAGTGGTCCGCCTTAATGCTGGGGGATGAGTCCTATGCCGGCAGTAAATCTTTCTTTAAGGTTAAAGATGCGGTGCAGGATATTTTCGGCTATAATTTTGTCATTCCAACGCATCAAGGCCGTGGAGCGGAACAGGTTCTTTTTCCGCATTTAAAAAAACAGGACGGGCAGTATGTTTTGGGAAATATGCACTTTGATACAACCATGGCCCATATCGAGATGAACGGTATGATCCCTGTAAATCTGGTGATAGAGGAAGCTTTTGCCACTCAAAAGGAGCACCCTTTTAAAGGCAACTTTGATTTGGAAAAGCTGGAGAATTTTATCCTGGAGAAGGGCCCGGAGAATATTGCTTTTATTATTGCGACAGTGACTTGCAACTCCTCGGGCGGACAGCCGCTTTCCATGGCAAACTTCCGCGGTCTTCGCCAAATTGCCGATAAATATTCCTTGAAAATAGATATTGATTCGGCCCGCTTTGCTGAAAACGCTTATTTTATTAAAAAACGTGAGCCGGGTTATGAAAATAAGAGTATCCAGGAAATTATTAAAGAAATGTATGACATGGGCGATTACTTTACGATGAGTGCTAAAAAAGACGCTATTGTCAACATGGGCGGCTTAATTGGCATTAAAGATGAAGAAGAAATGTACCGCAAAGCAAGTACAAGCTGTGTCCCCATGGAAGGCTTTATAACCTACGGCGGACTGTCCGGCCGGGATATGGAATGTTTAGCCGTTGGTTTGTACGAGGGAATGGATGTTGACTATCTGGAAAGCCGGATTGGACAAGTCGAATACCTGGGAAACGAACTCCGGAAACATGGCATTCCCATTCAGTGGCCGGTCGGCGGGCATGCTGTTTTTGTGGATGCCGGCCAATTCCTCCCCCATATTCCTGCCGAACAATTTCCGGCTCAAGCCTTATGCAATGAGCTGTATTTGGAAGCAGGCGTTCGTCCTGTTGAAGTAGGTTCTTTGCTGCTGGGCCGTGATCCGGTAACGGGAGTGCAAAAGAAAGCGGGTGTGGAATTTATGCGTTTAACAATTCCGCGCCGTGTATACACAGACAACCATATGGATGTCGTTGTCGATGCCCTCGCGGCAATTTGGGAACGAAGGGATCAAGTTAAAGGCTTAGAGTTTATTTATGAGCCGAAAGTGCTTCGTCATTTCCTTTGTAAACTGAAACCCATCGAAGGATAATTCAGCGCTAAAAATCAAGTAATTTCAGGAAAATATGATTAGCATATTTAGGCCGGTGAGCGAATCACCGGCCTAAATATTGTGCCTTCATTGATCAAATAAAACGCGGATAGATCAGGATTTTTTCGAATTAAAGAGGGGCCAGGCATGAAGTCTGACGATTATTGAGCTTATAAAGGTCGCTTTCAAGAAAGCTTTAGAGAATGCCGGTTTGAGTTGAAAGTGACTGAGTCTTCATTGACTTGATTGGAGAGAAGCATGTCGGCAATCGAAATATGTCGACCGGAACGAGGAGATTTGCCATCATTGAAACGCCAATTTTAGTCTTGATTAGCAGTTAAGAATCCGTCGTATCACTTGAGTTGTAGTTCTTCTTATGTCCGCCAGGCAGATGGTTTTGGTTCGGAGGTTCAAATTAGGTGTTGCTAGGGCACTAAACTCAACGCTGGCACCATATTTGCATAATATAGATTGTATTAGTATATTCCTGGAAAGTGATTGAATATCCGGATAGTGGATTTTGCCCATATTCTGGAGGAAATAATTATAATTGAATCAAGAGGAAGGGGGGAGCTCTTTTATTTAATTCGTCAAAATATTTGGACTTTAGCAGTGTGATTTTGCTTTTTCCTCAAAGCTGTATCAAGCGAGTTATAGAAGCGGTGTGAGGGGGGATTTTCCTGAAATCTATTGTTTTCCGTAATAAATTACCTCTGGGATTTGCCGGAATAATGGTTTTAATGGAACTGGTTTTGAGAAATTCAAAGTTTACGTTAGCACTTTTCTTAATAAGCCTTATAGGCTTCCTTGGCATTATATTATTTCGGACAAGCCAAACTTTGAGATTGTTGGATTTTGCCATTGAATATTTAAAGAGAGGTTCCGTAGGGGATTACCTGGTCTTAGAAAGAGGCGTGGAAGCGGCGCAACAACTTCTGCGCGAAGTAATTGCGTTGAAAAAAAGGGGCAATCCTGACCGAACGGCCCTTTTGGAGCTGCAAAAGGAACTATTAAAACGGAACAAAGGCTTGCTTTCCTTGAGTACCTTTTGGGAGCCCAATGCATTTGACGGCAAGGACGATTATTTTTTAAACTCCGACTACTATGATCAGGGTAAGCTCACAGCTTACGTTTATTGGGAAAACGGCACAATCGAGGTTGTTGCTCTCAAAAATGTTTATACTGAAGCCTGGTACGCCATACCCAAGAAACGCCGCGAGATTTCTATCATTGACCCATATTATTATGAGCTCAATGGCAAACGGATTTTAATGACAAGTATCATGCTGCCGATTATCCTTAACAGGAAGTTTCTGGGTGCGATTGGTGTGGATATAGAACTAAAAGAACTGAAAGAAATACAAAGTGATGTTGTTTTATATGAAAACAAGTATAAAGGACATGATCTTGAAGTGATTAAGGAAGCCCTGGTGAACAGAAAAGATGAGCTGGGGATTCTTGGGCAAGTCATCAAGGCTACAAATGTCAATCAGCAGGAGATAACAAAGCGCTTATTAGAAACGGCAAGTCAAGTTACCAGCACTTCTCAGGAGCTTTCTGTGATAGCTCAAGAATCGGCCAAGGCCGTAGAGGAGATTGCCAAAACGATAGAGCATGTTGCCGGAACTGCCACGGAACAGGCCGGAGACACGGATTACGGTGTTACCCAGATTATGGAGTTAGGAAACCTGATCGAAAGAGACCAACAGTACTTAATTGATTTGAATAAGTCGGCGGAAAAAGTTGAGATCATGAAAAGCGAAGGTAGTGTCTCTGTACATGAGTTAATGGAAAGGACTAAGGAAAGAGAGCGCTACATGGAACGGATACAAGAGGGGATTATGAAAACGAACCAAAGCGCCGAGAAAATTAATTCAGCCAGTCAGATGATTCAGGCGGTAGCGGATCAGACAAATCTGCTGGCCTTAAACGCAGCGATTGAGGCTGCACGGGCCGGTGAAGCGGGAAAAGGCTTTGCTGTGGTAGCCGAGGAAATCAGGAAACTGGCGGAAAAGTCCAGTCTTTCTACTCGGGAAATTGACGAAATCGTTAAGGAACTGCAAATCAATTCCCAAAATGCCGTGGAAATTATTGATAAAAGTTCGGTAATTGCTAAAAAACAAGAAGAGAGTGTCCTGATTACCGATGAACGCTTTTCAGGAATTGCGGGAGCAATTGAGGAAACAAAAGTAATTATGGTCAAGTTAAACAGTTCCGGGCGGGATATGGAAGAGAAAAAGAACCAGATAACGGCGGTCCTGAAAAACCTGGCTTCTATTGCGGAAAAAAATGCGGCCAGTACCGAGCAAGTTTCCGCCGCTTCTGAAGAGCAGTCAGCTTCTATGGTTGAAATAGCCAAGGCCAGTCAAAACTTGTCCCAATTAGCTGCCGAACTGCATCAGGCCATCGATAAATTTAAAAGTTAGGTCTTTGACCAAATTTAAGGCCGGAAAAGGGACTGTTTCTAATTATTAAGAGACAGCTCCTTTCTGCTTTTATGGATTAGTTATTTAACTGTCAGAAATAACCGCAGGGAAAACTTGATGAGGCAGAGAGCCAGGTCTGAAAATGTTTCCTTCGTATCTCATATTTTAACCTCCCGAAAAATGCTAACCATTGATAATTGGGTTTCCTCATGCTAACATATACTTGGAAAAATTTAAAGTACGCAGTTTTATAATATATACTATCTTTTTTGATACTATTGTTATTTTGGGAGGTTTTTATGAGTACATCAGAAAGTCGAAGCCACAATGTGTGTCCCCTGGAATTGATTCAGCAAATAATTGGAGGAAAATGGAAAATCATGATACTTTGGGCCTTAAGTGAAAATACGAGAAGGTTTAATGAGCTGCAAAAGTTGTTCCCCGAGATAACACAGGCTATGCTTACAAAACAATTACGGGAGCTTGAAAAGGATAATTTTATCCATCGCGAAGTTTATAAGGAAGTACCGCCAAAAGTAGAATACTCGTTGACATCTTTAGGAAAAGAGTTTATTCCAATTATTGAACAAATGTCTAATTGGGCGAGACACAATTATGACTCTTTGCATAAATAATTCAGGTATCGAACGGTACAATCTAGATTTTTATTCTGGATTGTACCGTTTCTTGCTATTTAGTTTAAATAATATCCTTTGATAGTACCATCATTAATACTAAGTACCATGAAACTGCGTACTTAACTTCCGATCAGCAGTGTGATATTTTAAAATTAATAAATGCTGAAAGGAGATTGTTTAAATTGAACATAATTATTGTCTATGCGCACCCCTATGATGGAAGCTTTTGCAAAGGGTTACTGGACACTGTTTCGTCCCGCTTGCAAAGCAGAGGTGCAGCCGTCAAGGTAAAAGACCTTGTAAAAATGAAATTTGATGCCGTTATGCAACCAGATGATTTAAAAGCCGCAAGAACTGAGGCCTATACGGATGAGGTTAAACGAGAACAGGCTGATGTTCTCTGGGCAGATGCAATTGTTACGATTGCTCCTATTTGGTTTGGAGCAATGCCCGGTTTCCTGAAAGGTTATTTTGATAAGGTGTTTATGACCAAATTCGCCTATGACGAAAGAATCGGCGGTAAACTGCAAGGGAAAAGAGTATTTTCACTTTTTACAGCCGGCTCTAACGATCCGTATCTGGATATGGCAGGTCAATATGAGTGTATTAATCTTTCTATGGACAATCTTTTTGGCAGTACAGGGTTCGTAGATGTCGCCACTAAATTCTATCAATCTGTGCCTATTGTTACTGCTGAAGAAAGAAAACAGTATTTAACTGAAGCAATTCAATTTGTAGATCAGATTTTTGATTGCCAGCCTGGAGAGGTTGGCCAGGTCGGACATGGCGGTCTGCTTACTAAGCTTCATATGCAAGGGTATCTAAACGGAAGAGTATGAAACTGAGGAGCAGCCCGATAACGGCAATCTGTCAGTTATCAGCAGAACGGCATTATTACCTGTATGCCGGCAGTTTGTTATTAAAATAAACAAATTATAAGGAGGATCTTTACAATGAATGTAGTCATTGTTTATGCGCACCCCTATGATGGAAGCTTTTGCAAAGGGTTACTGGATACAGTCTCGTCCCGCTTGCAAAGCAGAGGTGCAAATGTTAAGGTAAAAGATCTTGTAAAAATGAATTTTGATCCTGTTATGCGGCCAGATGATTTAAAAGCCACAAAAACCAAGGTTTATTCAGATGAGGTTAAGCAAGAACAGGCTGATGTTCTCTGGGCGGATGCAATAGTCACAATTGCTCCTGTCTGGTTTGCAGCAATGCCCGGCTTCATGAAAGCTTATTTTGATAAAGTATTTATAACTGGTTTCGCCTATGATCATACGGGCGTCGGTAAACTGCAAGGAAAAAGGGTATTTTCACTTTTTACAAATGGTGTTAATGATCCGTTTTTGGAAATGTCCAGGCAGTATGATGCCATTCATTATGTGATGGACTGCCTTTTTGGCATGACAGGGTTCATAGATGTCGCTACTAAATTCTTTGCCTCAGTGCCAACCGTTACTGATGAACAAAGAAAACAGTATTTAGCAGAAGCCGTTGAATTTGTTGATCAGATTTTTGATCGCCAGCCCGGAGAGATTGGACAGAAAGGGCATTGTGCACTTCTTACAAAGCTTGTTGTAAAAGGTTATCTAAACGGAGCAGTATAAAGAAGACTTGATTCAGGTGGAGTATTAACTCCATCTGAATCTTAGTCGCACTTATCCGGGGACTTAGCCGCTCTTAACTCACCGCTTGCCGAAGCGGGAGTCTTAGAGCGGATTAGTCAGCGGATCAATAGATTTTTGTTAACTGGCAAGAAGGTAAGTGCTGCTATAGTTGTCCATTTTTTTATTTTGCCCTGTCTTCAAAACATAAAAAATTGCTTGTTGGAGCTAACTTGGTTTT
>NZ_JAVHUW010000056.1 GCF_030954495.1 Candidatus Desulfosporosinus nitrosoreducens | reverse complement strand
GAATATTGGCAGAAGCTCGGATTAGTCAGCCTCATGGACCGATATCTAGAAGTTCGTAACACTTGGCGAACCGCCGTATACCGAACGGTACGTACGGTGGTGTAAGAGGACGGCGGGGAAACCCCGCCTCCTACTTAATTTGATTATGAAGGGTCAATCACAGAATGAAACTTTCGGCATAAATCATTAATTAAGGCTTGAGGAGCGCGGGAGAAACGCAGGCGAAGCATCATGAGATGCCGGAACCTGACAACACGGCTGCCGGCTTTAAAGTTTAGACAAGGAAAGGAGAATAGGGATGGACTGGCAAAAGATTGTTATCCACCACACCGCAAGTCCCACGCAAATACGCCGCCGGGGCAAGAGTGTGCCGGTCAATGCGGCCGTAATTCGAGAATGGCATAAAGCAAAAGGCTGGAAGGATATAGGGTATAACTTTGTGATAATGCCGGATGGACACTGTGAGGAAGGGCGGTCATTACAGCAGCAGGGTGCGCATTGCCAGGCAGGCAAGCGAAATTTTACCGGAATCGGAGTCTGCCTGGTAGGAAATTTTAATGAGATTGAAGTACCAGAGGCTCAGCTTCAGGGGTTGGTTAATAAAATAGAAGAGCTTATGGCAACCTATAATTTAGGAACTGAAGATGTCGAGTTGCATCGGGACGTACCTGGAGCAGCCACGGAATGTCCAGGACGGTATTTTCCGGGGGATGTTCTCTCCAAAAGGTTGGCAGAGAGATTTAAGATAAACATCAAAGGCTTGTTTCCGGAGTGTTAAAAATATTCTTGCCTTGCAGGATTAGCTTTGAAAATGAAGAATTCAGGTGAATAGAAGAGTTATTCATTAAATTAGCCTTTATTTTGAAGAATTAAAGAGGATATCGAATGAAAAATATCGGCGAATATCGTACGGAAGAATTTCCTGTAAGCAGAATAGCGACGATTGATATCGGTGCGGCGGGGCTAAGAAAGCACCATATTAAAGCCTTAATTGAATTGGACGTAACGGAACCGCAAAACTTGATCCGGGCAAGAAAAAGACAAGCCGAGACGATTTCTTTTAATTCTTGGTTAATCAAATGTATAAGTCTCACCGTTGAAGAATTTAAGCAGATTCATGGGATAAGAAAAGGGAAACGCAAAGCAGTCCTTTTTGAGGATATCGATATATCAATTGTTATCGAAAGAAAGGTCGATGGCAAGAAAGTACCGTTGCCTTATGTTATTCGCAAGACCAATAAAAAAAGCGTTTCTGACATTGATGAAGAAATCAAGAGCGGTCAGAAACAGCTTATTAAGGGTAAAAGGGATTATATTTTAGGCCAGGAAAAAAAGAACAGAGTTTTAATGAAGACATATTATCTGCTGCCGGGATTTATAAGAAAGTTAATATGGAACCGTATAATCAAAAGCCCATTCTTAAGCAAACAGAATATGGGCACTGTGATGATTACCTCACTTGGTATGGTCGGAAAAATAAACGGCTGGGTAATGCCGGTAAGCGTTCATCCCCTTTGTTTTGCAATCGGTTCCATCGTTAAGAAGCCAGGTATTGTCCGTGATAAGATAGAAGTGCGGGAATATCTCTATATGACAGTCTTGGTTGACCACGATATTATCGACGGCGCTCCGGCGGTGAGAGCTCTCTCCAAACTAACGAAGCTTGTGGAAAACGGATATGGCTTAAAGTAACCTTAAAATGTCTTACGAAGACAGGGGAGAAAATTTGACGTCAATACTTGTTCCTTTCATGACTACCTTTCCGGCCAGTAGGGATTGCTGATTCGCCAAGCCGCTGCCGGAAAAGCTAAAATGAAGTTCTGATTTTTCCAAAGTGCTCCCAGCTTGACGCATTGTTAAGCCCGTTAAATCAGGTACTACGACTTCCTCGGCAGAGGGGGTTCGCTCCGGTGTCACAGGCTTGGGAGAGGGTCTGACAGAGGCGTCGCTTGGAGAAATCGAAACATCGCTCATGGTATTTGCAGATACAGGAATACCGTAATATTGCAGGGCTCCTTCGAGGATAGCTTTGGCCGGAGGACCGCACAGCGGTCCTCCATCGTGTTCGCCGTCTTCCATCTTGGGGGTGTCTAAAATAATCAGCAAAGAAATTTTAGGATTTTCAGCAGGGGCATAGGCCGCAAAAGAGGCAACATAATCCGTTGCTGAATAATCTCCGGTTTTGGGGTCTAATTTTTGAGCTGTCCCCGTTTTCCCCGCTACATTAATTCCTGGAATTTTAGCCAGGTACCCGGTGCCGCCGGTGACAACCTGTTCAAGTACGTTTGTCATTTGTGAAGCGGTCTCTTTGGAAATAACTTGGCGAACCGGTGTTGGTTTTTGTTGTTTAACGAGCTGACCGTCGGGCGTTGTAATTTTATCAACAACATAGGGACGATAGAGTGTCCCTCCGTTAGCTATGGCTGAAATAGCCGTTAAGAGTTGAATTGGCGTGACTGAATTCGCCTGACCGAAAGACATGGTCGCCAGATCCAGTTCTCTGGCTTTATCTTGAGGAACAAGAATACCGCTTTCCTCGCCGGAAATGTCGATGCCCGTTTTGGAACCAAAGCCAAAGGCTTTTAAATACGTATAGAAAGCACTCATGCCTAATTTCATGCCTACTTGAGCGAGAACTACGTTGGAGGAGGACTGCATTCCCTGTATAAAGGTAGTGTTTCCGCGTGCTTGCTGGTTAGAGTCCCAGTTGGTGATCACTTTGGGTCCGACTTGGAGGTACCCGGGATCATAAAAGGTCTCATCCGGGGTTATGGCTCCTTCTTCCAGAGCCGCGGACCCTGTGATTGTCTTAAAAGTGGAGCCGGGTTCATAGGACATGCCTATGGCTAGGTTCCGGCGAACTTCAGGATCGACTTTTTGGTAATTCGAAGGGTCGAAGGTTGGGCGGGACCCCATACCCAGGACACGCCCAGTCATTGGGTCCATGGCTAAAATTGTCACGCTTTTAGCCTTAGTAGATTGTGCTAAACTGTCAAGCTGCTGTTCGATTAAATACTGAATGGTTGAATCAAGAGTTAAGGTTAGGTTATCCCCTGGACTGGAAGGTTGGCCTTGCGAAGGTGCGCCCAGGATTGAGCGGGCTCGGGTGTCCTCTTCCTGAGAGATAAACCCTGGCTTTCCAAAAAGTTCACCATCATAATAGGCTTCAATCCCTTCCACACCATGTCCTGCTTGATTGACAATTCCCAGAGTTGAGGCTGCAAAGCTCCCCATGGGATTTACACGTTTCTCCTCATCATTCAAACCTACTCCGGGAATTTTCAAAGCCATTATTTTATCCGCGGTTTGGACATCCACTTGATGAGCAAGGCTGATCCAGGATAAGTTTTTATTGAGGCCGGCCAGTATGGTTGGGGGATCTATTCCTAAAAGAGTTCCCAGCTCTTTAGCAACGTCTTCTTTGCTGCTTTTGAATTGTTTTTGGGAAATCAAGTCGCTCAAAGTTTTGGGATCTGCATAGACTTCTTTGACGGGAATACTTTGAGCCAACACATTTCCCTGAGCGTCAAAAATAGTGCCCCTTTGCGGGTGCAGGTTTTGGTCGTTGGTTCGCCGCTCGGTTCCTTTCTCCTGGAGTGCCGAAGCCTGAACAACCTGGAGGTCGATCAGACGGCCAAATATTACAAGCAGCAAAGCGGCTAAAAGAATCTGGACCCAACGGTCACGTGAAAAATATGTAGTACGGTTTCTTTTTGTTTTCAAGGTTGTTTCCTAACCGCCCTTCTGGTAACCTTTTATTGAACTACAGACCAAACAAAAAGTCCTCTCCCGCAGAGGAGAAGAAATAGTACCACTGTCTTGAATAGACAGTTCCCTGACTATATTATAGCTTACATTTATCCTCCCTTGACAAGCACTATATTAAGAAAATGTTAAACCTTATATTAGTAATTATAACAGTTATTGCAACTATAAGGCAGTCTTTTTGTTTAAGCAAGGAAAGGAATTGACAAAACAGAGTCGAAATGTATAGGATAACTTAGGTGGTCTAGTCTAAATATACTGTGGACTGAAACCGACGGGGAGCGGTGCGCACAGATTGCTTTTGGCTTGATTTGAAAAGGGGAGTGGGCAATGAATGATTTATATACGATAAAAGTCAACTGTCCTCACTGCGGTAAGGCTTTTGAAACGTTTAAGGTGCGTTACCGACGTTCGGTTCCTTACAAAATAGATAGTGATTTTTGTCCGTATTACAAAGAAGGGGATAGTAATCCTCATTTTTATTATGCTAAAGTGTGCCCGGATTGTGGTTTTGCCTTTACGGATGAATTCTCTGAAAATTTTCCGCTAGGTACTAAAGAGCTTATTAATGCTAAGATAACTGCAGGATGGAGAAAAAAAGAGTTTGGCCAGGCCAGAGATGTTGAGAAAGCGATCGAATCTCTTAAATTGGCGATCTATTCGGCTACTCTGAAAAAGGAAAAGCATTCCGTTTTAGGTGGCTTATGTCTGCGTTTGGCCTGGATTTACAGAACCGCCAACAGACAGGAGAGTCAGGAAGAAGAAGAGCGTTTTCTGAAATTGGCCCTTCAAGAGTATGAAGAGGCATACCTTCATTCTGATTTTAAAGGGACATCATTATCGGAGCTTAATGTTTTATTTCTCATAGGGGAGTTAAGCCGGCGTTTAGGGCAATTTTCCAAGGCTATTTCCTATTTTTCCAAAATAGCCGAACATCCCAGACGGTATGAAGAGGCGAAGATTTTGGACAGGGCCCGCAAGCAGTGGAAGATTACCGCGGAACAAAATAGGGAACAGCGTGAGCATGACAGCAAAGCGTAACTTGTCCGCGCTGTCTGAACCGGAGAGCAAGGTGTCAGTTTCAGAAGATGATCAATAGTTACAGAGGGTTGCCTAAAAGTATTTATGTTTTCTTTGTAGTTCAAGTAATAAATAGGTTTGGAGATTTTGTAGTTCCCTTTTTGACCCTGTATTTGACCCGAAAGCTGGGTTTATCCTTTGAAACGACCGGTGTTATCGTCATGGTCGCTTCTGCTTTAAATATTCCGAGTTCTCTTTTAGGAGGTAACCTTGCGGACCGACTGGGCCGCAAGAAGGTTTATATTTTAGCCCAAACGACGGCCGGGATATTGCTTGTTCCCTGCGCCTTTCTCACGAATCCTTTCATCACTGTAGCCTGTATCCTAACGGCTACTTTTTTCAATGGAGCCGTTAGGCCGGCCGTTACTTCCATGATTGCCGATCTATTGCCTCCCTATAAAAGGCAGCTGGGTTATTCCCTCAATTATTTGGGCGTTAATGTCGGGGTGGCCCTGGGTCCGCTGGTTGCGGGCTTTCTATTTAACCACTGTTTGCCGCTGCTGTTTATAGGAGATGCTCTAACGTCATTTATAGCTGTGGGCCTCGTTATGTTACATATTAGCGAAGTTAATCCCTTGACCTCTGAAATTGCCGTAACTGAGGAGGAAAAGGATGAATCCGGAAGTTTGCTGCAAGCCCTCAGAAAAAGGCCTAAGATCGTTATCCTTTTGCTTATTTACATCATTTATTGTGCTGTTTACGTTCAGAACAGGTTTTCCTTGCCGATCATGCTGGATAAAGTATTTCAGGCTCAGGGCCCTGAAAAGTTTGGCTTACTGATGAGCGTTAATGCTTTGACTGTAATTATCTTGACTTTATGGATTACGGATGTTACCAGGCGTTTAAAGCCTTTAAACAACATGGTTGCAGCGGGTTTACTGTATGCGGTGGGGTTTGGCATGATCGGAAGCATACATACCTTTTTTCTTTTTGTAGTATCCACCGTGTTGTGGACTCTGGGAGAAATACTTATGGCGACGAACTTTGGCGTTTATGTTTCCAACCATAGTCCTCGAAATTATAGAGCGAGATTTAACGCTTTATCCAGCCTAACCAACGCGATCGGCGGGGCACTCGGCACATCGCTGATGGGTGTATACATTGGGCTGAAAGGCATAAATGCAGTCTGGAGTTTGATCTTTGGCGTGTCTTGTCTTTCTTCGGTCCTAATGTTGGGGCTGGCTGCCTATTCGGGGCAAGGCTGTCAGAGGGAACTGTCCTGATATTAGATACATTACCCTTGGTGGGGCTGTAATATCTGAACTTTGCTTGTGGAAATAGTCGGAATCTAAGAAAGCCAAAACGTTTGGGCGTTCTGGCGTTATTTAATAGGCGGTGATTTTTTGGGGAACGTTTTTACCAATGTTGTTGAAATAGCTAAAAGTATATGCCGATTGAAATTGGCTCCGGGAGATTGGGCCGTTGATTGTACAATGGGAAACGGAAATGATACCGCTTTTTTATGCAGCTTGGTTGGGGAAAAGGGAAAAGTTTATGCCTTTGATATCCAAGAAGACGCCGTTTTAAATACTTGTAAAAAGCTGCGGGCCTTGAATTTCCTGGAAAGAACTGAAATAATCCGGGATGGTCATCAGAATATTGATAACTACCTCAAAGAAAAGGTTAAACTGGCAATATTTAATCTTGGGTATCTCCCTGGGGGAAATCATGAGATCACAACTGAAAAAGACACTACTTTGGAGGCTGTTCGGAAATGCTTGGGGATTCTCAGGCCCAACGGCATTATTTTGCTGGTTATCTATCCCGGGCACGCCAATGGCAAAGCGGAAAAAGAGGCTTTGAAAAGTTTCACTTCCCAACTAAACCAAAAAACCTATAATGTGGCTCATATCTGTTTTACCAATCAGGTTAATAATCCGCCGGAACTTATTTGTATTGAAAAAGTTTGTTCTGAATAGTTTAGTAAAGTGTAGGCTTCAGCCGCCTGTTCAGCATAATGGTGTTCTTAAAAGTTGGGGTTGAGAGCTGAATTCTGAGCAAAAGCTGGTAAATTTGGATTCTCAATTCTGCTCTTCCCCTTAATTCGTATCTTCTTCACCAGCCAGCAGACGCTCAAGGATTTCCTGCTTAGGGGTGAGGTATAGAGTCCAGTTCTGATCGTAGATCACCATGCCGGGTTTGGCTGAATTAGGTTTTTTAAGTTGTTTAACATGGGTATAATCCACGGCGACCTGGGAAGATCCCCGGGACTGGCTGTAGTAGATGGCTAAAGCCGCGGCTTCTTCTAAAGTAGCGTCGTCAGGGAATTCTTCCCCTTCTTCAAGAGGCACCAGAACGTGGGAGCCCGGAATTTGCTTGACATGCAGCCACAAATCGTTGGGTTTGCCTTTGCGTAAGGACAGCCAATCATTTTGAGCGTTATTTTTCCCGACGTAAATAATTCTGTCCTGGCTGGAACGGTAGACCCGGGGATGAATTTTTTCCTTAGGGGATTTCAGGCTTGATTTTGCTTTGGCTTTTGCTGGGGAACGGCCCTTTTTAACCTTGGACGCCTCGTTTTTCAAATGTTTGCCGCTGAGATATCCCTGGTCAACGAGTTCAAGCTGAATTTCATTAAGCTCGGGAAGCGATGCGGCTTGTTCCAAACTGACGCGCAGGGAATCCAAATAGTTTACTTCGCTGACGGCACTTTCCTGGAGCTGTTTTGCTTTAAGCAAGGTGGCCTTTGCTTTGTTGTAAAGCTTGTAATAGCGCTGGGCATTGTCGATGGCGCTGAGATGGGGATCGAGAGGTATGATCACCGCGGAGAGCGCTGGATCATAATAATCTTCTACCGTGATTTCCGGAGACCCGGGTGGAATCCGGTGAAGATTGGCGGTGAGGAGTTCGCCCCACCTTTGATAAGCAAGGCTGGACTCGGCACTGGAAATAGCCTCGGCATAGACGTTAAGTTTTTTGCGGAAATGAGTTTGCTGTTCTTGAACGACTTTTCGCAGGGAGCCTCGTTTCGCTTCTAAGACGTTGGCGCTGAACCTGGCGGAAAAAAAGCTTTCTAGCGCCTCATTTAAAGAAGGTGCTTTTTTCAGTATTAAATCCTGGTACTGCTGAAAGGGAACAAAGGTGAAGGCGCTTGGAGAGGCTTTGAACCCGGGAGGATAATAGAGGCAGGGACTGATTTCCGGCGTGCCTTCCGGATTGCCCAGCCTTCTGTAAGCCTGAAAAAGCCGTGATAAGTCAATATCACCGCACTGGTGCAGGTAAGTATCCGCCGTTAATCCGGCTTGAATTACGATTTCCCAAGCTAATTCCGGACTGATTCCCGCGAAATGGGCCAGTAACACTTTAGTGAGCAGACGATCGAGATCGTCCGGAGAAAAAGCTTGCCGCCACCTGTCTTCGTTTTCAGTCGGAGGGATTTTTCCTTGAGAAGGAGGAGACAGGTAAGTTCGCCCCGGCAGGACTTCCCGATAACGGCTCAGGGCATGGGAATAACGTTTCAGCCCGTCGAGAATTGTCTCTGTGGCGGGGTCAACGAGGATAAGGTTGCTGTGTTTGCCCATGATTTCTAAATGAAGGTGAAGTGTAACGAGATCTCCGCGGTCGTTGTAATTTTGAATTGCAAAGGTTATGACCCGCTCCAGTTCTTTTTGATATAAGCCGACCAATTTTCCCCCCTCCAGGTGTTTGCGCAGGATCATGCAAAACATCGGAGGAGAGGGGGGATTTTTTTTGCTTTCTCCGGTAAGGTGAAAGCGCGGGGTTGTGGCGCCGGCGTTAAGTAAAAGCTTGCGGTTACCCTGAGGCAGGCGCAACTGGATGTGAATTTCTTCTTTCTCGGGTTGGAAAATTTTATCGATTCGTGCTCCTTTTAATTGAGGAGCAAGTTCATTGACTAAATAGGCAAGGGTCACACCGTCTAAAGCCATGGAGAGAACTCCTTTCATTGCACAAGTCGCTTATTAGTATAACACACTTATGCTGCCGAGGCATTTTTCAAGGCCTTTAGGAATAAGCATGTACTACGAAGCGGACAAAGCATTAAAGCCATTAGGCAAAAGGAGGAGGAGATTAATACATGCGGCAACAGGCGTGGCATGTGTTGCCTTGGCTTGACGTAGCCAAGGTGTTGGAGGTGCATCCAGGCAAAGGGTTGAGTGTCAAGGAGGTCCAGCGGAGGCTGCAAGAGATTGGCAGAAATGTCCTGGCAGCCAAGAAAGGGATTCACCCTGTTTTTCTGTTTCTGGGGCAATTTAAGGATTTTATGGTTTTGGTTTTACTGGCGGCAACGGTAGTCTCAGGGCTCTTAGGTGAAATAGCGGATGCCGTTACAATCCTGACAATTCTGATCGTCAACGCAATTCTGGGGTTTATTCAGGAGTTCCGGGCCGAGCGGTCTATGGAATCCCTGCGCTCTCTGACGGCCCCGGAAGCCCGGGTTCTGCGGGAAGGTCTTGAACAGAGGATACCTGCGGCAGACCTCGTTCCCGGGGACATCGTGCTCCTGGAAGCAGGAGATCGCATACCGGCGGACATACGCTGGATTCAAGCCGTCAATGTTCAAGTGGAAGAGTCTGCTCTAACGGGGGAATCCCATCCTGTAGGCAAAACTATTGCACCGCTCCTTGATGAACTGACACCTATGGCCGACAGGAGAAATATGGGCTATATGGGGACTTCTGTCGTCAACGGCCGGGGGGCCGGCGTTGTTGTAGCGACAGGTATGGACACAGAGATGGGGGTCATCGCCGGAATGATCCAAAGTGTGGAAGAAGAAGAGACGCCTTTGCAAAAGCGGTTGGCCGAATTGGGAAAATGGCTGGTTTTAATTAGTGTGCTGGTTTGTGTAGCGGTGGTGGTAACAGGTATTTTGCGCGGAGAAGATTTCTATAAAATGTTTTTTACAGGTGTATCATTGGCTGTAGCGGCAATTCCTGAGGGGCTGCCGGCCATCGTTACTGTGGCTTTGGCTGTGGGCGTGCAGAGGATGGTGAAGCGCCAGGCGATTATTCGCAAGCTTCCGGCAGTGGAAACTTTAGGGTGTGCGACAGTGATTTGTTCGGATAAAACGGGTACATTGACTCAGAATGAAATGACCGTGCGCCAGATATACTCGGATGGCAGGAAAGTTACGGTTTCCGGTCAGGGGTATGATCCTAAAGGGGATTTCCATGGTGCCGATCCGGAGAAAGAAAAGGACCCGCTTCATGCAGGTCTGGTGATAGCCGCACTTTGCAATAATGCTACTTTGACCAAAAAAGGAGTTAAAGTCGCGGGGCTGTTTCGTTCTAAAGGAAATGATGCTCCCTGGGGGATTGAGGGTGATCCAACAGAGGGCGCTATTCTAGTGGCGGCTGCCAAAGCAGGAATTTGGCGCGAAGTGCTGGAACGCAAACAAGAGCGGATTGGAGAATTGCCCTTCGATTCAGACCGCAAAAGAATGAGTGTGGTTTACCAGACCAAGCAGGGACGAAGGGCTTACGTCAAAGGGGCCCCGGACAAGATTGTGCAGCTCTGTCGTCAGGAATTGACCTCTGAAGGAGTCGTGGAACTATCTTCCCTGCGCAGGCAAAACATTATGCGGGCAAACGATGAAATGGCGCGGCACGCGCTGCGCGTTCTGGCCGTTGCCGAAAAGCCTTTGGCGGAATCTGAACCTCTTGGGGAACAAATTGAGCAAGAGTTAACCTTTGTCGGTCTGTTGGGAATGATTGACCCGCCGCGGTCCAGTGCTGTCAAGGCTATTAAAGTATGCAGGCGGGCGGGGATTAAGCCCGTGATGATTACCGGAGACCATCGCTTAACAGCGGAAGCTGTGGGGCATGAGCTGGGAATTCTGCGAGGAAACGGCGGTGTCATTTCAGGCGAAGAGTTGGAGAGAATGTCAGATCGGGATTTAAGTGAGCGGGTCAGAGACGTTTCCGTCTATGCCCGTGTAACTCCGAAGGACAAACTGAGAATTGTACGGGCCTTTAAAAGCCGCGGGCAAGTGGTCGCTATGACCGGCGATGGAGTTAATGATGCGCCGGCAGTCAAAGAGGCGGATATTGGAGTGGCTATGGGCATGACCGGAACAGATGTCACGAAAGAAGCCTCCTCAATGGTTTTGGGAGATGATAATTTCGCGACGATCGTGGCGGCTGTTGAAGAAGGGCGCGGAATTTATGACAACATACGGAAGTTTATTCGCTATTTGCTTTCCTGTAACTTGGGAGAAGTCTTAACTATGTTTTTAGCGACCCTTGTAGGTCTGCCGCTTCCCCTCTTGCCTATCCAGATTTTGTGGGTTAATCTCGTCACGGACGGTTTACCCGCGATGGCTTTAGGAGTGGATGGCGCGGAACCGGAGATTATGAGCCGACCGCCAAGGGTTCCGGGAGAGAGCATTTTTGCCCGGGGGCTGGCCAGTAAGATTGGGATAAGAGGAACGATGATTGGTCTGGGAACACTCTTCGTTTTTGTTGCCGCACTTTTTATGGGGGTCAATATGCTGGGGGCGCGAACAATGGCCTTTAGTACTTTGGTTTTTTCCCAGTTGTTTCATGTCTTTGATTGCCGGTCGGAAGAACGGGGCATTTTCGAAGTGGGTCTCTTTACCAATCCTTATCTGGTAGGGGCGGTACTGATCTCAACGATCATGCAGCTCAGTGTCGTATATCTGCCTCCCTTGCAGGCAATCTTTAAAACGGCCGCATTACACAGTTGGCAGTGGATTCTTATCCTCTGCGTAGCAGGCGGGCCCTCTGTGCTGATCGGGTTTGTCCGCTTGTTCAAGAGCAGTTGGCAGGGAAAAACGTCGATAGCCAAAGGATAATGTTCAGGGTCCTTGCACCATGCCGGTTATTTATAAATGTACTATGTATAACCCGCTCCGCCGTCGTGTATACTTGCTCCTAATGGTTGACCCTCTGTATTCGGCGTAGTATTCTTTTAGGAAGATAATGCGTAAGATAGGGAAAGCCGCTGCTGAGGAAGTGCTAAATCTCGTGTCGTATTCGTTAATCTTACAAAGGGAAGGGAGCAAGCACGATGGAATTTGTTAAAATGCATGGTCTGGGGAATGATTTTGTTTTCCTGGACCATTTTTCAGTTACACCAAAGGGTGAGCAGGACTACCCCGATTTAGCCAGGAAGCTTTGCCACCGTCAATTTGGCATTGGAGGAGACGGATTAGTTATAATTTTGCCTTCGCAGGTCGCGGATGCCCGCATGCGGATCATTAATTCCGATGGCTCGGAACCGGAAATGTGCGGCAATGGTATACGCTGTTTTGCGCGTTACGTTTATGATCAGGGCATTGTCCGCCATAACCCTATGCGCGTAGAAACTCTTGCCGGAGTTTTGACTTTGGGGCTTGACATTCAAGACGGACAGGTTCAAGGCGTGCGCGTGGATATGGGTGAACCCATTTTACAGGCGTGTCTCATCCCGGTCCTTGCTCAGGGAGAACCTGTGGTTGGGCAGCCTCTTGAGGTGTTGGGAGAAACCTTTCACTACACAGCGGTTTCCATGGGGAATCCGCACTGTGTCATTTTTGTGGACGATTTTTCCGCTTTGGATTTTGAGCGTTTTGGTCCGGCCCTTGAGAACCATCCTTTATTTCCACGCAAAACCAACGTGGAATTTATCCGAGTCGATTCCCCCCGGGAGATGACTATGAAAGTTTGGGAGCGGGGCGCCGGACCAACGCTGGCTTGCGGTACGGGGGCCTGCGGTTCCACAGTTGCCGCAGTTCTTAATCAGAAGACGGAACGAGCCGTGACCGTCCACCTGCCGGGAGGAGACTTGTTTATCGAATGGGGACCTGACAATCACGTTTATATGACGGGTCCCGCGGCTTATGTCTTTAAGGGTGAATGGCTGGACGCTTAGATAACCGGCACGGTTATTTTACTTACTCGCGACAATAGCTAGAGGAAGATGAGAGGTTATTTCGAATTTCTTAAAAACGATATGCGAAAGCTTAGAGAAGCATTAAAGTTTGGCAAAATACCTGGGAAATGAATTCAAAAAATAAAGGCTTAAGCTCTTGCTTAGAAATCAGATAATGAAAATCGCATCTCTTTTGAGGTGTGATTTTTGTTTATATCTATGGGTTCAGGCTGAACCAATTCGAAATTCATTTTGGAATCTGTTATAATATAGCAAAGGGGCTATATTTTAAGTATTACTTATACCAATTGGCTTCAGACGGATGTAAAGGGGTGAAAAAGCCTGGTTATTTTATTTAAACCGGGTGATATATGGCAAATAGCATGACGGGATTTGGACGCGGAGAGGCAAGTGGTTATGGCTATCAATTCACGGTGGAACTGAAAGCGGTGAATCACCGTTTCCTGGAAGTTGTCGTTCGGCTGCCGCGCAATTTTGTAGGTTTTGAAGAACGCATCCGCAAAGTTTTACAAGAAAAGTTTCAGCGGGGACGAATTGAAGTACATCTCAATGTTGTGGAATCTGAAGGAAAAATGAGATTGGCGAAGGTTGACAAAGAATTAGCACTGTCGTATGATAAGGCATTGAAGGATCTCGCCTCAGCTCTCCATACGGCGTACGATACGGATATTTACCGTTTAGTGGCTTTGCCTGAGGTAATATCCGTCCAAGAACCGGAAATTGAATTGGATACTTTGTGGGACGTATGTGCAGAGGCTTTGGGCAAAGCGGCCGATGGTTTTGGACAAATGCGCCGAATTGAAGGAGAAAAGTTAGCAAAGGATCTCCTGCAGCGATTGGATCAGTTGGCGGAGCATTTGCGCCTTATTTCGGAACGCGCGCCGCAGGTAGTGACAGACTATCAGGAACGTCTCAAGGAACGGATTCAAACGCTTTTGGGCGGAGTTGAATTGGACCCTGTCCGTTTAGCGAATGAAGTGGCTTATTTCGCGGATCGCGCATCAATCACGGAGGAACTGGTTCGCTTCGACAGTCATCTGGCCCAGAGTCGGGAGGGTTTGCGCAGCATCGGTTCCGTGGGACGCAAACTGGATTTTTTAGTTCAAGAGATGAACCGGGAGATCAATACAATCGGCTCGAAAGCTAATGATTTGAATATTGGAAAACAGGTTGTAACTGTTAAAAGCGAATTGGAAAAGGTGCGCGAACAAATTCAAAATTTAGAGTAATGGAGGATTCATTTTGGACATTAAGCTCATTAACATTGGCTTTGGCAATATTGTATCAGCCAACCGAATTATTTCGATTGTGAGTCCGGAATCTGCTCCGATCAAGCGCATTATTCAAGAAGCGCGGGATGCGGGCATGCTGATTGACGCTACTTATGGCCGGCGTACGCGTGCTGTCATTATCTGTGACAGTCATCATGTGATCTTGTCTGCAGTACAACCTGAGACTGTAGCTCACCGACTCTCCACTAAAGAGTCCAGCACTCATGTAGAAGATCCGGCGGATTAAGGTGTGCAGCGTGGAAAAGAGTCATGGGTTATTAATTGTCCTCTCGGGTCCCTCTGGGGCGGGTAAAGGAACTCTTTGCCAGGAATTACTTCGTCAAGTGCCTAATTTAAAATATTCCGTCTCTATGACGACACGTCAGCCTCGTCCGGGTGAAGTGGATGGGGTTCATTATTACTTTCGTTCGCGGGAAGACGTTGAAACTATGATTGCCGGAGATGAACTTTTGGAGTGGGCTAAGTTTTGTGACAATTACTATGGCACACCGAGATTTGCTGTGGAACAAGCCCTTAAAGATGGCCAGGATGTGATTTTAGAGATTGAAATTCAGGGCGCCTTGCAAATCAAAAAATGTTTTCCGCAAGGGGTTTTTACTTTTATTGTCCCGCCTTCACTTGATGTTCTCTCGGAACGTATACATAAACGGGGAACTGAGAGTGAGGAGGTTATTCAAAAGAGACTTGCTACCGCTATTCAGGAACTAGAGTACGTGAGTGAATACGATTATGTTGTTGTAAATGATGAAGTTCCTGTGGCTGTCGATAAATTGAAGAGCATTCTTGTTGCTGAAAAATGCCGGGTTAAGCGAAAACCCTTCATTTTTAAGGAGGAATCCTAAATGAAACAACCGTCACTTGATAGGCTAATGGGCAAAGTTGACAGCAAATATACTTTGGTGATTGTAGTTGCCAAACGTGCCCGTGCCATTATGGAAGAAGGCAAACACGAGGATCTGGCCAAAGGGGTCAAGTCCGTTAGTATATCCCTCGAAGAGATTTCCCAATCGAACAATGTCTATGAATGCATTCCCGACGAGATCGCGCCATGCTGACAGGTAAAAAAGTTCTGGTGGGAGTTTCCGGCGGAATTGCTGCCTATAAGGCTGCCGACCTTGTGAGCCGCCTGCGCAAGATGCAGGCTGAGGTTCACGTTGTCATGACAAAGTCTGCCACGGAATTTATCGCTCCCCTCACCTTGAGGAGCTTGTCGGCGAATCCGGTGCACGTAGATATGTTCGAAGAACCAAAGTTATGGAATGTTGAACATATCGCTTTAGCGGAGAAGGCGGATGTCGTGATTGTCGCTCCGGCAACGGCGAACCTTTTGGCTAAAATGGCCATAGGGCTGGCGGACGACTTTCTGTCGACGGTTCTTCTGGCGACACGTGCGCCGATTTTTGTGGCGCCGGCGATGAATCACGGGATGTATCATCATCCGGCAACCCAAAAAAATCTCAAACTTTTGCAGGAGCGCGGGGTACGCCTGATTGGGCCTGATTCCGGGTTTCAAGCCTGTGGATCTGAAGGGGATGGGCGCATGAGCCAGCCTGAAGAGATCTTACAGACCGTTCGGCGTTTTTTAGACGGTGCAAATTGTTTAAAGGGAAAAAAGGCCCTTGTAACCGCGGGTGGAACCCAAGAACCTTTAGACCCTGTTCGTTTTCTCGGCAATCGCAGCTCCGGACGGATGGGGTATGCTGTTGCCCAGGCTTTACAGGAAGCCGGTGCCGAGACTCTTTTAGTCAGTGCGCCCACAGATTTGCCAACTCCTCAGGGAGTGACCCGTGTGTCAGTGCATACGGCTTTGGAAATGCGTGATGAAGTTTTGTCACGTTTTTCAGAAATGGATGTCGTTGTCAAAGCCGCCGCGGTCGCGGATTATCGTCCGGCTGTGCAGGCGGAACAGAAGATTAAAAAAGATGGGTCAAACCGCAGCATAGAATTAGTCCCTAATCCGGACATTTTGGCTGAACTTGGACGCAAGAAAACGTCCCAGGTTTTGATTGGGTTTGCAGCTGAAACGGAAAATCTTTTGGCATACGCTCAGGAAAAAATGCTCCGCAAAAATGTTAATCTTTTAGTGGCTAATGACGTTACAAAACAAGGGGCTGGATTTGGCAGCCCTACAAATATTGTAAGTTTTCTTTTTCCTGATGGAAGAAAAATAGATTTTCCCCAGATGAGCAAGCTTGAGGTTGCTCGGTATCTCGTTACTGAGATTGCTCATCTCCTCGGGGTAGAAACAAAGGAGTGATTTGTTAATGGTGAAAAAGTTATTTACCTCAGAGTCTGTAACCGAAGGGCATCCTGATAAGATTTGCGACCAGATATCGGATGCTATACTTGATGCAATTTTTGCGCAGGACCCCAATGCTCGCGTAGCTTGTGAAACTATGGCAACAACCGGCTTAGTGCTCGTCAGCGGCGAGATTACAACAACGTGTTATGTCGATATCTCCCACGTCGTACGCGAAACGGTTCGGGAGGTTGGTTATACGCGGGCTAAATATGGTTTTGATGCGGATACCTGCGCCGTCTTGACCTCAATTGGAGAACAATCGGCGGATATTGCTTTAGGGGTAGACCAGGCTTTAGAATCAAAAACAGGGGAAATGTCCGATAGCGAGATTGAAGCCATTGGTGCCGGTGACCAGGGCATGATGTTTGGCTACGCCACTAATGAGACGGAAAGCTATATGCCGCTGCCTATTGATTTAGCCCATCGCTTGGCACGCCGCTTAACTGAGGTGCGCAAATCGGAACTTTTAAGCTATTTGCGGCCGGACGGCAAAACCCAGGTTACTGTGGAATACGAGGACAACAAGCCGGTGCGAGTTGATACGATTGTCATCTCCACACAACATCACCCGGATGTTACGCAAGAGCAAATCCGCAGGGATTTGCTGCAATATGTCGTTTATCCAACAGTTCCCAAAGAATTATTAAATGAAGAAACGAAATACTTTATTAATCCTACCGGCCGCTTTGTCATCGGGGGTCCCCAAGGGGATTGCGGCCTAACAGGACGGAAAATTATCGTAGATACCTATGGCGGCATGGCTCGGCATGGCGGCGGGGCTTTCTCGGGCAAAGATCCCACAAAGGTTGACCGTTCTGCGGCTTATGCCGCTCGCTATGTAGCCAAAAACATTGTTGCCGCAGGTTTTGCAGACCGTTGTGAGATTCAGATTGCCTATGCCATCGGAGTTGCCCGTCCTGTCTCCATTTCTGTCGAAACCTTCGGCACAGGAAAGCTGCCGGATGATAAGATCGTCGATTTGGTAATGCAGACTTTTGATCTCCGTCCGGCGGGAATTATTAAGACCTTAGACCTTCGTCGCCCGATTTACCGCCAAACGGCAGCTTATGGGCACTTTGGCAGAACTGATCTTGATCTTCCTTGGGAAAGAACCGATAAAGTGGAAGCTTTAAAGAAACTTGCGGGTTGCTAAGATTGAATATGGAAGAGGGGCTGAACATAAGAATTTATGTTCAGCCCCTTTGACGTGCCTCTATGCGGATTGTCTGCCATTTTTTAAAGCTTCCGAGTAGTTCTGGCGGTCCTCTAAGGTAAGGCTAAGGGCAATTAACGCAAGAAACCTGACCGCTTTAACTGAGAAAACTGGGCCCCCCAAAAGAATACCAGGAGGAAAACAGAAATTGCAGTTATAATTACACTCCAACTATTTGCATGCTAAAGTTTCTTGACAGAGTGTAAAATAATTAGGTATTATTATTCAAACTGTATTATAGTACAATGAGAAGTTTAGAAACAGTATCAGCAGAAAGTTAAGTAGTACTAGGTGGTCAAATTAGAGGTAAAGAGGGATGGTAGTAATGGAAAAGCAGTGGCTGGAAGGTTTGCGTAGAACGGTAGAACGGGTGTTGTCGATTCCTTATTATCGAGAGAAGTTTCGAGAATTAGGTATTCATCAAGCTGAAGACATTCGTTCTCTCCAAGATTTTCAAAGACTCCCGTTGACAACCAAAGAAGATTTGCGCCAAAATTATCCCTTTGGGCTTTTTGCGGAACCTCTGGAAAATATCGTTCGGCTTCATGCCTCTTCAGGGACTACGGGCAAGCCGACTGTGGTAGGGTATACTCAAAACGATATTAAACTTTGGTCAAGAATTGTGGCCAACGAACTGCGAAGAGTTGGTGTTACCCAAAAAGATGTTGTGCAAATCGCCTATGGATATGGGTTATTTACCGGGGGAATGGGGCTGCATTACGGCTGTGAAGAGCTGGGCGCGGTGGTTGTTCCCATTTCGGGCGGGAATACGGCACGTCAGCTCATGCTGATGCGGGACTTTGGAACGACTGTGCTGGCGTGTACTCCTTCTTATGCTTTGTATTTAGCGGAAAGCCTCGAGGAATCAGGAATTTCCCGTGAGGAGTTAAAACTCAAAATTGGGGTTTTTGGTGCTGAGCCTTGGACGGAAGGTATGAGAGAACAAATTGAAGCTAGGCTGGGTATTAAGGCCTATGATATTTATGGCCTCAGTGAAACGATGGGTCCGGGTGTGGCGATGGAATGTTCCGCTCACGATGGTTTGCACATTGACGAGCATTTTTACCCGGAAGTATTGGACAGTGAGGGAAATCCTGTCGCCGAAGGCCTTCAGGGCGAACTTGTCATTACCAGCTTGGAAAAAGAAGGGTTTCCGGTTTTGCGTTACCGTACGAAAGACTTGACGAACCTGCATTACGGCCAGTGTTCCTGCGGACAGACGGGCTGGAAAATGGAGCGGGTTTCGGCTCGTGTGGACGATATGTTGATTATCCGGGGAGTCAATGTTTTCCCCAGTCAAGTGGAAGAGGCCATTCTTTCCACAGAGGGATTTGAACCCCATTATTTGCTGGTTGTATCCCGTTCGGGAAATCTTGATCAGTTAGAAGTTCAAGTGGAAGTCAATGAAACCAGTTTCTTTGATGAAGTCCGTGAGTTAGAGGGGCGACAAGAACGTTTACAACGAAGAATTGAGGAGATTTTGGGAATTTCAGTTCGTCTTCGCCTGGTAGAACCTAAAAGTATTCCCCGGAGTGAGGGAAAAGCTGTCCGGGTTGTCGATAAACGCAGATAAGGAGGGCAAATTATGTTACAATTATCTATTTTTCTGGAGAATTCTAAAGGGCGGTTAGCTGAGGTTATCAGTCTTCTCGCAGAGCTTAAGGTCAATTTGCGGGCCCTCTCCTTAGCCGACACCAAAGATTACGGAGTCCTGCGTATCATTGTCGATGAACCTGAACGTACCACAGAAAAATTGCGCGAACGCAAAGTTGTGGTCTCTCAGACTCAAGTGTGGTTGCTTAAAGTTCCGGACCGCACCGGCGGACTGGCGGGGGTGCTTAATCAACTTGTTCAACACGATGTTGTCGTGGAATATATGTATGCTTTCGTGGAAAAGGAGAATGAACAGGCCCAGGTTGTTGTTCGAGTTCGAGACCAAGGGATTATGGAAAATGCACTGCGCAAGCTTAATCTTCCCTTACTGTAAAAATTGACTTTGAATTTAATCTAATCTAATCTAATAAAAACTAGCCCAGCAGGGTATGAAACCCTGCTGGGCTAGTTTTTAATCAAGGATCATTGCTTATTACTGAGACTAATTCAGACAAAGAGAGAATTACTTTCTTATTTTGCGGCTTGTTTAGTCTTATTTGAGACATCTTCGGTTTCATTCTTGAGAACAAGATTCAGGAAAATCCCTGCCAGAGTAGCAAACATGATGCCGTGATTTGCTAAGCCGATACCTATCGCGAATATTACTGCTGCAATAATAAGGTTTTTGTTTGAGGAAAAATCAACTTTTGCTTCGATCAAGGTGCGGAGTCCGGCTGCGCCAATCATTCCGAATAATAGGATGACTACGCCGCCCATAACCGGGGTTGGGATGGACATAATCAGTGCCTGCAAAGGGTTAAATGTGCTTAAGATAATGGCCGCAATAGCTGCAATCCAGAGATTGAGTGAGCTATATACCTTTGTAATGGCTAAGACACCAATGTTTTCCGCATAAGTTGTCAAGGGAACTCCGCCGAATAAACTGGCTATGCCTGTCGCCAAACCATTTCCCAGCACAACTTTATCGAAACCGGGGTCTTGAATAATATCTGTATGAGTGATGTTTCCGAGAATCATCATATGTCCTAAATCTTCGATTAATGTAATGAGAGCTAAAGGAGCGAAGGTGAGAATGGCCGTCACATCCAGGTGGAACGTGCCAAAGCTCTTGAAAGGTAAAACAAAGGGAGTTTTGAAAGAGGCAATAATTTTTGCCGTATCAACTAATCCCATGAAATAGGCAAGAATATATCCGGCCACAATCGCCAGAAGAACCGGTATAACTTTAGAAAACCCTTTGCCATATACACTAACTAAAGCCGCCACTGCCAGGGTAAAGACGGCAACAATCCAATTGGCACTTGCCATCTGGACTGCAGTTGGGGTTAAACTTAAGCCGATAATTGCGACAACGCTTCCTGCCACAACAGGTGGAATAAGTTTGCTGATCCACTTAGTGCCAAAGAGGCGAAGTATACAGAAAATAAGAAGGTAGGCGATACCTACAGATAAAACTCCGGCCATTGCTGAGGACAGGTTGTGCTGATCTTTAATAAACACTGTTAAGCTGGCGATGAAAGCGAAGGATGAACCAAGATAAGCGGGAACCTTGCTGCGAGTCAGAAGTAAGAAGACGATAGTTCCGATACCTGAACAAAATAAAGCTGTGGCGGGATTTAAGCCGACGAGGAAGGGAACCAAAATTGTGCTGCCCGTCATGGCGAACAAATGCTGTACTCCGAGTGGTATGGCTCTTGTTAGCGGTAATCGTTCGTTTATTTGTACTTCATTCATGTTGTCGTCCTCCTATTTACTTAATGCCCTTTTATGCGGGCATGTAAACTCTCAGGTTTACATTTTGAAGGAATTTTTTACAGTTGGTGCTCTTTGTGCACTCGTTGACAGGAAACTTGGCTGAACCTTGTGCCCGTTTAATAGCAAAGACCTGTTGACTGAGTGGGCGTGCTTGGGTAAGGGGGGGTTCTGCGGATTTGCATTTGGCCTGACATTGTCTTCCTCCTCTTTGGCATCAAAAAACCTCTTTCCTGCCCGTAAGCAAGAAAGAGGTGTCCATGTTCAAATCATGGTCCGCGTTTCCTTCTTAGTCTCACGGGACTAATTTAAAGGTAGTTTTGTTCGCTGCAAGAAGCATATCATAATTTGCTCCGGTTTGACAAGACTTTTATAGTTTGTGCCTGGCTGAGGATAAAGAAGACTTGATTCAGGTGGAGTTTTAACTCCATCTGAATCTTAGTCGCACTTATTCAGGGACTTAGCCGCTCTTAACTCACCGCTTGCAGCAGCGGAAGTCTTAGAGCGATTAGTCAGCGGATAAATTTGTTAATAAATCTTTAATTATATAAGAAGCTCGTAATATGATAAAATAAGAAAAGTTGTTCCTAGCCTTTTGTTTTGGACTTAAAAGTACTTCAAAAACAAACCTAAAGTTTGCTGAATTTTTCAGATGAGGAGTCGTCATGTTGCGCTATGCTGAAATTCTGGTGGATGTAGCTAATCGACGTTTAGACCAAAGTTATCACTATCTCGTCCCGGAACACTTTGAGCTGAAAATTGGGATGAGAGTACTGATTAATCTTCAGAATCGCAAAGTACAGGGGCTTGTCGTTGGCTTGACTTCAAATCTGCCGGAAGAACTGGAAACCATTACTCTTAAACCGATCCTGGAGATTATGGATGAGAATAGTCTTATACCGCCTGATCTGATTGAACTGGCGCAGTGGTTAGCGAAAACGACGCTTTGCTCAATTGCTCAGTGTTTACATACCGTTTGGCCGCTGCTTAAGGGCAAGATGCAAGAACGGGTGACTCTTCTTGTTTCTTTAGACGATCCTGATGTGCAGACGTTTCGCTGGCTTAATGACGATGCTTTTCGAGCTGTTGAGGTTCTTTCCCGCACACGAAATAAAGAGATTCCCCGCAATGTTTTTTTAAAACGGGCGAACATTTCCGACGGGACACTCGATCTTTTGCTCCAAAAAGGCTGGGTGCGGCAAGAAACTCGTTTCGTTTCCGCTGGGACTGGGCGGAAGCGGGAAACTAGTCTCCCAAGATCTCCGGAGGTTAAAGAAAGAACGTATGAATTATCAATTGAGCAGACGGCCGCCGTAAGAAGTGTCAGGACAGCTTTGGCGGAAGGTTTGCCTCAAACTGTCTTATTGCATGGAGTGACGGGCAGCGGAAAAACAGACGTTTACCGGGAACTTATTGCTCATGTGATCTCTCAGGGCGGAGATGCCATTCTTTTAGTACCGGAAATTTCCTTAACAACTCAGGTTGCTCGTTATTTTGAAACCCAATTTGGGGAGAATGTGATAATATTACATTCAGGTTTGCGCGCTCAGGAAAAAATGCAAGCCTGGCTTGATATTCTGACAGGGAAAAAACGGATTGTGATCGGAGCGCGCTCGGCGGTCTTTGCTCCTTTAGCGAACTTGCGGTTGATTATCTTAGATGAGGAACACGATGGCGCGTTCAAACAAGATGAGAATCCCAAATACCATGCTCGGGAGGTAGCCCGCAAAAGAATGGAGCAGTTGAAAGGGGTTGTCCTGCTGGGAAGTGCAACCCCCTCTTTAGAAGCCTATGCCGCGGCAAAATCCGGAAAAATTTGTTTGCTGACTATGAGTCAGCGCGTTGGCAAAAGTCTGCTTCCTCCCGTTGAAATAGTGGATATGAGAAAAGAACTGATGCAGGGCAACCGCAGTATGTTTTCTCACCTTTTGCAACAAAAGCTCCGGGCCTGCCTGGCCTTGGGAGAGCAGGCCATGCTCTTCTTAAACCGCCGCGGGTATTCCACCTTTGTTGTTTGCCGGGAGTGTGGCTATGTTGTAAGCTGTCCTAACTGTGACGTAGCTTTAACTTATCATAGCCAAGGGCAGGCGATGCGCTGCCATTATTGCGATCATAAGGAGCAGCCGCCCCTGACCTGCCCTAAATGCGGGAGCCGGTATATCCGTTTTTTCGGGCAAGGCACGCAAAGAGTTGAGGAGGAGCTTCAGGGCTTGCTGCCGGAGGCGTCGATTTTGCGGTTGGATTTTGATACAACGCGCACTGGGGAGGCTCATAAAACCATTTTGGAGAGATTTCGCCAGCAAAAAGCCTCCATTTTGGTCGGCACACAAATGATGGCGAAAGGGCTGGATTTTCCCAATGTCACTTTAGTAGGGGTCATTGCTGCCGATCAAATGCTTAACATGCCGGATTTTCGGGCCAAAGAGCGAACGTTTCAGCTGCTGACTCAAGTCGCCGGCAGAGCGGGGCGGAGTGAAAAGGCGGGAGATGTGGTGATCCAGACCTATTCTCCGGGAGACAGTGCGATTGAAAGAGCTGCCCGCCATGATTTTGAGGGGTTCTTTTGGGAAGAGATTCACTACCGCAAGGTCCGCAGATATCCCCCCTTTACCCATATCATTCGTGTTCTGCTTCTTCATGAACAGGAAGAACGGGTGATCAGGGGGGCAAATCATTTAGGGGCCTGCCTGCGGGAAAGAATGCAAGATCCTGAATTTGGAAATACTGATTTAGACATCCTTGGGCCGGCCCAAGCTGTTTTAGCGAGGCTTAGAAATCACTGGCGCTGGCAAGTGTCGGTCAGAGGGGTGCGTCTTGATGAACTGCGGGAGTTTTTGCATCATGGATTACGGGATTTTTTCAAAAGTTCGGCCAGCAGTGGTATTATATTAAATATTGAAGTAGATCCGCTGGCCAATTAGGCAGTGTCGTTTTCCGGTGCTGAGGAAGACAAACAGAAACAAAAGAATGATCTAAAGGAGAAAGGGGTATTACCGTGGCAGTTTATCAAATTGTAGAAATTGGTGCAGATATATTGCGGGAAAAAGCCAAAAAAGTTAAAGAGGTAAATTCTTCAATCACTAAGCTTTTGGATAATATGGTGGAGACTATGATAGCAGCGGATGGAGTGGGCTTGGCGGCACCGCAGATAGGAGTTTCCAAAAGAGTCATTGTCGTCAAAGTCGGGGATGTTCTGCTGGAACTGATTAATCCGGTGATCCTGGAGGAAGAAGGAGAGGCGGTTGCCGAGGAAGGCTGTCTCAGCATTCCTCATATGACGGGAGATGTGGTGCGCGCGGCGAAGGTTCGCGTTCAGGGCTTAAATCGTGAAGGGAAAATGCTTGATATTCAGGCGGATCGCTTAATGGCCAGAGCTTTGCAGCACGAAATTGATCATTTGGAAGGGATTCTTTTTGTCGACGTGGCTAAGAAAACCTATAGAAAGTAATTCAGTATGAGTCATAAATATGAAGCAAGAAGTACGAGATGGAGCATATTGTAGAGTATCGGAGGCACAAGTTTGGCTTAATCAGAGGCTTCTTGGTTTAGGCCCTGTGTTTCAAACCTCAAATTTCGAGCTTTGAGCTTCGCTAAAGGAGAATGGGTATGCGTATAGTTTTTATGGGTACACCTGATTTTGCGGTACCCTCTCTGCGTGCCTTGGTAAATCATGGTTATGAAGTTGTCGGGGTGTTTACTCAGCCTGACAGACCGGCAGGACGCGGGAAAAAGTTAAAGCCCAGCCCCGTTAAATCTGCGGCTGAAGAGCTGAACCTGCCGATTTTTCAGCCTGTTAAACTAAAAACTGCGGAGGAAATCCAACGCTTGCGAGAGCTATCCCCGGACTGTATCATCGTAGTCGCTTATGGACAGCTTCTCTCCAAGGAAATCTTAGACTTGCCCCCCCAAGGCTGTATTAATGTTCATGCCTCTCTGCTTCCCGCCTATCGCGGGGCGGCGCCGATTCATTGGGCTCTCATCCGTGGGGAAACGCGCACGGGGGTGACGACAATGCAAATGGATGAAGGTTTGGATACGGGGGATATTTTACTGACACGGGATGTTCCAATTTCTGAAGAAGAGACTATGGGTGAGGTTCACGATAAATTGGCATCTCTGGGAGGAGATGTCCTCATTGCTACCTTGCGTGAGCTGGAAAAAGGAACCCTAAGATCGGTTCCGCAAACCGGGGAATCCAATTATGCTCCCCTTTTAAAAAGGGAACACGAGCAGCTTAATTGGACTTCCGGGGCCGTTGAATTACATCGCCAGATTCGCGGCTTAAATCCCTGGCCGGGTGCGTTTACGGTATTTCGCGGCGAAAATCTTAAGGTCTGGCGCAGCACGGTATTCCCTTCGGAGAAAAACCAAGTAACAGAAAAAGCGGCTCCTGAGGACTGCATTCCGTCTTCAGGGCAAATTCTCGCAGTTTCGGGGGACGGGTTACTGGTTCAGACGGGGAACGGAACCCTTTGGCTTTTGGAAGTTCAACCGGCGGGGAAACGCCCCATGTCTGCACGCGATTTCTTTAACGGCCGGCATGGTCAGCTTGGAGAACAGTTCAGTTAAAGAAGCTTCAGCAAGTCAGAGGGCAATTCTTCCGGAAACCATATTTGGGATTTGAAAAGGAGGTCTGTTTTTATGTTTTGGGATCCCACCATGGTTCTTTTAATTCCCGCTATTCTATTATCCCTATATGCACAATTTAAAATTTCTTCTGCCTATAAGCATTACTCCGGGGTCCGAGCCCAGTCAGGTCTTACCGGCGCTCAGGCGGCCAGGGCAATCTTAAACAGCAACGGCCTTTATGATGTGCGGGTGGAGGCCATTTCGGGCAATCTTTCCGACCACTACGATCCGCGTTCCCGCGTCGTTAGCCTGAGCAGTGACGTGTATCATGGGAGTTCTCTGGCTTCGGTGGCGGTGGCGGCTCATGAAACCGGCCACGCTCTCCAGCATTCCGCGGGATATTTTCCCTTGCAGCTCAGGTCTTCTTTCGTTCCTGTCGCTAATTTCGGCAGCGGGGCAGGGCCGATCTTAATTCTGATTGGACTGTTTATGCCCAGTTTTGGCTGGCTTCTGCAACTGGGTATTTTAGTGTTTACCTTTGCCGTCTTATTTCAATTAATTACCTTGCCGGTGGAATTTAACGCCAGTCACAGGGCTTTAGTTCTTTTGCAGGAGGGCAGATTGCTGGGGAGCGAGGAGGTGCGCGGCGCCCGTTCGGTACTTAATGCCGCCGCTTTGACCTATGTTGCCGCAGCTTTGGCAGCGGTGCTCCAGTTAGCGCGGTTTGTCTTGATTGCCCAGGGTAGACGGGATGACTAGAGAGAGCTCACGAGAGACGGCTGTCCATATCCTGACCAGAGTTGAGGTAGAAGGGGCTTATGCTAATCTCTTATTACAAAAAACGATTGCCGGATTACCTGACCCCCGGGAACGCCAATTTGTGACGTTATTGGTGAACGGTGTGTTAAAACATAAGCTGACCTTGGATTATGCCCTGCGCCTTCATTTGAGCAAGCCGATGTCCGCTCTGCCCCATGAGGTTCGGGCGATTTTGAGAATTGGAGCTTTCCAATTGCTTTATGTTGACAAGGTTCCTCCGGCAGTAGCCGTCCATGAAAGTGTGGAGTTGACAAAACCCTTTCCCAAGTTTACGGGCTTAGTTAATGTTGTCCTGCGCAAAGTGCTGACGAAGGGCTGGGAAATTTCCTGGCCGGACCCCCGACGGGAGGCGGTACGTTATCTTTCTGTGCGTTATTCCCACCCGGAATGGATGATTCAGCGCTGGTTAAAACGCTGGGGAAGGGATGAAACCGAAGCCTTGTGTCAGGCTAACAATGCTCCTGCCCAGACTTGGATTCGGGCGAACACGCTGAAAATTTCCCGCGGGGATTTGGCGGAACAGCTTTCCCGGGAAGGAGTCGGCGTTGAACTGGGGACGAGAGTACCCGAAAGTCTAAAAATCCAAAATTTTGGGGCCATAGAGCGGCTGGAGAGTTTTCAAGCCGGCTTTTTCACAGTGCAGGATGAAAGTTCACAATTAGTCGCGCATGTCGTAGCTCCTCAGCCGGGTCAGCGTGTTCTGGATGCCTGCAGCGCCCCTGGCGGCAAAACGACGCATCTGGCCCAAATGATGTGCAATGAGGGGACGATTCTTGCCTTTGACGTTCATGCCCATAAGCTGGAGCTGATTGACCAGTTGGCCCGGAGATTAGGCATAACTTGTATAAAAACCCAATTAGGGGATGCCAGAGAACTGCCGGAGATAAAACCTTACTCCCAACAGCGGGTTTTAGTGGATGCGCCTTGTTCCGGTCTGGGGGTTCTGCGGAGACGGGCAGATCTTCGCTGGCAAAAGACGGAACAAGGTCTGCAGGAGCTGCCCGCGCTTCAGCTGGCAATTCTGGAGCGAGCCGCCTCTTGTGTTGAAGTAGGCGGAAGTTTAATCTATTCGACCTGCACTATCGAGCCGGAAGAGAACTTCGAATTAGTCAAGAAGTTCCGCTCGGCCCATCCGGAATTTGAGCTGGTGAATTTAGCTGACGACTTGCCTTTTAAACTTGAAGATGCCAGGGACCTTCAACAGGCGGCTAAGGGAATGCTCCAGCTTTTGCCTCAGCGCCACGGCACCGATGGGTTCTTTCTGGCCAAATTTCGCCGCACCGCCCCGGAAGCATAGCTTCTCCCGAGCGCAGGCCATGGACGGCCAAGTGTCCCTGAAGCCATGGACGGCGGGAAGGGACCGCAGGCCATGGACGGCCAATAAGTTTTCTTTGATACTGAAGTTTAACTGGAATGAATTGGGTGAATAATAATTGGTATGGATACGTACGATTTACGAAGCTGCACTGAAGAGGACTTAAGACAAGTCTGCCAGGAACTGGGGCTGAAGCGGTTCCGAGCCTTGCAGTTGTTTCAATGGGTTCAGCAAAAGGCAGTGCGATCTTGGAGTGAAATAAGCAATATTGGCAAAGAAGACCGTTTGGCATTATCCTCCCGCTTGCAGCTTCAGCCACTGGAACGCGTGAAGGAGCAGCGCTCGGTTGATGGAACGCGCAAGTATTTATTCCGTCTGGCTGACGGGGAACTAATTGAGTGTGTTTTGATGGATTATGCGCGGGAACAGTCCAGGGACAGGCATACTGTTTGCGTTTCCACTCAGGTAGGCTGTGCGGTAGGGTGCGCCTTTTGTGCTACAGGCATGGAGGGTTTGCGCAGAAACCTGACGGCGGGAGAGATTCTGGGTCAAGTATTGGATATAACTCGTTTTATCCGTCAGGAAGATCCCGATTTTCAGGTGACCAACGTTGTCTTTATGGGCATGGGTGAGCCGCTGCTGAATTATGAGCAAGTGCTCAGAGCAATCTCGCTTATGAATCAGGAGCGGGGCTTAAATATCGGTATGCGGCGGATGACCGTTTCGACGAGTGGTGTCGTTCCTCAAATCATCCAACTGGCCAGGGACAACTCCCAGGTGGGTCTGGCCGTTTCACTGCACGCGGCGGATGATGAGACAAGAAACCGGCTGGTTCCTATGAATCGCCGTTATCCTTTGGCCCAGCTCATGGAGGCGTGCCGCGAATATACAACAATCACTCGTCGGAGAATTACCTTTGAGGTGGCCTTAACTGCCGACAACGCCAATCGCGAGCAGGCCGAGGCCCTTGTCCGCTTGTTGAAAGGCCAATTGGGACATGTCAATTTGATTCCGGTAAATCCGGTGGCGGGAACCGGTTTAGAACGCCCCGATTTAGAAAAACTTAAGAGATTCGCTCATAGCTTAGAAGCGGGAGGGATTTCCGTTTCTTGGCGTGAGGAGCGGGGCACAGACATAAACGCAGCTTGTGGTCAACTTCGACGACAGTGGAGGGTGGGAAACAATGAATCTATTGGCACGATTTGAAGGAATGGCCGAGTTTCTTTTTACAGGTGCTTTCAAAAAAGGGGGAGCTCGGCTTCAACCGGTAGAACTTGCTAAAGAACTGGCTAAAGCTATGCTTAGAAATAAGCAGATTAGTATTTCTCAAGTATATGTGCCGAATATTTACCGAGTTTATCTGCATTCCAGCGATTGGGGCCCTTTAGCTAGTTTTGGCGAAGTTTTTCTCATTGAATTATCGAAGTATTTATACGCTGAAGCCCAACGTGAAGGCTATACCTTCTTATCCAAACCGGCCATCGAGCTGCATTCGGATGACACTGTCAATCCCCGGGAAATGATTATAGAAGTCGATTTTGATGATTCCATCGATGTAGACTGGGGAGATGACGAAGAAAAGGAAAATGACTCTCCGAATGAATCGAATTGGCGTGAAAGCACAACGATCTTCAGAGAAGGTGTCAAGACAAACTTGAAGCTTGAGAACAGCTTAGGAAGGAATTCAGATTACTTTCTCGAAATTATAGAAGGACCGGATTTAGGTCAGTCCTTTAATTTGACCGGTGCTGCTGTTTTTATCGGGCGGCATGGACAGTGTGACCTTGTTCTCCATGATCCCGAGGTCTCTAGGCGGCATTTAAAGATTGCCTCCGGAGAAAATGGGTGGTGGCTTGATGATTTGGGGAGTACTAACGGTTCCTTGGTAAACGGTCAAAGGATTACTCATCAGACAGTAGCTCCAGGTGATCGCATCCAAATTGGACAAAGTGTTCTGGTTATTCAAAAAACCCCTTTGCCGTGATGCGGTTGGCTGACTGTCGGGTGTACTCTCTGATTAGTGAATTTGGAGGGTTGTATGCAAGTTGTTACAGTGATCGGACGACTGGTTTTTGTCGCCTTAATCTATCTTTTCATTTTTAGAATTTTTACGGCGCTTTTGGCAGACCTGCAGTTTAAGGGGATGTTTCAGCGTTCCAATCAAGAATTCGGACGGTTAGAAGTTTTAACAGGCACAGAAACCCTTTCCAGAGGCCGGATTTTCAAGGTTGATGGGAAAGGACTGCGTTTAGGACGCGGAAAGCATAATGATATTGTTTTACCAGATCATTTTGCTTCAATCGATCATGCCGTTTTTCGCTGCCAAAAGGGACAAACCTTTGTTGAAGACCTTGGAAGCACGAATGGTACATGGGTAAACGGCGAGCAAATTCATTCTCCGGTTCAATTGGTGGCCGGAGATTATGTGAAAATTGGAAGTATCACATTCCAATACTCGAGGTGGCAAAATGAGAGTGCTAAGCTTTAGTGAAAAAGGATGTATTCGCAAAAATAATGAAGATTCCTTTTTAGTGTTATCTGATCAGGGAATTTTCGCCGTGGCCGATGGCATGGGAGGACATCGGGCCGGAGAGATTGCTTCTTCGACGGCCCTGCGTGAATTGGAAAAACTGGCTCCTGAGTTGAAAGATCAGACGGATCAAGATTTGGAAGGCTGGCTCGTTGAATCCTTTGCTCAGGCCAACCGGGTAGTTTATGAATCTTCGACAACAGAGCCCGAAAATGCAGGAATGGGTACGACTCTTACAGTGCTGCTCGTCAGGGGCTTAAAGGCTGTCATTGCTCATGCCGGAGACAGCCGGGCCTACCTTTGGCGCAATGAAGAGTTGACAGCCTTGACGAAAGACCACTCTCTGGTGGGCGAGCTGGTGCGTTTAGGTCAAATTTCTTTGGAAGAAGCCGAAAAACATCCGCAACGTCATGTTTTAATGCGCGCAGTCGGTGCTGATCAGGAAATTGAAGTGGATTGTCAGAGAATTACCCTGCAACCGGATGATGTTTTCCTTTTATGTACGGATGGGGTCTCCAATGTAATCAGTGAGCAGGAATTGTTTGCGGAATTTAAAGAACCGGGCACTTGGGAAGAACGGCTGGAACGCTTGCGGCAGCTTATCTTAGAGCGGGGTGCACCGGATAATTTCACAGCTTTATGCTGTATTATGGAGTAAGCCAATGATTCATCGTTTCGTCTCGCGCCTCATAATTATAGGAATGATGTGGCTGGGATTCGGCCTGCTGAAATGGGGAGGAGAAAAAAACCAACTCCTTTGGCAGACCATTATGTTTACGGCCATTGTCCTTTTAGGAAGCTTGCTGGAAGAGGTTCTTAATTACCAAGGGGACCCCTATGTCCTTCCGGTTGTTCAGGCTATTATGGCTTTAGGGCTTGTTTTTTTAGTGCGGATCAGCCCTGAATCAGCTTTGCGCCAGTTTTGGTGGGCCAATATCGGACACTTGATTTTCTATTCCGTATTATGGGTTATGCGCGATTATCGCCGGTTGAGCAGGTTTCGCTATCTCTGGGGATTGCTGGCCGTGGCCCTGCTGTTGATCACCCTTGTCTTTGGCTTTGCGGCGGGCGGCGCAACCAGCTGGCTGAGAATCGCGGGCGTTGGCGTTGAGCCTGAGGAGTTTGTGAAACTCGCTCTGCTTTTATTTATGGCGACCTATTTGGAACAAAATGAAGAATTATTGCGGGTCGGAACTGTGCAATGGGGGAAATTCTCGCTGCCGGATTGGCGGACTTTAGGACCTTTTCTGGTTATGGCCGCTTTTTCTCTTGGCCTGTTAGGCGCTCAGAAAAGCCTTGGAACCGCCCTGGTTTTTTATGCACTGTTTGTTTTTATGATCTACATTGTAACAGAACGTGCTCTATACCTGATGATATCGGCGCCGATTTTTCTTGTGGTCGGAAGCGCGGGCTACCTGCTTTTCAGGCACGTGCGCGTCAGGGTTTTGGTTTGGCTGAATCCTTGGCAGGACCCTACGGGTATGGGCTATCAAATTGCCCAATCCTTGTTTGCCATCAGTGGGGGAAAGATTTTGGGGACAGGATTAGGCAACGGGATAGGGGCTGCGACAGTGCCGGCAGCAAGCACAGACTTTATCTTTTCCGTCATTGCGGAAGAGCTTGGTTTTGCGGGGGCCATGGCCGTCCTGGTTCTTTTTCTCATCGTGGTGATGAGGGCTTTTTCTATAAGCTTAAAAGCGAAAGATCGCTTTGGACAGATTTTAGCGGCGGGGATTGGCATTCTTCTGGGGACGGAGACCTTAATTATTCTGGCCGGTGTCACTAAATTGCTTCCTTTGACCGGGATACCGCTGCCTTGGGTAAGTTATGGCGGAAGTTCCTTACTTGTTCATTTTATCCTTCTTGGGGTATTGCTGAATATTTCCAATGCCACCGCGGTGGGTTCCCAGCGCAGTAAGGCAAGAGGAAGGGAGTATGCAACATAATGCGAGGGGTACGTCGCGTAGCACTTGGTATAGCGTTTAGTTTCTTTGTTTTGAGTCTGGGGCTTGTTTATTGGCAGGTTGTCCGGTCGGACACTCTCTTGGAAAATCCGGCTAACCGGCGCTTAATTCTCATGGAAAGCCGCGTGACTCGTGGAGGAATTTTTGATCGCAACGGCGAAATAATAGCACAAACTCAGACGATCAAGGGAAAAAAGGTTCGAGTCTATCCTCAAGGCGAAATGTACGAGCCTACTCTTGGCTATTCGTCCGTTCAGCTCGGCGCCTCGGGCCTGGAAGGAACTCTGGCTAATTGGCTTATGGGAATTAAAAACGCGACGGCTACGCAAACAGTTCAGCAGCTTTTTTCTCTTCCCCGCCAAGGGGATGATGTAGTTCTCACGCTGGATTCTCACCTGCAGAGTGTTGCTTATAACGCCCTTAAAGGGAAAATGGGCGCGGCTATTGCCATAGACCCTCAGACCGGTGAAGTGCTGGCTTTGGTGAGCCAGCCCGGGTTTGATCCGACAAACTTAGAAAGTCATTGGAAAGACATTATCAATCAGACGCGCGAGAGACCCTTGGAAAACCGTGCTTTTTCTCTTTTTCCACCGGGCTCGATCATGAAAGTCGTGACCTCCGCCGCCTTATTCAGGAGTGGAATAAACACTACGGATCTTTACAACTGTACAGGGTCTACGGTGATTAACGGCCAGGTTATTCCGGAGCAAGATGATAAAGCTCATGGCTGGGTTAACTATAATATGGCTTTAGCCGACTCCTGCAACACTTACTTTGCAACGTTCGGGGTTCAGGCAGGGGATAAAAGTTTTCTCTCGGCAGCCAAAGGCTTCGGTTTTGGTCAAAAGATTCCTTTTGAACTTAATGTTCCTTTGAGTCAAATAACAAATGCCGCTAAAGTTCCTGACTCTTTGTCAATAAATCTCCTTGCGGCCAGTGCCTTCGGCCAAGGGGAAGTTTTGGTTACTCCCTTTCAAATGGCTTTGATTACGGCAGGGATCGCCAATCATGGCGTGATCATGACTCCTCACATTGTGGAACGAGTGCTTGATCCTTCCCAGAATGTACAATTTGAACAACAACCTCAGCCTTGGTTAACTGCACTTTCCAAAGAAGAGGCGGATAAGATTACAAGTGCTATGATAACGGCCGTAACTGATGGCACAGCTTCTCCCGGGGCTTTGCCGGACGTTCAGGTAGCGGCTAAAACGGGTTCGGCGGAGCCGGGGGGGAACCAGACGACACATGCCTGGTACATTGCTTTTGCACCGGCTGCGACCCCCCGAATTGCGGTGGCTGTTTTCGTAGAACATGGTGGAACTGGAGGAGGGGCAGCTGCGCCCATTGCGCGACAAATTATGCAAGAAGCATTAGCCAGAAAGTAGGTGCATTTAGTGAGTAAAATCTTCGGAGGACGATATGAGGTTTTAGAGCGCATTGGGGCTGGCGGAATGGCGATTGTCTATAAAGCTAAGGACCAACTGCTTAATCGTGTCGTGACGATCAAAGTGCTTCGAGAGCAGTTTGCCACGGATGAAGACTTTATTCGCCGATTTCGCAGGGAAGCCCAAGCCGTCGCCAGCTTATCCCATCCTAATATCGTCTCTGTTTATGATGTTGGCAAAGAAGGGGATACCGAATATATCGTTATGGAATATGTGGAGGGGCGAAATCTCAAAGAAATTATTCGCGAATATGCTCCCTTATCCACGGACCAGACGATTAATCTTGCCCGTCAAATTACCGGAGCCATTCAAAACGCCCATGAGCATCACATTATTCATAGGGATATAAAACCGCACAATATTTTGGTTACGGCGGACGGGCGGGCAAAAGTTACGGATTTCGGCATTGCCAGAGCCGTTTCCTCGGCAACCGTAACGCATACGGGAGACATTATTGGCTCTGTTCATTACCTGTCGCCCGAACAGGCTAAAGGACTGCAAAGCAATGAACAGTCGGATATTTATTCCTTGGGGATTATTCTCTATGAATTAATAACCGGTAAAGTCCCTTATGACGGTGAGACTCCGATTGCCATTGCTCTTAAGCACCTTCAGGAACAACCAACGCTGCCCAGCAAGATTAACCCCCGTGTTGACAAGGAATTGGAGCAAGTCATCATGAGGGCCATTGCTAAGTCACCGGAACAACGCTATTCTTCGGCCAAGGACCTGTTGGAAGATCTGAACCATCTTCTTGCCGGACGTCCCATTACCCGACCCGAAGTATATCAGGCGGACGACCTGGAGGCTACGCAGACTCACCAGGGTATGGGCAAAATCCTGGCTCCTATTGCAGTGCGTGATCAGGAAGCGGAAAAAGAGTTGGGTCCCGTGAAGAAGAAAAGGAAAAAACGTTGGCTGTGGATCACGGGAGGGCTCGTCGCAGTTCTTCTTGTGCTGGGTGTAATCGCCTTTAAAAGCTACTTTATGGTCAGTTTGACCAAAGTTCCGGATGTCGTTGGCAAGACGGTGCCGGTGGCCGGAGAGTATATTAAATCCTCCGGATTAACGCTCAATCCGACTGTCAAGCATGCCAACAGTGATAAGTTCCAGAACGGTGTCATCATGGAACAGGACCCTGCGGCGGGTTCAACGGTTAAAGAAAGCCGGGAAATTCAAGTGACGGTAAGCGATGGTCCGAATACCGGGCAGTTCCCGGACGTGTCCACCACCGGGTCGATGACTCAGGCCGACGCTGAAAACATGATTCAGAACGCAGGCTTTACAGGTAAAATAACCGTTGATACCAAGCCCAGTGCGACAGTGCCTAAAGGGTATGTCACGGGTCAAAACCCGATGCCTGGTGCGACTTGGGCCAAAAGCAGTCCGATTAATTTGACAGTCAGCGACGGGCCTTCTTTGGTGATGATTAACATGCCCAATGTGATTAATAAATCTTCCGCTGATGCCCAGGCTATACTCCAGCAAAATAATTTGTTTCCCCTGATGGAGACACAGGATTCTATGACCATTCCTAAGGATGTCGTCATCAGCACCACTCCCAATCCCGGAGAAATGATCCAGCAAGGGAGCCAGGTAACGGTGATCGTTTCCCGCGGACCCGGACCTGTTGCTCTAAAAATTGATAAGGACGCCACCACCATGCTTGCTCAGATCTTAAGCCTAATACCTAATAAGAACAATAAAGGTCATCACGGCAAGCCTTAAGCGGCAGGGTTGCCGCTGCCAAATGATTAGTGAGGAAATTGGAATGATCGAAGGAGTTTTACTAAAAGGATACGGCGGATTTTATTATGTTTATGCGGAAGACCGGGTATGGGAATGTTCTCTGCGCGGTCGTTTTCGCATCAAAGACCAGGATTTTCTGCCGGGGGACCGGGTGCGAATCTTGCCCGAAGGAGACAGCAAGGCCCGAATTGAGAGCGTGGAACCCAGACTTAACTTTTTGACTCGGCCAACCGTCGCCAATGTCGATCAGGCACTTCTCGTTTTTGCCATGACCTCTCCCAAGCCTGATCTGAATCTCTTAGACCGCTTGCTAATTCAGGTCGCAGACTCGGAAATTAAACCGCTTCTGGTTTTTACTAAATTGGACAAATACCTGGAAGAAACTGTGCAAACTGACTCGGAGGGGCGGTATCTGATCGCGGATGTTTACCGCCAAATAGGTTACACTGTGTTTGAAGTATCCAACAAAACAGGGATAGGCATCCAGGAACTCAGAAACCATTTAACTGAGAAGATCAGTGTTTTAGCCGGGCCTTCCGGCTCGGGAAAGTCAAGTCTTTTTAACGCATTATCTAATGGCAAGCAATTAAAAACAGGTGAAATAAGTCAGAAGTCGAAGCGGGGGCGTCATACGACTCGTCATGTTGAGCTGATGGTCTGTGCCGGAGGATTAGTGGCAGATACACCGGGTTTTTCCTCTCTCTTTCTGCCGAAAATGAAACGTGAGGACTTGGCCGATTACTTTCCGGAATTTGCCGAGCGCCGGGGAGAATGCCGCTTTAGCAGCTGTTTGCACGATAAAGAACCTAATTGCGCCATTAAAGCTGCCCTGGAAAAGGGGGAGATCTCCGGCACCCGCTATGAACATTACCGAGTATTTTTGCAAGAAGTGATAGCCGCTGAAAGGAGATATTAAAATGATTCAACTTGCCCCATCCATTTTATCCGCCGATTTTTCCCGCTTAGGGGAACAAGTGCACCTGATTGAGGAGGCCGGTGCTGAGGTTTTACATATTGATGTCATGGACGGACATTTTGTTCCGAATCTTACCTTTGGACCTGCGCTGGTTAAAGCCCTCAGGCCGCACTCGAAAATGCGCTTTGATGTGCATTTGATGGTAGAAGAGCCGGAACGCTTTATTTCTGAGTTTGCCGCCGCCGGTGCGGATCATATTACGTTCCACCTGGAAGCGTCGCAACATGTCCACCGTGTGGTGCAGCAAATTAAAGAACTGGGCCTTACGGCCGGGATCGCGCTTAATCCGGCAACCCAATTGGACGGCCTCAAGTACATCCTGGAAGATTTGGATATGGTACTGCTAATGACCGTTAATCCCGGTTTCGGCGGACAAAAATTCATCCCGAATGTTTTGCCGAAAATCCAGGTTCTGCATCACCATATTGAGCATAAGCAATCCCCTTGCCAGATTGAGGTGGATGGGGGAATTAACCTGGAGACAGCGGCACAGGTTGTTTTAGCGGGAGCCGATATCTTGGTCGCCGGATCTGCCGTGTTTGATCAGGCGGACCCCAAACTTGCCGTAGAAAGGCTTCGCCAAGCGGCAAGTTTAACTCGGAGTGAATAAAATGATCATAGCGGTATTAGCAAATGGCGCTTGGGATTCGGAATGGGGAAAACAGGCTTTGGAAAAAGCCGATTATTTGATCTGTGCTGATGGCGGCGCGAATCACGCTTTGAGCTTGGGGTTTATGCCGGATCGGCTTATCGGGGACCTGGATTCGATTTTACCGGAGTATTTGCTGCAGTGCCAAGAGGCCGACTGCCTGATTGAACGCTATCCTCGTGAAAAAGACGAGACCGACTTGGAGCTGGCACTTTTACAGGCCCAAAAAAAAGCAATGCTTGAAGGCGAGCGTGATATTTGGCTTTACGGTGGGACCGGTAAACGAATTGACCATTTCCTGGGCAATTTATCTCTTATGCTGGCTTATGCTCACCAAGGATATCGCATTCGTTTAGCTGATCCCTGGCATGAAATGTGGGTTTTTCACGGGAATGAAAAAATCCGGACATTTCAGGGACAGGAGTTATCTTTGATAGCGCTTTCCGAGAAGGCTGTTGTCAGTACCAGAGGATTGTATTATCCTTTGGATCATGGGGTTTTGCGTCAGGACATTCCTCGTGGGGTGAGTAATGTTTGTCTCGGAGAGGAGGTTGGGATCGAGGTGCATGAAGGATGGGTTTTATTAATTTTGCTTAAAGATGGGAGGGTGTGATTTGCGCCGCTCACCACAGCGCCATCGCTGGCACACTTGATTGCGAGGAGAGCGGGGCAAAACCTCCGGGCAATACTGAAGTGAACCATTGCCCCGCTGACTCCTCACAATCCAAGCGCACCGGACGCGACTCTGCTGAATGGATTCGCTCTGCAAATCACACCCTCCCGGTTAGGGGGTCGACGGGGGTAGGGACGGGCAGGATGGGCTTTGGAGCGGGAACGAAAGGGACGGCGTTGGGGCGCTGTGGGCGCCTTGGGGACGTGAATATAAGTTGGATTATAATATTTTAAATAAAGGGACGAACGATGAATGCAACAGGATGAACTTTGGATTGGCACAATGCTTGAAGGTAAGGCACGTTGGGTTGCGGTGAGGACGACGGATACGGTGGAGGAGGCTCGGCAACGTCATAATTTGTCGCCGGTTGCCGCCGCGGCTTTAGGCCGTTTAATGACAGGTACGCTTATTTTAGCGAGCTCCTTGAAAGGTGAGGAGAGCATTACTCTGCGCTTGTTGGGGGACGGTCCTCTGCAGGGGGTTGTAAGCGTAGGCAATGCTCAGGGAGAAGTCCGGGGGTATGTCCGGGAACCGTGGGTGGATTTGCCGCTTAAGCCTTCCGGTAAACTTGATGTTGCGGCTGCTGTAGGAGCGGGTGAACTGGCTGTCAGCCGAAGTTTACAAAATGGAGAAATTTATACGGGGATGGTTCCGCTGGTGAGCGGGGAAATTGCGGAAGACCTTGTCCACTATTTATTGACGTCGGAACAGATTCCATCGGCGCTGCTGCTTGGAGTGCTTGTGGAAAAAGACTATCATGTGGCCGGAGCCGGCGGATTTTTGCTCCAGCCTCTGCCGGGGGCAACGGAAGAGGATATTCAAATCCTGGAAGGTTTGCTCGGACAGTTAAAGGTTGGGATTAGCGAATTAGTGGCTGAGAGTCAAAGCATGGAGCAATTGCTTGATAACTTAGTGGGGAGGCATCCCTATCAAGTCTTGGAACGCCGTTCGGTCGGCTTTTCCTGCACCTGTTCTAAAGCACGTTTAAGTGAATCTCTGATCTCTTTAGGGAAACAGGAGATTGAAAGCTTGATTGCTGATGGCAGGGCGGAAATAGTTTGTCATTTCTGTAACGAACGGTATTTATTCGCTAAAGAAGAATTAGAGGCTCTGAAGGAGAGCGTGGAGAACTAGTGGGGGAAATGAAAAAAGCCCGACAATGTCGGGCTTTGATTCTACTGCAAGAGAGTATAACTTCATTGAATACTTTCTACAGCAAAAGTACAACTGGGCGGCAGGCTGCGTTAATGGCTTGCCAGCGGCCAAGTTCTCCTTTAATTAGCTAGCGCGTTGGACTTTGCCGGAACGTAAGCATCTGGTACAAACTTTAATCCGAACAGGAGTACCGTTCACAATAGCATGAACGCTCTGCAAGTTAGGTTTCCAAGTGCGCTTTGATCTTATATGGGAGTGGCTGACTTGAAATCCGGTGACAACCCCTTTGCCGCATACTGCACAAACATTGGCCATGTTCTAAATCCTCCTTTGCAGCCGAAATGACACTTATGTATTTTATCAAAAGTCTGAGAGATTGGCAAGGTTTTCCCATTTAATTTTGCCGAATGCCAGAATCTCAAACTATTTTCTTTGTTTTTGGCTAAATATCTAAATTTTTCTTTGCTCATTTGGCATTTACTTGGTAAAATGTGATCTGTGTAAACTAAGCTGATGGAGGAGGGTCCTTTATGGGAAAGGAAATAATAAATAGCTTAGGGAAAATCGAGATTTCGGAAGAGGTAATCGCGACAATTGCCGGTGCCACGGCAGTGGAATGCTATGGCTTGGTGGGTATGGCTTCACGTAAAATCACCGATGGATTTGTAGATTTACTGGGGCGTGAGAATTTGGCCAGAGGGGTCGTAGTATCCATCAAAGACAATGAAGTTATGATCGACCTCCATATTGTTGTAGGGTATGGCGTGAGAATTTCCCAAGTTGCCGCTAATGTTATGGAACGCGTCCGTTATACCACGGAGAAACTTACGGGATTAAACGTGTCCCATGTGAATGTGAACGTTCAGGGTGTTCGCGTTTTAGAGTAGTGCAGAAGAGTAGGGGGATACTGTTTTGAGACCAGGTTCAAATATAAAGAGCGTTTTGAGTGCGCAAGAATGGAAACAAATGATGACAGCCGGCGCACAGGCACTGGAACTTAAGAAGCAGGAAGTCGATGCCTTGAATGTTTTCCCAGTGCCGGATGGGGATACGGGAACGAACATGTTCTTAACGATTCAATCCGCGGCCAGAGACGCAGATAAGGTGGCGGGAGCTTCGATTAGTGATATCGCCACAGCTGCCTCAATGGGCTCTTTAATGGGTGCGCGCGGAAATTCGGGGGTTATTCTTTCCCAGCTTCTGAGAGGGATTGCCAAGGGGCTGGAAGGGCTTGTTTCCGCCAATTCTCTTCAACTGGCGCAGGCCTTACAGGCAGGGGTAGATACTGCTTATAAGGCGGTTATGAGACCTGTTGAAGGGACGATTCTTACGGTTTCCCGGGAGACGGCGCGAGCAGCGGTAAATAAAGCCAAAACGGGCGGGTCGCTTTTAGAAACTCTGCAAGAGGCTCACAAAAAGGGGTTGGAATGTCTCGCCAAAACTCCGGAGATGTTACCGGTTTTAAAACAAGCGGGCGTGGTAGATGCAGGGGGACAAGGATTTCTCATCATCTTTGAGGGATGGATAGGGGCTTTGAGCGGAGAAGCGGTAATGGCGGAAGGATTCCGACAGGAACAAAAGCCCGTTCTGGAACACTCTGGATCTAGCGGATCAAAACAGGACTTTATCCAGGTTGAGAATTTAGAGTTTCCGTACTGCACGGAATTTTTGGTTAAGGGAACGGATTTGCAGGTAGATCAGATACGTCAGGATTTATATAACCGTGGGGATTGTTTGCTTGTAGTCGGAACTCCTGAAGTGGTAAAGATCCATATTCATGTCAAAAATCCCGGTAAAATCCTAGACTACGCAATTCAGTGGGGTTCACTGCACCAAGTTCAAATTCACAATATGTTAGAACAAAATGAAGCTATGGCTCATGCTCTGAAGTCGGAGACAGCCGAATCTGTGGAGGACTTGAATGATAAGGTTGCCCCGGCAGATCAGCCTTTAAAAGAGTTTGGCGTGGTTGCAGTTGCTATGGGAAAGGGAATTGCGGATGTTTTTCTTAGTTTAGGTGTTGATGAGGTCGTCTTTGGCGGACAAACGATGAACCCGAGTACGGAGGATATAGTGAGTGCGGTCCGCAAAGTTCAGGCCCGTCAGGTATTTATACTCCCTAACAATGGAAATATTATTTTAGCGGCACGTCAGGTGAAGGATCTGGTCACGGACCGCAAGGTCCACGTAATTCCCACTAAGTCCATACCACAGGGAATTTCAGCGCTTCTGAATTTAAACCCTGAAGGAGAAGCCGCTGATAACCTTCAGAATATGGAACGTTCCTTGGAGAAAGTTCGTTCCGGTGAAGTGACTTATGCAGTTCGGGATTCACAATTTGGAGATTTAGCGATTGCCGCCGGAGATATCTTAGGCTTAGTTGAGGATACAATTGTAGAAACAGGTCAAACTCTTTTGGAAGTTGCCAAAAGGACCCTGGAAAAAATGGATTGGAAAGAGCACGATTTGGTTACCATATTCTATGGTGAAGATACGGAGCCTCAAGAGGTAGAACGGCTTAAAACCTGGCTGCAGGAAGAAGATTCGAATGTGGAGGTTGAGGTCCACCCCGGTAAACAACCACTCTACTATTATATTTTTGGTGTGGAATAGGTTAACCTCCGGATTTTCCGGAGGTTTTCTTTACCTCAGGATTATAAAGAAGACTTGATTCAGGTGAAGGTTTAACTCCATCTGATTCTTAGTCGCCCTTATCCAGGGACTTAGCCGCTCTTAACTCACCGCTTGCAGAAGCGGGAGGCTTATGGGGGATTAGTCGTCGGATAAAAAGCTGTTTACCTTGGTCAGAGAGCTGAGTTATATTGGGGAGATGGAATAGTGAGTAAGAGTAATGTTTTTGATCTTCTTGGTCCTATTATGGTAGGGCCATCAAGTTCCCATACCGCCGGTGCCGTCCGCTTAGGCGCGATGGCCAGAAAGATTCTCGGCGAAGAGCCGCTTGAAGGAATTATAACTCTCCACGGCTCCTTTGCCCAAACGGGAAAGGGTCATGGAACCAATTTAGCCTTAATCGCCGGCCTTCTGGGCCTGGCTCCGGATGATGAGCGAATTCCGGAGGCGCCTGAAATAGCCCGGGAACGTGGTTTCAAAGTCCGATTTGAAACGGCCGACCTTGGGGATGTCCATCCCAACACAGTAAAGTTTGATTTACTGGGACGGGAAGGAAGGATTCAAGTTGTAGGGTCCTCCATCGGGGGAGGAACCATCCTGATTCGGCAAATCGATAATTTTCCCGTAGAAATTCGGGGAGATTACCCAACCCTGGTAATTTTACATCAGGATTTACCGGGGGTTGTGGCGCAAGTGACCTTGCTCTTGACAACCGCCCAGATAAATATAGCCCGCATGCGGGTGTCCAGGGAGAAGAAGGGAGCACAGGCCCTTATGGTTTTAGAGACGGATCAAAAGATCGACGAAGCCGTGCTTGGTCTAACCCGGAGACTTCCGAGTATTAAGCAAGCCTTGGCGATTGAACCACTGGAATAGGAGGGGTAGCAAGATGCGCGCTTATGAAGATTGGGTTGTTGAGGCCGAGAACAAAGGGCTGAAAATTTGCGATGTCGTTCTGCAAAATCAAGTCGATGACTTGGAGCAAACCGAGCAGGCTCTTCGGGAACGCATGGCTAAAAATCTTAAGGTCATGAGAGAGTCCGTCAACGCCGGTTTGAGTGGCAAGCGCCGTTCGGTATCTGGCTTGGTTGGGGGAGATGCCGCAAAAGTCGAAGAACGTCGGAGAACCGGAACAACTTTGATCGGTGAGCGAATGAGCGGGGCAATAGCTAGGGCTTTAGCCGTAGCTGAAGTCAACGCTTCCATGGGGAAAATTGTCGCAGCCCCCACGGCCGGCTCTTGCGGGGTTTTGCCTGCAGTTCTTCTGACGGTGGAAGAGATTATGCACCCTGATGAAAAGGAACTGATAGGCGCCCTTTTCACTGCGGCGGGTTTAGGAATTATTATTACGGAGCGGGCCAATGTTTCGGGCGCTGAAGGCGGGTGTCAGGCTGAAATCGGATCAGCGGCGGCTATGGCCGCGGCCGCGGCCGTGGAATTGGCGGGGGGATCGCCAAGACAGACGGCACATGGGGCGGCCATCGCCTTAAAGTCTATGCTGGGGTTAGTTTGTGATCCCGTCGCCGGACTGGTAGAGGTACCTTGTGTCAAACGCAACGCTACCGGAGCGATGATTGCTTTGACGGCGGCGGAAATGGCTCTGGCAGGGGTGAAAAGTGCAATTCCGCTTGATGAGGTGATCGATGCGATGGCGGATATTGGCCGTCAAATGTCTTGTTCTTTAAAAGAAACTGCCCAGGGCGGCCTGGCTATAACTCCAACGGGACGAAAAATACGGACTGATTTTCTATGAAATTAAACCAGATACAGCTCGTTCTGAACAATTTTCAAAAAGCGCTTTTGGCTGAAGAAAAACAAGGCTTCATGAACACAGGGGTTTTGGGAGGATTTAATAGTTTCTTACGGGGAATCCTGCCCAGACTCGAACAATTGTTCCCTGGGTATGATATGGAATTGTTGCGAACCTTAGCTCAAAATTATCCGGCCTGGAGCCCTATGCGCCGGCGTGATGCTTTTGCGGAATTACGACGTTTTATGTTAGAGATGTTATTAGAGGCTCAAAACCGCTATAGTCAATGTGAGGTATCCGGAGGGGAAGCGGGAGCAGCTGAAGTTTTAAAAAACGCTCAAAGTCAAGAGACAGAGCTTCCGAACAGGGAAAATATAGGACCTCAGATCGCCAATGTTCATCCGGTCATTGAGAAAGAGCAAGATCACGAACACTTTGGTGACTCGGGAAAACCTGTCTGTGGGGAAACCCAAACCGACTCCAAAATTCAAATACATAAGCAAGAAAAAATCCCCGGAGAGACGGCAGGCTCTGTCAAGAAGTCCGGCGGCGGAGACAAACCGTTGCAGTATCTCAAAGGAGTGGGCCCGGAAAGAGCAAAGCAGCTTGAAAAACTGGGAATTCATAAGGTCGTCGACTTGCTTCTTTATTATCCTCGCAGGTATGAAGATCGCCGTAAAAGGCTGATTGCAGAGTTAAAGGATGGAGAAACAGCTACCTTAGCAGGGCAGGTCGTAGCGGGACAAGTTATTAAAGGCAAGCTTAAGGTGGTTAAGCTGAGCATAGAGCAGCAAGGGCGCTTAATCCAGGCAACTTGGTTTAATCAAACGTTTATTCTTAAACAATATCCCGTTGGTTCTCAAGTCGTTGTGACGGGAAAGGTTCGCTGGCAGCAACAGGTTCCGGAACTATTAGTGACAGATATTGAGATGGAGCGGGGGACTGGTTCACCGGCAATTTTGCCCGTATACTCCGAAACTGCCCGTTTATCCTCAAAAGCCATTCGCAGTATTATGCAAAATGTGTTGCCGGAAGTTGAGATTAACTTTCCCGAGATAATCCCGGATGAGGAATTGAAAAACTGGATGGCCCGAGCACAGGCGCACCGGGAGATCCATGCGCCGACAGACTATGACAGCTTAGCCAGAGCAAGAGATCGCTTGGTCTGGGAAGAGGTCCTTCTTTTGCAATTGGCCTTTGCCAGCTTGCGCCAGGGGTTAGTACGTCTTGGAAGTCCGCAGCTGACGGGTGGGGAGGAAGAGGTGCAAAGCTTCTACCAGGGCCTGCCTTTCCGGCTGACAGGAGCCCAGCAGCGGGTGATCCAGGAGATATTTGAGGATATGGCCAGGCCTCAAGGGATGGCTCGTTTAGTGCAAGGAGATGTAGGTTCGGGCAAAACGGCGGTGGCCATGGCGGCATTGCTGCGGGCGGTGGGCTCAGGATATCAGGGGGCTATGATGGCTCCTACCGAGATCCTGGCTCTGCAGCATTTTCAAGCACTTGAGAAAGTGTTCACGCCTTTGGGAATCACAGTTGTTTGCTTATTAGGCAGTCACGGTAAAGCTGAAAGAGAAGAGATTTTGGCAAAGATCGAGGATGGCAGGGCCCAGGTTGTTGTGGGAACTCATGCCTTAATTCAAGATACTGTGGTGTTTAAGGCTTTGGGCCTGGCCATTACGGATGAACAGCATCGCTTCGGAGTCCGCCAGAGATCACTGCTTCAGAATAAAGGCGAGAGTCCCCATGTCTTGGTGCTCACGGCCACACCTATTCCCAGGACGTTGGCCTTGACGCTCTATGGCGATTTACAGCTTTCTGTCCTTGATGAGATGCCTGTAGGCCGCAAACCGATCATTACCAGGAAATTAACGGAACGCAGCCGTCCGAAACTAGAAAAATTTCTTGAAGAGCAAGTAGAATTGGGCAGACAGATTTATGTTGTCTGCCCCCTTGTGGAAGAATCGGAAACCCTTGACCTCATTTCAGCGACGCAGCGAGCCGGCGAGCTTGGCAAGCGTTATCCCAACTATTGTGTGGCTTTGCTGCATGGCAAGATGAAAGGTTCGGAAAAGGAAGAGATAATGTCTGAGTTCCAAGCCGGAAACATTGATATTCTGGTAGCCACTACGGTGGTCGAAGTTGGTGTGAATATTCCCAATGCCACCGTTATGGTCATCGAATCTGCGGAGCGATTTGGTCTGGCTCAATTACATCAATTGAGAGGACGGGTTGGACGGGGGAGCGACCAATCCTATTGCTTTTTATTGTCGGGGCAAAGTTATAGCCGCCGGTTGGATATTCTGTGTCAAACGGAAGATGGCTTTAAAATTGCTGAAGAAGATATGCGGCTGCGCGGGACTGGTGAACTGCTGGGAACCCGGCAGCATGGGCTTGGGCAATTGCACCTTGCGGATCTTTCCCGAGACGGTCAACTGGTGGAAAAGGCTTATCAACTGGTCCAGAAAGCCATAAAGGATCAAAAAAAATATCGCTTGCTTTTTCAAGAAGTTGAGCGGTTGTTTCCGCCGGAAAAGATTGGCGTACATTAGAAAAAAGAAGTTGTTTGCTAAGCACATTGATTTGGATACCGCTTTTATTTTTAAAGAAACATGAACTCTTTGCCAAGAATTGCCGAGTATGAATTTCCCTGTTCCAACGAATAATAGAATCAGAAAGAAACAAAAGAGTTGAGGCGAAGCAGCAGCGATGCAGGTCTGCTGCCTTACTGAATAAATCTATGGAGGTGTAAGCTTTGACTAAGTCAACAAAACCTATGGTCCAACTCACACCGGAATTAGAGAAATTCAAGTATGAGGTTGCTCAGGAAATTGGGATAGCTAATCGCAAACACAAGAGTTTTCCTAATACGCCGCAATAACTGAGAGAAGGGTCAGGTTAATTTACTAGCCTGACCCTTTTCTATATTATTGCAGATACCGTTCATAATCTTCGCGATCAATCCCCGGGTGAAGGCTGATGGCTAATGCTCCGGCAATAATCTTGGCAGATGTCTGGATAAGGGAATCAATTTCTTTAGGAGTAACCATGAGATTTCCCTGGAAGGGTGAAAGAACTTCGTCGATAATTTTGCTTAAAGCTTCAGGCTTAATCCCTTTATATAGTTTATATAGAGAAGGGCTGGTCACAAATTCTTTAAAAATCCCTTCCACGGCGTCATGCGCTATAACGGCGGCATTGAGCACGGTTGGGAGACCAATGGCGATTACTTTGCAGCCTACGGTTTCTTCATTAATTCCGGACCTTGGGTTTCCAACTCCGGAGCCCGGATGAATGCCTGTGTCTGCGAGCTGAATACTTGTGCCAATGCGTTCTAAGGAGCCGGCGGCCAGGGCATCGATAGCAATAACCAAATCAGGCTTGACGTGGTCGACAATGCCGCGGATGATTTCCGCCGTTTCGATGCCTGTGATGCCAAGCACTCCCGGTGAAATGGCACTTACCTTGCGCATTTTGCCTTGCAAATTTTCGGGGGAAAGCTGAAAAAGGTGACGGGTTACCAAAGTTTTGCTGATTACTTGAGGACCCAGCGCATCCGGGGTGGCGTTCCAGTTTCCCAAACCGATAATCAGGATACTGGCATCTTCTTTTAATTTCATAAGGTCAATTAAGCGGTCCGCTAAGATCTGGGTAATACTATCATGAACCGTGTAATCATTATTTCGGATTTCCGGGGCATCGATGGTGACATATTGCCCTTTGGGCTTTCCAATCGCTTCGACTCCTTCGTCGGTTTCCACAGTAATAATTGTGACTGTGGCATGTTCGAGATTTTGCTCATTCATGATCACGCCGGGAATTTCTTCGCCGCTTTCCCCGCGCAGGAGCTGATGGGCTTCAACCGCTAGGTCAAGCTGAACGTTAAGTTGGCGATAAAGTTGGGATTTTTTCATGGTCTTGGCTCCTTTAGTTTTCATTTGCACCTATGTAATTCGGCAACATTGAAAAAAGTCACTGGGGCTTTGGAAGCTCCCAGTGAACAGAGAGGAAAAACGAAAGGAAGAGCTGGATGGGGGAAGAGTATTCAATGATCATGATTAACGTCACCGAATACCAAACATAGTATTGGCAAAAACAAAAATCATATGCAGGAATTAAGCAAGAGTTTTCCGCTTGTGTGTTATACTTAACATAAAACTTAGTTAATAATCTAATAATTGTGGCTGAAAAGCTTAATAAGCTCTGCTATAATGGACACGGAGGGTTTATGCGAATCATAGCTGGTGAGATGCGCGGACGGATTTTAAAAACTGTTGCAGGAATTCAGACACGTCCAACCTCGGATAAAGTAAAGGGTGCAATATTTAATGTCTTAGGAGATAGAGTTAAGGACGCTCGTATTTTGGATCTGTTTACCGGTACCGGTAATTTAGCACTTGAGGCTCTTTCCCGCGGAGCTCGTGAGGCCGTATTGGTTGAGAAGGGTCACAGTGCGTTTAAGGTCGTTCGAGAAAATATTCGGCGTCTAGGTTTAGAACATAAGGCTAAGGTCGTATTGATGGATGCTTTTAAGTTTTTAGACAATTATCATGACGAAGTCTTTAACCTTATTTTCTTAGATCCCCCTTATCATCAAGAATTAGTGTCCAAGTCCCTAACGATCCTGAGCGAACGCTTGTTCTTAGGACCTAACGGTGTTATTATCGCTGAAACGGCAAAAGACGATCAGCTCAATGCGGCGATGTTTTCTTTGGAAATTCGTAAAGTGAGTCTCTACGGAGATACAAAAGTATGGTATTTACAGAGCATGGATGTATGACGAGGGGGAGGATTAACGTGGAGAACGATGTTTTGAGTTTACTCAATGAGGTGGAGGAGATTATCGACCATGGACCGAAAATTCCGATGACCGGAAAGGTTCTTGTCGATGATGCTGTTGTTTTTGAAATACTTGATCGTATACGTGCCGCTTTGCCGGAAGAGTTGACAAATGCCAAATGGGTTTTGAAAGAGCGGCAGCGCATTTTGGATGAGGCGCAAGTGGAAGCCCAGAAGCTCATGGAACGTGGCAAGGCTTATGTTGACAAAATGGCTGTGGAAGATGAAATTGTCAAGCAGGCGCAGACTTACGGAGAAGATATTGTCCGGCAAGCTCAGTCCTTTGCTCATAATGTGAAGATGGGGGCAGTTCAATACGCCGATGAGATGCTGCAACATGTCGAACAGGGCTTGTACGAAACGCTTCAGTCTTTGCGCAAGAACCGGGAAGAATTAAAAAGTTTAGCTCAGGAAGACCGGGAACAACCGGTCAACTATGAAAGAGAGAAGGATGAGTAGTACGATACTCATCCCGGACCGTAAGCAAAAAGGAGGTTACGCAAAGCGTAACACTCCTTTTGTTTTAGAATGAATCGTTATAATGGCTTAAAATCCCCCAGATGTAATGAAAGTCAATTGCTCCATTGCTTAGTCTCAAATGGTGACTAAAACACCCCTATCCGTATAGTATGAATAATACCATTGGCTAGGGGTGCTCTGCTTTTGTCTGCAGTAAGAATAATCCGGGTCCGGAGAGAGTTCTTGCTTTTATGAGTATTGATCAGCTGAGGACTACTTATTGATTCTTTCAGCCAACTTAGTAATCGACTCAATGTCTTGTGCGCTTAATTGCTCAAGGAAGTGTTTGCGTATTGCCTTCGAGAGTACGGGACGGGAACTGTCCAATGCCGATTTTCCGGCGGAAGTGATGATGATTTGAACTCCGCGGCCCGTGTCCAGGGGTTTTCTCAGAATAAGCCCGCGTTGTTCCATCCGCGTCAGATGATGGGACAAGCGGCTCTTAGTCCACTCCATCGAATCGACTAATTCCTGCTGGCGAAGCTTGCCGTTCCCTAAATGGACTAAGCGATCCAATACTCCGAAATCACCGTCCGACAGTCCTGTGTGCTCGGACATGTCTTTCATGACGCGGCCGAAAATGCTCTTAAAGGAGCATTTCCAGAGATGCCATATTCGCATTTCCTCTACAGTTAGCTCGTTTGTATCCATAGGAGCATTATAGCATGGTTGACGTATCAACCGCAATGTGTTACAGTAGATATAAGTTGATGTGTCAACCTGATGTTGCGCTGCACAGGCCTCACATCAAAACAATAGAGCAGAGTATTAATATACGGAATAATCCAAGTTAGAAAATCTTTATTTGATTTGGAGGTAGGGTATGGCATATTTAGGTGAAAATATTCCTAAGCTCGGTTTTGGGTTTATGCGGCTGCCGATGATAGGGGAAGAAATTGACATTGAACAGACCAAGGAAATGGTCGATCTCTTTATGTCCAAAGGCTTTACTTATTTTGATTCCTCCTGGGCCTATAACGGCGGCAAGTCGGAAGAGGCGATGAAAGCTGCAATCGTTGACCGCTACCCTCGGGAAAGTTTTCAAATCGCAACCAAATGCCCCGTTTGGATTGTCAAAACTGAAGAAGAGGCCAGGAATATGATCTGGACCTCATTAGAGCGCACCGGTGCGGGATATATTGATTACTACCTGCTTCATAATTTGGGAAATAACCGCACCAAGTATTTTGATGACTTCGGAATGTGGGATTATGTCCGTGAACTTAAGGAAAAGGGCCTGGTGCGGCATATCGGTTTTTCCATGCATGACAATGCGGACGCGCTGGATAAACTTCTGACCGAGCACCCGGAGATGGAGTTTGTCCAGTTCCAGCTGAATTACGACGACTGGGAGAGTCCCACTATTCAGGCTCGAAAATGCTATGAAGTGGCGTTGAAGCATCATAAACCCATTGTGGTGATGGAACCGGTTAAGGGCGGTCTCTTGGCCAACCCGGCTGAAAGCATCCGCAAAATATTCGCAGACGCCAATCCCAATGTTTCGCTGGCGTCATGGGCTATACGCTATGCGGCCTCCCTGGACAACATTATTACGGTGCTGAGCGGAATGTCGACCCTGGATCAGGTACAGGACAACGTGGCTTTTATGGAAAACTTCAAACCGCTTGATCAAGATGAACTTGCTGTTATTGAAAAGGCCCGTCAAGCAATCAGTGAAATTCCCAGTATTCCCTGTACAGGATGCCAATATTGCATAGAAGGCTGCCCGCAGAATATACTTATTCCCAACGTTTTCGCGACCTATAACCGCAAGATGATTTATAATGATCTGGCCGGTGCAAAGAGCCGCTATGGACTGGAAACCAGAATGACCGGTAAAGCTTCGGACTGTCTTGCCTGCGGAAACTGTGAGCAGGTTTGTCCGCAGCATCTTGATATTATGGAAAGTTTAAAAACCATAGCTGAAGAACTGGAAAAATAAGAACGGCATGATTGTTGTGTCAGTTGATGAAAACTTAGAGGTTCGAGCTTTGATTTATTGCTTTGTCATTTCGGAACAATCCCTTATAGCAGCATTGAATCATTCATATCGTCCTTTCTTTCTGCTGAGAGACCCGGTGGTGAACGCCGGGTCTCTGCTTTTGTGCCTTGGGAAGAACCGTGTCGCCCAGACGACGTGGCTATTTGAATTGCTCAGGTATAATACAGCATAATAGATGACTAATGTAGCTAATATTGGTCTTATTTCAGCCGAGTAGGTATAGAAAGGATGAGATTCATGCTCTTTTTTAAAAAGGCAAAGGCCGCAAAGTATTCTTGTGACAAGCAAAGCTTCGACGCAATGAACATAGAAGAATACGAGGCCGGAAGGCAATCTTCAGACGAAGCCCCTGAATCACCTGAGGTCTGCTTCTCAACCGGCGGGGGAGAGTATGAGAATAGGTACGGGTGGCAACTGGCCCGACAAGTCTCGAGCGAAATAGAAGAACAATTATCAAGACAAGCGTTCTCCCGGCAAGAAGTAGCTAGGATAACCTCAGAAATAATTGCCGGAGTGCAAAACATTGTTCCCGGACTGGAAACGGTACATAAGCAGGCCTTGGAAATAAATCCTTTAATTGAAACCGGCTCCAACTCTGTAAAAAAAGTCACGGTTAGTATGCAAAACGTGCAAGATACCGTTGAGCAAACGGTAGAGACTATAGATGCCCTGCAACAAAGCTCCGGTGAAATCGTCAACATTGCCAAGAGCATCGACGCTATTGCCTCCCAGACCAATTTACTGGCTCTGAACGCGGCCATTGAGGCGGCACGCGCCGGCGACCAGGGCAGAGGGTTTAGTATTGTTGCCGATGAGGTGCGAAAGCTGGCGGAAGAATCGGCCAAGGCAACAACGTCAATCACTCAATTGACTTCCTTAATCCAAAAAAATATTGAGCGGGTCCGACAGGCTATTGAACTGGAGCATCAAGGAATTAACACGGCTAAAAGCTCAACCGAACAAACCAATTTAATTTTCGGCGAGATAAAGGACACGATCGCTGAACTTGCCAAGCAGATGAGCAGCTCTTACCGGGCGGTTAAAGTTGTTGAATCCGACAGCAACCGGATGGTTGAGGCCCGGCAAAAGGTCGATGGCGAAAAGTACGAAATTCAAAAATCCTTAAGTGAATTAAACGATTTGTTTGCCCAAAACCTTGCTTAAGCCTTGGGTTTTTTCCCATATTTTGAATTGGACAAATATTGCCTGACATTGTATCATGCAGAGTAAAGCAGTTTTAGAGACTGGTTTTGTAAATTCTTTTTCAAAATTTCAAGCATAGGGGGGATCCTTTTGGATTTTAATAGTGCTTTGGAAAATCCGGCAGTGACTCTCAGTACAGGAGAAAGCGCGAGCTTTAGGGAGCGCGCCCAAAGAGTGACTTTTAAAGCCGGCGAAACGGTTTTTGAAGAAGAAAACTCTGCTCGATTCGTCTACTTGATTGAAACAGGCCATATAAAAATTTTTCGAATTTCTCCTTTAGGAACGATTGTGACCGTCGGTATCCGCAAAAGCGGCGATGTTATCGGTATTGCCGAAGTGCTTCGGGAAATGGAACGATGCTGCTTTGCCAAAACGATCGAAGAGTCTGTTTTGTGGAAGATGGATGGAAATACCTTTAAGGACCTGCTTTACCGCCACCCCCAGCTTGCTTTAAAAATAGCCGCTGCTTTGAGCAACCGTCTCAGAGAAGCAGAGACGACGATACTTAATCTTATGACCTTTGAAGTAGACAGAAGGTTGGCCAGATTGATCCTTTTCCTGGCGGAAAAGGGCGTTACCCAAGGGGAAAAGGGGCTAAAGCTGAATGTCAAACTTACGCAAGACGAACTGGCCACTATGATCGGCACTTGTCGCCAAACGGTTACAACAACGCTGCATAAGTTCAGGGACCAAAAACTTATCTACTCCAGCAAGAAAAATATAGAGATTATTGATCTGGAAAGTTTAAAAACGTTTGCTGAGCTTTGAGAACCTCAAAAATAACTGCTTTGTCCCTGGACTAAGCAGTTATTTTTTGTTTAATCCGGCCGTCGTAAGAGTCTTAATGACCTTCCCGGGCAGCTCTTAAATTAATAAATTAGGATTACTAATACTTAGTATTAGTTTTCCTTATTTTTTATGGCCAATGTCGAATAAACGACTTACGTACTTGTGGGCACATGCTACAATCACGGTGAAGTTAAGCTCTGACCTGAAGCCCGGGCAGGCTGCGTTAGGCTCATAATCGTAATCACAGAAAGGATTGGTGTGTAAATCTATGGCAAATGTATCCTTGGAATATTGTGATGAAAAAACCTCGGGTTTTTCTTTGTTCAGAAACGCTCGGTCGGCAGGTGTCAATGGGCGAATTGCCATCGCGGGGTTTCTCTTGTCGTGGATTGCGTTCGCTTTAATACTTCTGCTCGTTCCTGTCAGTAAAGAGCTAACCGTCGCCGGACGCGCCACCTTGGCAGTCACCATATGGGCAATCATAACCTGGTTAACCGATTCTACTCCCAAGGCTATCTCCGGTTTGGCTATTCCGCTGCTGCTGATTGTCAGCGGAGCCTTCACCCAGATGCCGCAAGCGTTTTCCGGTTTTACAAATGACACCTCGTTTCTGGTGATAGGAACTTTTATCTTTGCCGCGGCGATGAGCTGCACAGGACTTGACCGCCGTATCGCCCTTGCTCTGGTGGGTAAAACATCGCAGGTGGGTTCAATTATCAAGGGTATTTTATTGGCCAACTTTATTTCAGCCTTGTTTATTCCGGCCACTGTAGCCCGTGCTTCGACGTATTTTCCTGTCGTTGAAGGTTTGAAAGATCTTTTTAAAGGACATGCGGAGGAGGCAAAAGTCAGAAAGGCACTTGCCATAGTAGCGGTCGGTTTTTCAGCCTCCCTGGGAGCGCCGATTTTTCTTACCTCCCATATGCCGAATGTCGTAGTTGCCACAACGCTGGCCAAAATGGGTGCCATTAATCTCACGTTCATCAAATGGTTTTTAATGATGTGGCCTATGGCTGGTCTGGGCGTTTTAATCTACCTCTGGCAAAAATTTTTTTATAAAGTTAATAAAATTGAAATCAAGGGCGGAGCAGAAGCTATAACTCAGGAAAAAGCTTCCTTGGGAAAAATCCAGCCCATCGAAATGATCATTTTAGGCTGCTTTGCTTTAGCTGTCTTACTCTGGATTACTCAGCCGCTGCACAACATTCCCACCGGCATGGTTACCTTATTGGCCCTGTTGGTCCTGTTTATTCCGGGTCTGCTGCCAATAGGCTGGAAAACACTGCAAGGAAAGACCATGTGGGGAACCTGGCTGATGCTGGCCGGCGCTACATCCTTAGCTACGGCTTTATCCTCAACAGGTGTGGCCAAACTCATTGCTTCAAGCGTGTTTAAAGTAATTCCCGATGTCAATGGAATTTTAGTGCTCTTTATGGTTATGGTTGTTATTCAAGTCTTTCGTCTGGGAATCGCCAGCAGTGTTGCGGCGGTGTCTTTGATAGCCCCTATTCTCGCCGCTTTAGCGCCGATGCTGCACCTCAATCCGGTTCCCTTCGTGTTGAGCGTCGCTATCCTTGACCCATTTACCTTTTTAATTCCGGTAGAATTAGCTTCCTGTGTTATTGCTTACGGTTCCGATGATTTTAGCTTTGGCGATTTCTTTAAAGTCGGCGCTCCTGCCACTTTGCTGGCAATTATTTATGTGCTTGCGGTTATGGTTCCCTGGTGGAGTTTAATGGGTTACCCCTTGGGACGGTAATTTTTTCAATGTCTAACAAACGACTTACAGTATCTTGGGCTCATGGTACATTCGTTCAAGAACACACTTTCACGGGAGTTCTTTCAGCTATGCTTATTTTGAAACTAATAAGGAGGCTTACCAATGACTCAATCTTTGCCAAAGACTTTAGATGATGTTCAGGAAGAACATTTAGAGACCGACATCTTGATTATCGGGGGAGGGAATGCGGGCTGTTTTGCAGCTATCGAGGCGAAAAAGTTAAATCCCCAAGCAAAAGTAACGATCATGGAAAAGGCTCATATCGACCGCAGCGGTTGTCTGGCCGGTGGGATGGATGCCATTAATACCTATCTTCCAAAAGATAAAACTCCGGAAGATTTAGTCCGCTGGAGCCGTGCGCAAGCCGGCGGTATTCTGCGGGAAGATCTGGCTCTGGAAATTTCCAAATGTCTGAATGAGCCCATCGAAGAATGGGAGCGCTGGGGACTTCCGATTAAAAAGAATGACGAAGGAGATGCCAAGTATCGCGGTCAATGGGATATCTCTATTCAAGGTTCGGAAATGAAACCCATTCTGGCGGAAAAAACCCGGGAAATGGGCGTTGAGGTAGTTAACAGAGTCGTAGCCACGAATCTTCTTTATGACGGAGAAAAGGTTGCCGGAGCCATGGGCTTCGGAGTCAGAGACGGCAAGTTCTACGCGATCAAAGCCAAAGCCACCATCGTAGCTACCGGCGGGGCCGGCGGACTTTATAAGCCTTACACAAACGACGGCAATGACTCCCACCATCAAATCTGGTACTGTCCTTTTGATACCGGCGCCGGCTATGCCATGGGGATTCGCGGCGGAGCGGAAATGACGACCTTTGAAATGCGCTGGTCGGCAGTACGCACCAAGGATTTCAATGGTCCTATTGACACGATTTCCGTTTGTTATAAAACGCCGATGATCAATGCCAAAGGCGAAAAGTTTTTAGCCGAGCGCTACAGTGAGTTCGGCGGGGATAAGGCGCCCCGTTATATCCGGGCCAGCGCTCCTATGGAGGAAATATTGGCCGGGCGCGGACCGATCTATGTCGATACCAGGGAAATGACTCCCGAGCAAATTAAAGAACTGAAGACGGATTACCTCAATGAGCGTCCCTCTTTTGTGCTGCATCTGGCTGCTAACGGACACGATATCGGCAAAGAGCCGATTGAAGTCTACGGCAGCGATCCTTATATTGTCGGCGGGCATACGGCCAGCGGTTACTGGCTGGACAACAACTTCCAGACTACGCTGCCCGGTTTGTTTGCCTGCGGAGATGTGGCCGGCGGCGTTCCCAATAAATTTGTTGGAGGATGCGGCGCCGAAGGATTGCTGTCCGCCCGCGGTGCACTCAACTACATTGCAAGTCTCGGTGAACTTAACTCTGACTTAACGGCTCAGATAGCCGCCGAAAAAGCCAGAGTTTTCAACCCGCTTTTTGCCGATGCCGAGGGTGTTCTTCCCCGCTGGATGGAAGAAAAAATGCAGCGCATTATGGACGAATATGCCGGAGGAGTGCATCAGTTTTACCGCATGAACGAAGAACGCCTGGACAATGCTTTGCGTCACATCAGAAAGATGAAAGACCAGGTTAAATTTCTCTATGCCAAAGACCTGCACGAACTGATGCTGGCTCATGAAGTTGTTGACCGTCTGGATGTGGCGGAGGTTCTTATTTATCACCTGAAATACCGCAAAGAAACCCGCTGGCCCGGCTGGCAAACCCGGATGGACTATCCGGAAAAGAATCCCGATCTGGATTGCTTCGTAAATTCCAAATTGAACTGCGCAACAGGGGAAGTAGAGCTCTTCACAAGACCTTACGAACAAATTGTTTCCGGCGACCGTTTCAAACCCACCCTGTAAAAGTCAGATGCCATTAGCAAATAAAACTACCGCTCAGGTAATGTGGAAGGAGAGTCCTAAAGTTGGCACCAAAAGTATTATTAAATAAATGCGACGGCTGTAAAGCCGAAAAAGAGCCTCTTTGTGAACAGATCTGTCCGGGCGATCTCATGACTTTAGGGGATAACGGCAAAGCGATCTGCCGCGATCCCAGAGATTGCTGGGATTGCATGTCCTGCACCAAAATTTGTCCGCAAAGTGCCATCGAAACGAGAATTCCTTATCAGCTCGGCTATCATGAAGCGAAACTGATTCCTATGATGGGTACCAACCGCGTCAATTGGACCTGCATTGATATTGACGGCAATGTCGAACGCTTTGTGGTTAAAAATCACAATGATGCCGATGACGACGATGACGAGGATGACGACGATTAATCAGCGCCCGATCAGCGCCTGATTAGTGTCAAAGTCAGCTCAGGATTGCTTGGGAACGCCTAAAGCGGCATAAAAAAATAAAAGGAAACGCTTAATTTATGTCAGCTGTGCTATCGCGGTACAGCTGACATTTGAACAAATGGGGTTTTATTAATTTATATATTTAATCGGGAGGAGAACTTATGCCAAACTCCGTTGACGTCGTACTTTGCCGCTGTCCGGAAAACCCGTACTCTCAATTGGAGCTGGAGCGCTTAAGCGAAAAGCTGGCCAAGAACAAAAAAATTTCCCGGATTCACATTGTGGAACAGCTCTGCTCTATTGCCGGAACGGAGAAATTTGCCGAATTAGTCCGAAGCAGCCGGCCCGGCGGCCTGGTCGTCGGCGCTTGTGCCGCGGAAACGCTGTATCAGCGTCTCTCTTCCTGTCTTAAGAAAGCAGACAGCGGGAAGACGGCTCTGGTTACAGTTCCTTTGCGCGAGCTGGTCCTATGGTCTTATTGTGGTCAGGATACCCTCCAGTCGGCCAGGGATTTAATAAAAATGGCGGTCAGCAAAGTTAGAAAAAGTGCGGATAAGGGAAATGCGGACGCTGGAGGCGCCGCAATTAACTATCTGAAATGCGATAAATGCAAGCGTTGTATGGAAGAATGTCCTGTCGGGGCTTACTCCTTGAATTCCGAGGGCTATCCGCAAGCTAATCAGGATTTGTGCCAGCGCTGCGGTATTTGTGTCGGCAGCTGCCCAATCCAGTGTATTTCCTTGCCTAATTTGCGGATTGAAGAACTCAGCGCCGAAATCCGTGCTCTCAAAGGGGACGGCAGCGCAGAGCCTACGCTGCTGGCCTTTTGCTGTGAACCCCTCACTTACCCGGCTTTGCTGAAAGAAATTGCCTGGGGCACTGCTTTGCCTGCGAATATGCGAATTATTAAAGTACCTTGCATGGGTGCGGTAAACGCGGCTTTAATCAATGACGCTTTATCCTCAGGCATTGACGGCGTGCTGCTCTTGGGCTGTGAGCAAGGCTCCTGTAAAATCCGGCAAGGCAATATCCTGGCCAAGCAGCGTTTGGACAATCTGAAAGAAACCTTGACCAGAATGATGATCGAAAAGGAGCGCGTCCAATATTTAGGCTGGCAGGAGAAGAAAAAAGCGGGGATATATGTCAATCCCGAGTTATGCACCGGCTGCCTGATTTGCCAAAAAGTGTGCCCCTTTAATGCCGTCGTTCCCGAGAGAAAGTCGGTTAGAGGTGAAGAGCGGCTGGTTTCCGGGCGGGATGAAGCGGCCTGCCGTTCTTGCGGAATCTGTGCGGCCAACTGTCCGTCGGGAGCCTGCCAGACGGTTCGTTTTAATGATTCACAGTTCCTGGCTGCCCTCGATTCCCTGTGTTCAAAGACGGCGGTAACGTTTTCCTCGGATACGGCGATCTTGTGCAGCTGCGCCGGTAAGCTTGAGCAATATATCGATTTTCAGGAATTAGAAAAGGCTCTGTACCGGCAGGGCTTCGGCCAGGTGCTGGTTTTGCCGCAGCTTTGCAGCGCACAGGCCTGGCAGGAAGTCAAAGCCGGGTTAAAGGCCAATCCTTCCCGGGGAGTTGTCGCCGCCTGCGCCAAGGACTTTTTTGGCTGGCGTATGCAGAAGTACCAGCGCGATGTTGGCTTGGAGCCTGAACAATGGTCTTGTACAGACTTATGGGAGAAGGCCATGGTTTCTCCTGCGGATCGCAACAGGGCTGCAGAGCTAGGGCTGCAGGATGTGCTGGCGGGTTTGTCCGCTTTGTCACCGGGTCAAAGCGGTGTCCGGGCGCCGGAAGATGGTGAAGAGAGCCTCTTCCAGCAGCAAATCAACGCTTATGCCGGAACAATAGGCAATTTAGGACCTAATCCCTTGAAAGAATAGACTTGGGCAGGGGAGTTGTATGACGATTGGAGTGGAACAGATGAATCCTCAAGCGCAGAATTTATCCGGCTGGTCGCCCTTAATCATCGGCATTGTTTGTGAAAACAGTCCATTGTCTGTAATGTCTCCGGCTGAAGCGGACGGAGCCGCTTATCCGGATTTTCGCTTTCTGCGGGTCCCTTGTGCCGGAAGAATAAATCCGCAATACGTTTTGAGAGCTTTTCAGCAAGGAGCCGATGCTGTTTTATTGACAGGCTGTCCGCCCGGTAAATGCCGTTACCCGGGCGGTGACCAAGAGGCCAAGCTTCGTTTAGAGCTGATGAGAGAATTTATAGGAAACCTGGGAATGGAGAAGGAACGCCTCCAGATCAAGTGGACGGACGCTGCAGATAGCCAGGACTTGAGAGAACTGGTGGGCCGGATTGCTGAGAAGCTCGAAAATCTGGGCCCCAACAAGCTTTTTAAGCAGCCCGGTTAAAAAGTTGCCGATGAACATCACAAACAAGTATTCCGGAGGGAGGCCGTTTTGTGACAGAGTTGTTAAGCGAGATCATTTCGGCGAATCAAAAGTTTGTTCAGAATAAGCAGTGGCAGGAATTCTTTCCGGTAGATGGCAAACCCCAACGCAAAGCGGCGGTGCTCACTTGCATGGATACAAGACTGGCCGGGTTCATTCTTCCTGCTTTAGGCTTAAAGCGGGGAGATGCCAAGGTTATTAAGACTGCCGGCAATTCCTTGCTGGACAATACTCAGGACCCGGTTATATTTTCCCTGGTGGCTGCTGTTTTTGAGATGGGAATTGAAGAAATATTGGTTGTTGGTCATGATGACTGCGGCATAGCGAAGCTTAAAACAGAAGAGCTCTGCGGCAAAATGCAGAGCCGGGGGATTGCGCCTGATGCCGTCAAAGGCATTGAAGATAAGCTGCGGGCCTGGCTTGGTCATTTTAAGACGATAGAAGACAATGTGAAATGGGTTTGCCGTCAGATTCAAACGTCTCCTCTTTTACCGAAGACAATTCAAGTACACGGTTTAGTTATGAATCCGCAAACGGGTCAGGTTCGGGTTGTTTAAACAGATTGAGCTCCAGCACGCCAAAAAGGCCGGCAGATGGCCTGACATTCACAAAAGGTAATTAAATACCCCTATCCGTATAGTATATTAATACCACTGGCTAGGGGGGTTTTTGCTTTTGGCAACAGTCCGGGATGAGTAGGATGATACTCATCCTTTTTCTGGTGTTGCCAGAAAGTTTAAACTTACGTTATATGCTTTCTGAGCATAAGGCGACGAGGCGTTTGTGCCGGCTTCTTCTCCGCCATGAGATTAGGTTTTAGCGAGGAAACGTTGCCCTAAAGCCAGGAAAATAAGAAGGGCAGAAAGTCCAAGGAACATAAGCAAGCTAAGGTGCCAGGTATTCCAAAACTGAAGAGACGGGCTTGCAGTTTGAAGGGGAAAAGATGTTGTCGGAACTTTAGCAAAGGTCAAAAAGAGTTGGCTTAACCCTAAAGCGAAAATTCCGTGGAGTATTCTCGCGAAAACAAAAGGAGCCAGCCGCAAATCCGTACCACTGATGAAACCGATGACCTGAGCAAATACAGATAGACCACTCCATCCCATCAAGAGAGTGAGCAAAGCGATCTGCTGGCTGAGAACCGGAACAGCTTGAATTGTCTGCTGACAGCCTATGGTCATTTCCAGAAGGCCGTTAAAAAAGGCTTGTTGAATCGTCAGTGGAACGATTCTTATTAGGGAATGGCTTAGGGTCGCTAGCAATAAAGTGACGTGCCACAAATTCAAAAGCCGCAGGATTACTGAAAAAAAGGCCATAAAGCCGCCCACCATAATGACGGTTGTAAAGCTTTGCTTGATGGAGTCCGTTAAGATTTGGCCGATTGTTCGTTTGTCTTGAAGCTGGGCGGCTTTCAGCTCTTGCCAGGCGCGCTTAAAGGAAGGCAGCTTGATCGGTTGGGCGGGGGATGCGGTGATGCGGTAAAAACGGAAGAGGAACCCGACTAGAAGATTGGCCAGATAAACCGAGCCGGCAAGAATGATTCCGAGGGTCGGTTTTCCCAACATACCGGAAGCAACGGCTCCAAACATAAATCCCGGGCTGGGGTTATTCGTAAACGTCAGGAGCCGTTCTCCTTCGATTCGGCTTATTTCACCGGATTTGCGCAGGCGTGCGGTAAGTACCGCTCCCATAGGAAATCCCGAGGTGTAGCCCATGGCGACGACAAAGGCCGCTTGACCCGGAAGACGAAAAACCGGTCGCATGAAGGATTCCAGAAAAACTCCAAGGAAATGGACAAATCCTGAAGCCATTAAAAGTTCTGAAAGAATAAAAAAGGGAAGTAAAGCAGGCAGGACAAAACGCCACCATAAACTTAGACTGGCACTGGCAGAACTTAACACTTCCTGGGGAAAGAGAAACATACCGAAGGCAAGGAGACTTAAGCCTAAGACACGGATGATAATGGACATGATACAAGCACCTTCCTCCATCCTCTTTCATAATTTATATGGAAGAATGCCAGGCTCTAGAAGTCTAAAATAGGGAGGAAATGTAATGAGTCCTAAGAGAGGGCTGGTGTTAGGGGCCGGCGGGGCGCGAGGATTTGCTCATTTGGGATTTCTGCAAGTCCTTGAGGAGCTTAAAATGAAGATTGATATGGTCGTCGGATGCAGCGCCGGTGCGATATTCGGCTCTTTGTGGTGCGCCGGGTTAGATCTTTACAGAATCGAACGGCTTTTAACCTATCCCGGCTTTTCGAAAAAGCTTCTGGATCCGACAGTCTCGAAAGAAGGATTGGTCAAGGGAGACAGGATACTTGAAGTTCTGCGCTTGCTAACCAGGGATATGGAATTTGTTGATTTAAAAATACCTTTAGCGGTCGTAGCCACAGACCTTGAGAATGGAGAACTGGTTGTTTTAAACGAGGGAAGTGTTGCCCAGGCGGTCCGGGCGAGTATTTCCATCCCAGGCTTTTTTAAACCTTATCATTACCAGGGCCGGCTTCTGGTTGACGGTGCCGTAAAAAGCCGCTTACCGGTACATATAGCCCGCAGCATGGGCGCGGAGAAAATTCTGGCAGTTGACGTAAGAAGAGGATTTGCTTCGAAACTGACCAGTGCTATGGATATCTTGCTTCAGTCGGTGGAGATTCTCGAAGATGAAGTATTTCGCCTCCATTGCGCAGATTCCGACTTATTAATTCAACCGGATATTGGACATATTGGAAGCTTTCAGTTTGATCGAGCAGAAGAAGCGATTCAGTTAGGCCGCAGTGAAGCTTTAGCGCAATCTTCTGAAATTAGAAGAATAATGGAGATAGGGGTTGAAATCTCCTAAAAAACTGTGTACACTCACTTAGTGAAAAACAAATTTTAGTTGGGTGGAAAGATATGGAGTTATAAATTCAGAAAAAAATAAAAGTTTTCTGGGCAAACTATGAGTATCTGAAAAAGAGAATCAAGGGGACTGGAAAACACAAAGGGGATAAGAAATGAAAATTCTGGTAATCAACTGTGGGAGCTCATCTCTAAAGTATCAGGCTATTGATATGAATACGAAAAACCCCATTGCGAAAGGACTTGTTGAACGAATCGGCCTGCAGGGATCAGTCCTTACGCATAATACAGGTTCTGGAAAAAAAGAAGTTATCAAAGCGAGCATTCCGAACCATACGGTAGCCATTGAACTTGTCCTTAAGGCATTAGTATCACCAGAATATGGTGCTCTCAAAGACTTAAGTGAAATCTATGCTGTCGGCCATCGGGTCGTTCATGGAGGAGAAAAGTTTGCCAATTCGGTAGTTATTGACGAGGCTGTTATGAAGGCCCTTAAAGAATGTATAGAACTGGCGCCTTTACACAATCCGCCGAATATCGCAGGTATCAAAGCTTGCCAGAAACTAATGCCTGGAGTTCCTCAAGTAGCTGTTTTCGATACTGCTTTTCATCAATCGATGAAACCAGATAGTTATATTTATGGATTGCCTTACGAATTTTATGAAAAATACGGCATTCGGAAATACGGTTTTCATGGGACGTCCCACAAATATGTCAGTCAGCGGGCGGCTATTCTTCTGCAAAAACCTCTCAAGGATTTGAAATTGATTAGCTGCCACTTAGGCAACGGGGCGTCGATTGCCGCGATTAAGGGTGGAAAGTCTATTCAAACTTCCATGGGTTTTACTCCCCTTGATGGCTTGCTGATGGGAACTCGCTCCGGCGCTTTAGATCCGGCTATTGTTACTTATATTATGTGTAAAGAGAATTTTACTATCGACCAAATGAATGACTTTTTAAACACTAAATGCGGCGCTTTAGGAGTATCAGGGGTGAGCAGTGATTTCAGAGACATCGAAGTTGCGGCAGGACATGGAAATTTCCGCGCTAAATTAGCTTTGGATATTTTTGCCCATGATGTCAAGGAATTTATTGGAGCTTATGCGGCAGTGTTAGGCGGGGTCGACGCGATTATCTTTACAGCAGGGGTAGGAGAAAATTCCGCCAGCACGCGGGCTGCGATCTGTGCCAATATGGAATATTTCGGAATTAAACTTGATTTGGAGAAAAACAAGGTTCGCGGCGAAGAAGTTGACGTTGCCAAAACCGATGCCCGCTGCCGGGTCTTAGTTATTCCGACCAATGAAGAACTCATGATTGCTTTGGAGGCACAGGAACTGACAGCGAAGTGATTTTGCTTGTAAAGAGTTTTCCTTGACAAAGAAAAATGTGCCAACTATAATGATGTATGTGTATTGAGGTGGTTAAGATGAAAGTGAATGTCACTCAGGTCCGTTACAGATCTGGTGAAAGTGTCCGTTTTGACTTAATGGAAGATTTTTCCTCGTTTGATTTAGGAGCAGAAGCACTCTCTTTCTCAGCGCCTGTACACGTACAACTTCAGGTAACCAACACCAATAAAGCGGTAATGGTCAGCGGAACAATTGAGACGGAACTGAACGTAATATGCGGACGGTGCTTGGAACCGTTCAAATATCCTCTTAAGTTGCCCTACCAGGATGAATGGATTTTTCCGGCGCAAGCAACGGAGGAATTGCTGGAGTCTGCACTTCTTTTAGAAAAGGATGACGTTGATATCAGTCAGCGCATTTTTGAGCAAATTGTGTTAGCGTTACCAATGAAGTTTGTTTGTTCGGATGACTGTCGGGGGTTATGCCTGACCTGCGGCGCAAATCTAAATTTAACCTCGTGTTCGTGCAAAGAGGATGTCGTTGATCCTCGATTTGCTGCCTTGGCTAATTGGCATTCTCAGGACTAATCAATTTTCGAGAACCTAAAGGGGGTGTAATTATGGGTGTTCCGCAACATCGCCAATCAAAATCCAGAGTACGTAAACGTCGGGCTATGTGGAAAATCACTGCACCAAACCACATTGAATGCCCCCAATGCCATAAACCGAAAATGCCTCACTATATATGCCCGAACTGCGGATATTATAATTCCAAAGTCGTGATCTCGCAAGAAGCTTAAGGTTTAGCAGAAAACAAAGAATTCTAAGTTAGGATTCTTTGTTTTTTTGTTTTCTTAGGCTCCGGCCCGCGCCGGCTAATTTTTTAGGAGTTAAGCTTTTTATTTCGACAGGGTAATTTCTTGTAATAGAGCAAGAGATAGTTTATAATTGTGACCAGGTCACAATTCATTTGAGTGATGTTTAAGAATCTATAGACGAACCTCAACTGATTTTTAGCGGGTGACAATAATTTCGAGGTAAAAAGATATGGTGATTATAGATGGTTCGATATGGTAAAGATGAGCGGCGCAGAATTCTGGAGGAAGAATTAACCAGGCATCCTTTTTTTACGGATGAAGAACTTGCCCGGCGATTTAAGGTGAGTGTTTCGACCATTCGTTTGGACCGCGGCGTGTTGGGAATTCCCGAAGTGAGGGAACGCACGAAGGTTTTTGCTCAGGAAGCCTACTCCACCTTGAAGTCCTTGGATGATCAGGAAGTGATCGGAGAACTTCAGGAACTGGTGATCGGGGAGAGAGCCTGTTCGACAATGGTTATCGAAGAGACTATGGTTTTGTCCAAAGCAAGGGTTGCCAGAGGGCATTATTTATTTGCGCAAGCCAACTCTTTAGCCATCGCTTTAGTGGATGCTCCCATGGCCTTGACGGGGAGTGTGGAACTTAAGTTTATCCGGCCGGTTCAGTTAGGCGAGCTTGTTGTTGCCGAAGGCAGGGTTGCCAAACGAAAAGGAGACAAATATTGGGTTGATGTCGTGTTGATGGTTAACACCGAGGCTATACTGCGAGGAAATTGGGTCCTGTTTGCCAAGGATCGAGAGGATGTACGGGAAACGGAGATGGAGTAGATGAGAATTGCCGTGGATGCCATGGGTGGGGATTATGCCCCTGAAGAAATCGTTAAAGGGGTTCTGAAGGCGGCGGCAGCAAGCCCTGAGGTAGACCTTAAGCTGGTTGGGCAAAAAACGCGGATTCAGCCCTTCCTGCCAAATTCTTTGCCCTCAAATCTGTCGTTGGTTGAGGCTTCCGAAATCGTGGAAATGGATGAACATCCGGCCAATGCTGTGCGAAAAAAGAAAGATTCGTCGATCGTGGTGGCTACCCGCTTAGTCAGACAGGGGGAGGCTGACGCCGTTGTCAGTGCCGGGAGTACCGGAGCGCAAATGGCCGCGGCCCTGTTAGGTCTGGGAAGGATTAAAGGGATAGAGCGGCCTGCTATCGCCACGGTTTTGCCCACAGCCGGGGGCGGAAAGTTAATTCTTGATGTGGGAGCTAATCTGGACGCCTCGCCGGAGCAACTTTGCCAGTATGGGTTAATGGGCAGTGTTTACGCAGAAAAAATCTTAGGGATTCCGAAGCCAAAGGTGGGTTTGTTAAATATCGGCAGTGAAGAAGGCAAGGGCAATGACTTAACCCAAAAGGCCTACGACCTGCTGAAAAAAGCCCCTCTCAATTTCTTGGGCAATGTTGAAGGACGGGACGTTCCTTATGGCCGCGCCGATGTGGTAGTTTGTGAAGGATTTGTGGGCAATGTTTTGCTCAAAACGGCGGAAGGGTTGGCCGGAGTCTTGTTCGAGCAGATTAAGGAGAAGATCACTTCAACAGCGGTTCGCAAACTGGGCGCTCTGGCCGTAAAGCCGGGTCTGAAGGAAATTGCCCAAATGATGGATTATGCCGAATATGGCGGCGCCCCCTTGCTGGGGGTTAACGGGATAAGCATTATCTGTCATGGCAGCTCGAAAAACAAAGCGATTTTTAATGCCATTCGAGTAGCCCGGGAATGTGTGCAAATTCGCTTGATCGAACAGATTCAAGGAAATTTGCCATAGTGAAGAAAAGGTTAAATAATAAACAGAGGGGACATGAGGCAATGAGAAGTGTAGGAATTGTAGGGACCGGGTCGTATGTACCTGACAAAGTATTAACGAATGCCGATATGGAGAAACTTGTGGACACGAACGATGAGTGGATTGTCACTCGGACAGGGATCAAAGAACGGCATATCGCTCCCGAAGGCATGCCGGTGTCGGAATTGTGTTATCAAGCGGCGTTAAAAGCTTTGGCAGATGCCAAAATCGAGCCTGAAGAGCTTGATCTTGTGATTGTCGCAACCGTTACCGGAGATCACGCTTTTCCCTCAACATCCTGTATCATTGCGGACCGCCTGGGCGCTAAAAATGCCGCCGCTTTTGATTTGCAGGCGGGTTGTACAGGCTTTATCTACGGAGTGACGGCCGCAAGCCAGTTTATCTCCACAGGGCTATATAAAACAGCTCTCGTAATTGGCGGGGAAACATTGAGTAAAATTATCAACTGGGAGGATCGCTCAACTTGTATTCTTTTCGGTGATGGAGCGGGAGCGGCGGTTTTGCGGCCCGTGGAGGAAGGATACGGTTTTCTTAGTTTTGAATTGGGTTCCGACGGTTCAGGCGGAAAACTGTTAACTCAACCGGCCGGAGGGTCCAGATACCCGGCCAGCCGGGAAACGGTCGAGAAGAATCTGCACACCATTCAGATGGAAGGCAAAGAAGTCTATAAATTTGCCGTTCGGATTATGGGCGACGTATCCGTAAATGTTTTGGAAAAGGCGGGATTGACCAAAGAGAAGGTCGATTTGCTGATTCCCCATCAAGCAAATATCCGAATTGTCGAAGCTTCGGTTAAACGTTTAGGAATTTCCCCTGAGAGGGTGGTTGTTAATCTGGACAGGTATGGGAATATGTCCGCCGCTTCTATTCCTGTGGCTTTGGATGAAGCCGTTAGAGCAGGACGTCTTCGCGAAGGGGACATTATTGTCATGGTTGGCTTCGGGGCAGGCCTGACATGGGGAGCCTGTGTTTTGAAATGGACGAAAGTGGGAAAAATGCATGATTAAAAAAACAAGAATTTGTGAGTTGTTGGGAATTGAATACCCTATTTTCCAAGGAGGGATGGCCTGGGTGGCCACCGGAGAATTAGCGGCCGCGGTTTCAGAAGCCGGCGCTTTGGGGATTATTGGTTCAGGGCAAGCTCCGGCGGACTGGCTGCGCCGGGAAATCAGCAAAGTAAAGGCAACTACGCAAAAGCCTTTTGGTGTAAATGTTATGCTGATGTCTCCTTTTGTAGACGAGGTGATGCAGGTAATCTTGGAGGAGCAGGTTCCTGTGATTACCACTGGTGCGGGAAATCCTGGAAAATATGTGCCGGGTCTTAAAGAAATCGGCACGAAAGTAATTCCCGTAGTTGCTTCGGTTGCTTTGGCTAAACGTCTCGAGAAGGTGGGGGTGGATGCGCTCATTGCCGAAGGGATGGAATCCGGCGGACATATTGGGGAAATAAGCACCATGCCCTTAATTCCTCAGGTTGTTGATGCCGTGAAAATCCCGGTGATTGCTGCCGGCGGGATTGTGGATGGCCGGGGGCTGGTCGCTGCTTTGGCTCTTGGCGCGGAAGGAGTACAAATGGGTACTCGCTTTATGTGTGCCGAAGAATGTATGATTTCGCCTCTGGTCAAGGACAAGATTATTAAAGCCAAAGATCGTTCTACGGTTATAACGGGACGCTCGACAGGACACCCGGTTCGCTGCATCGATAACCATTTTACCCGGGAATTCGAACAACATGAAAAAGAAGGCATGGATGCTGCGGAACTCGAAAGAATGGGCCAGGGAAGACTGCGTTTAGCTATGGTGGACGGAGATTTGGAAAACGGTTCGCTTATGGCCGGGCAAATCGCCGGGGCGGTTAAAAAGATTGAACCCGCCGCTCAGATCGTTCAGGATGTCATGCAGTCCGCAGAAAGAGAATACTGCCGTCTTACGGCCTTCTTCGGAAAGAGGTGAGGCTGAGTGGGTAAACTGGCTTTGATGTTTCCCGGACAGGGTTCTCAATATGTGGGGATGGGCAAGGACTTATTCCTGACTTCCAGCGGCCAAAAGGCTTTTGACCTGGCGGGCGAGGTTCTCGGGAGGCCTTTCCTGGAACTTATCGAGAATGGGCCTGAAGAAGAACTTCAACAGACGGCAAATACTCAGCCGGCGATATTGCTCGTCAGTGTCACAGCTTGGCTGCAACTTCAGGAAGCCGGTGTTGAGCCCGACTATGTCGTGGGACATAGTCTCGGAGAGTATTCCGCCCATGTTGCTGCGGGCAGCTTAAGCTTAGCTGAGGCGCTTCGTATTGTGAGACGCCGCGGGGAGCTTATGCAGAAGGCGGTTCCGACAGGAGGCGGCATGGCGGCGATTTTAGGTCTTTCCGCGGAAAAAGTGGAGGAGGCTTGTCAGCGCGCTTCAAAGTTGGGTGTCGTCGCTCCGGCAAACTTTAACTGTCCCGGTCAAGTGGTTATTTCGGGCGAAATGCCGGCAGTGACGGCAGCTATGGAGGCGGCTAAGGAACTGGGAGCTAAACGGGCCGTGCCGCTTGTCGTAAGTGGCCCCTTTCATTCGGCTCTCATGAAAAAGGCGGGAGAAGAGCTTCTTCAAGTGTTGGCGGATGTGCGGTGGAACCCCCTGCGCTGTCCGGTGATTGCCAATGTTGATGCTCGTGAGGTTGTTGCTTCTGAGCGCATTGTGCCGTCCTTGGTCGCACAAGTCAGCGGACCTGTGCGCTGGGAACAGTCTATTCGCCATCTGCTTGATTTGGGTGTCGATACGTTTGTAGAATGTGGCCCGGGTAAAGTTTTGACGGGGCTAGTGAAAAAAATTGCTCCGAATGTCAATCTTCTTCGTGTCGAGAATGCGGAGAGCTTGGAAAAGTCACTTGCATATTTGAAGGAGAGTCGTTAAAATGGTGCTGAATGAGAGCGTGGCTATCGTAACGGGGAGTGGTCGAGGAATCGGGCGCGCTATCGCTTTGGAGTTAGCTGCGGCGGGCGTAAAGGTCGTTGTCAATTATGCGGGCCGCTCCGAAAAAGCGGAGGAAACCGTTTCCATGATTCGTGAAGCCGGAGGGGAAGGCATTGCCGTTCAAGCTGATGTCAGTCAAGCGGCAGAAGTGGACCGTTTAGTGCAGACTGCCCTTGATCATTTTGGGAAAATTGATATTCTCGTCAATAATGCCGGTATAACCAGGGATGGCTTGCTGCTGCGCATGAAAGAAGCGGATTGGGATGCCGTGTTGTCAACCAATCTCAAAGGAGTTTTTCTCTGTACCAAGGCGGTCAGCAAGGGAATGCTCAAACAACGGTCAGGAGCTATCGTCAACATCTCTTCCGTCGTGGGTTTGTCCGGCAATGCGGGTCAAGCCAATTATGCGGCGGCCAAAGCCGGAATCATTGGCTTCTCTAAATCGACAGCCAAAGAGTTAGCCTCTCGGGGAATTCGAGTCAATGTCGTCGCGCCGGGGTATATTTGTACGGATATGACGGAAACATTACCTGAAGGGGTGCAACATGAGATTTCTCAAAGAATTCCCTTAAGCCGGTTAGGCAGACCGGAAGATGTCGCCAAAGTTGTCCGATTCTTAGTATCTCCAGAATCAGCTTACATAACGGGGCAAGTCGTATGTGTTGATGGTGGTATGGAAATGTAAGTCATGAGTTAATCTGTGAGAGGAGGTGAAGAAGCACTATGGGAGTTTTCGAGCAAGTGAAAGCCATCGTCGTCGAACAGCTTGGGGTAGACGAAGCAACCGTTACCCAGGAGACCTCCTTTGAAGAGCTGAATGCGGATTCTTTGGATATCGTTGAATTGATTATGGCTCTGGAAGAGGCATTCGATATGGATATTCCGGATGAAGAAGCAGAAAAAATCCGGACAGTCGGGGATGCGGTAAACTACATCAAAGAAAACAAATAATCTTAAATCTCAAAAGGTCCCGTACACAGTTGCGGGACTTTCTATTAAGGAATCACTTTTCCCCAAAGCAACGTAACTTTGGAGAAAATTTAAATAGATTAGCTCATGTAAGGTAGAGGGGGATAACCCTGACGGGAGGAAACGTTGTGAAAATACCCGAACTTCGTATTGCCGATTTAGTAGCCAAATTTCCGATCATTCAAGGCGGGATGGCTATTCGAATATCTATGGCTCCACTTGCTGCGGCAGTGGCTGAAGAGGGCGGAATTGGTCTTATTGCCGGAAGCGGCTTGTCGGTGGAAGAATTGATCGCTGAAATTCGCGAAGCCCGACGGCGAACCAAAGGGATTATTGGAGTCAACATCATGTTTGCAGTTCGTGAATTTGCTCAGTTAGTCCATGCCGCTTTTGAAGAAAAAATTGATCTTTTAGTTTCAGGAGCGGGGTTCTCCAGAGATATGTTTACGTGGGGAAAGGAAAAGGGCATTCCCGTCATTCCGATTGTCTCCACAGCTAAGCTCGCGAAGCTGTCTGAAAAGCTTGGAGCGGCCGCCGTGATTGTGGAAGGAACGGAAGCCGGCGGGCATCTGGGAACGGATCGTTCCATCCACGACATTCTGCCTGAAGTTATTTCGGCTGTGGATATCCCCGTAATAGGCGCAGGTGGAGTCATTGACGGCCGGGGAGTGGCAGAAATGCTCAAACTTGGTGCTGATGGTGTGCAAATGGGAACTCGTTTCGCCCTCAGTGAGGAGAGCGGCGCAGCCCAAGAATGGAAAGAGGAAATGCTGAAGGCAACGGAAGAGGACATTGTCATCATTCACAGTCCGGTGGGTTTGCCGGGCAGAGGAATCAGAAATCCTTTTACTAAAGCACTTGAAGCTCACGAGAATCTGAAGCCGAAAGTATGCAATCTTTGTCTCAAACATTGTGAAGGGAATTTTTGCATTATGAATCGTTTAGTCAAAGCCCAAGAGGGCGATGTGCAAGAGGGTCTGATTTTTTCCGGCGCTAAGATTCACAAAATTAAGGATGTTCGTTCGGTTCACGACATTTTTGAAGATATTAGAGAAGGTATTGAGCAGGCATAAAGGAGGAAGGGCTATGAAACAGCGCGCAGTTATTACGGGCATGGGGGTTATCTCTCCCGTGGGCAATAATCTTGAAGAATTTTGGGATAATCTAATACAGGGCAAATCGGGAATCGGGCCGTTAACGCGTTTTGATACGTCAAGTTTATCGACAAAAGTGGCGGCAGAAGTGAAAAACTTCGAACCCACGGATTGGATCGACAAAAAAGAGAGCCGGCATATGGACCGCTTCGCCCAATTTGCCATTGCCGCCGCTAAACTTGCTATTCAAGATGCCGGACTTGATTTCGAGCAGGTGAATAAGGAACGGGCCGGAGCTGTGTTGGGGTGCGGGATTGGAGGAGTTATAACCTTTGAGGAGCAAAAAGAGGTCCTTATGAGTAAGGGAAGCGGTCGGGTCAGCCCGTTTTTTGTTCCTATGTTGATCAGCAATATGGCAGCCGGTCATTTGTCCATTGAGTTTGGCCTGCAAGGCTCGAGCATGACGATTGTTACAGCTTGCGCCTCAGCGACCAATGCCATTGGAGAAGCGCTGCGGATTATTCAGCGGGGAGAGGCTGACGTTGTCTTATGCGGAGGCACCGAGGCCCCGCTCACCAGCTTAGCCTTTGCCGGATTCTGCTCCATGAAGGCCATGTCGACAGAAAAGGAAAATCCGGAACAGGCCTGCAGGCCCTTTGACAAGCGGCGCAGCGGTTTTGTCATGGGCGAAGGTGCGGGTATTCTGGTTTTAGAATCTTTGCAGCACGCCGAGGCGCGGGGCGCCCGGGTTTATGCCGAACTGGCGGGGTATGGCAGTACGTCGGATGCCTTTCATATTACTTCTCCGGCTCCGGGAGGCACAGGTGCAGTTCGCGCAATGCAAATGGCGATCGACGATGCCGGCCTGAATGTCCGGGAGATTGATTATATCAATGCTCATGGGACCGGAACCGGCCCTAACGATTCGGCTGAGACAGCAGCTATTAAGTCAGTTTTCGGCGGCGCGGCTTCCAAGCTGGCCATAAGTTCGACGAAGTCCATGACCGGGCATTTAATGGGGGCTGCAGGAGCCATTGAAGCTATCATTTGTGCTCTGGCCATTCAGCGCGGGGCAATTCCGCCCACGATAAATTACGCAGAACCCGATCCGGAGTGTGATTTGGATTATGTCCCCAATACTTCACGCCAACAAGAGGTTAAGGCGTCGCTGTCCAATTCCTTAGGGTTCGGGGGACATAACGCTACCATTGTCCTAAAGAAATTTGCCTAATGAGAAGGTAAGGAGATCTATATAAATGGTGCAAAAGAACCATAATTCTATGAAGTCCGAGGGAAAAGCGGGACGAAGAAAGTATGGGTTTTCTCCCAGTAAGAAAGAATTAGGACTTAATCTGGCAAAACGATTGGGACTGGATACTCCTCCCAATCGACTCTTTATTACTGCCCTGACGCACCCTTCCTATCTTTTTGAAAACCCTCAATTTGGCCGGGAAAATAACCAGCGGCTGGAGTTTTTAGGTGATGCGATTTTGGATTTTGTGATCGCGGAGTATCTGTATCTTAATTATCCGGATCGCCCGGAAGGAGAACTCACTAAGATGCGGGCCGCCGTTGTCAATGAAACAACCTTGGCCCACAAGGCCCATGATATTAGCTTGGGTCAGGAGCTTTTGCTGGGCAAAGGAGAACAGGTTTCCGGAGGGCGGGAAAGGCCTTCCATTTTAGCAGATGCTTGGGAGGCCGTCATCGGGGCGATTTATTTACAGTATGGATTCCAGGAAGCGCGCCGTGTCATTCTGGAAATGTTAAAGTCATCTATTGAGGAGGTTGCCCAGGGTAATTACGGTGACTATAAGACAATGCTGCAGGAAAAAGCTCAACGTGAAGAAATTGAAGTGAGTTATCAGATTTTAGTTGAAGAAGGACCTGATCACAATAAATCGTTTACAGCTGGAGTTTTTCTGCAGGGAAATTTAATGGGCAAAGGGATAGGCCGCACCAAAAAGGAAGCGGAACAGCATGCCGCCCAGCAGGTCCTGGAGAACTGGGGGAGAGAAAACGATGAGTCCTGAGAATTTCCCCGTGTTCTTGAAGGAAATTCAGATTCAAGGATTTAAATCGTTTGCCGATCGCGTCAAGCTGGAATTAGGTCATGGTTTAAGCGTTATCGTGGGGCCCAACGGAAGCGGAAAAAGCAATGTTGCCGATGCTGTGCGTTGGGTCTTAGGAGAGCAGAGCGCTAAAAGTCTCCGGGGCTCGAAAATGGAAGACGTAATTTTCGCAGGAAGTACTCAGCGCCGACAGGTTGGTATGGCTGAAGTTTCTTTGATTTTTGACAACGAATCGGGAATCTTTCCTTTGGATTTCCGTGAAGTGACCATAACCCGGCGCGTTTATCGCGATGGAGAAGGGCAATATTTGATTAACAAAGCTTCTTGCCGCCTGAAGGATATTCAGGAACTATTCATGGATACCGGCGCCGGCAAGGAAGGATTTTCGATCATTGGGCAGGGGCGGGTTGAGGAAATTTTAAATCTTAAATCGGAAGAACGTCGTTCGTTGATTGAAGAGACGGCTGGGATCACGAAATATCGCTACAGGAAGCGCGAAGCTTTAAAGCGCCTTGATGCTACGAACACGAATCTTCAACGTCTTGGAGATATTATCCAAGAGATCGAGGGACAATTGGTTCCTCTGGCTGCCCAAGCCCAAGCGGCCGAACGAAGTCTCGCTCTCATGGCTGAGCAAAAGTCTTTGGAGATTCAGACTATTGTTCTGGATGTCTCGGAGGTCAAGCAGAAACTGGCGGCGGCAACTCAAGAATCGGAAACTGCACAATTGGATTTAATTGAGGCTCAAACGATTTTGAGGCAAATAGAAAGCCGGGACCAGAAGCTTAAAGTTGAATTAAAAACGTTAGATGAAGAGATTCAATCCAAACAGGGAGAGGCCTTTCAGGCCGAACAAGCCTGCAATGCCCTAAAACATGAACAAAGTCTTCGTCTGGAACGCTCTAAGTACTTTCAGGAGCAAATTGAGCGTCTTGTCCAGGAAATTAGCGAGGGTGAAGAAAAGCTCCATCAACTGGAGCAGCGTCTGAAAACTTTAGCGGCAAAACAAGCGGTTTTAACTTTGACTGTGGAGGAATCCCGGCAAAAAGTTGCCGAACAGGAATTAAAATTAGCGGACGCACGCGACAATAAGTTAGCTGAAGATATTGAGCGTTTAAAGGCTGATCTTTTCCAAGCTATGTCGGTACAGGCGAATTGTTCGAATGAGCTCACGGGAAAGCGTCATTCTTTAGCTTCATTGGAACAGCAATTGCTTCAGGTTCAGCAGGAGCAGGAAAAAAAACAGCGTGAGCTGCAAATGATGCGAGAAGCCCAGGAAACACAGGAACGGGATTTAGCTGAGCTTCAGGACCAGGCGCAAGTTTTGCAAGATGAAGGGGATAGACTCCGTCCGGAACTGGACAAGCTCAAAGGACTTCGCCAGGAAAAATCTGCACAATTGCAGCAGCAGAGAAGAAAAACAGATCAAACCCGGGCACGGCTGCAAGCGCTGCAAACCCTGGAAGACTCCCTGGAAGGATATCAGCGTGGGGTTCGTGAAGTGATGCTGGCGAAGAAAAAAGGAATTCGTGAGGGTTCAGGGCTTTGCGGGACAGTGGCGGACCTGATTTCCGTGCCGGAAAACTATGAGATTGCTATAGAAACTGCTTTGGGAGCCGGGCTGCAAAATGTTGTGGCTGAAAATGAACTTTCAGCCAAAGCTGCAATTTCGTATTTAAAAGCTCACCAGTTTGGCAGAGTTACATTTCTTCCCTTGGATGTGATTCAGGGAAACAAGATGACCGTTTCCAAGGTTGTGGCCAGCGATCCGGGATTTATGGGAATTGCCGTCGATTTGGTAGAATATGAACGCCAATACCAAGCGGCCATGGAATTTCTTTTGGGACGGATTGTGGTTGTCACGGATATGGATGCCGCAACGAGGATTGCCCGTGCGTCGGGGTACAAGTTGCGGATTGTTACCCTGGAAGGAGATCAGGTTCATCCGGGAGGGTCTTTGAGCGGAGGGAGCATTCAGCGCAAAGGCGGAAATCTGCTGGCAAGGGCGCGCGAAATCGAAACCCTGCGCTCAGAATTAGCCCGCTTGGAAACGGATTTCCAGGAGCAAGAACGGGAAGCTTTGGAATTGGAGAAGCTGGAACGTGACCTTCGGCAAAACCTGGAAATACTGATGCAGAGGCAACATGAGGCCAAAAACCGCCAAGTTATGCTTAAAGCAGCCTATGATAACTCTTTAAATCAGACTCGGCGCTTGGAAGGCGATTTGCGGGGCTTGGGGCAACGAAACCAAGGTACCGTTGGAGAAATCGACGAAATCACTCTGGCTTTAAAAAACAGCGTGAAACAATTTGAAGCGGCGGAAAAGACATCCCGTGAATTGCGCGAAGAGTTCAATCGCAGAGAACAAGAGGCCAAAACGACGGCAGAAGAAATAGAGCTGTGCCGGGAGCAACTGACGAAAGAAAAGGTAAGTCTGGCCAAGTGGGAGCAAGAGCTTACGCAATGTGCGGAACAGCTGGAGCAGGACACGGCGGTCCGCCGGGATTATGAGCTAAGCCTTAAACAAAAAAGACAAAACTTAGTGAACCTCCAAAAAAATCGTCAGACTGTTGATGAAGAACAGCTAAAATTGAGGCAGAACCTAGAGGAACATACCAAGCTTCAAGAAGCGTCGCAGTATTCTCTTATGACGCGGAGGCAGGAGCGGGAGGATTTATCCGCTAAGATTCAGGAACTGGAACAGGAGATCCAGGTACAAACTCAGAAAGTGCATGGTCTGGAGCAGCGTCTTCATGCCAACGACCTGCGGATTGTCCGCTGGGAAACCGAATCTCAAACAGGATTGGTCCGTCTGGCTGAGGAATTTTCTCTGGAATGGGGAGATGCTCTAACTTATCTTACCCAGGAGGAGCGATCCGTCATCGGGAAAAGGGCTCAGGATTTAAAGCGCCAGATTGAGGCCTTTGGCCCTATAAATCAAGCGGCTATTGAAGAATATCCCAAACTGTGTGAGAGGCATGAATTTATGCTGGCTCAGCAGAAAGATTTAGTGGAGGCTGACCAGACTCTGCGGCAATTGATTGACGAGTTGGACCAGACCATGAGTGAACGGTTCCTGGAAAGCTTTAATGCCGTGAATGCGGCGTTTAAGGAAGTGTTTAAAGAGCTTTTCAATGGCGGCAATGCGGAACTGTCTTTAGTTGAACCCGATCAGTTGTTGGAAACCGGGGTAGAAATTGTTGCTCAGCCGCCGGGCAAAAAACCTCAGCTCCTTTCGCTTTTGTCCGGGGGAGAACGGGCTCTTACGGCTATTGCTCTCTTGTTTGCCCTCTTACGTATTAAGCCAAGCCCCTTTTGCATTTTAGATGAGATTGAGGCTTCTTTGGACGACGCCAATGTGCAGAGGTTTGCTCAATATTTGCACCGCTTATCAGGTTCAACTCAGTTTGTGGTTATCTCCCACCGCAAAGGGACCATGGAATCCGCTGATGTCTTATATGGCATTACCATGGAGGAGAGCGGAGTTTCCAAGCTGCTTTCGGTGCGGTTGCATGAGCGGGAAGAGGGACTTGCATGAGGGGACTTGCATGACACAGCGCTCAGTCATACGACGCAGAGCAAACTAGCCGTTCAAGCTCTTTCTTTGGGGAGCGGGGTTCCCGCCATATGCGCCGTCCTTGGCGCAATGGCGGCGGTGAACATCCGTGTTCACCGCCCCGTATCTGGGGTCGCTTTCACGGAGTTTGCTAGCTGCTTACGTATAGACGTCGCGCTTGTGTCATGCTGCGTCCCGGGCTTGGGTCGGGGAGAGGTCAGGGAGACGGCACATAAATGTGCGCCGTCTGTTCTGCAGGAGTGTAAGAACGACTTTTATGATAGAGCGTGAGTTGAGAGAGACCCTTCTGTCGAATGAAACTGGTTGTTTTCCGAACTTTGCTGGCTGCTTACCTAGAGACATCGCGTGTTTCCTGTTTGTATCTTAAGCTCGGATCAGGGAACGGAAGGTGACAGTTAGAGTTGGGAAGTTGTTCGGAGACGGCACATAAATGTGCGCCGTCCGCTTTGTAGGAGTGTAAGAAGCGACTTTTATGATAGAGCGTGAATTGAGAGAGCCTTCTGTCGAATGGAACTGGTTGTTTTCCGAACTTTGCTGGCTGCTTACGAAAGGCATCACGCCTGTGTCTTGTTTGTATCCTAAGCTCGGATTAGGGAATGGAAGGTGACAATTAGAGTTGGGAAATTGTTCAGGGACAGCACATAAATGTGCGCCGTCTGCTTTGTAGGAGTGTAAGAAGCGAGTTTTTTGATAAACATAGTTATCGGATAGAGTCGTTTGCTTGCGGAGAATTACCAAACCATTACCTATGAAAATGGCAAACTGCACCGAAATGAGATTAGGCAGCAAACGCTGGATTTAATCAACTGAGTGTGAATACATAAAATGGGTGCCGGACTTACTTAAGAGAAAGACGTGAATAGCTCAGAGGCGGGAGACGGTTCTTTATCTAAAAGAGGTAAAAGAACGTTTTTGCGTCTGAAAGCTCAGCCAATATCGGAGTTTTCCTTGCTGATTTACATAAAGATGTAGTTTATGTGTCATACTTCGTTTGGGTTTGACTAAAAAATATACAACACAAAAGGTCTTTGTGTGATATTCTAGTCTTGGGTTCAAATCTCGAAGCCAAACTTCGCACATAGATTAACGGAGGGATAGAAGAAAAGTATGGCAGGATTTTTTGCCCAGCTCAAAGCTGGCCTGACAAAAACACGTCAAAATTTTGTGGAAAAGGTTGAGCAGATCTTTACCGGCTACAAAAAAATTGATGAAGATTTATTTGAAGAATTGGAAGAGGTCTTAATTCGCTCGGACGTTGGGGTTAACACGTCTATGGAATTGGTTGAGCGTTTGCGCAAAGAGGTTAAAGAGCGTAAGATTTCTGATCCTCAAGAGCTGACTAAAGTTCTGCAAGAGTTAATTGTGGAATTATTGGGAGAAGAAGTGGCGATGTCTTTTGCTGAACGAGGGCCAAGTATTATCCTGGTAGTGGGAGTTAATGGAGTCGGGAAGACTACTACCATTGGCAAGCTTGCCCGGCGGTTTCGCAACGATGGAAAGCGTGTGCTTTTGGCCGCGGGAGATACTTTTCGGGCGGCAGCGATTGATCAGCTGGAAATTTGGGGAGAGCGGTCCGGTGTTGAAGTGATTAAGCAGAGAGAGGGCGCCGATCCGGCGGCTGTCGCCTACGATGCCGTTCAGGCGGCAAAGTCCCGCAATGTTGATGTTGTACTTGTGGATACCGCGGGTCGTCTTCACAATAAAGTTAATCTTATGGAAGAATTGCGTAAGGTTAAGCGAGTCATTGAACGAGAAATCCCTGGAGCACCCCAGGAAGTGCTTCTGGTCTTAGATGCCACGACAGGCCAAAATGCCCTGCAGCAGGCTAAGCTGTTTCAGGAAGTTGCCGGGGTTACGGGGATTGTACTGACGAAGTTAGACGGGACGGCTAAAGGAGGCGTTGTGCTGGGAATTCAAGGGGAAACGCGGATTCCGGTGAAATGGATTGGGATTGGTGAAGGCATGGAAGATTTGCGCCCATTTGTTCCTAAGGATTTTGCTGAGGCGCTCTTTGGCGGAGCAGAGGGGGGAGATTTCTGATTCAGTTTGCTCTAATTGGCGGTACGGGTGTTGAGAACTTTAAGTTAGCGGAACAACGTGTGCTTACGGTGGATACTCCTTTTGGTACGGTCGAGCCGATGGTTGGAAAACTCTCCGGACAGGAAATTGCTTTTTTAAGCCGTCATGGCCGTAATCATGCTACTCCTCCGCATCTGGTGAATTACAGAGCGAATATTTGGGCTCTGCACGCTCTGGGAGTTCGCAAGGTGTTGGCGACGGCGGCTGTCGGTTCCCTCTCCTCTGAGTATCATTTAGGTGAACTGGTCCTCTTAGATCAGTTTCTGGATTTTACCAAGAGCCGTCCGCAAACATTTTATGAAGGCGGGGAACGGGGAGTCCTCCACGTGGATATGACGGAACCTTATTGCACTTCGGTACAAAAGGTTATCTTAGATGTAGCTCGGAAAATCGGGATTGTGGTTAAGGATGGAGCATGTTATGTTTGTACAGAAGGGCCCAGGTTTGAAACGCCCGCGGAGATACGGATGTTTCAAAAACTTGGAGCGGATCTTGTCGGCATGACGAGTGTACCGGAAGTGGTTTTGGCTCGGGAGCTTGGAATGTGTTATGCTTCTATTGGAATGGTCACGAATGAGGCGGCGGGAATCTCCGCTCATTTGTTGAGCCATGCCGAAGTACTGGAGAGCTTAAAAGATTTAAATTTAAAAATAGCGCACCTTCTTCAAGCAACCTTTGAAGTTTTACCCCCAACTCAGAATTGCTGGTGTCCTTCAGCAAATCAGGAAGTTGGTAAATTTTAGAAAGGCGGTGGGATGATGAAATCAATTGAATGGCTGGGAAATGTCTTGAGGATATTAGATCAGACCAAGCTACCTAAAGAAACGGCCTACCGAGATGCTGTGTCTTATGAGGAAGTAGCGGAGGCTATTGAAACTATGGAAGTTCGTGGCGCGCCTGCTATAGGAGCGGCGGTGGCCTATGGCTATGCGCTCGGAGCACTTGAGTACAAGGGCAATAGAGAGGGTTTGACGAGTTTTATGGAAGTGGTGCAGGCCCGGCTGGCGCAAACACGCCCTACAGCCGTCAACTTGTTTTGGGCCCTGCGCCGCATGGAAGACCGCTTGCGTGAGTGCTGGGAAATTGAGGATTTGGACACGGTGCGCAAGGCCTTAATCGAAGAGGCGGACCGTATTGCGGAAGATGACCGCCGCATGAATCGCCTGATTGGTGAACTGGGAAATGAAATTGTTCCGGAAAAGGTCAATATTCTGACTCACTGCAATGCCGGTGCTCTCGCCACGGTGGAATATGGCACAGCCCTAAGTGTGATACGAGTGGCTCACACATCCGGCAAAGCGGTTCATGTCTATGCTGACGAAACCAGGCCTCTGTTGCAAGGGGCAAGGCTAACGGCTTTAGAACTGATGAATGATAAAATACCGGTGACGCTGATTGCTGATAGTATGGCGGGTTTTTTAATGCAACAAGGCAAGATCGACCTGGTGATCGTCGGAGCGGACCGTATTGCCGCTAACGGCGATACGGCCAATAAAATTGGGACCTACTCTTTGGCGGTCTTGGCTCAAGCCCACGAGGTTCCTTTTTATGTCGCAGCTCCAACTTCCACAATTGACTTAAAAGTTCCGACGGGACAGGAAATTCCCATCGAAGAGCGGCCCGCTAAAGAAATGAGGGAGTGTTTCGGGGTACCGATGGCGCCGGAAGGCGTTAATGTCTATAATCCGGCTTTTGATGTCACCCCGGCAAAATATATTACGGGCATCATCACTGAGAAGGGGATTGTCACCGCACCGTATTCTGTCAACCTCCTTAAATTGATGGTTCGTTCCTAGGCCGCTTGGCATTTATAAGGAGTGATAGAGAATTGTCGAAGATACTAATTCGGGCTATGGTATTACCGATGACTGGACCTGATGCCTTCTATTCGCGAGGAGAAATCTGTATAGAAGAGGGGCGCATTTTATCCGTAGGGGAAGAAGGCTCCGCCCCCCAAGACTTTGTGCCTGACCGCATCCTCAACTTGCCTAATGATGTTGTGATGCCAGGCTTAATTAATACTCATACTCATGCGGCTATGACGCTGCTTAGGAGCTATGCCGACGATCTTCCGCTTATGCCTTGGCTGCAGGATAAAGTGTGGCCCTTCGAAGATAAAATGACGGATCAGGATATCTACTGGGGGACGGCTTTGGCGCTTTGCGAGATGATTCGTTCCGGAACTACGACGATGCTGGATATGTATGCCTCCATGGACCAGGTCGCAGAAGCGGTCCTGCAGGCAGGCACACGTGCGGTTCTTTCCCGGGGAATGATTGGAAATGCGCCAAATGGTGAGCGTGCCCTGCAGGAAGGTATTGATCTGATTCAACGCTATCAGGGTGCCGGAGAGGGGAGACTGAAGGTTATGCTTGGCCCTCACGCTCCGTACACTTGTTCAGGCGACTTTCTGCGGCGTGTTAAGGCTGAGGCAGACCGCTTAGGCGTGGGAATTCATATTCATGTGGCCGAAACACTCGACGAGATTACAATGATCAATAAGCAATATGGCAAAACTCCGGTGGAGTGGCTGGACGAACTGGGACTTTTTGGCGGACATGTGGTAGCCGCACATTGCGTACATTTGACTCCCGCTGATATGGAAATTCTGGCTCGCAGGCATGTCTGTGTTGCCCATAACCCCGAAAGCAATATGAAGCTGAACAGCGGAACCGCCCCCATCACCGAACTGCGCGCTCAAGGTATTGTCGTAGGCTTGGGAACCGATGGGGCCTCAAGTAATAATAATCTCGATCTCTTCGGAGAAATGCGTTCGGCAGCCTTCCAACAAAAGCTTCGGGTTAATTCTACGGCTCTCAGCGCTTATGAAGTGTTGGAAATGGCCACTGTTAGCGGCGCTCAAACTTTGGGCTTCGAAGACGTGGGGATGCTGGCTCCCGGGTTTAAAGCCGATTTGATTACGGTGGATCTTGATCAGCCTCATTTTTATCCCCGGTTTTCCATACCTGCCCATTTAGCTTATGTCGCTCACGCGGGAGACGTACGAACGGTGATGGTAGATGGCAAGATACTTATGGAGGAACGGAAAATTCTAACGTTAGATGTAAACAAAGTATGTCAGGAAGCGGAAACCAGAGCTAAGCGGATTGCCTTTGAATTGAATGGATAATCTAGGTTCTTGACAAACTAAAAGTTTTAGTCTAATATTCGGTTGTAAAGTAAAAATGCTTTACAGGAGGATTGATATGGAGAAACTGGCCACTATGGCTCTTTTCGCAGATTTCTATGGTCCTCTGCTTACTGAAAAGCAACGAAATGTCTGGGATTTGCACTACCAGCAGGACCTTTCCCTTGCTGAGATTGCCGAGCTGGAGCATATCAGCCGCCAAGCCATTCATGATTTGCTGAAACGGACTGAAAGAATACTTAAAGAATATGAAGATAAGCTGGGACTTGTCCAGAGATTCTGGACGGAACGGGAGAAGCTTACTGAAGTGAAAGCTTTAATGCAGGGGTTAAATGAGCAGGATTTTTCCAGTCAGGCTGCCTGGGAGCGGCATTGCCGCATAGGCGCCATGATTGAAGATGTCTTTGATATTTGAGGATAAGTTGTCTAGAGAACTAAAGATCTGCGAGGCGACGGCACGGAGGTGGTCAAGACTATGTTTCAAGGATTGAGTGACAAGCTCCAAGAAACATTTAAGAGACTCAAGGGTAAAGGTATATTGAAAGAAGCCGATGTTAATGAAGCGATGAGAGAAGTGCGTGTTGCCCTGCTCGAAGCCGACGTTAACTTTAAAGTCGTCAAAGATTTTGTCGCTAAAGTCAAAGAACGGTGTATCGGACAAGATGTTCTGGAATCTCTTTCTCCTGCGCAGCAGGTTATAAAAATTGTTCATGAAGAAATGATTGAACTAATGGGAGGGGCAACAGGAAAAATCCTGGTTGCTTCCAAACCCCCCACGGTTATTTTGCTGCTGGGGCTGCAAGGAGCCGGAAAAACAACCCACGCGGCAAAGCTGGCCAACATGCTTAAAAAGCAAGGGAAACGTCCCTTAATGGTAGCGTGTGATATTTATCGCCCGGCGGCAATTAAGCAATTGCAGGTTTTAGGCGAACAGCTGAATGTGCCGGTGTTTTCTATGGGACAAGAGCCTCCGGCCGACATTGCGGTTGCCAGTGTCAAGCACGCTTATCAAAATGGACATGATGTCGTTATCATAGATACTGCGGGCCGCCTGCATATTAATGAAGAATTGATGGATGAGCTGAAGAGTATCAAAGCCGCTGTCAAGCCCCACGAGATCCTTTTAGTTGTAGATGCCATGACAGGTCAAGACGCTGTAAACGTGGCTGAGTCATTTCATAAGGAACTGGGACTTGACGGAGTTATTCTGACGAAGCTTGATGGGGATACCCGCGGTGGGGCGGCCTTATCAATTAAAGCGGTGACTGGTTGCACTATCAAGTTCGCCGGTACCGGCGAGAAGATGGATGCCTTGGAACCTTTCCATCCCGACCGTATGGCATCCCGTATTCTGGGGATGGGGGATGTCCTCACTCTGATCGAAAAAGCGCAGGAGTCCTTTGATCAGAAAAAAACGAGGGAAATGGAACAGAAGCTGCGCAAACAGGAATTCAACCTTGATGATTTTCTTGAGCAAATGCAGCAGATGAAGAAAATGGGCCCGCTATCTTCTCTCCTGGAAATGATTCCGGGAGTTGGGAAACAGTTAAAAGACGTAAAAATTGATGAAAAAGACACAGATCATATTGAAGCGATTATCCGCTCTATGACCTTTGAAGAGCGCCGAAAGCCTGCTCTCATCAAAGACTCCCGGAAGAGGAGAATTGCCAAAGGGAGCGGAACGAGTGTTCAGGAAGTCGGGCGGCTGCTGAAGCAGTTTGAACAGATGCAAAAAATGGTGAAGCAGTTCAGCTCCGGCGGTATGGGAATGTTCGGGATGGGCAAAAAAGGCAAGAAGGGTAAGAAAGCGGGATTTAGGTGAGGACTTGCATGAGGGGACTTGCATGACGCAGCGCTCTGTCATACGCTCGCAGAGCAAACTACCGTTCAAGCTTTTTCTTTGGGGAGCGGGGTTCCCGCCATATGCGCCGTCCCTGGCGCAATGGCGGCGGTGAACATCCGTGTTCACCGCCCCGTGTCTGGGGTCGCTTTCACGGAGTTTGCTAAGCTGCTTGCGTAAAGACGTCGCGCTTGCGTCATGCTGCGTCCCGAGCTTGGGACGGGGAACGACGGGGGCTAGCGACGGTGATGGGGGTGGACGGCACATAGATGTGCACCGTCTCTGCGCTGCGGGAGTAAAAGTGTAAGTTAGGGTCTTTTATTGCGTAAATTTGGGTATTCTGTAAAGGAGGTGAAAAGATGGCTACGAAAATTCGTTTGTGCCGTATCGGTGCAAAAAAGAATCCTTTCTATCGCATGGTAATTGCTGAGGCTAAAGCTCCTCGTGATGGACGATTTATTGAACAAATCGGTTATTACGATCCGACGAAAAGCCCAGTTATTTTAAACATCGACGAGGATAAGGCTTTGAAATGGCTCTCAACAGGGGCACAGCCTTCAAATACTGCTAAGTCTTTGTTAAGCCAAGCAGGTATCCTGACGAAATTCCACGAGTCCAAGAACTAAGAGTAGTGTGTAGGGGGTGGTTCCTGTGAAGGAACTTGTTGAAATCCTCGCGAAAGCGTTGGTCGATCATTCTGACCAGGTTTTTGTTGCCCAGTCTGAGACAGATAAAACCGTGCATTTGCAGCTCACTGTCGCTCCCGAGGACATGGGAAAGGTGATCGGCAAACAGGGAAAGATCGCCAATGCTATTCGTACGCTGGTAAAAGCTGCTGCCGTCAAAGATGGTCGCCGAGTTCATATGGACATTGATCAATGATGATAAGAAGGGCTTAGTGCCCTTCTTAACGTTTTAAACTCTATTGAAAGGGGCAAAGAGAATGAATGAAGTGCTGATTGGAGAAGTTTTGCGGCCTCACGGGGTTGGCGGAACGCTGAAAGTTTACCCGCTTACTGCTGACCCGGAGCGGTTTTCTAAGCTTCAGGAAGTAATCTTGCACAAAGGTGAGATAGATCAACGCTTTAAAGTTATCTCTGCCGCCCGGGTTCAGACGGATCAAGTCTTACTCTCTCTGGAAGGAATTGAGAGCATTGAATTGGCAGAGAAGTTTCGCGGCTGGGAAGTCAGGATTGATCGTTCGGAAGTTCCGCCTCTGGAAGACGGCTGGTATTATTTCGAGCTTGAGGGGATGAATGTTTACGAAGGAGAGGTCTGTTTGGGTGTTTTAACTGAAGTTTTGGAGACGGGTGCTAACGATGTTTATATTGTCAAAGGGAGTAAAGGGGAAGTATGCATACCGGCACTGAAAAGTGTTGTAAAGAAGGTAGATGTCCAAGCTAAGCGCATGGATGTTATTCTTCCTCCAGGGCTGTTGGAGGATTGACATGTCTATGAAAATGACCGTTTTAACCTTATTTCCGGAGATGTTTGCGCCTGTCCGCGAAAGTATTCTTAAGCGCGCTCAAGAAGCGGGGCTTCTGAAAATTGATTTCGTGGATTTCAGGGACTACGCCACCAGCAAGCATAAAAACGTGGATGATGTTCCCTATGGCGGCGGGGCCGGCATGGTCTTGAAGCCGGAACCAATCTATGCGGCTATGCGGAATTTACCCCCAGCTCAGGGCCGAAGGCGGGTAATTCTTATGTCCCCTCAGGGGCGGGTTTTTCGTCAGGAAACGGCAAAGCTGTGGTCGGAATATGATGAATTAATATTTCTTTGCGGGCATTATGAGGGCTTTGATGAACGGATTCGCGAGCTGGTTGACGAAGAGGCTTCACTGGGAGATTATGTCCTGACCGGAGGTGAGCTGGCAGCGATGGTTATGATGGATGCCGTGGCCCGCTTGGTCCCCGGGGTGCTTGGGGAAGAGACTTCCGTTGCCGAGGAATCCCATAGCGCGACGCTGTTAGAGTATCCTCAATATACCCGTCCGGCAGATTTTGAAGGAAGACAGGTTCCCGAAGTGTTGCTTTCCGGTCATCATGCTATGATTAAGCGGTGGCGCAGAAAGGAATCGATTTGCCGTACATTTTTGCGGCGGCCGGATTTATTTGCGACGGTTAGTTTTGAATCTGATGATTATGCCATATTGGAAGAGCTTATTCTTGAATATCCTGAAATGGCAGCTTGGCGCCTAAAATGGGAGCATCTCTGTCCTCCGCCGAAGCGTCGGAGGAGTTCCCGCAAAGCTTAATTTATTAATGAGTACATACGAAATCAGGAGGAAACGTCGTGGCGGATATATACCTGGCTTTAATCCACGCACCGGTTTACAATAAAAATATGGAAACGGTAGCGACCTCAATCACCAATTTAGACTTGCATGACATCGCGCGCAGTTCGACAACTTATGGAATAAAACGCTACTATGTGGTACATCCTGCCGAAGCTCAGCGTCAGTTGGCAAAACGAATTATGAGGTTTTGGCAGGAAGGATACGGGGCGGAATATAATCCCGATCGGCAGGAAGCCTTTTCCCGAGTAAGGATTGCCGAGAATTTGGCTGAAGTATATTCTGAAATCCAAGCCGAGCAGGGCAGGACTCCGCTGCGAGTAGCCACTGATGCCCGGAAATATCCCAATACAGTTTCCTACGCCCAGCTCCGCCAGGACATAGAGACTTCGGACACGCCAATTTTGTTGTTGTTTGGTACGGGGTGGGGATTACTGAAAGAAGATATGGAAACTATGGATCAAATTCTTGAACCTATTTATGGCCCCACGGAGTATAATCACCTCTCCGTGCGTTCGGCAGTGGCAATTATCCTAGACCGTTTAAGAGGACATTGACATTTAATTATTTAATCATAGGAAAAAAACCGAATAATTACATTTTATAATGGAAGTTGCATAACCATTCAGGTTATGATAATATAAGTTGGTCTTATAAGGGATGGTCCGCTCGCTGAAAACAGTGTATGAACATCTAGGCAAGGAAGGGGGGTAATTTAATAATGGATTATATTCGAATGATTGAAGAAGAGCAAATGAAAAAAGATCTTCCTCACTTCCGCCCTGGTGATACAGTACGCGTACATGTGCGTATTGTCGAGGGTACTCGTGAACGTGTTCAGATTTTTGAAGGACTTGTTATCGCCATGAAAGGTGGCGGTATCAGAGAGACCTTTACAGTTCGACGTGTTTTTGCCGGTGTAGGAGTAGAACGTACATTTCCTTTGCATTCCCCTCGTTTAGATAAAATCGAGGTGGTGCGCCGGGGCGTTGTGCGCCGGGCTAAACTCTATTATTTGCGGTCTCTTTCAGGAAAGGCAGCGCGGATTCGCGATCGCCGTTCGATCTAAGGTTAAAAATGGGCTGGAGCGATCTGGCTCTTTTTTTTTACCAACCAATTATAAATATTTTGAGTTATCAGATTTGAATTGGTTATATCCATAAATTATTAATTTGACGTATGCTCCCAAGAATCTTGCCCATACTAAGAGTAGTGCAAGAGGGGAGCTAGACAATGGAACAATTAAAGTCGAAGAAAAAATGGGTCATTGTTTTTTTTGCCGTCATTTTAGTGTGTGGCGGAATTTTACGTTGGGGAGTATTACAACCTTACTTAATACCATCGCCATCCATGGAACCGGGTATAGTCCCTGGTGATCGTATTCTTGTCAACCGGCTGGCCTATAGGCTTTGGGCTCCTACCCGCGGGGATATCATTGTTTTTGCCTTTCCGAAAGACACCAAGCGCACCTTTGTAAAACGGGTTATTGCTGTAGAAGGTGAAAAGGTTGAATTGCGTGACAATCAAGTCTTTGTCAATGGGAAAGCTATTCAGGAGCCTTATGTCAAACCGGGAGCTTATCCTCCTTATGGACCGGAGATTGTCCCTGCGGACAAAGTGTTTGTATTGGGGGACAATCGCCGTGAAAGCGAAGATTCACGAGAATGGGGATTGCTTCCTAAAACCTATCTCCTGGGAAAAGCGTGGTTGGTTTATTACCCTTTTCAACGGATAAAACTTTTTTAATCGGATTGGTCCGGGTTCGAGTTAGTAAGGATGGATTTTGATGAGTATACAGTGGTTTCCCGGCCATATGGCCAAAGCCAGACGTCTTCTGACGGATCAGTTGAAATGGGTTGACGTTGTCATAGAGCTTGCCGATGCCAGAATTCCGGTTAGCAGCCGTAACCCAATGCTGCATCAGTTGCTTGGCGCTAAACCAAGGCTTGTCTTGTTGAATAAGGCGGATTTAGCGGACCCTGTCTGGACGGCAAAATGGCTGGAAAGACTGAGAGCCGCGAGTCCGGCCTATGCCCTTAGTGCGGTCACCGGAGCGGGAATTAAGCAAATTGTACCGGCCCTGGAGGCGATAGTGAAGCCGAAGCAAGCGAGGCTTGCGGAAAAAGGAATTCGCCCTCAGATGATCAAAGTTATGATTGTTGGGATACCCAATATCGGCAAATCTTCGTTAATTAATCAGTTGACAGGTGGTTCTCAGGCTAAAGTTGGCAATAAGCCCGGCGTGACCCGGGGAAACCAATGGGTGCGAATTCACGAACGGGTGGAACTCCTGGACACACCGGGAATGTTGTGGCCTAAGTTTGAAGATCCGGAAGTCGGCCGCAAGCTTGCAGCTTTGGGGGCCATTAAAGATGAGGTCTTTGATCCCGAAGATTTGGCAATTTGGATTATTGACTGGCTCAAAACAAATTCTCCCAAGTCTTTAAGCCGTTATCAGGATTCAGAAGAGGATGTGACGTTGGAGACCTTGGGCCGCAAGCGGGGCTGCTTGATTCATGGCGGACGGGTGGATACGTTGAAAGCGGCGCAGATCTTCCTGCGCGAACTTAGGATGGGGCAACTTGGACCCATAACGATGGATTATAATCTTGATTAAACTCCAAAATTTGGAATTATTTCGGATACCTCTAATAAAGGAAATAGACTTTTGATGTCGAACTGAGAAAGAGGAGAATAGGGTGGAACCGTTATCTCAGATGAATGTGCGGGAAGTTGAAATTGCCTTATATAAGGACCCTTCTCCGCGAATGCTTGCCGCCTGTCAGAATGATTCGCGGCAGGGAGTTCGTCGGCTTGCCGAGCGTCTGATTAGGCAACAGCAAGCCCAAGCACTGGAAGAAGCACGTGTTCAGGAACTGCTTTTGGAAGAAAAGAAATTATGGCAGAAAGGCTATCTGCTCTTGGCCGGTATCGATGAAGCAGGCCGGGGCCCTTTGGCCGGACCTGTCGTTGCCGCCGCCTGTATTCTTCCGACGCGCTTTGAGCTGCCTGGACTTAATGATTCAAAAATGTTAACAGAAAGCAAGCGGGAAAAGCTATTTTTTCAAATCCAGTCCCAGGCAATCGATTATGCGGTTGGCAGCGCTGAACCTGCCGAGATTGATGCCCTGAACATATTGCAAGCCACGAAATTAGCTATGAAGCGAGCGGTTGAAGGCTTGACGGCCCGTCCCCATTACTTATTGATTGATGCACTCACCTTACCGGCAGTGAATTTGCCTCAGCTTCCCCTAGTGGGAGGAGATCGGCTCAGTGCTTCGATTGCCGCAGCTTCGATTTTAGCTAAGGTAACTCGTGATCGCTTAATGGTTGAGCTTGACAGACTTTATCCTGAATACACTTTTTCCAAGAATAAAGGGTATGGGACCAATGAACATATGAAAGTTTTGCGGCGTTTAGGGCCATGTCCTCTTCATCGAAGGAGTTTTGCCCCGGTAAAACAAGGGTCGTCCGCTCTTTAATAATTGATTGAGGTTATGGCGCCGCTTTAGGCCGGATTTATTCGAATACCCATGGGTAGGGAATAAATCGGCTATAAATAATCTAATTTCTTGAGGAAGGAGGTTAGGAAGATGTCAAACTACAATTTTGCTGCTGTAGGGGTGTTTCTGGTTGGAGCTATTGCCGTATCCATCATTATGATGCTCATGCCCAAGTTGTTGGCTCCCAACAAACCACATAAGGAAAAGCTGACAACCTATGAGTGTGGAAACGAAACGATTGGACGGACCTGGCTCGGATTTAAGAGTAATTATTTTATGTATGCTCTTGTGTTTACTGCCTTTGATGTTGAAACTGTCTTCTTATATCCTTGGGCGCTCACATTCCAGAAGCTGGGAACATTCGCTTTCGTGGAAATGTTCATCTTTATCGTGATTCTTTTGGTTGGTTTCTGGTATGCTTGGAAAGAAGGTGCTTTAGAGTGGATGTAACTTTAGAAAAACGGCTGCGTGAGGAAGAAACGCTGCTGGAAAAGAACATTTTAGTAACCAATATTGATAAGCTTCTTAACTGGGCCCGAGGGCATTCTTTTTGGCCGGTTACTCTTGGCTTAGCTTGTTGTGCTATTGAGATGATGGCGACGGGCGGACCGCGCTATGATATTTCCCGCTTTGGCTACGAGGTGTTTCGGGCGTCACCGCGTCAAGCGGATGTTATGATTGTGGCGGGAACCTGCACGCGCAAAATGGCTCCGCTTTTACGCCGCATTTACGACCAAATGCCTGAGCCCAAATGGGTAATCGCCATGGGGAGCTGTGCCAATGCCGGAGGACCTTTTGTGGATTCTTATTCGATGTTGGCAGGTGTCGATAAGATTGTTCCTGTAGACGTCTACATCCCAGGTTGCCCTCCGCGGCCGGAATCCTTGATCTATGGGCTTTTGCAACTTCAATTTAAAGTTTCAAATCCCGCTAAGGTGAGGTTAATGCGACATGGAAAATAAAGAAGTATTAAAACAACGAGTGGAAGAGCTTGCCGGCAGGGTTAATGGTGAGGTAGAAGAGAGCTTAGGAGCACTTATTCTCAAAGTTCAAGCCCCTTATATTTTGGAAACTCTTACTGCCGCCAAAAGCTTCTCCGATGTTCCATGTGACTTTCTCCACGATCTGTGTGGGTTAGATTTAGTGGATCATTTGGAAGTCGTTTATCAATTGACAAGTTTGCGCGGTCCACAGCGTCTGCGGGTGAAAGCTGTCGTTGAAAGGGAAAAGCCGGTGCTTGATTCTGTAACGCGAATCTGGCAAGGAGCAGACTTTTTAGAACGTGAAGCTTATGATATGTTTGGCATTCAATTCAAAGGGCATCCCAACCTTAAACGAATTTACATGTGGGATGACTTTGAAGGCTATCCGTTGCGCAAGGACTATGTGACCGAACCTGTTGAGATTCGCAATCTGGTCCGCCAGCGTCAAGAAGGGGAATAGGGGGAAAAACCATGAGTATTGAACAAACCGAAGAACTTATTTTAAACATGGGCCCCCAGCACCCGAGTATGCACGGCTTATTCCGGATGGTGGTCCATTTAGAAGGCGAAACAGTTACGAACATTGATCCTAAACTTGGATATTTGCATCGAGGAATTGAGAAACTAGCAGAAAGCCGAACCTACTCGCAATTTATTCCGTACACAGACCGGTTAGATTATTTGGCTTCTCCACATAATAACTGGGGGTATGTTCAGACGGTTGAGAAGCTGATGGGGGTTGAAATTCCGGAAAGAGCCGAATACCTTCGCGTCATCTTCGGCGAACTTGCCCGGATTGCCAGCCATCAAGTTATGATCGCCAGTACCGCTTTGGATATGGCGGGATGGACAGCTTGGTCCTATGCTTTCCGAGATCGCGAGCGCATTTTGGATATGTATGAAATGACCGCGGGAAGCCGTTTAACGGTCAACATTATGCGTATCGGCGGAATGGCTTCCGAGCCTCCTGCTGAATTCTGGCCTGCCTTGCAATCCTTCCTGGATGATACGCCTGAAATGTTGGAAGAATACTACGGACTCTTTTTTGGCAATGAAATTGCTCAAGGCCGCTTGAAAAACGTAGGGATCTTGACTAAGGAACTGGCGGAAAACCTCTCGATTACAGGTCCGGTTTTGCGGGCATCCGGAGTTAAATATGATTTACGTAAAGCGGAGCCGTATAGCATTTACGATCGTTTTGACTTTGACATTCCTGTTCGAACGGGTTGTGACAGCTATGATCGAACCATAATCCGGCTCGATGAGATTAAGGAAAGTGTAAAGATCATCAAGCAGGCTGTACGTGATATCCCTCAGGGTCCTATCATGGCCAAGGTGCCTAAAGTTATTAAGCCTCCGGTTGGCGAAGTTTATCACCGCGTGGAGAACCCTAAAGGAGAATTAGGATTCTACATCGTCAGTGATGGATCGACAAAACCGTCACGAGTTCGTATTCGTCCAGGCACGTTCATAAATCTGCAAATGCTTCCTATAGTTGCCAAGGGATGGAAAATCCAAGACGTTGTCGCTATTTTTGCGACCTTGGATGCAGTACTGGGTGAAGTGGACAAGTAGAAAATCCAATGAGGGGAGAATAAGATGCAGACTTTAAATAATCTGTTTTTGATTATTGCGGCTTTTATCCGTAATCTTTTTGCGGACCCCCACTCAGTTTGGGCTGACTTAACCATGGATGTCATTGATTTTATCATCGTGGTTGTCATTATTGTGCTGGCCGCTTTAGTTCTGATTTTACTTGAACGTAAAATTGCAGGCTGGACCTCACAAAGAACAGGGCCCAATCGTCTCGGTCCGCGCGGGTGGTTTCAGACAATTGCCGATGCTTTGAAATTAATGGGAAAAGAAGATGTTACTCCCGCCGGTGCCGACAGATTCCTTTTTAAAATTGCACCGATGATTATTTTCTCGTTGCCAATGATGACCTTGGCGGTGATTCCTTACGGAAATCGTATGGCGCCCATTGATCTTGATTTGGGTATATTTTATTTCCTGGCGGTTTCTGCCGTTTCAACCCTGGCTTTTTTAATGGCCGGGTGGGGTTCCAACAATAAATACTCCTTATTAGGGGGTATGCGTGCAGTCGCTCAAATGATCAGTTATGAAATTCCGTTATTATTCTCACTTTTGGGTGTAATTATGATCACTCAGTCTTTCAACTTGGGTGACATAGTTAAAGCTCAACACACGGTACCGTTTATCGTCCTTCAGCCCTTGGCCTTTGTTATTTATATTATTGCTGGAATCGCCGAGGTCAATCGCGCGCCTTTTGACTTAGTTGAAGCGGATCAAGAGGTTGTTGCCGGACCGTTTACGGAGTATACCGGGCTCCGCTGGGGCTTATTTTTCCTGGGTGAATACGGAAATATGACGGCTGTATCGGCCCTGGCCGCGACAGTATTTCTTGGCGGCTGGCAGGGCCCGGGCTTTTTGCCTGGCTATGTTTGGTTTTGGACGAAGGTCGGAATTATTATCTTCTTTATGATGTGGGTGCGCTGGACGTTCCCCAGAATCAGAGTCGATCATCTGATGCATTTAGCGTGGAAGGTATTATTGCCGCTTTCGGTTTTGAATATTTTCTTAACGGGTCTGGGAATTTATATTTACCGGCTCGTGATAGGAGGGTGACGGAGTGTTTGGTAAAGGTCTTTTTCAAGGGTTAGGCATCACGTTCAAACGCATGGTCGGTCCCAATATCACTGAGTTTTATCCCGAGCAAAAACCTGAGCTTCCTCTTAAAGTCAGAAGTTCTATGGCTTTGCAGAAGGAAAAATGCATTTCCTGTAATATGTGTGCTATGGCTTGTCCCAACGGAGTTATTAAATTAACCAGCGAAAAGGATGAAAACAACAAAAAAGTCCTGAAAACTTATCAGATGGACCTTGGACGCTGCTTATTCTGTGGTATGTGCACAGAGGCCTGCCCAACGAAAGCTTTGACAGTCACACAAGATTACGAAAATGCAGTGTTTGAACCTAACGACATGAAATGGGATATGATCGCACGGGCTGAGCGGAAAGGAAAGGAGGGGTAAAGGTGGGCACTATCGTTTTCTTTATCTTCGCCATCATGGCCATTGCCGCGGCTTGGGGTGTTGTCACATCGAAGAACATTGTGCATAGTGCATTCTATTTGGCACTTTCCTTTTCGGGTGTTGCAGTGCTCTATGTGCTTATGAATGCGGATTTCCTGGCCGCAGTTCAGTTGCTGGTTTACACA
>NZ_JAVHUW010000038.1 GCF_030954495.1 Candidatus Desulfosporosinus nitrosoreducens | reverse complement strand
AAATATGAAACGAATGATCAACTTTTTAATCACCAGAGAAGGAGTACATAAACGTTTGCTGCAAAAGGCTCAGTCACTGCTTCGGGATAACGGTTCCTCAGAGGAATTTAATGAATTGATTTATGAGTATAAGATGAGTTTACAGGTTTTAGAATAACGAGATACCGGTAAAAAGCGTCATAGAGACTTCGAGTATGAAGTCTCTATGACGCTTTAGTGTATATTAGCCTCTGATTCCTAATTAGACAGCATTCCCCTTACTTTGCAGGAAAGTTGTGAGATGATTAGGTTAAATCTTTCCTGCTAAGAAATCTAAAGATTAAGCTATGTCAAAATGGAAAAGGCATCATGTACCTCATATGTGAATGGTAAACTAAACCATACACATTTACGCCAATGAAAGCATACAAGTTTCTGCCACAAACCATACAACTTTTTGCCAATAACCATACAACTTAAATCAAATACAGCGACCGGACTTTGTTAGAATAGGGGCTAGCAAAGAGGTCAGGAGCTGTTAGCTTGAAAGGATTTAAGATGTATAAACAGATACAGCAACTTAAAGAGATTGGATTCACTCGGTCTCGGGCTGCCAAGCAGCTGAACATAAATCGAGAAACAGTAACACGATATTGGAACATGACAGCGGATGAATTCGCCAAACAGCTGTATAGCATTAACCGAGAACTGCTACTTTCAAACTATGAGGAAATCATCATTAGTTGGTTGAAACAATATCCAACAATGACAGCCGCCCAAGTATGCGACTGGCTCAGGGAGCATTACAAAGAGGATATCAAGGAACGAACTGTCAGCCGTTATGTCAAAGGGTTACGAGAGGAATATAATCTTAAAAAATCCAATCATCCTAGGGATTATGAAGCTGTAGAAGAGCTCCCAATGGGGCAGCAGTTACAGGTGGACTTTGGTGAAAAGTGGATGCAATCCATTGATGGACAACGTGTAAAGATTCGCTTTGCAGCCTTTGTACTAGCTCATGCACGTTACAAATGGGCATTCTTTCAAACTCGGCCTTTCACAACAAGCGATCTGGTTTCAAGCTGTCATGAGTGCTTTAGATATATAGGTGGGATGCCGCTAGAAATGGTATTTGATCAGGATAGTATCGTCAGCGTTTCAGAAAACTATGGAGATATTATTCATACCTTTGAGTTTGAGAAGTTCCGGCAAGAATGCAATTTAAAAGTATACCTCTGCCGAGCAGCTGATCCGGAAAGCAAAGGTAAGATAGAGAATGTGGTTAAATTCATTAAGTATAATTTCATTGAAAACAGACTTTTTGCTGATGAGGAAGTTCTCAACAGTTCGTTCCTAAAATGGTTGGATAGAACCGGTAATGCGAAAGTTCACGGCACTACCAAAAGGATACCAGCCAAGGTGTTTGAAGATGAACGTGAACACCTAAGGCCCCTGTTGGACATCCGATCAAACGGTGATGTAACCATTTACAGAAACGTTCGGAAAGATAATACGATCGTCTATGACAGTAATCGGTACTCTTTGCCTCTTGGTACATACAACAACCAAAAAGAGGTCAGCATTGAAGCGAAGAGTGAAAAATTGACGATTATGACCGTATTCGGTGAATTTATCTGTGAACATCCAATCTCAACCGGCAGAGGTCAATTAATTAAGAGCACCAGTCATTCCAGAGATATTACAGACTCGATGGATAAAGCTCAAACTACTGTTGATGAGCTGTTATTATTCAAAGCAACCGATTTTCTGCAGACAATTCGAACAGAAAAAGCACGCTATGCCCGTGATCAGTTCCGGTTGCTGCAAACATTATGCGATAGCTATGGAATTGATGACGTACTCAATGCCATCAGATATTGTGAGGTAAGCAAACTCTTCGGAATAACGTATGTAAAGGATTTTTTAGAGCACAGTGCCAAACCAAAACAAGTAATCGTCCTCAATGCTATTCCTGTTAGCAACAACAAGTACCATGTAACCACTGAGAAACGTTCTTTGGATGTGTATGCAAAGGCAGGTGGCAGCCATGAATGAACGGATTGAACGTGTCAATGCATTGGTGTCAGGACTGCATTTGGTTCCTGTTGATTTAGAAAACCTTTATGCTAAAAAGAATAATCTCACGCCTCTCGAAAGCGTTGAAGTTTTCCTTTCGGAGCAACAACGTCTTCGGACGGAAAAGCAAAATCTAATTCGCAGAAGAAGAGCAAATCTACCTGCCGAAAAAACCCTGGAAACTTTCGACTTCGGATTCCAACGCAGCGTATCTAAGGAACAGATGCTAAGATTGTCCGATATGACTTGGGTTGAGCAAGCGTTCAACATTTGTTTCCTGGGCCCCCCTGGTATCGGGAAAACGCATTTGGCTTTATCCTTAGCGGTACAGGCTTTAAACCTAGGTTATGCTGTAGCTTTTACGACCTTGGATGAACTCATAATTACACTAAAAACCTCACAAATCTCGACTGCCAGTAAAAGGCGGATAAAAATACTCAACTCAGCAGCACTGGTTATTATTGATGAAGTTGGCTTCATGCCACTTTCTACAATAGAAGCCAATTTGTTCTTCGGTTTCGTGTCTTCAATGTCCGAGAAAACATCACTCATCATTACCTCAAACAAAGGATTCGATGAATGGGCTGACTTTTTAGGGGATGCCACAATTACAACGGCGATTTTAGACCGCCTTATTCACCACTGCGAGATTTTAAACATGACAGGCAACAGCTACAGACTCCAACATAGGAAGACCATTACACAGTAACAAAATGTTGTATGGTTTGTGGCGAAAAGTTGCTGGTTTTACTTGACTGCTTACATCTGTCTCACAAATTGCTTAAAAACAATCCCTGAACGCAAGAACAATTAAAATAAAATGGAAAGGAGATAACTTACATTGCAAAAATTGTGTCTTGACAAAGGGGTTCGTATATAGGTTTTTAGCCATGAACTGTAAGAGCACAAAAAAACATGAGAAAATAATCACAATATTCAAACTATTGATGTGAGGAGGGAAAGAAATGTCGGATAATTTTGCTGCGGTAGGTTTGTTGCTTGCGTTTGCAATAGGGTTACCTATCGTTGTCATGGCTGTTGTTCATCTATTGGCACCCCATAAGCCGCACAGGGAAAAGCTAACAACCTATGAATGCGGTAATGAGCCAATTGGCAGGGCGTGGATCGGATTCAAGAGTAACTACTTTCTTTATGCTATTGTCTTTACTGCCTTTGATATAGAAACAGTTTTTTTGTATCCTTGGGCATTGACGTTTCGTAAATTAGGGACCTTCGCTTTTGCTGAAATGTTTATTTTCCTGATCATTCTTATAGTTGGTTTTTGGTATGCGTGGAAAGAAGGTGCTTTGGAGTGGATGTAAAGAAGGAGAAAGAGCTGCGTGATGCTGAGGCCGCGGCTGAAAAGAATATTCTGCTTGCCAGCGTCGAGAAGTTCTTGAACTGGGGTCGGGTGCATTCTTTCTGGCCCTGCTCTTTCGGTCTGGCTTGTTGTGCTATTGAGATGGCATCATCAGGAGATCCTCGTTATGACTTGTCGCGTTTCGGCTATGAGGTGTTTCAGGCGTCACCGAGACAAGCAGATTTAATGATCGTGGCAGGGACTTTGACACGGAAAATGGCCCCTATTGCGCGTCGTATCTATGATCAAATGCCGGAGCCCAAATGGGTGATTGCCATGGGCAATTGTGCCTGCTCAGGGGGTCCGTTTGCAGATTCTTACGCCGTGGTACCTGGAGCGGACAGCATTGTTCCCATTGATGTCTATATCCCTGGCTGTCCGCCAAGACCGGAATCCTTGATTTTTGGGATGTTGCAACTTAAACAGAAAATACAAAATCCTGCTAAGGCGAGGTTAATTAAGCATGTTAAGTGAAATTTTGAGAGCACAAGTATCCGAGTTGGCAGATAAGGTTAATGGACAAGTTGAAGAGAGCCTTGGCGTTCTCGAATTAACTATTAATTATCCATATGTGCTGGAAGTTTTGACGTGTGTTAAGAATTTCGCGGCTGTTCCGTGTGATTTTTTGCATGACTTAGCCGGTATGGATCTGGAGGATCACTTCGAGGTTGTTTACCAATTATCCAGTCTGCGCGGTCCACAGCGTTTACGTGTTATAGCGATAGTTGAAAGGGAAAATCCCGTGATTGACTCGGCCATTTCCCTTTGGAAGGGAGCAGACTTTTTAGAGCGTGAAGCCTTTGATATGTTCGGCATTCAATTCAGAGGACATCCTAATTTGAAACGCATTTATATGTGGGACGATTTTGAAGGATATCCCTTGCGAAAAGATTATGTTGTTGAGAGTCATGAACAACGAGCGGTAATGCGAGTAAGAAAAGAAGGGGAATAGGTGGGGGAACTATGACGATTAAAGGAACTCAAGAGTATTCGGTGAACATGGGCCCCCAACACCCAAGCACGCATGGCGTGTTTCGCATGGTGGTCCATTTGGATGGAGAAGTTGTTACTAACGTTGAACCCAAAATTGGGTATCTCCATCGTGGTTTGGAAAAAATGGCGGAAAATCGTACTTATAATCAGTTTGTTCCGTATACTGACCGTCTGGATTATCTGGCAGGTCCGCATAACAGTTTGGGTTACGTCCAAGCCGTTGAAAAATTGATGGGTATAGAAGTTCCCGAACGTGCAGAGTACCTTCGCGTGATCTTTGCTGAACTGGGTCGGATTGCCAGTCACTTAGTCATGATCGCGAGTGGGTCTCTGGATATTTGCGGTTGGACTCCCTGGAGTTATTGTTTCCGTGACCGTGAACGAATCCTCGACTTATTTGAGATGACTGCGGGCAATCGTATGACTCCAAATTACTTTCGCATTGGCGGGGTCAGCCGTGATGTTCCAGACGGATTTAAGCCTGCACTTAAGAGTTTTCTCGATGACATGCCGGAAATGATTGAGGAGTATTATGGCATCTTTTTCGGTAATGAAATTGCGCAGTCACGTATGAAAAGTGTGGGTATTCTCCCTAAAGAATTGGCAGAAAATCTGCTCATCACGGGAGCGAATCTACGAGCTTCCGGAGTACAGTATGATGTACGGAAAGCCGAACCTTATGGTATATACGATAGGTTTGATTTCGATGTCCCAGTGTTGTATGGCTGTGATACCTATGATCGACACTTTATTCGCCTTCTTGAGATTCAAGAGAGCAGAAAAATTCTTCAGCAGGCACTGAGAGACATCCCGGAAGGGCCTGTAGAGGCAAAGGTACCGAAGGTGATTAAACCCCCAGCCGGCAAAGTTTATCATCGAGTTGAGAACCCAAAGGGGGAGATGGGTTGGTACATAGTCAGTAATGGGACGACGAAGCCAGCCCGGGTACGTATACGTACCGGAGCATTTGTTAACGTTCAAATGCTTCCGGCTATAGTGACCGGTTGGAAGATTCAAGACCTTGTGACTATTTTTGCTTCCATGGATCTCGTCTTAGGTGAAGTGGATAAGTAAAAATTTTCGATGAAAGGAGAAGAAGATGGACGCTTTAAACAATGTGTTTGTGAATATAGCGGCCTACATCCGTGGACTATTTGGGGATTCCCACTCTTTAGGTGCCGATTTGACGATTAATATTATAGTATTTATCATGCTCTTTTTGATTATGGTTGTTGCGGCTTTGTTTCTCAGCTTGGTGGAACGTAAATTTGCCCACTGGGTATCCCAAAGATCAGGTCCCAATCGCCTCGGGCCGCACGGGTGGTTTCAATTTATTGCTGATGCGGTGAAAATGTTGGGTAAGGAAGATATCTACCCAGCTAATGTAGATATTTTCCTTTTTAAGATTGCCCCAATGATGCTCGTAGGGGTTACCTTGATGGCATTTGGTGTTATTCCCTTCGGTAAGGGAATGGTGGCAATTAATCTTGACTTAGGTATATTCTACTTTTTGGCAATTTCCTCAATTTCAACGTTGGCGCTTCTGATGGCAGGGTGGGCATCAAACAATAAATTTTCTCTACTGGGGGGATTTCGAGCAGTAGCTCAAATGATAAGTTATGAAATACCTTTGCTCTTTTCTTTGCTAGGTGTCGTCATGATTACTCAGACCTTCAACCTTTCATCTATCATTGAGGCTCAGAAAACCATTCCCTTTATATTCCTGCAACCCTTGGCTTTCTTAATTTATTTAATAGCCGGTATAGCAGAAACGAACAGGGCTCCGTTTGATCAAGTTCAAGGGGAGCAGGAGATTGTAGCCGGGCCTTTTACGGAGTACTCCGGACTCAGGTGGGGGCTATTTATGCTTGCTGAATACGGTAACGTGGTCGCTACATCTGCAATTGCTGTTTCGATGTTTTTGGGTGGTTGGTACGGTCCGGGATTTCTGCCTGGATGGCTATGGTTTATTCTCAAGATATGGCTCGTAATTTTCTTAATGATGTGGGTCCGTTGGACCTTTGTTCGGATGAGAGTCGATCATCTGATGCATTTTGCCTGGAAGATTCTGCTTCCTTTATCGTTGGCGAACATCTTTTTAACAGGTCTGGGTATTTATATTTACCAGCTATTCATTTAGCGGATAGGAGGGTAAAAAGTGTTTGGTAAAGGTTTAATAAAGGGCTTGAGCATTACGCTTAAACGTTTCTACGGACCCAATCTTACAGAGTATTATCCTGAAGTAAAGCCGGACCTTCCTCCCCGTACACGGAGTTCCATGGCTCTTGAACCCGAGAAGTGTATTTCTTGTGGGCTTTGTGTAAACGTTTGTCCGAATCAAGTCATTAATCTAACGAGCGAAAAGAATGAGAATAACAAGAAAGTATTGAAGACTTACCATATGAACATTGGTCGCTGTCTTATTTGTGGGTTATGTACGGAAACCTGTCCGACCGGTGCGCTTAGACTCTCCCAAGAGTTTGAAAATGCGGTCTACCATCGCGAAGAATTACTGTGGGATATGATTGCGCGATCTAAGCAATCGAACAAGCCAGGTGGAAAGGAGGGGTAAAGGTGGGCACTATCGTTTTCTTTATCTTCGCCATCATGGCCATCGCCGCGGCTTGGGGTGTTGTCACATCGAAGAACATTGTGCATAGTGCATTCTATTTGGCACTTTCCTTTTCGGGTGTTGCAGTGCTCTATGTGCTTATGAATGCGGATTTCCTGGCCGCAGTTCAGTTGCTGGTTTACACA
>NZ_JAVHUW010000053.1 GCF_030954495.1 Candidatus Desulfosporosinus nitrosoreducens | reverse complement strand
ATTTTTACTGTGTAATTTGGTTGTTTGCATAACTCAATTATACGCCAACTGCGGGTTCTTTTGGACCCGCAGTTATATTTTTTAGAAATCAACGAGGGGCTGATGCTTTACGAACTCTGTTCGTTTTGCAACAGCCCCTTTATTAATTCTTCTTCTTTTTGCTCTTTTAAGCTCTTTTATCTCTTTGTGAGATAGGGGAATTAATTGAAATCCACTACCAGCTTGCTGAATTGAAAACTTTGAACCTACTTTTAACCCGAGTTGTCTTACAATTGGTCTTGGTAATGTTAAAATACAACCTTTCTTTATTGTACCGCTAAAAATCAAAGTGTTCTTCCCCCTTCGTCTAATTAAACAAAAGTTTCGTCTTTACATGCTAAAAAATAGTATACCAGTCATCTATAATAAAATTAAATAATGCATTTCACTGATGGTGAACAGTATAAGAATTATGTGAACTAGTATTTATTTAATTACTTCCATCTTCTTTGGATATTTTATATTTTTTAAACTTAGTGTAACCTTAAATGAGAAAAAAGCTAATATTGCCATAAAGCCCAAATATGTTTTCTTCATAAAAAGAACACTTTCCTGTTACTAATTTGGATTAATAAATACATTTCAGTAATTTAGAAACCCAATCCTTTCTGTTAACAACAAAGTCATGTATGGTGAGGACTACAAAATAAGAAGAAACATCTAATTCAACTAATTTACATTCATCATAAATTAAGCTGATATTCAACTCTTTTTTAGGTTCTATTCCTTTTTGACTTAGCAAACTCGCCAATTCTTCATATAATTCTTGGCAATACACATCAATTGACCTTTCTACTGAAAATCCCCCTGCTAAGCTGTCCCACCAAATTTTAAAGGATTTATAAATCTCACTATACTTCTTTAAACTGTCGGAATTATTCAAAAACAAACCTTGATAAAACAAATCTTTTTCATCGTAGAAAATCTTAACACCGTTACTTTGATGTTCAGTAATTCTTCGGGAGACTTCATTCCACAAATCCTTATACTTTGTTTGGAAATCTTCCTCAAAAGCTATTATTGATGGAAAATAAGGAAATTTATATTCTTCTTCACTACGGCTTTGATTAAAGTATATATTTTGTATGTAAATTAAAAAGTTCAAAACATAGGTTGCCTCTGTTCTCATCACCAATGAATTTTGCATTCTATCACACTCCAATTTATTATAATTCTATAAAAATAAACCAATCCCTTTTGGTGACTACAATTGAATTGAAAATTAACTTCCAGTTATCCTACTAACTGCGAGAAACCTGCCATTTGGGAAACTTACCATTATTAGCCTAATTATAACACACGCGTGCCTCTTCCAACTTCTGGTTGTGAGCACTTGTTGTCTTCTGCAAACCTAAATCCATATCGACTCATAAGCTCCGACATACGGTCGCAACACTTATGTACAAATATGGACGGGTTGACATACGATCACTTCAACAGATTCTTGGGCATGAGAGCGTAGCTACTACTGAGATATATACCCATATTGATGAGCATCAATTGCAGTCTGCTGTAAATTCCAACCCTCTTGCAATGATGTTTAATTAAGTGTATTTCCCTCAACTGAGACTATAAGATTATTTCAGTTTTCTTGCTGATGCCGCCCTAAAACTTAGAGATTGGGCGGCATATATACTTACGGGTTTTAAGAATTAGCGGAAGCCTTGGTACCTAGGCTTTCAGCAAGAGCTGGGCCCTTTTTGTATCTACAAACCAATGTTATGGGGTATAATTGAGCAGAACACTGTGACGCATTGGTAGGATGATACAAATTAAGATTATTCATAATTTGAGAAGGAATTAAAACTATGTTTTCAGATGTAGAAATAAAATTAAAGAAGAGAAATAAAATATTGTTTTCTCGCGGCAGTCAATGCTTACAAGAATTGATTAAACTAATACAATTACAAAATCACCGAACCCTTGTAATGTGGGCGCTTGATTGTGCAACACTGCCTTTGGTACAATGTGAAGCCAAGTATCCCGATGAACACAGGCCAAGAACCTGTTTAGAACTTTGCGAGGCTTGGGCAAGGGGTAAAATTAAAATGCCAACAGCAAAACGGGCAATTTTAGATTCGCATGCAGTAGCGAAAGAAATTGATGATACCGAATATAGTGCTTTGTGCCACGCTATTGGTCATGCTGGAGCCACCGTGCATGTAGAAACACACGCTTTGGGGTTACCTATTTATGAATTAACTGCACTAGTCTTAAAATACGGAAAAGATAACTTTCCCAAACCAGTCAGCGAAAAGATAATCTATTATTCTGACCGCCTATTGTACTGGCAAGAAAATACAGATAAACTCGGATTTGATTGGGCTGACTTCTTATTGGATGACACCAGACCTAATAAGGAAAGATTATTAAGCGAAAAAAAGTTAAAACAGTGAGCTTAATCTTATTTCGCATTTTTCTATATTGTTTCGTAGTGTAGAAAGATGTGTCTTATAAGCAAGATAGTATAGTTAATAATGTAGTATTGATGGTGATGTAATTCTTACTTACGGTAAAAAAGGATTTTATGTTGCAAAAAAATCAAGGTTGATATGTTACCACTAACCTCGAACATAAGGAGATAAGATGTCAAATATCATTGAGATAAGCGATTTTTCATCATCCAATTTGGATGTCTTTGCTCGCCTGACGGAAACGCAGCTGCGCAACCGGTTGGAGCCGGAGATGGGCATCTTTATTGCGGAGAGTACTAAGGTAATTGGACTTGCCCTCGACGCTGGATGCGAGCCTATTTCACTTTTGATGGAGCGCAAATACATTGCAGGGCAGGCGCACGGTATAATCACCCGCTGCGGAGATGTCCCCGTCTATACTGCCGATAGCAACCTGCTAGCAGGGCTGACTGGCTTTCAGATGACCCGCGGTGTGCTGTGTGCCATGCGGCGTCCTCATCTACCCAGCGTTGAGGAGGCGTGTGCCGGTGCAAATCGAGTGGCTGTGCTTGAAGGTATTGCGGATTCTACCAACGTCGGTGCCATTTTTCGCTCGGCTGCGGCGCTAGGCATCGATACCGTGTTGCTTACCCCCTCATGCTGTGACCCACTGTGCCGGCGTGCGGTGAGGGTGAGCATGGGTACCATCTTCCAAGTGCCATGGGCCCGTATTGGCAGCGAGCCCTCGCAGTGGCCGCAGCAGGGCATGAAGAGTCTGCGCAAGCTGGGCTTTAAGACCGTTGCCATGGCTTTAAATGATAACGCTGTCAGCATAGACGATCCGCAGCTCATGGTAGAGGAAAAGCTTGCCATCGTATTGGGTTCAGAAGGTAATGGACTGGCGCCCTGCACGATTGCTGACTGCGATTACACTGCGTGCATCCCCATGTCCCATAACGTGGACTCTCTGAACGTTGCTGCAGCCAGCGCCGTGGCCTTTTGGCAACTCAGGGTCCGGTAAGCTTTTATATTCACATAATACGTCGTAAAATATGGATAGCACTAAACCGCTGGCGCGGTGGTTTCCGGAGTGTTCTTTTGCTTTTTTAATTGAATATCGTTGAAACCTATTTCTGACAATTAACATCTCCTTTAAAATATTAGAGATTTTATTTTAAAGGAGATGTGAGTTTATGACAAAAGAAGAGGTTTTAGCTAAGCTGAAATTCGAACTTGAACTTAGGGGGTTAAGCAAATCCACCCAGGATGAATACCATACCAAAGTTAAACTCTTCCAGGATCACTTTGCTAAGCCTGCAACTGAACTAGGCATAGAGCATATAAGACAGTTTCTTCATTATCTTACTACAGAAAAAAGCTTGCTTCCGGATCAGTTAATACCTACAATAGCGGTCTGCGTTTTTTGTATAGAGAAGTATTGGACATTAATTTAGACATTAGGAAAATCCGTCGTCACCGTAAACATCGTAAACTCCCTGCTATCTTTACCAAAGAAGAACTCCAATCACTTTTTAATGTCTGCGATAACTTGAGAGATAAGTGTATTCTGATGACTCTCTATGGTGCAGGGCTTTGCCTCAGTGAAGTAGCTACTCTTAAAGTTTCAGATATTGATAGCGAAAAAATGCAGTTGTTTATTCGCAATGCTAAAGGCAGTAAAGATCGATATGCTATCCTTTCACAAGCAAACCTAGATATACTCAGAACTTATTGGAAAGCTTATCGTCCTAAAGTATGGCTTTTTTACAGCAGAAATAATACCGGCACACACATTACGACCAGAGCTGTGCAAAATATATTTCATAAATATGCAACTAAAGCTAGGATCAATAAAAACGTGACAGTTCACAGCATGCGCCATAGCTTCGCCACTCATTTACTGGAATCCGGAATAGATATTTTTCACATCAAGCAAATGCTTGGACACACAGATATCACCGCAACTTGCTTCTACCTGCATTTAATAAAAATTGAATCACTCAACGTAAAAAGTCCCCTTGACCAGATGACTGACCCGGACAAAACCAATGGCTGAGGTACAAGATATTTTCCTGAGATACGGCGAAGACTATCGAACCCATCATAAGCTCACTCTTGTTCAGCATAAAGCGATGTCAGCCATTCAGAAATGCAGAACATCACAATTGGGCGGTCACAAGGAGGTTTGTGACAGTTGCGGGCATACCTGGATTTCATACAATTCCTGCCGAAACAGGCACTGTCCTAAATGTCAAGCTCTTGCCAAAGAACGTTGGATTGAAAACCAGAAAAGCAACTTGCTTGACATTGGTTACTTTCATGTCGTTTTTACAATCCCATATACACTCAATTTAATGGCTAACCAAAATCAAAAAGCAGTATATACCCTTCTGTTTAAGGCAGTTTCTGAAACTCTTGCCGAATTAGCTTCTGACAAAAAATATCTTGGAGCAAAGATTGGCTTTACATCGGTTCTACATACATGGGGACAAACCCTCATGCACCACCCACACATCCACTGCATTGTAAACGGCGGCGGATTATCTTCTCTGGGAAAATGGGTGAACAGCAGAAAGAAATTCTTCATCCCTGTTAAAGTTTTGTCTCGAAAGTTCAGAGGCAAATTTCTGTATCACCTTAAAAACGCACTTGAATTTCACGGTAGCCAAGCACATCTTACGGATAATAAAGAATTCGAAAAACTGCTATCCTCTCTATATAACAAAGAGTGGATTGTTTACTGCAAACTGCCATTTAAAAACGCAGCTTGTGTTGTTGAATATCTAGGCCGTTATACCCACCGGGTGGCTATATCTAATAAGCGCATTATTAACCTTGAAAAAGATACAGTTTCATTCAGATGGCGGGACTATAAGGACAACAGCAAGCAAAAGGTAATGACTCTTTCTGCAGAAGAGTTTATTCGAAGATTTATTATTCGCATCTTACCGAGTGGCTTTATGAAAATTAGGCACTACGGTTTACTTGGCAATCGAAACAAAACCACTAAACTCAAACTTTGTAAACAACTTACCCAAACGCTTTTATTAATGAGAGGGAAGCCTTCGACTCTCCAACTTATCCAGAAACTCATAGGAAAAGATTTGACTAAATGCCCTAACTGCGGATCAGAAAAGCCCCGACAGTTTGTTAGTCTTGGCAAATCTCCCCCTACTAATATCCGAACTGCATATGTTTAAAAAATTGCCCTGTTATGGGGAGGGGGAAGTTATGTCCAACATTAGCATATTTGAAGGTTTCAAATACATATTGTACAATGGTTTCGATACGAAGTCTTTAAAATTACCAGGAGATTATGAATTCAATCCCCATAGAAATTTCGTTAATCGTCGCAGTTTCGTGCTATCTAAATTATCCAAAGTTAGAGAAACTAATTATACCAGGATATTAGTTTTAATATACTAAAGCTCCTTTTAGGAGTTCTTTTTTTGCCCCTAACTTCGGATAATTTGCTATGGATTAGCGGAAGTTCAGTAAGCAGGAATAAACTGTAACAAATTAAGAATTTTGCGAAGTTCTATTATGGATTTAGTTCGAAGAACAATAATTTTACAGCAGCGAACCTAACTTTTATTTCCGCCGCTTTATATAGAAACTGTTTCTGACCGTGGTATGCCCTTTTAGAGTTAAACTGTTCGAATTTTTTATAATACTCCTGGAGACATCCCAAAATGTGGACAAATAGCATTTCTATAGCAATTTCAACTTCGTTTCAAGGAACTAGCCAACTTTCTAGTTCTCTGTTCCATCTGTACGAATTTTATATGGATAACCATTTACATCATCATGAGATTTCTGAATGTAATAAACCCAATCTCCCACGAGCGTGTCTTGTTGCAGAGCATAGATAGTATGCACTATCCATTAGCTGGCCAATAGAGCATGGAGCTCCTGCGTGTTTTGCGCGCCCGACATACTAGCCTATTTTTTGCCCTCCGTAGTATTTCGCTACTGCCCTAAACGCTTCCTTCGGCTCCCACGTCATATCAGGATAAGTCGTTCCGTGCCTACCGACTTCAAAGTATTTCACTAAACTAGAGCTCTCTCTGTCCAAGTCATACTTAGGTATATCGCTATATGGCCTAACTGGGTATATAAACATATCTATAAAAGCACCCTCAAAACCAGCTTTATCAACTAGCTTTAGGTTATCAATCAAACGTGTGGCTTGGAGCGCTTCACTTCGCTCGTCAATAACTTTGAGCTTCGGCCATATAAACCGCCCGATACCAGGCTGTTGGTGCAGTGCTAGTGAGAGGACGGATACGTTACCAAGCGTTAACGCCACGCCATTGGCAGGAGCGGTAGTTGTACTAAAGCCGAACCCCGTATTTATAACCGGCTTACCATGAGCAAAGAGTGGCTTGACCATATCTATGTACTTATCTTTTATCTTCTCAGCCCAATAGTGGTCAACACCAATATAATCAAAGTCAGTCCAATCGACTTGCTCCCAAACTAGTGAGCGGTACATAATAGGCCCGCCAAATACGGCACGGACTGCTTTATTGACTTGACCCAGAAAGTCATTGAGTGGTTTATTGCGCTTGTCAGGAGACTTTTGGTAATCGGCACTAAAAGCAGTCTGCAGACGCTGCATAAATGTCTTACCCGGTACGATGCCTTGCATAAACAAAGTAAACTCCGAACCAAGACTGAATACTACCTTACCTGGGTAGCGTTTATATAGTGGCTGAGCTGCCTTGGCTGCTTCGGTGATATAGGCGAGTGTAGTTTCAGGCGGTATATTCGTCCAATCTGCTGGATTTAACCACGCTTCAAGCCCTTGGTTTAAGGCAGCTTCTGCCGTCAACATCACCCGTCTAATGTCCTTGCCGCTAATACCGACAGCGTTACAGTGTAAGTCGTTTTTAATTATTTTAAGTTCTCGCTCTACGGTTTGACGATTATAGTCTGGTCGCCAATTAACGCCCATTACCGTACCGACATCATAGTTTATGCCTTTATGTTCTATCATGGTTACTCCTTTGCTTCTTGTACGTTGGTAGTATTCTTAAAAGCGGCTTCAAATTTCACTAGGAGTGTATAAGCATGAACAAAGCAGTCTTTTGAGTAACACCAAGATACTTACTAAGCTAGTTGGACAAGATACCTTTTTTAAGCTCCATATTATCATTACTGTCCCCTAATTTATTTATATCAATACTATTATAAGTTTCTTCAAGCCTTTTAGCGCCGTGGTTAACGCTTTCGTGTTTGAAGCCAAACTTCGAGAGCGTACGATAGGGCATATGCTCGTCCGTGTAACATAGCAATGATTTGTTCCTCTAAAGTAGTTCAACACTGCGAACTTCGCCGTTCTTGGCTCGGCTTAAATTAGCGCCGAATACTTCGGGAAAGGTCTTCGTGAAGGTTCATAATCGCCTTCCGTGTAACCGCTAAGAACTTAATTTCAATCCACGCTTCCCTACGGGAAGCGACGTATCCTCAATCGTGGAAAGCAAACCCACGAGTATTTCAATCCACGCTTCCCTACGGGAAGCGACGGGAAGAGGAAACCATGATGTTAATACGCAATCTTATTTCAATCCACGCTTCCCTGCGGGAAGCGACTCTTCGCTCCACTCCGCGCCATAATGATGGACTTATTTCAATCCACGCTTCCCTGCGGGAAGCGACGATAAAATTACTAACCTTGCTATCTTCATAACCAATTTCAGTCCACGCTTCCCTGCGGGAAGCGACCTAGCAATAGCCTGGTGTACGGCTTGATCGGGAGATTTCAGTCCACGCTTCCCTGCGGGAAGCGACAAAACTTCGTCAGGAGAGAGGGATGACACAAAAAATTTCAGTCCACGCTTCCCTGCGGGAAGCGACTAATTTCCCAATTATCATGCTGACAGCTAAGGAAATTTCAGTCCACGCTTCCCTGCGGGAAGCGACCTTGGCGGAGGCACTCCCGCCAAGATCGAATTGGCATTTCAGTCCACGCTTCCCTGCGGGAAGCGACAGCAAAACCACCCCAAAACCATCTTCTATGGAAGCTTTTTTATTAGCATCCTCACATCTCTTACCCCAGACCACCCAGCAAACCCAACACCATCGCTATTTTTCAGCAAAATCCCTATCATTTCGCGGTGCGAATCCCCCGGCAATTTCATGTTCACTACACATTCGCACTAAATAATTAAGACATCCTCAACATCAAAAAAACACAAAACCCAAGTCTCTTTACCTGACTATATTATAACGCTAACTTCCCCATATTCTATAATAATTCAGCCTCAACTTCCTCCCCGGCCTGATACTCGGCAACCCCTATGGGGGCAATGAACAAAGCCTTAGCCTGGAGCAAGGAATAGGGAATGCTTTTATCAAATCCTATAGGCCTAGCTGTATAACCATCATCCTGTTTAGTAATAAGCAAGCGGTAATAAAATTCGAACTCCGGGTTCTTTTGCAGAGGCTTTTCCAGCTTGACCTTAATTTTGGGGCGCAGAGGAGCAGCAATGCTGTAGTAATGATGCACCAGACCAAAGACACACCAATCCATGGCCAAAAAGGTAGCAATAATCGGTCCGGGCAAATTTATCACAGGTTTTCCTGCAATAATGGCTACGGCCACCGGTCTGCCGGGAACTGCTTTGATGCCATGCCGAAAGAAGGAAGCCCGTTTTTGCAGAAGCTGAGCGTTAAAGTCTTCAGACCCTTTCGAAGATCCGCCGTTGATTAAAACTATATCTGCCGCAGCGAGGGCCAGATCTAAGGTCTGCTCCAGTTCGACCGGTTTGTCCCTGATAATGGGGTAACAAATTGGTTCCGCTCCCCATTCCTGCAGAAAAGCTGCAACCATCAAGCCATTGGATTCAACGTTTTGTCCGCGCTCCGGTTTAATGCCGGCGCTAATTAGCTCATTTCCGGTAGGAATATAAACAACCTTGGGCTTTTTAACAACCTCCAGCTGATAAATGCCGCCCAAAGCCAGCACAGCCAAATGGACCGGTGTCAGGCGAACGTGGGCCTCAACCAGCAATTCTCCTTCTTTAATCATACCGCCTTTTTCACGAATCAGGCTTCCTTGAGAAAATTCAAAGTCTTGGACAAAACACAGTTGACCATCCTGGTTATAATAAATATCTTCTACTTGGATGACGGTATCGAAAGCATCGTCAAAGTCGTCACCGGTATCTGCCTGGACATACTCCTGACCTTTAAGCCAACCGGAAGTATCCGGCAAGCCGGCTGAAAAATCCGCCGAACGTACGGCGATACCGTCAGCCTGTGAGCATCTGCATACCGGCAATGAATTCCGGGAATAGACCTTTTGCGCCGTGATCCGCCCTAAGGCCTGCTGGAGCGGTATTAATTCCGTTTTAACCTCTAATGGCCAATATTGAAACAACAACTTTAATGCTTCTTCTCTGGTGACAGCCTGGTCTATGCTAAAATCCATGGCTATTTCTCCTCATTATTATTTTGTTTCTCCTTAATGTCCCCTTACTCTGGAAGCTGTTTTTTGCTAACCATCCGCTCTGTTGTTCAACTTGAATATACTCCTCTGTTTCCCGCAGAATTGCCCCCGGAGGTGTCACTTCAGCGCTCAATTTTTGGGGCCAGGCAAGGGTACACACATCCTGACTTCGCCCTGGCCGTCCAAATCAGAGATAATGCCTGTTCCTATGATTTTAACGTTAACCCCATAGAGTTCTCTAAGTCCCTTTTCCGTAATAACCTCATTGGCTTTGCCCAGTCCGAACAATCCTCCTTGATTCAGAAGCATTACTTTTGTGGCATAGAAAAAGGCATGATCCGGCACATGGGAAGCCATGATGATCGCTAAGCCCTGGCGGGCCAGCTCTTTAACCTGTCCTAAAACTTTTAATTGGTTGCCAAAATCCAAGGCCGAGGTCGGTTCGTCCATCACTAACATTTTGGGTTCCTGAGCCAAAGCGCGGGCGATGAGCACAAGCTGCTTTTCCCCGCCGCTCAATTCCGTAAAAATTCTCTGTTTAAGCAAAGAAATATCTAAGGTGGCAATGACTTGCTCGGCTATTTTCCGGTCCTTTTTCGTGGGCGAGGCAAAGTTCCCCAAGTGTGCGGTGCGTCCCATCAGGATCATATCCATGACACTGAAAGGAAACGAGGTGTTTTGAGCTTGAGGAATATAGCCGATAACCTGGGCCATTTTCGTACGGGACCAATGAAGCGAGTTATTGCCATCAATAAGTATTTCTCCTGCCAGAGGTTTGAGCAAACCCAGGATGGTCTTAAAAAGTGTCGTCTTGCCTGTTCCATTAGGCCCTAAAACACATAATACCTCCCCTGCTTCCACCGCAAAGGATATATCCTGCAGGACTGTCTTGCCGCCGTAGCCGCACTTAATGTCTTTAAGTTCAAACCTCATTACCAACCCTTCTTTCCGCGCAGTAAGATGCTGAAAAAGAACGGTGCCCCGATGATGGACGTAAGAATTCCCAAGGGAATTTCAGCGGAAGTCAGACACCTGGCCAAATCATCTACCAGGAGCATATACACGCTCCCGATCGCAATCGACACAGGCAGAAGTACTTTATAATTGGGGCCGACAATCATTCGGGCCAAATGAGGCACTATAAGCCCTACCCAGCCAATCAGCCCGCTGATAGCTACTGACCCGGCCGTAAGCAGTGAAGAACAGATAATTACCACCAGCCTGAGCCTTCCTGTTTCCAAGCCCAGCGTCTTACTCTCTTCTTCACTTAAAGACAAGACATTGAGGCGCCAGCGCAGCAGATAAAGGGGAACTCCTCCCAAGAGCATGACGCAGAGCGCGGAGATGACGCTCTGCGGAGAAACACTGGCCAAACTGCCCATCAGCCAAAAGGTTATGGCCGGCAACTTGTCATAGGGATCGGCCACATATTTCAGGAGAGACGTAAAGGATGAACACAAAGTGGCCACTAAAATCCCGGTAAGTACTAAAGCCAGGGTTGGATCACGCTTAATTTTACTGCTTAAAAAGTAGACGCTCATTACAGCTAAAAGACTGACGGCAAAAGCCGCGACCTGGATACCAAGATTGTTTAAGGAAAAATAGATGGCTAGGGCCGCCCCAAAACCGGCCCCGGCCGATGCTCCCAAGATATCCGGCGATACCAGCGGATTCTTAAACATGCCTTGATAGGCGACGCCGGCCATTGACAAGGCTGCCCCAACCAGCATCGCCGCGATAATTCTTGGCAGTCTCACTTCAAAGATCACTGTGTTAATAACTCCCTGCGGACCATGGACAAAAGGAAAAACTTTTCCTGCCAAAGCTGTCAGCAGGACGGGGACAGGGATAGGAAATCTGCCTAAGGGAAAAGAAAAGAGAAAAGCCAAAATAGGCAGTAAGACTGCCACAATATATACCTTGCGCAGATTTCCTTCTGTCCCTGATTCAGTCAGGACATCTTGAACCTTTTTTACACCTTTTGCCATTTGTCTAATTCCTCCTGCCTGAATCCTGTGGAGTTTTTTTATTGCAGACCGTTAAGCATCTCTTCCGCTTCCTTGTCTGTAAGCTGATAATTCAGGAATTCCTTATAAAAACCTTTGACATCGTTGACCAAATCGGCTTGTTTGAAGAGATCGGGATAAAACTTTGTGGCCGCCCACTCGGATAACAAAGGAGTTTCCACAGCTCCGTTCCAGGTAAAGGTTCCCGCAGGGGTGACATAGATCTTCTTGTTTTTAATAGCCTTAACATTAGCAAGCTGGGGGTTACTCTCCAGAGACGGGATATCCTTGGCATCCCGGACAATAATAATATCCGGATTCCATTGCAGTATTTGTTCATAACTAATCTGATATCTTACCGTTACCCCACCGTAGCCGCCGTTCATTCCCTGGCCGTCGAAAGCATCTACGCCGCCGGCAGGGTCAATCCACCAGGCGGAATTGAATCCCGCCATGTTCGAGGCCCACATATTCAAGACCTTCGGCCGCTGATCCGCGGGAATAGTGGCGACGGTTTTATTAAGCGCGGCCAGCTTGTCTTCATAATATTGATTATATTCTTTGGCCCTATCCGGATTACCGAATACCTTACCCAAGATAGTCATGGCCTTTTCAATATCATCCTTACTGGTAGAGCTTTTCAGATATATGACCGGGATCTTGGAACTTTGCAAGGCCTGCGCCGTCGACTGCTCACTGGTAATTACGACGTCAGGAGTTAAGGCCATGATAGTTTCCACATTGGGAGTGCTCCCCAAGTCCGGACCTTTGGCAATTTGCGGAGCAAGGATCGTTTGATATTTCGTTTGCGGCATCTTGACCATCGAGGCGGGTATGCCGTTAATAATCGTATCTCCTTTGCCAAAGGCCATGATCAGACTGTTCAAAGGGGGCACGGCATTAAAGGTTATGACCTTCTTAATGTTCGTCGGCACAGTAACTGTTCGTCCAGCCATGTCGGTGACAGTAACCGTGGTCGGTACAGAGGCAGCTTCAGGCGCTGCCTGTTTCGTTCCACAGCCGGCAGCAGTAACCATAAGTATGAGCAGCGCCGTAACAAGGACGTAAAACCTTTTGAAGTTCTTCTTGTACATTTTTATACCTCCGTAATTTGTTCTATCTGCTAACTTTAAAAACGAGAACGTCCGTCTAAAGAAATTCGTTCGGCCAGTCCTCTGCTGCGGACCGTTGGTCAAGAGCGGCACATTTACCAATAAAGAAGACTTGATTCAGGCGGAGCTTTACTCCAACTGAATCTTAGTCGCACTTATCCAGGGACTCAGCCGCTCTTGACTCACCTCTTGCCCAAGCGGCAGTCTTAGAGCGGCTGAGTCAGCGGCTAAACCCGCTATGTTTTTTGCTTACCCTTCTCAGAGTTTATTCCTCAGAGATTGTAATTCCGCACTGCTCAGCCATAGCCCGCTTAGCCGCCCTGGTGTCGCGGTATTCGATATTCTCCTCGCTGAAGGTTGCTTCCTGCTGTCTGCCCTGCCAGTAATCCACTTTGAGGTTTACCGCCAGGGAAAACAGAGCGTTGCCGGCTCCGGCCAGAATCCCTTGCGTCCGCTCCTTTTCCGTCCAACCCGCCGCCGTTGTAATTTTGATCGAGCGGTAGACAAGGCGGGCAATGGCCACCAGCCGTGCCGCTTCTTCTACGGAACAAGCTTCCCAGTCATGCATGGGAATCACCGGGTCCGGAGTAAATTTGGAAATATAAACGCTGGACAAATGCGGGAACTGAGCGATATCAAACAAGCTGTTGACGTAATCCTCATAGCGGGTCTCCTTGGGCCCTAATCCGGCCATGATCCCCGAACTCAGCGCCAGTCCCGCTTTTTGGATATCCCAGGCAAACTGCAGCTTCTTGTCCAGATCATCCCCAGGTTTCACCTTCCGGAAGACTTCCGGATTGGTAATTTCGAAGACCGCGCCAATGCTGTCAACGCCCCAGGCCTTCAATTGCTTCAGGGAATCCACACTCATGGCCGCACCGCAGTTGACCATGATTTTCATATCCTGCAGGCCGGCCTCATGAATTTTGCGCACAATCTCCAGAACTTCCTTACCTTCGCTGCCTAAAGTCGTACCGCCGCTGAGATGAAATTCTTTCACACCTTCCCGCTGAAAATAACGCGCTCCCGCCACAATAGCCTCCAGCGGCAGCGGGTTCTGGTCCTTTTTCCTCCAGTAAGGGCAATAGCTGCAAAGGGGGCGGAGCCGACAGGGCAAAACGCTGGCGATCCCCCCTGTGAAATGGAAAACATCACCTGTTTCTGCTTTGCGCACAGCCCTGGCTGCGGCATACAGACTGTTCCTGTCTTCCTCCGTCTCGGTATTTTTAAACAGAAACAGGGCTTCTTCCCGGGTCAGAGGACGCTGCAGGGCATTGTTAAGTACTTCATGCAAAGTCAAAATATCGGCCACCTTCCCTAACTTATTGCAGCGGAATGTCTTGGCGCCCGCTGCATTATTGGCAATGATATCGCCATCTCTGTCTTTAAACTCATAGTTCAAGTAGATTGACTGCTGCGCCGGCGGACCGTCTTCTCTCCCCAGAGCAGCTGCACCCTGGCAGGTTCCCCCTTTTTCAGCAGACGATCCTCAGCTTCTTCCATCAGAATTCCTGTGGCCTTGACAAAACAGTCCACCGTGTCCCCCATCTGGATAGGGACAATTTCATAATCCTCCCCGGTCCAGCGGAGATTCACATGAGGATGATAACCGGAACGGGTTCCGCTTCGATAATCCGCGTGCAGCCGGGCCTTGATCTCCTGCCGCTCATAACAGGGGCAGCGGAGAAAACGCTCCATAATTGCCGGCAGGTACTGCTCGGACTGCGTAAGGGCCGCATGAGGAGGCGCGGGAATCCCCACAACGCATTTGCCTTGGATCTCCCCCAGCAGCATGGCTTTGCCGCCGGGGCCGAAACCCATCCCCTGGACCAGAACTTTGCCCAGCTTTTCAATGGCCTGAGCGGTATAGTCCTCATAGCGGGCGCCGTTTCGGCCCAGGCCGCCGATCAGAATAAGAAAATCACAATGCTCAATAGCCTGGAGAATGGCCCGGCAGATCAGCTCTTCACTGTCTCCAGCCACCGCCTCCGTCCAGGCTTCTCCGCCGCATTCCCGGACAATTCCCTCCAGGAGAATGCTGTCCGCTTCCACCACCTGTCCGGGACCAGGCCGGCAGCCGGGCCCCACCAGGTCGCCTCCCACCGGAATTATGGCGGCTTGGGGCTTTTTCCAGACCGGCACCGTCTCCACTCCGGCAAAACGCAGGATCGAGAGATTGGCCGGATTCAGGCGGTAATTCTCCGGCACAATCCGCTCTCCCTCCCGGATACTGCTGCCGATTCCCCTTACGCCTTGCCCCCGGGCAGGCAGCGCTCCGATTTCAGCCTGGCCCTCCGGCAAATACCGTACCTGTTCCAGAGGAATCACGGTGTCGAAAGGCGGTTTGACCACCGCGCCCATAACCCGGAGACGGAATTGATTTTCCGCCAGCACCCGGCTGCCGCCGCTCAGCTGCTCTTTAACTTCCTGCCAATTCACCATGATTCCGTCATGCTGGGCGCTGGCGGCGGAAGGTACCGAGAAGGCCGCATAGGTTGGTTCCGCTGTCACCCGTCCCAAAGCCTGATTCAGCGGTACGGACTCCTTGGCCAGCTCAAAGCGGACCTGCTCAAAGAGAACGGCCAGAGCCTCATCCCGGGAAAGCGGGTCCTGCTGCTGCCGGTGGCAGCGTGTGGCACAACCGACACAGGTTGCGGAGGGGCAGATAATTTGGTCCTGCTGCTTATTTTCCATACGTTCCTCCTTTTAAGAGAATAAAGAAGACTTGATTC
>NZ_JAVHUW010000025.1 GCF_030954495.1 Candidatus Desulfosporosinus nitrosoreducens | reverse complement strand
TGTGGCTCCCGTAGTCCCTGCGGCCCCCGTCGCTCCTGTGGCTCCGGCTGCTCCTGTCGCTCCCGTGTCTCCCGTCGCTCCCGTAGTCCCTGCGGCTCCTGTCGCTCCCGTGGTACCGGCTGCTCCTGTCGCTCCCGTAGTCCCTGCGGCTCCTGTCGCCCCCGTTGCTCCTGCGGCTCCGGCTGCTCCTGTGGCCCCTGTTGCTCCTGCAGCTCCTGCAGCTCCGGCTGCTCCTGTCGCTCCCGTTGCTCCTGCGGCTCCGGCTGCTCCTGTCGCTCCTGTTGCTCCTGTGGCACCTGTTATTCTTTGAAAAACTAATGGATCAAGCTCTGCCGGCAGCACACGATGAGCTGCAACTAATTCTCCTGCATCATTTATTCCCCAGGCAGAAATCTTCACTGCATCGGAACTTGTGGTAAACTGAAATTCAAAAGCATCAAACTGAGCATAATAGTTTCTAGTCTCAACTTCGCCTTCTGCCAAAACAGATAATTCCAATACATACATCGTCTTGGTAGTCCCTGTCAAGTAAAAACCAAATATCTCAATGCTAGCTTCAGTTTCTCCATCGTTGGTGACTATCACCGTGAAGGTTGATGTTGGTCTTCCTCCAGCAAACGATGTATTATCGATTAATCCCGTAGTCAATTCAGCCATTAATTCATCCCCCAACCATTTCTTTCATTTACAAATCAAACCGGGATAATATCCTATCTCTGCCTTGTTTCTGCCAACCCGCATTGAAGACTTATTTCATGGGTCATTATTAATGTATTGTACAGGTCCATTTTTGTTACTCTGTTTCATCTCTTTTCAAGGCTTCCACTCTGAAGATTTGGAAGAATTCTAGTCCAAATAAGAAAACCGTAATCCAGCCTTTAAATTATAAGGCAAAGATTACGGTTTCATATTTTCTCTAGGCTAAAATATCAGCATTACCTGCATCAGCCCCCAAGACAGGCGTCATTTTACAAGCCATCAATATATTTAATATCACTAACATTTTCGCTTTAGGGATGCCGGAAGGGTCCCAATACGTCTCGTTACCAGAAGGGCCCTGGAATCATCTTATTAGGGTCTGGTTATTTTTATCTCCAAGAGAAGGATTTATTTTATCTGACATGGAATATTCACCCAAGGTTGATAAATGTAGTTAACTTAATATAACCAAAATAAATAAGCGAAATGAGGTTAGGACTATGGCATTGCCCTTAGAAGGTATTAAAGTATTAGACTTATCTAGGTATTTGCCCGGCCCCTTAGCAACCCAAATCTTAGCTGATTTCGGGGCAGAAGTTATTAAAATTGAGGAGCCTAAAGGCGAATTGGGACGATACTTGCCTCCCTTGATTAACGATACAAGTGCTCGATTTTATACGGTAAATCGCAATAAAACAAGTATAAGTTTAAATTTAAAACATCCGGAAGGAAAAAAGATATTTAAAAAAATGGTAGCCAATGCCGATGTTATTTTGGACCAGTTCAGACCTGATGTCATGAATAAGCTTGGCCTGGGTTATGAAAGTTTAAAAGAGATAAATCCTCGTATTATTTATTGTATGCTGACTGGCTATGGTTTAACTGGTCCGATGCGTGACATGGCCGGTCACGACATAAACTATCTCAATATTGCTGGAGTTACGGAGTTAATGGGCACGAACGATGGACCTCCCGCCATGTGCGGAGCACAAATAGCTGATATCGCTGGAGGCAGCCTTTATTCTGTAATAGCTATTTTGCTTGCCATAGCGGCTAGAGAAAAAACGGGTAAAGGTCAGCTTTGTGACGTAGCAATGATGGACGGGGCTATTAGTCTTTTGGCCTATACTATGGGTGAATGGTCAGGCGGAAATGGAGACCTGCCAATACGTGGCGGAGAATTGTTGACTGGCGGATATGCTACGTATAATAATTACAAGTGCAAAGATGGCAAATTTGTAAGCTTGGGTGCAATCGAAGATAAATTTTGGGCTGGGTTCTGCAGGAAATTGGGCGTTGAGGAATTTATTCCTTTACAATTAGAAAAATCCAGTCAAAATAAAATTAAGGACGCTATTGAAAGGATAATGCTCACAAAGACTCGTGACGAATGGGTAGAATTTTTCTCTGATTCTGATATATGCTTTACACCGATACTTACTCTGGATGAAATGGTCAAACACCCTCAGGTTTTGGCGCGAAAGATGGTTTGTACTTTGGCTGATTTCCAAGGATCAGGTAAAGATATAGTATGTACCGGAGTTCCCATAAAACTTTCTGAGACCCCTGGAGAGCCTAAAATGACTTTTTCTAAAACTGGAGAAAATACGGATGAGCTCTTACAGGCTCTAGGTTTTAGCTTGGAACAGATTGAACAACTGCGAAAAGAGGGAATCGTCTAAACTTCCTTTAGCTTTAATTGCTCATAAAGCATCGCTAAGCTTATTAGGGAGAGTATGTACCCCTTAGCCGTTAAAACGTCATAGCCGCTCTTCAAGAACGGCCACGACTTCACAATCAGATAAAATTAAGTAACACGTCTTATTTATTCATAACTTCATTAAATCCCATACCTGGTTGAGCCGTACCTGCCGTACACAAAGGAATACTCTCAACGATGCTACGGACCATAAAGTATGGAGCACTAAAAATAAGGTCTGATTCTTTAAACCCCTTAACGAGATGTCGGCTGGAATTATCTAAGAATGAAACATTAGCCCGGCCTGTCGATAGCGGATAAGCAATTGATCCTCCACAAGTTGAACCGGATAACTGTGCTTGCAAGGGAATTCCAGTTTCATAGGTCGACAGCGTAACCAAACGACTGGCTTGTGCGGGATTGCATAGAAAAAGTACTAAGTCAGGTTTAAATTCAAACTGCTCAAGAGGACCAATAACCACATATTTACTGACACCAATTGGAGGCTGGGCTTGGCTTAGGGCCCGAGAACGGAAAAAGGAGGCATTACAGGAGCTGAATTTTTCTCCTTCAATAAGAAACTTCTTTACAGCTGCAGCCCGCTCCGGTGAAGGGGCAGCTAGGCCAAGCGAGGTTGTACCCCCGGGGCAAGGACTTGTTTCGGCACTAACATTGAAGGTAATCCCCTTGCGGGCTGCTTGATAGAATGCTGAGCAGGCATATACCTTACTGTCTTTACCATTGCTTGAGGGCAAATCACTAAAAGCTACGCCTACGGGACTACCTTCTAAGGAAAGAACCTCTTTTAATTGTTTCGCATACTCTTGCCAAATCATTGAACACTCCTCCTCTAATCCCAGTAATGGCCAAGAAATAGATTAATGCAGTTTTAGACAATCTGCATTAATTTGCATTAAAACTGCATTTCTGTTTCTAACGGTAATAGTTTACTTATCTATAAATTTATATATAAAAGTTCAGAAATGCAATAATAAAAGGGGTATCCCCCCTAAAATTTTTCAATCTTATTTGTTAGCCTTCTTACGAGCTAAGGAATTGTTTCTATACCCTCTATAGAAAAACTGCATGCTGCATTAACCATTCATTTAGATCGCTTAGGGTGATCCTTCAACTAATGCAATTTATAATGCAATTTACTGCAGTTTTCTATCTTTTGCATAGCTCTATCCATAGACCTCGGCGAGTGCCTTAATATCCTCTTCACTTAGCGATACTGGTTCTGTTTGTTCCACTCGCATAATAATAAATACCCCTTGAATATCCTCCCTCTTCTTTGGACTCCGGCTAAGTGGGTGGTTTCCATCGTAAACGATTAGGCATCCAGAGCGAAGGGATTCAACTGTCTCTACATAACCTTGAATCGTTAATTCAAAAGCTTTGAGGTTATTGGGTAATTCACGTACTTCTGGAGCTTTTCCCGGCTCTACTACTAATGCGGTTATCCATTTAAGCAATGCAGCTACTCTCCTTTAGCCCACCTCACAATAAAACGAGTGTGAGCTAAGTTTTTATTCAACAAACCACTGGCCCATTTGCCTAGCTTCTTCCAATAATCCGGCCTGATTAGTCAAATCCTCCGGCTGGCGAGTCCCGCCAGCTATGAGAATTTTATACGATCCAAAACCAAGGAATAAAAGATTATTCCCGACATGCTCAAAGTAATGCCGGAAAAAGGACGTATCAGACCTGCCCTGGGTTATCGCGAGCAAAACCTTTTTCCCCTTTTCGAGGCTGCTGGTATAACCGGGGCGGAGGAAAGGCAACAACCGGTCAACAGCCGTTTTTAATTGTGCCGACATCTGCCACATATAGACGGGAGTGGCGAAGACAATCCCATCGGCACTAGCTATCTCATCAAATATTTCCTGCATATCGTCCTGCTGCACACATCGGCCTTTCTCCGTACAAGCACGACATTCCTGACAACCTTTAATATTCATACCATTTAAATAGTAAAACTTGACCTCAGCTCCGTGGTTGCCAGTCCCTTTAATAACCTCATCAACCAGAGCTGACGTACACCCATGTTCATGAGGGCTTCCATTTAAGACAATAATTTTTTTCATCCGAATTCTCCATTTAAAATTAATACTTTGAGCCAGAACTAGATAATACCAACTTAGTACTCCTTAAACCAGAAGTTAAAAGTAATTAAGGATAATGTCGGTTTAATTATTTCCTGATTCGCCTTAGAACTGGCTCAAGTGCACGTACCCACGGTTGAAAACCATCTTGCCCTTTAATCATATGTAATGCCATTTCATTAAGTCCACCTGGGGTCATTTCTTCTACTAGGCGACTCAAATCTCCATCATAGCGTGCTTGGGACGATAGTGCCTCGAAAAATGAGGTCGTAAATTCTGTCGACTCTTTCATCGAAAGCCCGTTACTCTCACCCCATTTTACGACTTCCCATAAAAGATTATAATAAGAGCTCATTAAGGCCGTAATGACTAACAGTGCTTCAATTTGTTTTTCGTCATTTACGCCAATGATATTACCTAGAGGTGCGAAAAGATTAGCTACGTCTAGGTCATTCGGATAGAGTGCAATGGGACCAATCCTTCTTGACGCGAAAGGGAGTGGAACCATGTGAACCAAAGTCCGGGTTTTTCCTATCCAGCTGGCTATCTCCGACAATTTGCGATCTGCTATCAAATTGATCACTCGGTGATCCGCCCGAAAGGTTAATGGGCGGATGATGTCCTCGCCTAATTTAGGGACTACAGCGAGAACAACCCACTCCGATTTATCAAGAACCTCCTGATTGGATCCGGCTACTGTTACATTTTTAAATTTACCGGCAAGTTCCGAAGCTCGTTCAGCATTCCGTGGAGATAGATAGATTCTGTGATCTAAGTCTTCGCCGGAGCAAAAGCCCGTAACAAGAGCCGACGTGATAACCCCAGTTCCTATAAAACCAATGCTCATTCCCATTAACTCTACACCTTTCATCAGAAGCTAAGCTGACTTAGAACATCCCTTAACTTGTCCAATTCCTCTTTGCTAAGAGGTAACACCTTTCCCCATCTTCATATGATCCGGGGACCATTCTCTTATGTCATACTTAGGTTCCTGGCCATTCCAACTCTATAAATTAAGTTCTTACAAAAAAGTTGTCTGTCCGATAAGTCTTCGACACCCCCCCACTATTCCCTCCTCAATTCCAAAGATTTTGCTATTTCCAAATCCCCGGTACAATTAAATCAGATCAAAGAGGGGGCTAAAACATGAATAAACACGAATTCTGGTTTAACAATCCTGCCAATATAATTCCTCCAATAATTAAGATTTAGAAGGAATAGTGAGTCCCGGCCTAGTCAAAAATTACCTGTCCAATACTCTTAGATAAGAGCCTCGGCCTATACAAAAAAGGAGTCCAGACTTCCATTAAGGAAACCCTGAACCCCCTGAAGCTTCATATGGAGCGGACGACGAGATTCGAACTCGCGATCCTCGGCTTGGGAAGCCAATGCTCTACCGCTGAGCCACGTCCGCATTCAAAACGACGAAAGTGTTAAAACGCAAATCACTTTAGTCTTTAAGTCAACTATAAACGAGCTTTAGTCTTTCGTCAAGACCTAGAAAAACAAAGTGGTGCCTCAGGACGGAATCGAACCGCCGACACGAGGATTTTCAGTCCTCTGCTCTACCGACTGAGCTACCGAGGCAAATAGTGGTGACCCGTACGGGATTCGAACCCGTGTAGCCGCCGTGAAAGGGCGGTGTCTTAGACCGCTTGACCAACGGGCCACGTCGCTAAGTAGGCTCTGATATATTAGGCAACCTAGCTCACAGATATGAATTTTACAGGAAAGCTTGATTGGTGTCAAGTACTCTCCTATACTAAGTTATTTAAATATTCATCAGGGCACGTGGTTAAATATTGAACTTACTCAACGCGGCTTGCAGTTCTTCAGCCATTGTAGCTAAAACCTTGCTTGAGGAAGCAATCTCTTCAACAGAAGCCGTTTGTTCTTCTGTCGCCGCAGATACGGTCTGTGTTTGGTCCGTGATATTCCGACTTGCCTCAAAGACATCATTCACTGAGGTCACTATTCGTTCATTACCTATCGCCATCTGTTGAATCTCTTTAGAAATTTCTTCAATCTGAGAAGAGACCTCGTAAATTAAAGCCGAAATTTCACTAAAGGCCCGACCGGCAGTTTCGGCGACTTCAGTGCCCAGCTTGACCTGATGGGTTCCTTCGTTAATTGAAAGGACAGCCTTTTGAGTATCTTGCTGAATTTCATGAATCAAAGAGGCAATTTGCTGAGAAGCTTCTTGGGATTGTTCGGCCAACTTACGGACTTCGTCAGCAACAACTGCAAAACCTCTTCCTTGGTCTCCCGCACGGGCAGCCTCAATCGCAGCATTTAAAGCAAGCAGGTTTGTTTGGGCGGCAATTCCGGATATTGTATCGACAATCTGCCCGATCTCTTTGGAACGCTCTCCTAAATTCTCGACTACTTCTGCAGAGCCAGTTACAGTTTGATCGATCGTCAGCATTTGCTGTATCGTTTTATCAATTGCCGAGCTTCCCTCAGCTGCCGAATGAGCCGTTTTTTCCGAGGAATGAACAACGACCTTGGCATTTTCCACCATTTGCTGAATCCCTGCGGACATTTGTTCTACAATAGCGGACGTTTCATTCATAGCATTAAGCTGCTTATCGGCTCCTTTGGAAACCTCCATGATAGCCACCGACACTTGATTAGACGCCTGGGCGGATTGTTCCGCTCCGGCGCTAAGTTCTTGTGAAGATGCGGCAACATGAGCGGCAGAGACAGATACATGTTGAACCAATTGAATTAAGTTCTCGGCCATAGTTTTAAAGGCCCTTCCGAGTTGGCCTAATTCATCCTTCGAATTGCTGCTGAATTTCTTAATGTCAATGTTCAAATTACCGTTAGCAATTTCCTCGGCATTTTCTGCCACATTTACAATTTGCTTTGAAATGTTATTGCTCAGCAATGTTCCTAATACCAAAGAAATTCCAAAAGCTATGATAAGCGACAGAATAGTATAAGTAACACTTTTTTGTCCTTTTTGCCTAATTTCTTGTTGCTTAGCCAAGACAAGTTTGTCCATATCATCGACCCAGTTCCCTGTGCCGATCACCCAATTATACGGCTGGAACAACAAGGTGTAACTCCTTTTGGGCAGAAGTTCCGTCTGGTTCGGTTTGGCAAAAGTATAATCCGTATACCCTCCACCCGGTTGGGAACCATGGGAAATGAATTCTTGAACAAATAATTTGCCGTTGCTGTCTTTAGAATTATAGCGGGATTTGCCTTCCGAATCTGTTCTTCCCAGAAGGACTACATTTATTCCGTCCGTTGTATCAATCCAAAAGTAATTTTCCTGGTCATAGCGCAAATTTCTGACTAGATCCGCAGCTTTTGTTTTAGCTTGCTCAGGAGTGAGCTCTCCCTTTTGCTGTTTATTGTACGTATCCTGTACTAAACTATAAGCTGTTTGGACCTCCAGCTTAATTGTCCGGTCAAACTGTTCATATAAAGTCGAGCGATATTCGGCTATATTGGCTTGCTCCGTCGAAATGACAGTATAGATATTATACCCACCAAGGATGAGACCCATAATAAACGTCGTAATCACCAGCAAAAGAAGAATCCGATATTTTATTTTCGTCAAAACATTAACGCCCTCCTCAAATAGTATTAGTTCTGATTACTTAAAACAAAATCGCCACCCGGACAGGCATGGCGAAGAAACCTCTGGTTTGGTAACTCGGCCATCATCATCCTTTCATGGAAGATCCGTAGCTTTGCGTCCCCAGCTTTCGCTGGGTTTGCCTTTTTCAAAACTCTTTTATTCGTTTTTCCGAAAGAGAATTTTTAAGTACCTGTTAAAACCATGAAGTGGCCGTTTATGTAATCATTTATTAAAAAAAGCGTAACTAAACATACAAACAAACATTTGCTGTCCAGTTGCCGCTTTATAGCCAAAGCTAACCTGTAATTCTTTTAGAAAATGGTGAGCCATCCGCGACTCGAACGCGGGACACCCTGATTAAAAGTCAGGTGCTCTACCGACTGAGCTAATGGCTCCAAATGCTTGTCCTAGCGTTTAAATATTACAGGAAAGTGATAAATGTGTCAAGATTCATTTTTTTACAACATAAATTTACTTAAACTTGTATTCTAAAAAATAGTTCCTCGGACAATAGTTTGTTCTCGGCCTGGTCCAACGGCAACCAAGGTTGCAGGAACACCTGTCAGCTCTTCAATCCTTCGAATATAATTTTGAGCCGCCTGAGGCAATTCCTCAAAGTGTTGCACATGAGTCAAATCTTCCTGCCATCCTGGCAATTCCTCATATATTGGCTGACAAAGTTTAAAGATTTTTTGGCTCTGCGGGAACTCATAAATGATTTCCCCATCCACCCTATAGCCGACACAAATCTTTAATGTTTTAAGTCCTGTAAGGACATCTAATTTTGTAACCGCAAAATCAGAAATTCCGCTGATCCTTGCTGCATAGCGGGCAATCACGGCATCAAGCCAGCCACAGCGACGGGGTCTTCCTGTTGTTGTTCCAAATTCGTGTCCGTTAGCGCGCATTTCTTCCCCAGTTCCATCCAGAAGTTCTGTGGGGAAGGGACCTTCTCCCACACGTGTAGTATAGGCTTTGATAACTCCAACCACACGATTAATGCGCGTCGGACCAATGCCTGCCCCAACACACGCTCCTCCGGCAATCGGACTGGAGGATGTAACGTAGGGATATGTCCCGTGATCGATGTCCAGCAGTGTCCCTTGGGCACCTTCAAAAAGCACCTTTTCTCCGGCTTGGATGCATTCGTCAATTGCCAAAGAACTATCCGCCACCATCGGGCGGAGCTGCTCAGCATACCCTAAATAGGTATCGAAGATATCTTCAAATTTCAAGGCTTCCTTGCCATAAATCTTGACAATAAGGTTATTTTTTTCTTCTAAATTACGGCCAAGCTTCTCAGCAAACTCTTCTTTATCCAGGAGATCAATGATGCGGATACCGACGCGCGAGGCCTTATCCATATAAGCCGGCCCTATACCACGCTTTGTGGTGCCGATTTTCTTATCCCCGCGGGCCTCTTCTTCCAGACCGTCAAGTACCAAGTGATAGGGCATAATTACCTGAGCATTGCTGCTGATCAGCAATTTACCCGTTTTAATCTTCCGCTCTTCCAAATAGCTAAGCTCCTCAAGCAGGACCTTGGGATCAATTACAACACCATTGCCGATAACACAAGTTTTATCCTGATAAAGAATTCCCGAGGGGATAAGATGCAGCTTGAATTCTTCTCCGTTAGCGACAACAGTATGCCCGGCATTATTGCCGCCCTGATAGCGGACAACCATATCAGCCTTTTCCGCCAAAAAATCCGTGATTTTACCTTTTCCTTCGTCTCCCCATTGAGAACCGATTAATACAACAGCAGCCATTAATGATTCCTCCCATCTCTCAATCAAACATCCCTTGATGTAAATTTCCCAAACTGAAACTTTCTACTCTAAACTCATTCGTTTAAAAATATCGTCAACATGCTGAAGATGATAGCTCAGATCGAAAAGACCCTTGAGATCGTCTTGGGATAAATAGTTGGCAATTCGCGGATCTGCAGAAACAACGTCTATAAAGTCTTGCCCCTGATCCCAAGCCGCAAAAGCATCCTGCTGAACCCAGGCATAAGCCTCTTCCCGCATGCAGCCATGCTCCACAAGCGCTAAGAGAACGCGCTGGGATGACGTCAAGCCATAGGTTTTCTGCAAATTCCGCTTCATTTGCTCGCTGCGAATGGTCAAACCTGAGATAATTCGGGTCATCTGCCTGAGCATATGATCTAAAAGCAAACAACTGTCCGGCAGTATAATCCGTTCCACAGAGCTATGAGTCATGTCCCGTTCATGCCAGAGAGCAATGTTCTCCATGGCAGCCAGAGCATTGCCCCGCAATAACCTTGACATTCCGCTTACCTGCTCGCAAACGATTGGATTGCGCTTGTGAGGCATAGCCGAAGAGCCCTTCTGACCTTTCGCAAATGGTTCCTCTACTTCAAGAATGTCCGTACGCTGCAGATTGCGAATTTCTGTGGCAATCTTTTCCAGCGAGCCGCCAATCAAGGCAAGGGTCGTCACAAAATGGGCATGTCTGTCCCGCTGCAAAATTTGGTTGCTGACTAAAGCAGCCGTCAACCCCAAATAATTGCAAACCGCTTCTTCAACTTCAGGTGACACATTGGCATAAGTTCCAACCGCGCCTGATATTTTACCGACGCTCACCGAAGAGATTGCCTGGTCAAGGCGTTCCTCCTGGCGGTCCAGTTCAGCAACCCACAAAGCTAATTTCAAGCCAAAGGTCAGAGGTTCAGCATGAATGCCGTGCGTCCGGCCAACCATGACGGTATATTTACTCTCAACAGCTCTCTTAGCCAAAGCCTCACGCAAGACTCGGAGGTCTTTTTTTAGTAAAAGACCCGAATCCCGCAAGACAAGACTTAAGGCAGTATCTTTAACATCAGACGATGTTAAACCAAGATGAAGGTATTTTCCCGCTTCCCCTATTTCCTCTACAACTGCTTGTAAAAAGGCAATGAGGTCGTGCCTGACTATACTTTCAATTTCCAGAACCCGCTTGGAGTTAACCTTGGCCGAACGTCTGATTTCCGCCATAGCCTCCTGAGGAATTTCTCCCCGCACTGTCATGACTTCAGCAACCGCAAGTTCCACTTCCAACCATCGTTCATACTCATAACCATCCTGCCATAGCTTTCCCATTTCGGGGTGTGTATATCGATCCAGCAACAACTTTCGCCCCCTGTTCAGTGAAACTACAGATGAAGATAACTTCATCTGCAGCTACGGTCCTTTATTCTTGAGACACAATATCCCGCGCCACAACAATCCCTGTGGTCGAAGCCTGCATCAACCCCCGGGTAATTCCGGCGCCATCGCCAATAGCATACAAACGAGGAATCGCTGTTTCAAAATTCGTCTTAACTTTAACTTTCGAAGAATAAAATTTGACCTCCACTCCATAAAGCAGCGTGTTCTTAGAGTACATGCCCGGCGCAATCTTATCAAACGCTTTAAGAGTTTCCGTTAAGGAGGTGAGATAGCGAGCAGGCAAGACGTAGCTGAGATCACCAGGAACCGCAGAAAGAAGCGTTGGAACCGTCGTCGACTTGCGCAAACGACTGTCCGTTGTTCTTCTGCCCTGAATCAGGTCACCCAGACGCTGTACCATCACACCGCCGCCCGTCAGCATATTGGCCAGTCTCGCAATATACCGGCCATATTCAATCGGTTGATTAAAAGGCTCCGTAAAGCGAGTAGAAACTAACAAAGCAAAATTTGTATTCTTGGTTTTTTTAGCGGCATCGGCATAGCTGTGCCCATTCACAACGGCTATGCCGCCATCATAATGCTCTTCGGAAACAACTCCGCCAGGGTTAACGCAAAAACTGCGGGTTTTAAGGTCAAAGGTATCCGAGTAATAAACAAGTTTTGCCTCATATAATTCTTTTGTTAAATGATCCATAATCGAGTTCGGAACTTCCACACGCACTCCGATATCCACTTCGTTATTTTCCGTGACTACCCCTAAGCGGACCGTTTGAGCTGCAAGCCAGTTGGCTCCGCCTCGGCCAGGCGCCGCGACCACATACCGGGCAAACACTTCATCAAGTTCGGCCTCATCCCGACGTTGGATGATTGCTCCCTGGGCCCCTTCAGGGCCAGCCAAAATGTCCTTGACCTCCGCAAGTTCCCAGAACGTTGTATTCGTCTTAGTCATTAAATGGCTATACATGCCTTTTAAAACATCATATGCCAGCTCAGTCCCCAAATGGCGCACAGGGCAATGAATTAACTGGATATTATGCCTTGAGGCATCGTATTGAATTTCCTCTACGCGGCGCGTATCTAAGCCATAGACCGTTTCCTGTGCCCCAAAAAGCCGGTAAATAGAATCGGCATAATCAATCAGGGCTTGTGCTTCATCCTCCCTCATATATTCCGTCAGCCGGCCTCCCACAGCAGGACTTAAGGACAGCTTTCCATCGCTAAAAGCACCTGCCCCAGACCAGCCTCTGGTAATGGCACAAGGATTACATCCCGCACAAACTCCTGTCGTCCGGGCCGGGCATTTCCGTTTTTCTATGGTTCGGCCGCTATCTACAATCAGAATTTTCAGGTTATTATTATGCTTCGTCAGCTCTAAAGCCGTAAATATTCCCGCTGGACCCGCCCCGATAATCAAGACATCCACTTCATGTTTCATGGTATCCCCTCCGAGAGCATTTGATTTTTGCAATTTGAAAACTTCTCATCGCAAACAATCTCATCTTAACAATCCTCTCTCTCATTGTCAATGCAATAACCGAACATTAATCAAGAATACACGATAATCATTCGGGATAAGATTCTTCAACCTTTCTCAAATTGCAGAAATAAATAAAAATCCTCCAGTCCATCATAGAACGGGAGGAAGTTATCATAGTACTTGATGCTGGCGATCAAGATTGACGAATTTTGTAAACTCTTTAAGAAATCCTAATTCAACAGTCCCAACGGGGCCATTGCGATGTTTGGCAATAATTAATTCCGCTATTCCTTTTTTTTCTGACTCTTGATTATAATATTCATCCCTGTAAATAAAAGAAATGACGTCGGCATCCGCTTCGATAGCGCCGGACTCTAACAGGTCGGACATAATCGGACGTTTGTCTTGACGTTGCTCAACCCCCCGGTTCAATTGGGACAGGGCAATTACCGGAACCTTCAGCTCACGCGCCAGTCCTTTAAGGGTTCTGGAGATTTGGGCAACCTCTTGTTGCCTGCTTTCCGTCCTTTTTCCCACAGACAACAATTGCAGATAATCAATGATCACCATGCCTAAATCATGTTCGGTTTTTAAACGACGTGCTTTGGAGCGCAGCTCTGCCAGAGAAATTCCCACAGTATCATCAATAAAAATCGGCGCGTCCGACAAGGGACCAACTGCACGTGTAAGCTTAGGCCAATCCGCATCCAACAATTCACCTGTTCTCACGCGCTGCTGATCGACCATTGCTTCCCCGCACAGCATTCTTTGTACCAACTGTTCTTTAGACATTTCCAAACTGAAGACAGCCACAGGTATCTTAGCCCTGACAGCAGCATTTTGGGCCATGTTAAGAACCAGCGCTGTTTTCCCCATGGAAGGGCGCGCGGCGATAATCACGAGATCCGACGGCTGCCAGCCTGAAGTCATGCGGTCTAATTCCGTAAAAAAAGTCGGAACACCTGTCAGATTCCCTTTATTGGCATAAAGATATTCGATTTTCTCGAAAGTATCCAGGAGCACATCCCGGATTATGCTAAAGCCGTCTTTAACCCGTCTGCGTGAAAGATCAAGAATTAATTTTTCTGCCTCTTCAAGAAGATTCTTAGCCTCTTCGCCCGGCTCATACCCTCGCTCAAGAATACCGCTTGTCACCTGGATGAGCTGACGCAAAAGGGCTTTTTCAGTGACAAGTTTGGCATAATAATCCACATTCGCCGCAGATGGAACCGAACGGGCAATTTCGGAGATCGTGGCAATCCCACCAACTTGTTCTAAGCGGCCTTGCTGACGTAAAACCTCAGCAACACTGACAAGGTCAACTGGATCACCTTTTTCGAAAAGATCCCGGATAGCTGAGAATATCAGGCGGTGACTATCCCGATAAAAATCCTCCGGCTGAAGTAATTCAAAGACGGAACTTCCGGACTCAGGTTCGAGCATCATGGCTCCTAAAACCGATTGTTCTGCTTCCAAGTTCTGCGGTGGAACTCTTAATGGTTCCATATTCTTTTCTCCTCCTGGTCACTCACGTCTATAACATATAAAAAACGTAGCTGGCATCAAACAAAGGCACTATTTTCGCACTCCTCAATCATCCGGCAGAGCTAATCGCCTTAGCCGCCTTATAGATCATGAAGTGCCGGGTGTCCTTACAACTGGAGATGCCAGAAGCCTCTATCAATTGTTTAACTCAAATATACTTTGGGATCAGTAGAAAAAACCTGTTTTATAGCGTCATTAACCGTATTGACTCCCACAACTTCAATCCCACGCAAACTTTGCGGTACATCAACCATGTTGTCCAAAGGAATTATAACTTTACGGACATCGGCCTGTTTGGCCCCAAATATTTTCTCGTAAATTCCACCAACAGGTTTAACTTTGCCTTGAATAGAAATTTCCCCGGTAATGGCAACATCTTGACGCAGAGGAATTTGCTTCAAAGCACTGTATATCGCCAGCGTTGTCGCCAGACCTGCTGAAGGACCGTCAATTCTGGCACCGCCAACAACGTTCACATGAACATCATAGTTGCGCAAATTTTCCCCAGTCAGTTCACGAATCACCGCCGTAGCATTAAAAACCGCATCCCTGGCCATACTCCCTGCCGTCTCGTTAAACCGCACCGTTCCTTTCTCGTCCTCGCTCGGAAAAGCAATAGCTTCAATTTCTAAAACCGATCCTAAGAAACCGGCAACCCCTAGCCCCAAAATTCGTCCTATTTCTGCGCCGGGCTGAGCCTTGCGGAAAACATACGGGGTAAGCCGAGCTGAGCGCAAAACTTCTTGCACATCGGCGCAAGTAATTTTAACAGCCTCCGGGCTTGAACTTCGGTATCTCGCTAAGCCGTAAGCATCGGTGAGAATGCTGTTTGCTTTCCTTCCCTCGATAACATATTCGCTTATTATCTCGGGGACATTGTCCTCCAGAGCAACCTCCAGTTTTAGTGCGGCCTGCCGAATAATATGCTGAATGTCTTTCGGTTCGAGGGGAATAAAAAAGACCTCCGAACAGCGAGAACGCAGCGCAGGATTAAGCTCCATGGGGTCCCGAGTTGTGGCGCCAATCAGAACAAAATCTGCCGGCGCCCCTTCGTCAAAGAGCTTCTTAATCCACTGCGGGACTTGAGGATCGCTTGGATCATAATAAGAAGAATCAAAAGTCACGCGCTTGTCTTCAAGGACCTTAAGCAATTTATTCAAAAGCAAAGGGTCCATGTCGCCAATTTCATCAATAAAGAGAATCCCTCCATGGGCATCACTGACTAAACCCATTTTGGGCTCAGGTACCCCGGTATCCGCCAAGTCCCGTTTTGAGCCCTGATAGATAGGATCATGAACAGATCCCATAAGAGGATTGGTTACATCCCTGGGATCCCAACGCAACGTTGTTCCGTCAACTTCAATAAATGGCGCCCCTTGAGCAAAGGGGGAATTAGCATGACTTTTGACCGTTTCCAAGGCCACGCGAGCGGCAGACGTCTTACCTACCCCCGGAGGACCATAAATTAAAATATGCTGTGGATAGGGTGTTGCCAACTTGGCCAAAAGCGCTTGCACAGCGCTTTCTTGTCCGATAATTTCCTCAACAGTCTGCGGGCGAAGCACTTCAGCCGCTGAACGGTTAAGTGAAACCGTATTCATTTTTTCCAGAATCGCCAGCTTTTTAAGGGTTTGGGCATTTTCAGGTCCTGCTGTTTCCTGGAGAACTTGAATTTTAATTTCTTTCACATAATCCTCATGCCGTTCCTGCATCTTCTCCGAGACAACCCGTTCCAATCGTTCTTCGATAGAACGCCGCGCAATTAATTCGGCCATTTGATCTTCAATTTCGTCTATAATTTTAGGAATATCCTGTATCTTCGGGAATTCCTGAATTGTTGGATCATCCATGACGATTTTGCGCAGTCCCGCAATACGCTCAACAAGGTCTTCCGAACGCATCAGCGTGAGGGCTTCTAATTTACTGGCTTTAAGCACTAATTTATCTGCTCCATAAAAATTCGCAGCTAAACTATAAAGTGCCTCAACTTCTTTGCTCCACTCCTCCTCGTCAAGCAACCGATCTCCAACATTCGTACGATTCAGCCATTTTCTCAAAATCCCTTTCATCAGGGGTCCCCTTTCACGAGATCAGTCTTTATCGACAACAGCAGTATTTTCCCAACAGAAAATACTGCTGCCCACACAGCTCCTGAATTTTGCTTAAGCTTATAACGCCGAAACATGTACCTGAAGTTTAGCCGTTACGTCCGGATGAATCTTTACGGGAACTTCATAGCTTCCTAAAGCTTTTATAGGATCTTTTAGTTCGAGTTTGCGTTTGTCTACTTCAAAACCGTATTGCTTTTTTAATACCTCGGCGATCTCTTTGCTGGTCACAGAACCAAATAAGCGTCCGCCTTCACCGGTCTTTGTTTTAACTTCAATTTGCAGAGCATTGAGTTTACTTCCTAAAGCAGCCGCCTCTTCTTTTTCTTTGATCTTACGGCGGTCTTCAGCGGCCTTCTTATGTGAGATATCCTGCATATTTCCTGTAGTCGCCTCTATAGCTAACTTTTTCGGAAACAGGAAATTTCGAGCATATCCGTCAGCCACTTCATAAACCTGCCCCTTCTTACCGGTTCCTTTGACATCCGCTTGTAAAATGACCTTCATGTAAATTCCCCCTTATGATTCCTCAGGTAAACGACGAAAATTAAACACTAAATCAAAGAGTCCAAACAAAATGATACCTGAAATACTAAAGAAAAAATAAATAAAACTGGCTACAATTAAAACCCATTTCAAAAAGCGCGGAATTCTTGGCGATTGAAGCAGATACAAATATACGGCTGTTCCCAGAACTAATGCTAAAGCTCCGTATATTACCATCAAATTAATGCCCAGGCCACGCAAGACCGTCCAGGAAAATTGATCCCCCAACAAATAAAAGGCTAAGCCGAAAACTGCGCCCCAAACCGCATACCAAGGCAAGCGCCAGCGGGCAAAGGGGATGCGGCCATTAGGATTTAACCACCGTCTTAATAGGTAAAAAACAAGGGAATATTCAAATAAAGCTCCCATCACCACAAAGCTTGGCAGAATCAGAACATAGAGCTGAATTAACTGCTGCATTAACTGGCGCAACTGGACCTCAGAAATACCTTGTTGTTGCATTGCTGACAACAACCCTGATGCTTCGTATTGCTGAATGACTGAATTAATGATATCTGTCACAGATTTGGCATCAATTCCCTGAACGGTGAACAGGAGCATTGGTATGACACCTAAAACTGCCGCCAGGACAGCGCTCCAAAAGAAAGTAACCCGAACCGGCCATTGCTTTTGCCAGCCATAAACACCCAATAAGCCAGCCCACGGCACAAAACTTAATTGATTGAGGGCCGATGTACCAAAGCCGATTAACGGTGCCGCATAGCTAATTAAGAGAACAGTCGCGACAACCGGCAGCCCTCTGCGCAAACCCACCAAAAAGACCGCAAACAACATAAATACAGTCCAAAAAAAGCCCCATGTTCCCCATGCAACTCCCAACCAAGGGAAAGCCAGGAGGATAGCCCCGACGACATAGCTGACAGCCACTTCATCACGTAAAAACATGTTCTCCGATTCTCCTATTAACTTAGTCCTCAGGGGCAAGATAACTTAAAAGTAAGCTAAAATCTCCCCACTGCTTTTCAAGATTCATCTCATCCGTATTTTTTAAGCTCTCAAGGCGTTGCAGCAAGACACGGTCAAGCCGGGAAAAATCAAAGCCTAATCGCCTGGCCATCAAATAGCTCATTCCCACCAGATCTGCCAATCCTTGAAGCATCTCAGTCTCAGAACCACTCAGCGTTCCGTGTTGGATCAGCCACTGGGCCTGAATTAAATTGACTTTGAGTTCATCAATAGCCCTTAAGCCTTTTACAACATCAACCTCAATATTTTCCAGGGCCGCTCCCTCCTCAAGCTGGATTTCTTCAAGATACAATTCGTGATAACCCAGTAAATTTCCTGCACTGTTTATGTATGAAAATACTCCCAAGAAAGTCTCAAAAATCAAAAAGGGAGCTCCCGCTCCCTTTTTCTACTCTACACTATACGGTAACAAGGCAATACTACGAGCACGTTTAATGGCCAAGGTTACTTGGCGCTGATGCATAGCGCAGTTCCCGGAGATTCGACGGGGTAATATTTTACCACGTTCCGTAATATACTTGCGTAGTTTATGTGTTTCTTTATAATCCATGGATTCAACTTTATCTACACAAAAGCTGCACACCCGTTTTCTGGGGCGACGTCCGCGTTCACGTTTCATACTAGGCTCCCCTCCTTGTTTAGAATGGGATATCATCATCCAGATTTACTTCATGTCCAAAGGAACGGGTTCCGCTTGGAGCGCCCATGTCCTGTCCTCCACTGTCTTTCGGACTAAGGAGATGAACATTATCTCCAATAACTTCGGTAACCCAGCGTTTTTGACCGTCTTGACCCGTATAGGAGCGGACTTGAATCCGACCATCTACGGCAGCCATTTTACCTTTCGCCAAATAATTTGCTGTAAATTCAGCGGTCTGCCGGTAAACAACGCAAGGTATAAAGTCGGTCTCCCGCTCGCCCTGAGCGTTTTTATAGTTGCGATCAATTGCTAAAGTAAAATTCGTTACGGCCACCCCAGTCGGGGTATAACGCAACTCGGGGTCTTTAGTTAACCGGCCAATCAAAACGACTCGATTCAACATCTATGCCCCACCGTCCTTTAGTCATCTTTTCTAACGGTTAAAAAACGAATGACATCGTCAGAAATTTTCATAACCCGTTCGATTTCCTGGGATATCTTCCCTTCAGCATCGAAGTTCATGAGAATGTATTGGCCTTCTTTGTAATCCTGGATTTCATAAGCTAAACGGCGCTTACCCCACTTTTCTACCGTGACGTTTTGGGCGCCATTGCTGGAGGCAACTCCACTGAAACGATCGACAAGTGCGGTCGTTGCTTCCTCATCCATATCCGGCCGGATAATATAAAGTATTTCATACGCTTTCATATTTGCACCTCCCCTCGGACTTAACGGCCCCGTTGAACGGAGCAGGGATATTTTGACTACCAGGTTAAGAGTATATCATTTTGTCCTTTAAAAAGCAACTATACTTGCCTAAATTATTAATTGAAGGCTAGCAAAACAGCAATTTTTTTAAACGTTAAAACGGAAATGAACAATATCCCCGTCGCGCATGATATAGTCTTTTCCTTCCAAACGCACCAGACCCTTGTCCCGAGCGCCATTTAAACCGTTATTGTCTACAAAGTCCCGATAGGAGACCACTTCGGCGCGAATAAAGCCACGTTCAAAGTCCGTATGAATTACACCTGCCGCCTGAGGTGCCTTTGTTCCCTGATAAATCGTCCAAGCTTTTACCTCTAACGGGCCTGCTGTAAAAAAGGTCATAAGTCCAAGAAGATGAAAAGAGACCCTGATTAGTTGATCCAGTCCTGACTCGCTTAACCCTAAATCTTGTAAAAAAACTTCCTTTTCCTCCGGCTCAAGCTCAGAAATTTCCGCCTCTATTTGAGCGCAGACAACGACAACCTCCGCTCCTTCTTGAGCAGCGATTCCTTTCACTTGCTGAACATAGGGATTATCCGCCGCCGTGGCCAACCCATCCTCTCGAACATTGGCTACGTAAAGCACAGGCTTCAAGGTCAGAAGCGAAAACCCTTTCAGTATTTCACGCTCTTCTTCCGTATAGGTTAGGGTACGCGCCCCTTTACCCTGGTTGAACACCTGCTTTAAGCGTTCCAGCAGCTCAACTTCCACGCGCGCCTTTTTATCTCCCATTTTCAACAATTTAGAGGAACGTTCCGAGCGTCTCTCAATGCTTTCCATATCCGCCAGAATCAGTTCCAAATCAATCGTTTCAATGTCCCGCTCCGGGTTAACAGAACCTTCAACATGGATTACGTTGGGATCTTCGAAACAGCGCACAACGTGTACAATGGCGTCAACCTCACGAATGTGAGATAAAAATTTATTTCCTAAGCCTTCACCTTTGCTGGCTCCCTTAACCAAACCGGCAATATCCACAAACTCCACCGTTGCGGGAACTATCTTTTTCGGATGAACCATATCGGCAAGTTTCTGTAACCTAAAATCCGGAACTTCTACCATACCCACATTGGGATCAATCGTGCAAAAGGGATAATTGGCCGCCTCTGCACCCGCTTGAGTAATTGCGTTAAACAAGGTCGATTTACCTACGTTCGGCAAACCGACAATTCCAGCATGTAATGTCATATTGACCTCCTCTTAATGGGTAGCTACTGATTTTCTTCAGCCCGCTGAAGAATCTCTTTAATATTGCGTTCAAGTTTGATACGGGGAATCCACGCCTGGTGTTGGCATCCTAAACACTGAATCCGAAAATCCATTCCGGTCCGCATAATTTTCCAATCGACACTTCCGCACGGATGTGGTTTTCGCAGCCGAACAATATCACCCACATTTAATTGAATCATAAATCACTCCCCCTAAGTCGAGGTTTGACAGTTGGCTATTCGGCGTTTAAGCCTTTGTCGGGGTTCCCGGCGGTCTTTGTTCTTCCTTGACAGAAGCCCTCATAGGATCGGAAATAATAACACTTGGGAATTGAGGAGGACGAATTCCTTCTTTTAAAAATGCACTGTGAATTCTGCGCCGTAATTCCCGTTCCAAGCTCCATTGCTGATCGGGCTTGGTAAAAGCAATCACCCGCAACACTACATTTCGTTCCCCGAATTGAGTGACCCCCTGAACGGTAGGGGCATCCAGAATCTGCTCTTTAAACTCGGCACTGACTTCCTCGCACACTGCATGCAGCACATCTATCACACGTTCCAGGTCTTCGTCATAGGGCAACTGAATTTCCACCTTAGCCAACATTTTGCCCCGGCTGAAATTAGTAACTGCCGTAATACTTCCATTGGGAATAATGTGCAATTCTCCGCCCCACGCTCTTATACGTGTTGTGCGAATTCCAGTTTCCTCAACAGTGCCCACAAACTCTCCCGTCTGCACATAGTCCCCTACGGCAAACTGGTTCTCAAATAAAATAAAGAAACCGGCAATCATATCTTTGACAAGGCTTTGGGCTCCAAAACCTAAGGCTACTCCTAAAACGCTTGCCGAGGCCAGCAAAGGACCCGTATCAAACTTAAAAAAAAGGTGCCTTAAAATTTGCAGAATAACAAAGAAAGTAACGAGATAAAAAGACATACTGCGCAGAAGAGAAAACAACGTGTTCGCTTTTCGCTCATCTAAAAGTTGCCTTCCTTTGCGCTCCACCAACATGCGGCGCAAAAGATAAACAAACAAGCTATAAGCCACTCGGGCAAGAATCAGCAATACAACAATATAAAGTAACGTATTTAAAGCAAATGATTTTAGATCCTGCCAATTGAAGTCACTGATATTTATGGGAAGCCATGAAATACTCATTGTTCAACTCGTCCTTTTCTGTACTACAATCTATACAGAACTTGTCAGGAATGCCCGATACCCCCGCATCAGCATAACAAAATCGGCGACTGAGGAAATCTCCCAGGGGGCATGCATGCTCAAAATTCCAACTCCGCAGTCCAACACCTCCATGCCATACACAGCCATATACTGAGCAATTGTCCCACCACCCCCCTGATCCACTTTGCCCAGCTCCGCCGTTTGCCAGGAGATTTTCTCCTTATCAAAACTTCGGCGTATTTCAGCCACAAATTCCGGGTTGGCGTCATTCGATGCTGCTTTCCCTTTAGATCCGGTGTATTTGCAGATCACTACCCCGCGTCCCAGGAAAGCGGCATTTCGTTTATCCATAACCTCCGCATAGTTCGGATCATAGCCGGGAGCGACATCCGCTGAAAGGGCTTTACTGTTTGCCATAGATCTTCGAACTGAAAGTCCGTTGTATGTGCCCGTTTGTAACGTAAGAAGCTCGGCAATAAAGTTTTCCAAATAACGGGCTTTCATGCCTGTATTGGAGTCGCTGCCAATCTCCTCTTTGTCGGCAAAGAGAACAACTGTCGTCCATTCTGGATACTCAATCTCCTCAATTGCCTTCCAGGCAGCAAAAGAGCAAATTCGGTCATCTTGACCATATCCTGCTATAAAGCTTTTATCTAAACCGGCAAAACGAGCCTTTCCTGCAGGTACGATTTCCAATTCCGCACTTACGAAATCGTCCTCTTCAACTCCGTACTTATCTTTGAGAATATGAAGAACCGCTTGCTTTACCCGCTCTTCTCCTTCCTCACCGGCAGGATCATGACCCAACAACAGGTTTAGTTCTTCACCGGTTATAGCCTCGCTCAATTTTTTTTGATTTTGATCTTTAGCCAGATGGGGAAGAAGATCATTGATTGTAAAGATAGGATCTTCTTCATCTTCTCCGATGGTAATCTCGACCTTCTCTCCATCTCTTAAAAAGATCACACCGTGAAGAGCAAGAGGCAACGCAGTCCATTGGTATTTTTTAATTCCCCCGTAATAATGAGTTTTAAAAAAAGCAAGTCCTTCCTCCTCGTAAAGCGGACGCTGCTTAACATCAAGCCTGGGCACATCAATATGAGCGGCAATTAAGCGAAATCCCTCATCTAGGGGGCGCTTACCGGCAATGGCCAGAAGACCTGCCTTGCCGCGCACCGCTAAACTAATTTTTTGCCCGCCGGAAAATGACCGAGCTTCCGCAAGGGGAATAAATCCCGCCTTAGCTGCCCATTGTTCCAAGATCCTCCAAGACTTCCTTTCTGTTTTTCCCTCGCTGAGAAACGTTAAATAATCCAGCAGTGTTTGGTGTTCTTTATCTGACAAGGATAGTCCATCCCAGGCCAACTTTTTCTTTGGCATACTCACGGCAAAATCTCCTTTTTCCTTCTTGAATTTTTATGATCCCTCCAAAATATATCCTAAGTTTTCTTCTTCCTTCATGGATTTATGTATTAAAACCAGGTCCCCTTATCTTTTATTAGAGGATCGAGTAGTTTCTCACTAAGCTGGGCTGAAAAAGCCTGATCCATAGCATTAAAAATTTTCACCAAATAGGGAAAACCCGTTGAATTATGCAGGAGAGTCACAAAACCCCCGCTCATCCCCAACTGAGAGAGGGGAGAAAGTAGTCCTGCCAAGACCGCTAAACCAATTAACGCGCTTATCCCTCCAAAAAACAAGCCTCCTCCCCGGTTAATAGAGCTGCCCCAATGACCAAAAGGCCGCAGCAAAAGGGATACGATAAATTGAATCAGTACTACAATACCGTAAAACACCAAACCAAAGGCAACCAGGCCGAGAATGCGCTCGGTTAATACCCCGGCTAAACGCTGAGTAAGCTGTTCAATACTTTGAGATAGTCCATTTCCGGTAATGTTTACTGAAGCAAAAATACTTCTCCATTCTTCAGGTAAAGCCCCAAGAATATTTCCTAAAACTTGTTGCTGTAAGGTCGAGGCCTTAGATTGAACCAAGGGAAGAATTATTCTATAGACAATAGGTTCCAGCCATTGCTGAAGGGGGAAGTACTGTTCCAGCCAATGAAGAGCATTCGAATATTCCCTTGAGGCAATCAAGAAACCTATTAAATTACTTAAAAAATTCACGATACTAGTTAGGAGCCCTCTTCGATATCCGCTTAGAGCTCCAAACAAAATGAACCCTAGTATTAGTACATCAATTAGATTCATACAATCCCCCCTTTTGGTACTAGAAAATACCCACTTCGTTTGCTCATTTCCTGCCGGCACAAGTTCAACAAAGCAGCCACTTGAGCCCGACTGAGCCCAAGACTTTTCCGCTATGCCAACCTGCGCGAAAACAGTATCTTTGGACGTCAGCAAGGTTCTTTTATACGGCTCCGAAAATAAAATTTTGCTTCACACAAAATCGAATAAGTTTAACCTGAACTTATTCGATTTCTCTACCGAGAAATCCTCCTCTATCAGCATCGAAGATCTCTATACGTCAAAAAGACAGCTTCTCGCTGCCTTGTCTACGCTCGAAAGTGGCGGGGATGCGTGCGAATCGAACACACCTCGGAACGTTCTGCGTCCCGACACGCGGATTTGAAGTCCGGGAGCAGCACCAGCCACCATCCATCCCCATTCTATCGTCAGATATTTTAACACATTCGCACTGAATATGGAAGTAAATCATTTTTTTAATCCTATTGCCATTCTGTCAAATAAAATTTTTTCTAATTCCCGCAAGTATATAAGCACAGCTATGTGTATATACTAAATCTAACAACTTTTTATCATCTAAAATATTAATAATGAGAACATTAAATTAGAAAGGAGTCACAGATGGATCACTCTAAAATATTCTTCTCTGCTTTAAGTAACGATCAAGTCCAAGATTTAAGAGAATTGGAAAACAAACTTAATTCCTCCAATTCGGGCGGGCAGGAAACTGTTCTAATAGCTTATGTAAATCCCAAATGATAGCAGCGTTTTCTTGACCATGTATTATTTAAGCTGCCATCCGGATCTAAGTCAATGATAAACGGACATATTGAAACGAAAACTTAATATGTCCGTTTATCATTGACTTAGAATAAGCACCTCAAAAATTCAGGAAATCACTAATTATAACCGAAAGACAGTTAACGTGGGAAATAGAAGAAACCCTTCTACTTCCCACGTTTTTTCAACGAATAATGTAACCTTTTTCTTCTAAGGAAGCTTTAACCTCATCTAACTGCTCACCTTGCAGCCGAGCCAATAACTGAACTTTATTTTCCCGCAAATGGTAAAAGGCAAAACTCGCCACATTGGTATCAAATTTCTTAAATATTGTACCAATGTCCAACAAGATACCTTTCTCGTCTTTTCGTTCAATAACAACGCGTTTACCGGGGCTGCGGGAGCCCATAATATCTAAGAAAGCGTCTAAGATATCATAGCCCGTGATAATACCTACAAGTTTGTTATCTTCAAGTACAGGTAACCCGCCAATTTTGTGCTCCCGCATTAACAATGCGGCGTCTTCAATTCCCATGTCCGGATGGCAAGTGATAACTTTTTTAATGGCAACTTCTCGAATGGGGGTTTTAGCTACAAGATAATTGAGCTCAAAAATACTCAACGTTGTTGCTGGTGATGGCGAAACTTCCCGGAGATCCCCATCAGTCACAAACCCTACCAGTTTTTCTTTCTCCAAAACCGGCAGCCGATCAACCTTTTTCTCACGCATTAGGGCCATAGCATCTGCAATGGATTCCTCCGGAGACACCGTGAAAACTTGGGTTGTCATAAATTGGCGAACATACATTTTTCCTTACCCCTTTCTACTTAAACGTTCTATAAAGTAAAAACTTGGTTCGTTTCCGAATATCTATTCGCCACCTGCAAGTTCTACTTCCAGTCTAGTATAAGGAATATGCATTACCCTCCTAAATAGGCCTTGCGAATTTCTTCGCTGGCTGCTAACTCCTTCGCATCTCCTGAAAGAACAATCTTACCTGTCTCCAGCACATAAGCCCGATTGGCTACAGAAAGAGCCATGTGAGCGTTTTGTTCCACAAGCAAAATAGTAGTGCCGCTTTCATTAATTTCTTTAATAATTGAGAAGATCTGCTTAACCAAAATCGGCGCCAGCCCCATTGAGGGTTCATCAAGCAAAAGAAGTTGAGGCTTGGACATCAGAGCCCGTCCCATTGCCAACATTTGTTGTTCTCCACCTGATAAAGTTCCCGAAACTTGACTGCTCCGCTCTTTAAGACGTGGAAATAATTGATACACACGTTCAAGATCTTGTTTTATCCCTGCTTTATCCTTGCGCAAATAAGATCCCATTTCTAAGTTTTCAATAACGGTCATATTAGCAAAAACATGCCTGCCTTCCGGAACTTGAGAAATCCCTTTGGCCACAATGTTTTGCGGAGCAACGACAGCCAAATTTGCCTCATTAAAAGTAATTTTTCCCGATTTCGGGCGCAGTAATCCGGAGATTGTTTTAAGGCTTGTGCTTTTCCCTGCACCATTTGAACCAATTAGAGTGACTATTTCCCCCTGATCAACACGGAAGGAGATCCCTTTGAGGGCATGAATGGCACCGTAATAAACATTAATATCTTCTAGTACCAGCATCAGACAACCTCCTCCCCTAAATAAGCCTCGATAACTTTAGGATTTTGCTTGATTTCATCCGGAACGCCGTGAGCAATGATCATACCGTAATCCAAAACATAGATACGCTCACAAACGCCCATAACCAAAGACATATCGTGCTCAATAAGGAGAATGGTCAGTTTGAATTTATCTCTTATCCAGCGAATAAGGTTCATAAGTTCTTGGGTTTCCTGGGGATTCATACCTGCGGCAGGCTCATCAAGCAATAAAAGCTTAGGCTCAGTAGCCAAGGCCCGAGCAATCTCTAAACGGCGCTGTTCACCGTAGGGCAAATTTTTCGCTGTTTCATTGGCCTTATTTTCAAGATGAAAAATTTTAAGCAGTTCCAGAGCATTGCGCTGCATCGTCTTTTCTCCCGAATAAAAGCTGGGCAAACGCAGCAAAGCACTCAGTGTCGTGTAGGCTGAACGTTGATGATAGGCAATTTTTACATTGTCAATAACACTCAGATCGCTAAAAAGGCGGATGTTCTGGAAGGTTCGGGCTATGCCGCGGGAAGTCACCTGGTAGGGTTTAAGTCCACATATACTTTTGCCCTCAAATAATATATCCCCTTCAGATTTATCATAAACCCCTGTAAGAAGATTAAAAACTGTTGTTTTTCCCGCACCATTTGGTCCAATGAGACCAATTAATTCTCCCTCATCAATCTTAATATTTAATTCGGAAACTGCTTTTAAGCCTCCGAATGACTTAGAGAGATTCTCAATACTTAGAAGAGGCATTTTTCTCACCCTTCTTTCCCAGGAAGCTTAAGCTGAATTCCTTTGTTCCCAATAATCCTGTCGGTCTGAAAATCATCATGATGATCAATAATACTGCGGTGATTACAAGCCGCCATTCCGGGAAGCTAGACAGCAGGGCAGAAACCAAGGTCATAACTATGGCGCCGACAATACCACCTGTAATGCTACCTAATCCACCTAATACCACCATAACCAGAATATCAAAGGACTTTAAAAATTGAAAGGTCATGGGCTGAATAATATACATATAATTCGCGTAAATCCCACCGGCCAGACCGGCAAAAAAGGCTCCCAGCGTAAAGGCCATTACCTTATATTTTGTCGTGTTGACACCCATTGACTCCGCCGCAATCTCATTTTCACGAACTGAGATACAAGCTCGACCATGAGTGGAATTGACAAAGTTTTTTATTAAAATGACACTTAAGGCCATTAAGCCAAAGGCCCATGTCCAGGTAATTTTGCTTGGAAGGGTAAATCCTGCGGCTCCTCCCACATATTCTGTGTTCAAGAATATAATTCTTACAATCTCGCCAAAGCCCAAGGTGGCAATGGCCAAATAATCTCCATTGAGACGAAGCGTGGGCAAGCCGACCACAATACCGGCTGCGGCAGCCACAAGCGCCCCGGCTAGGAGGCCTAAAATCAAGGGGCCATGGTGAATGGCCGTTACGATCGCCGAAATATACGCTCCCACCGCCATAAATCCGGCGTGACCAATTGAAAATTGCCCTGTAATCCCGTTAATTAAATTTAGACTTGTTGAAAGAATAATGTAAATACAAATGAGGATTAATGTCAGCTTATAGAAAGGAGGCAGTATATCAACCACGATCAGTCCTTGAATAATACCATATATAAGACCAATCGCCACAAGTGCCACTATATTTTTGCGGTTGAACAGGTTGCTCATTTATTCTCACCTACACTTTCTCACGTACATTTTTACCAAATAATCCGCTTGGTTTAACAATGAGTACAAGAATCAAGATGAGAAAGGCAACGGCATCCCGCCAAGTCGAAGCTCCAAAGCCACTCACGATCGATTCAACTAAACCTAACATTAGGCCGCCGACCATAGCTCCGGGAATAATTCCAATTCCGCCTAATACTGCGGCTACAAAAGCCTTTAATCCTGGGATAATACCCATCAGCGGATCAATGGTATTAAAGTACACACCCAGCAGCACGCCGGCCGCTGCCGCTAGAGCAGAGCCAATAGCAAAGGTAAACGAGATAATGTTATTTGTATTAATGCCCATTAATAACGCGGCATCTTTATCAAAAGAAACAGCCCTCATTGCTTTCCCCATTTTTGTATATTGAACGGTAAAATGAAGAAGAGCCATAAGGACTACAGCGGTGACGATCATGACAATATCTCCGTATTTGAACATCACTCCGCCCACGTTATAGATTGTTTCCGGAAAAACTGGAGGATAGGTGCGAACTTGTGCGGTCACAACCAGCATACCGCCATATTCCAGAAATAGTGAAACACCGATAGCCGTAATCAAAGCCGCTATCCGCGTTGCGTTACGTAAAGGTTTATAAGCAATCCTTTCTATAACTACTCCCAGAATTGCACAGGATATCATTGCAAACAGCAGAGCAGGCAAGAACGATAAGTGCAGGACCGTGGTAGCATACCAACCCGCATAGGCTCCCACCATCATTACATCGCCATGGGCAAAATTAATCAGCTTAACAATACCGTAGACCATGGTGTATCCTAAGGCAATTAACGCATAAATGCTTCCTAAGGACAGCCCGTTGACAATTTGTTGAAATACTTGTAATGCAATACTACTTCCCATATACTCACTCCCTTTTATGCATAACCTTTCCAATTAGAAGAGAGAGGGTGAATCTTTTCCCTCCCTCTCCGCTTATGGGATGGTTTTAACCATTTTTGGTAGCTCTGCTACTCATTATCGTCTCTTAGGGAGCGACACGCGTCAAGAAAACAGATTTGCCATCTTTGTTTTCTTTGATAACGGCACTCTTCAGTGGATTATGAGTTTTGGGATCGATGGTAATCTCACCGCCGACTCCGTTAAAACCTTTCATATTTTCCAAAGCAGTACGGATTTTCTCTGGGTCGGTACTCTTGGCATCTTCGATTGCTTTAATAAGCAGGTTGGCAGCATCATAACCCAAAGCTGCCATAGCATTAGGTTCGCTGTTAAATTTCGCTTTGTAATCCTTAACAAAGGTAGCCATTCCCGGATCGTCCGTTGCTACATGGTCAACATAGTAAGTATTGTTCAAAGCGTCGTTGCCGCCGATATTGAAGAGCTGAGGATCATCCCAGCCATCTCCACCCATGAACGGCATTTTCATGCCTAACTCACGTGCTTGCTTGACGATTAGGCCAACTTCTTGATAATAGCCCGGCACCCATACCATATCGGGATTTTCGGCTTTGATGCGAGTTAAGATTGGTCGGAAATCTTTGTCACTGCCCGCAACATATTGCTCAGTGCCAACGATTTGTCCATTCCCTTTTTGGAAGTTCGTCTTAAAAGCGTCGGCTAAGCCTTTGGAATAATCACTTTTCTGGTCAATAATTATAGCAGCCGCTTTAGCCTTCAAATTGTTAATCGCAAAATTCGCCGCAACCTGACCCTGGAATGGGTCAATGAAACAGGCTCGGAAAATCCATGGACGAACCTGATTAGTTGCTGGATCCACTGTAAGCTTAGAGTTAGTCCCACTCGGTGAAATCATCGGGATCTTGTTATCCGTTACAACAGGTACAGCCGCAAGCGTAACTGAGCTTGTCATTGATCCTATGACGGCAACAACCTTATCTTGAGTAACAAGCTTGGTAACTGCCGAAGTTGATTCCCCGGCATCTGATTTATTGTCCGCCGCATCTAAAACTATTTGTCTGCCTAAAACTCCACCTTTGGCATTTTGCTGTTCGAATGCTAAATTAATGGCATTCTGTGCTGCTTGACCAAACATGGCCGTTCCGCCAGTCAGCTCTAAGTTGCCCCCTACCTTAATCGGTGTATTGGAATCACCCGATCCACCTGAGGCAGTTTTCTGAGCCGTACCGCATCCTGCAACCAACGATAAGCTTAATAACGCCACAAATCCCATTGAAAATACCTTGTGAAATTTTCTCACTTTTTCTCCTCCTTAATTATAAATTCTAAATATTGTGTCTTTTTAAGTATTGGTCCACCTCCAAGTCTTTTATTAAAAGCCCCAGTCCAAGCTTAAACCTTAGTGACTGGGGCTTCTCCGCCTTATTCATATTGGATAACTTCTAAAAAAAGTTAGCTAAGCTCTGTATGCTAATTTTATCTTTTGTATAAGATTTAGTCAAGGCCCAATCTGTTATAAGTCATATTTCACTTACTGAAAATTTCGAATTATGGATTAACGTGTGTTAACAACGTCTTTTTCCCATCCACCATCTTGATAATGACTGCGCTTTTCACGGGATTGTGAGTTTTAGGATCTACAGTAATAACCCCGGTGACCCCACTGAAATCTTTTGTATTCTCTAAAGCTTGTCTGATTTTTTCTGCATCGGTACTTCCGGCTGTTTTAATAGCCGAAATCAGCATTTCCGCCGCGTCATACCCCAAAGCTGCCAAAGCGTCGGGCTCTGTATTATACTTCGCTTTATAAGCCTCTACAAAAGGTTTTGTGGCAGGGTCTTCCGCCCACATATGATTTACGAAATAAGTATTATTAAGGTTTGCCGCTCCTGCCAGCTCGGGCAATTGCGCCGAATCCCAGCCGTCTCCTCCAACAAAAGGCACCGTTATGCCAAGCTCCCGGCCTTGTTTGACAATTAAACCTACTTCATTGTAATAACCGGGAACGAAGACAACCTCCGGATTACTTGCTTTAATTCTTGTCAATGTTGACTTGAAATCTTTGTCTCCGCCAACATAATTCTCTGTATCCGTAATCGTTCCGCCGCTATCTTTAATGTCTTTGCTGAATTCAGCTGCCAGGCCTTTAGAATAATCATCTTTTTGATCGATAAATACAGCCGCATTTTTTACTTTAAGAGTATTTAAAACAAAATTGGCAGCTACTTTCCCTTGGAAAGGATCTAAGAAGCAGCTTCTAAATACCCATGAATTTAAGGACCCATCTTTGTTAACTGTGACTTCTGAATTAGTTGCGGTCGGTGTAATAAGCGGAATTTTGTTATCCATCGCAACAGGAACCGCTGCTTTGGTATTTGAGCTTGTTACAGCACCAAGTACCGCTACAACTTTGTCCTGGGTAATTAGTTTAGTGATTGCCGATGTTGACTCACCGGCCTCTGATTTATTGTCAGCGGTGACAAATTGCAGCTGTCTGCCAAGAACGCCGCCTTTCTGATTTTGATCTGCAAAAGCCAAATTAACTGAGTTCAAAACAGATTGTCCATATGTCGCCACACCACCTGATAATTCCAGATCCCCGCCAATTTTAATGTCTCCGGTATCTTTCGCGGTCCCTGCGCTGCCACAGCCAGAGACCATCCCCAACATGATCACTGCTATACCTAGTAGTACTTTAGCTTTTTTCACTCTTATTCCTCCAATTATTTCTCTAGTTTTCTAATTCCTATGACTCCCTATTAAATTACGTTGCAGCTTATAGATTCCGGATTCCAAATTTTACATTCAGATCCCTATATCACTCCTCTGACTAGAAATTATTGCCTACCCCGGAAAAAAACCTGGCAGCAATGCCAGGATATCCCGCACAACAGTTATACTACAGATTGCAAATTAATTTAGCGTCTATACTAGATTATTTTATATCTGTTACACCATTGTGTCAATTATGAAATTCTGTTTCAGGACAATATTAGTACAGTTTTCTCTTGTCTCCGATGCGCTTAGTTATCTTTAGAGAATCAAAATACTCCAGCAGCGGTACGGCATACTTTCTGGAAGTTCCCCATAACTCGCGGGCTTCTGAGACTCCAATTTCTTCATGGGACTTAAGAAAATCCAACAAATTTTTTTGGGCGTCTTCTATATCTTTTCGCTGATAATAGTAATGTTCGATATGAAGCCATTCTCCCGTCTCGCATAAGTATTGAGCGTACTCCGAAGCCTCAATTTTGGGAATTCCTAAAGATTCCGCAACACTGAAAAAATCAAAAGGAGTAAGTTTTGCGTCTTGCCATTTCTTTCTTAAATCGTCCAGACGCTTTGCTATCACGAGAGGCAGATCTGCATTTACATTTGTTCGGACTTTACTGCCGCTCACCCGGTAATAATTCTTTATGGCCCCTTGTTCAAGAACTGTTTGCCAACGATGGTTCGGCCATTGTACACCAAGGCGGGTTTTCAGCTCTTCTCTGCTCATGCCAAGACGCAGGGGGTTTGATTCCTCGTATGCTTTTACAATATCGACCAATTTAGCACGCCATTTTTGGGCTGCTTCGCTGCTCCAATAAAGTTTTGTCTCATCGGCCGGTAAAATTTCCACTCTTTGCTGCTCTTCCAACGAACCTAAGCGTTTATCTAATTCATCCCTGTTGACCTGCAAACGGGTAAGCAATTCAGAGCTATTTCTTGGTTCTGCAATCTCTTTTTCCAGCAGATCAAGCGGGTCCCCTAAGTCTTTGATTTTCATCTGCTCTATCACACTTTGTTTAAACCTTTTTTGTTTAAGGGATGCTACCCCCAGTACTTTTCCTCCCCCAATTGTTTGAGTAGGAGAGTAGAACCTCAGAACAAAACGATCTCCGGACGCTGCCAGCACGGGTTCTTCAAGCAGTATTTGAGCAAAGCCTTCTTGCCCCGGAGCAAGCTCTTCCTGATCTAATAAATGAACTCTGCCTAAAACCTCAGTTGTACCCAAATGAAAGCGCACCCGTTGTCTTTGCGTAATAGGTCTCTCCGCAGAGGCAAGATTGAGCAAATTCAGGTCAAGTATTTTGCCTACCTGAAATACCCTGGGAGATACCAGCACGGAGCCTCGCTCAACTTCCGCAACTTCCAAACCTGCAAGATTTACGGCCACCCTCTGTCCCGCACTTGCCGTTTTCATTTTTTGATTATGTACTTGCAAAGACCTTACTTTTGTCAAAATCATTCCCGGCTCGATAGCTAACTCTTGACCGAGACTTACCGTCCCGCTTTGCAAGGTTCCCGTCACCACGGTACCAAACCCCTGAACGCTGAAAACCCGATCTATAGGCATACGTACCGGCCCTTCTGAAGTCTTACTTTCTACTTCCGCAAGCAAGGCTTCAATTTCCCTGCGCAAGGCGTCTATTCCATCTCCCTTAAGTGCGGAAACCCGGCATATCGGCGCGTTTTGAAAGACAGTTTTCTTTAATTTATCCCGAACATCTTCTTCCATGAGATCAAGCCATTCCTCATCTACGAGATCTGTTTTATTTAAGACTACGATTCCGCGTGGAATCCCCAGCAGCGTCAGAATTTCTAAGTGTTCTTTTGTCTGGGGCATAATTCCCTCGTCGGCTGCTATTACTAGCAGGACAATATCCATGCCGCTGGCTCCGGCCATCATTTGACGTACAAACTTTTCATGTCCCGGTACATCGACAATACCAACTTTTCTTCCACTCGGCAGAACCATATGGGCAAATCCCAATTCAATGGAAATCCCTCGTTGCTTTTCTTCAAGCAAACGGTCCGTTTCAATACCGGAGAGTGCCCGAATTAACTCAGTTTTACCGTGATCAACATGTCCTGCAGTCCCAATTAAATAATTCCTATCAGCCATTTCTGTTCCCCTTATTTTTATTTATTAACTAAAATTATTAGCTAAATGATTAGCTAAATTCCGGCAAAAATTTATCCGCTGACTAATCCGCTCTAAGACTCCCGCTTCGGCAAGCGGTGAGTTAAGAGCGGCTGAGTCCCTGGATAAGGGCAACTAAGATTCAGATGGAATTAAAACTCCACCTGAATCAAGTCTTCTTTATTGCCAAGTTAAAGAGCTCTTTTCAAAAGATTTAAAGCTCTTTCAAGTCTCAAAGATTTTTGCTTGCATAACTAAAACTTTGTTTTACCCATCAGAGTCACTCCTGCAAGACTATTGGATTCCTGTTTTTAGAATGACCAAATCTCTTTGCCGACAATCCAAATTATTAGGAACTTCGACGGATTTGATTGTTTTCCTCTACCGTTTTAACCAAAAGAATAGGATCATGGGCAAAAAAGCCAATCCCAAGTAACCGAACAAGGGGTACACAAACTGGACAATCTGAGAGAATTTCACTCCTGCTATAGGCAATAACAGACATAAGAGTATAAATGCCGCTTTATTGTAGGTAAGTATGCCGGTTTCGACGACCCTGCTAACTAGACTAAAGCCATTTCCTATGGCTGCCGTAATCATTGCCAGCCAAAGCACAATAACATAAAAGAATTCCGGCCAGTCACCCAATTTTCCTGCCACTGCAACCATCGGAATTTCTAAGCCCAATACTTCAGGAAATCTTAGTAAAGCCGCACCTATGACAAATGCAAAAATTCCTAGGGCAGCTCCGCCTAATACTGCTCCCAATCTGGCCCCGGCTCTTTGAACATCTTTGCCAAGGGAGGCAAAGACAACCATGGCTAAGGTTAAATTAAACGATACATATAAGACGGCAGAAAAAGCCCAATTTTTTACGATCGGATTAGTTAAAACTACAATCCCTTCTCCATCTCCCGACTTAGCTAAAAAGACAGCCAATGCTGCAATTCCAAGACAAAATACAAACTTTAAAGGTATCAGGACGGTATTGATCCACAAAACCCCTTCACCTCGAAACCATAAAGCTAAAGCGATTATTGATCCGGTCAGTACAATCCCAAACCATCTGGAAAAACCGAAATATTCCTGAAAGAGTGCTCCGCTTCCCGACATCATCGCCATCATTCCTACGAACAAAAGGACGCTGACTAGTCCATCTGCCCATCTGCCCCATCTGCCACTAAGTAAATGATCAAAAAACTCAGGGTAGGATGACACTTTCCAGCGTTCTTGAAGATCCAACATGCTCCACCCTAAGAGAGAAAACAACATCGTGCTTACCAAAACTCCCGCTAATCCCCATCCTCCAAAACGAGCAAAAAACTGTTGTATTTCTTGGCCAGATGCAAACCCCGCCCCCATAACTGCACCTACATAGGTAGCTGCGACTTGAAACGTTGTTTTCCATTTCATGCTTTTCCCTCCTCGCCATCATACTTATGGTCCGAAGAGATATCTAATGCATAAATGGGGTCTCCTTTGGAAAATATAATAGATGATTATAAGTTAGGAGTAGAGGATTTAGGGGGGAGCTTGTGAGTTTCTTTTCATTGCTGCATGAACCACAAAAAATTAAAGCCCACGTTGATGACAATTCTGCAAAGGCAAAATTGGAAACGAGGCTTTCAGAGCTTTTCACTTCAGCGAAGAAACGACCGGCAGTGATTCTTTGCATTGGCACAGACCGTTCGACGGGAGATGCGCTCGGACCACTGATCGGAACCCAGCTTTCACGCTTAAAACTTCCGCAGCTCCATGTTTTCGGCACTCTTGATGAGCCAGTTCACGCAACCAATCTGGGTGAGACTATCCGGTTCATCGAAGAATCTTACTATAACCCTTTCGTTATTGCTGTGGATGCCTGTCTCGGGCGTATGGACTCTGTAGGTTGCATTACCCTGGCTGATGGTCCTTTAAAACCTGGAGCCGGAGTCCATAAACAATTGCCCGAGGTGGGAGAGGCTCACTTGACCGGTATCGTCAATGTAGGCGGTTTTATGGAATTTATGGTATTGCAAAACACCCGCCTTAATCTGGTTTATAAAATGTCCGAGAATATCAGTTCACTTATCACTCACTCATATTTAAAAATTTGCTATCATTAAAATTATACCTTAGGGCCTACCATGGCTTTGGAAATAACCTCTTTTTCCTCATTAGATAAGACATATGTTGATTCTCCCCGGCTTATAGGTTTAGCATATACTCTTGATTCTTCGCGGTTATGAATTGAATTTAAGACAATTCCGTCTCCGTCTTGATTTAATAAGGCCATCGCAAAGCTTAAATCACTGCCAACGTTTTCGAAAGCTTTATAGCGTACCATTTCAACGCGATCAACGCTGGCTTTCAATTTTAACTCTAGAGGGTCCAACCTGGCACTGCATTGTTTAAGTCTTTCTTCTTGTTCCGCTACTTTTTCGGTATAACCCTGAAGCATTTTCTCCAAATCATTTCCCGACATAAATGTCTTTAGACTCAAATAAGCTGTTTCAAAACGCTTCATACGTCGAAATAACAGAATAACTATGATATATGCAATCAGCAAAAGCACAGCTAATGCCCCGAATGTCCACCAAATCACGGGCATCATACCACTCAATATTGTCAACGGTGAGTTCCTCCTTTAGTTTACTGCCGAAAGTATAATTTGCATTACTTGCTTTTTACATACCTAGATGAAGTTTCGTGAACAAAAGGGTAATCGGAATAGCAATAAATATCCCCGGTAATAGATTACCCACTTTTACTTCTTTTATTTCTAAGATATTTATGCCAATGCCCACAATCAACAAGCCGCCCGTAGCCCCCATTTCGCCAATCACCGGTCCTGATAATATGCCTTGAAGCAATCCTGCTCCCAAGGTTATTGCCCCTTGGTATAAAAAGACAGGAATCGCCGACGCTATCACACCTATTCCCATTGAGGAGGCAAATACTATTGCTGATATCCCATCTAACATAGATTTAGCGAAGAGTATATTGTGATTACCTTTCAGGCCGCTTTCCAGTGATCCCATGATAGCCATCGCGCCAACGCAGTAAATAAGGCTTGCTGTGACAAAAGCTTTGGTGAATCCTGATTTTTCTCCCTTCTTGGTAAATTTACTTTCTAACCATTGACCAAACTCCTTTAAGCGAAGTTCTATATCAATCCATTCTCCTAAAATTCCACCTATTACCAGGCTTGCTATAACGACTAGGGAATTCTTTGTCTGTAGCGCCATACTGCCGCCAATGAGCAGTACGGCCAAGCCAATTCCTTGTATTACCGTACTTTTCATTTTTTCCGGCAGGGCATGACCAAAAAGTAGTCCCGCGAATCCGCCTATCACAATAGCTATTGTATTTACTATTGTTCCCAGCACCTAATTAACCACCTTCCAGAATACGCATTTAGCCAGCGGTAGATATCCTTTTTAGTTGGCTACCATAGCTGATTTTCCAAGTTCCTTTTAACAGGCCTATGTTTTTATTTTAAGAATAATCTCCTCACTAATTTTACTTTTTTCTTTTCCTTATCTTTTCTAACTATTGTTTCTCAGATTAATTGTTTGTTCCACATGGAACATTTTCTGTCTTTCCTCTTTCTGATCAGTAATTATTAATTTTTACTTAACTAATTAAAGCCACTAATTTGAGCTAATGTTCCACGTGGAACATCCTAAATCGAAGCGCCTACCCTATGAAAATTAACAGCATTTTGTTCCACGTGGAACATTAGCAGAAATTATTCCATTTGAATATTCCATATGTCTAAGAGCCTATTCAATTCATCCTCGGAAAAATATTGGATTTCAATCTTACCTCGTTTAAGATTTCCTTTTAGCTGGACTTTTGTTTGAAAGCTGGCTCTGAGGCGATCTTCAACATTGTGCAAAAGCGGAGGTTGTTCTACTGCTAATCTAACTTTTGGTGTCTGCTGGGTAAGGCGGTCAATTAGTTCCTCAGTTTCTCTGACTGACAATTGTTCTTTAGCTGCTTTTTCAGAAACGATAACTTGTAAAGAGGAGTCTTTAATACCTAAAAGTACTTTGGCATGACCCAAAGAAAGCTTGTCAGCTTTGAGCATTTCAAGGATAACCTCCGGCAATTGAATAATACGCAGCAAATTTGCCACTGTTGCCCGAGCCTTACCAACCCTTTGCGCAACTTGCTCCTGAGTCAAACCATATTCATCAATAAGACGGCGATAAGCAATTCCTTCCTCTAAAGGAGAAAGATTAGCCCGTTGTATATTTTCAACAAGTGCCCGTTCGGCCATCTGTTGATCGTCACAAATTTGTACGATACACTCAATAACAGAGAGGCCGGCAATTTTAGCGGCACGCAAGCGTCTTTCCCCGGCGATAATCAGATAACGATCACCTGACGGTCGTACTAAAATAGGCTGAAGCAAACCATGTTCGCGAATTGAATCTGCCAATTCATTCAAAGCCTGAGAATCAAATTCGCGGCGTGGTTGCCCAGGATTAGGCTCTATTTCAGAAAGCGGGATTTCTTTAATCACAGAGTTACCAGCCAGCTCGTCAGACAAAAGTGCCTGAAGTCCACGTCCCAATCCTTTCTTAGACACGTTCCAGAACCTCCTTCGCAAGATCACGGTAAACTTCTGCACCTCTTGAACGGCTATCATAAACATTGATCGGTTTTCCATGGCTAGGTGCTTCACTCAGGCGAACATTACGAGAAATTATCGTTTGAAACACTTTTTGAGGAAAATACTTTTTGACTTCATCAACAACCTGAATAGCTAAGTTTGTTCGAGCGTCAAACATCGTTAACAAAGCCCCCAAGATATTTAAGCCAGGATTGAGATGTTTGCGAACCATTTCTAAAGTATTCATTAAAAGCGTTAAACCTTCCAACGCGTAATACTCGCATTGAATAGGAATTAAAACATCAGTAGCAGCAGTTAAAGCATTGATAGTCAGTAAACCTAAAGAAGGCGGACAATCAATAAATATAAAGTCATAATCTTTTTTAATACTCTCTAAAGCAAGCCGTAATTTAGTTTCCCTTGAATCTTGAGAAACAAGTTCAATTTCGGCTCCAGCCAAGAGAATTCTGGCAGGTATAGCTTTCAAGGACTTTTGATCGGTTTTTTGAATTACCTGCTCAATTGGGATGTCATTAATGAGCACATCATAAATACACTTGGTCAATTTATGCTTTGAGATACCTATGCCACTCGTTGCATTTCCTTGGGGGTCCAAATCAATAAGTAAAACTTTATTCCCAAGTTCAGCCAAACAAGCACTTAAATTAATGGCTGTCGTGGTTTTTGCTACTCCGCCTTTTTGATTGGCGATAGCAATTACTTTGGTCGTCAACGGCATACACTTCCTTTATAACGAACTACACTAAAAATATCCAACACATACTCTAAATACTATCAAACCCCTTCCAATAAAAAAAGCGTTTAGAACGCTTTTTTTATTCATTAAGAGAAATATTTGCTTCGCTGTAGTTATAAAGAAGGTCATCAAGGTCCGCTAGCTATTATTTTAGGTAAAGGTACATAAACACTTTGTTTCAAAGGATCAGTGCTCACAACCTTGCCATCAATTTTAACAGTTCGCACAGATTTAACAAGATAACCGGGCTGACCTTGTTGCTTAATCACAGAAACACCGTGTTTTAAAGTTTGATCTACAACATGCTGTTCATCCGGCTGAGTCACAGATTCTGTTGTATTTGCTATTTCCACTGTCTGTCCTGGGACAACCTTGCCATAAAGCTCAATAGTTAAAGAGTTCGAAGTGGTTTTAGTACGAATCAATAAATAAGCACCCGTATTGTTCTGAAACTTTAAATCCAGGTCCGGATAGGCAACCGTCGCATCTTGTCCTAAAGGAACATAAGTTATCGCCAAATCGTGATTCGATCGCTGTACAACCGGAAGGTTAGCTAAAAGACCGGTATTATAGAGCGTACTGGAAACCTGGCAAATGCCTCCGGCCAATCCCGGTACAAACTTACCGTCTACAATTATATAAGCGTCTTTATATCCTCCTTCGACGGTCCGCTCACCAACGATATTATTAAAGGATAAAATATCGCCTGGTTTAACAACCGCCTTATCAAGTGCGTTAGCAGCAAGGCGAACATTCTCTGAACGCTCAACTTGGGAGGGATCAAAATGCGTTGTATAAGTTGCCAAAAGACCGGTGATTTTCTGGCTTTCTAACTGAGCCGCAGTTACCTGTGGCGATTGATCTTTAAAAGCTACTTTAACGCCAGAACTCGGATGGAAAATATCCAGCGCCTTGATTTGAGTCTTTAGAGCGTCAAGATCAAAATTTGAACCATTCTGTTCGCCTTTAATATTCATAGTATTTTGAGGAGTAATTGCAAAAGAGGCATCAACAGCCGGTTTATTGTAGCTTCCCAACTGGCTGTTTAAAGTCTCCGTCATTTTTTTGTCATCCCAATTAGATGTAAGATTAAAATCAACACCTTTGGCAGCATTCATCTTTGCAGAGATCTTAGAGTAAAAAGAACCCTTACGGCTAATAGCGTAAGCATTTTGCAAAGCTTGATCACCAGAAACCAAAAGTCCTAAATCTCCTAGTGAAATATTAATGGTTTTTTGATCGGCATCCAAAGCTAAGGTCTGACTCTTAAGATGTGTAATTTCCTGATCTAAAGCAGCTTGGGCTTGAGTCTGAGTCATATTCCCGACATTAACACCGGCAATTTTAACTCCCTCAACAATTGTGTGGTGATCCCAAGTATAATAAACCACTGGAATAGTAACAGCAAGCAAGAGAAGCAATACAATCCCCGAAACAATTAGAACAGCCTTTTTGTTCAATATGCGATTTTTCCCGGCCCGACGTCTCCTTTTTACAGGATTGCGATTATGACCATACACTTCTGTAGCCGCGACTTCATCTCTTCCAAACTTAGCTCTTTTCTCTTGTGACTCGTCCAAATCGCACCTCCTCAATTCTTTTTCTTATACCGCTAAAAAGGATAATTTGTTTGCTGCTTTATAGGGCATAAGTGCGGCTAACCCCTTGCCTGCGCAAAAATCGCAAAGCGGTAACATAGCCAAGTCCCTTTTTCGGCTAGTAGGTTAATCAAAAGTATAATTCGACATTAATTTCATATTACCTTCATAATAAAGGATAAAAAGAGCTTTACTTCAATAAGCAAAGCTCAAGTATTCGTGATTTTAAGATCAATTAATTATTATTCTAAAGTAATTATAATAAAGGATGCTTAGCCGGAATTCCCGCTTTCCGCGGATAAGCGGGAGGGGTCTCCTTAATCTTGCGAATGCTGATAATCGCCCTATGTTCCGCACTTTCACCGAGGGAATAGCGTTGAAGGCTCTCAACCTTGCCACCCAAGAGATTTAATGCAGCAATAGACTCATCTAATTCCTCTTGAGCCTGCAAACCTTTAGGTGAAAGAAACAAGCCATTAACTTTTAAGACGGGGAGCGCAAATTCAACGAGTACGGGTAGTCGAGCTACAGCTCGACAGGTCACAGTGTCAAATTGACCCCGATAATGGTGATCACGCCCAAAATCCTCAGCCCGGGAATGAATTGTCCTGGTTTCTTTCAAACCAAGACGAGAAATAACAATATCAATAAAGTCTAAGCGTTTTTTCAAAGAATCAACTAAAAAAACCTTCAAGTCAGGTCGAAGAATTTTCAGTGGAATACCCGGAAAGCCGGCACCCGTTCCTAAATCTACAAATTTAGTTCCCTGAATATAGCTTGCCAAAACCATGGAATCTATAAAATGCTTTAAAATAATTTCCTGAGGATCAAGGATTCTCGTAAGATTTAATTTTTGATTCCAATCAAGCAATAGATCTCCAAAAAGAGACAAATCCTGAATTTGCTTATCCGACAAGTCGTAGCCTAAGTAGAGCTTAGTTGAAGCTTGAATTTGAGAGGCATATTCTTGGAACATTACCTTTTACCCCCTCGTTGCCGTTGCTCAAGGAAAACAAGCAAAACGGAAATATCAGCGGGGCTAACGCCGGTAATTCGAGAAGCCTGCCCCAGACTATGGGGCCGCACCTCAATAAGCCTTTGCCGGCCTTCAGTAGACAGACCTTTTAAATTTTCATAATTAAAGTCTTTAGGTAAGATTCTATCTTCCATTTTGGCAAATCTCTCAATATCTGACCATTGCTTTTCAATATAGCCCGCATATTTTGTTTCAATAACCGCTTCCTCTAAAACCTCTTGATCATAGTCTGCCAGTTGAGGAAGAAGCTGAATCATATGATCCAAAGTAATTTCCGGCCTGCGCATTAAATCCTGAGCATTTATTCCTCCGCTGGTTGGGGTTGATTTCGCACTTGCCATTACCGTCGTTAAACTTTGATTGATAGGAGAAAAAACAGTAGACTTCCAAAGCTTGATGATCTCTTCAAAGTTCTTTTTCTTTGTCTGAAAACGCGCCCAGCGCTTGTCATCTACTAAACCAAGAAACCGTCCTTTTTCAGTCAGCCTCAGGTCAGCATTATCTTGTCTCAGAACAAGACGATACTCAGCGCGCGAGGTCAAAAGGCGATAAGGCTCTTTTACCCCTTTAGTAACCAGATCATCAATCATAACCCCCAGATATCCATCAGAACGGCGAAGAATAAAAGGCTCTTTACCCAAGGAACGCATTGCCGCATTAATACCCGCCATTAATCCCTGAGCTGCAGCTTCTTCATAACCTGAAGTCCCATTTAATTGACCGGCAGTAAATAAACCGGGCAATTGCCGAAGCTCTAGACCCATCGTCAGTTGATGAGGAAAAACATAATCATACTCAATAGCATAACCAGGCCGCAGCATTTTAACATATCTAAGACCGGGAATACTTTGCAAGATCCGGATCTGAACTTCCTCCGGCATACTGGTCGATAACCCCGCAACATAAAGCTCATCAGTATTCCAGCCTTCAGGTTCCAAAAAAATCTGGTGAGCGTCGCGTTCCGCAAAACGGACAACCTTATCTTCAATTGAAGGACAATAGCGTGGTCCAATCCCCTCGATTTTTCCGGAATAAAGAGGTGCACGATAAAGGTTTTCACGGATAATATTATGGGTCTCCTTAGATGTATATCCGAGCCAACAAGGAATTTGCAGAGAAGGGTCTCTATGCCAGAAAATGCTTTCTGTAGGCAAAAATGAAAAAGACCATAAGGAGTCATCACCAGGTTGAATACGCAGCTGCGAATAATCGACAGAATGACGATGAATTCTTGGCGGAGTTCCAGTCTTAAATCTGCCCAGCTCAATGCCATGTTCTTTAAGAGATTCCGACAGACTTAGAGCCGGCATCTGTCCATTCGGCCCACCTTCATACATTGAATCACCGAGAATAATTCTCCCTCGCAAGTAAGTTCCACTTGTCAAAACGATACTTTGAGCTTCATAACGGGCTCCAGTCCTTGTTACAACACCAGCTGCCTGATGCTGGTCGACCACAATCCGCTCGACCAGCCCTTGAGCAACTGTAAGCTTCGGCTGTTTTAATAAAGTTGCCCGCATCTGATTCTGATAAGCTTGTTTATCGGACTGCACCCGCAGAGCATAAACAGCCGGGCCTTTTCCTGTATTTAACATTTTGACTTGTAACGAGGTTTCATCCGCATTAATCCCCATTTGCCCGCCAAGGGCATCAATTTCACGCACCAAATGCCCCTTCGCAGGTCCCCCAATCGATGGATTGCAAGGCATATGGGCAATTGTATCCAGATTTAAAGTTAACAATAATGTCTCACAACCCAGTCGGGCAGCGGCAAGGGCAGCTTCACATCCTGCGTGTCCTGCGCCAACGACAATAACATCATATTTTCCAGCAAAATATTCCAAGGTCGAACCTACTTTCCAATACAAAATCGAGAGAAAATGTCTTCGAGCAATGATTCTTGAACATTATGTCCGGTTATCTCGGAAATATATTGAAGAGCTCGCCTAATGTCAATGGAAAGAATATCCCAGGGCATGGAGAGATCCAAACTGGTTTTAGCTTGGGTGAGCGCGGTATAACAATGCTCTAAAGAAGAAATCTGGCGAAGATTTGAAAGGAAAGAATCTTCTTTATTAATAACCTCTCCTTGATATACTCTCTTTTTTATTTCTTCTTCCAGCTTGTTAAAACCCTTTTGTTGAAGGACTGAAAAAGGTATCCAGCAGCCAACATCTTCCATAACAATATTTTCATCAGGCTTCATTAAATCAATTTTATTAACAAGAACCACCACTTTATCGGAATACTCTTTAAGTATATATCTTTCATCATCCGAAAGAGGAAGATTCGCCTGCACAACCAGTAAAATCAGTTCCGCAGTCTTCAAAGCCTTCCATGTTCTCTCAATCCCAAGACGTTCAACAACATCTTCAGTTTCCCAAATCCCCGCAGTATCTACTAATTGCAAAAGTATCCCCCCAACACTGACAGATTCTCTGATTTCATCTCGTGTTGTGCCGGGAATATCTGTCACGATAGCCCGCTCTTCTTGCAATAAAGCATTAAGCAAACTAGATTTGCCGACATTCGGCCTACCTACAATTACGGTAAGCAGACCTTCCCTAATAATTTTTCCTGTCTTGCTTCCCGACAAAAGATTTTGAGTTAAAACTAAAACTTCGGCTAAATCTTTATCTAAAGTTTCTCGATCCAAACTTTCAACATCATCTTCGGGAAAATCAATACCTGCCTCAATGAAGGCCAAAATCTTCAGAATAGCTTCCCTAAGATTTAAAATTTTTTGGGACAATCCTCCACTTAACTGAGACAAAGCTAAATCAGCAGAAGTCTCTGTACGTGAATTAATTAAATCAATAATAGCCTCCGCCTGAACCAGATCCAGCTTACCATTTAAAAAAGCCCGTTTGGAAAATTCTCCGGCTTCAGCAGTATGAGCCCCGTGACGAAGACAAGCACGTAAAATTCTTTGAGCAACGAAAGGCCCGCCATGGCAATTCACCTCATAGACATCTTCACCCGTAAAAGAGCTGGGAGCAAACATTCTGCCAATCAAAACTTCATCAAGAACATGACCTTCGTCTCGAAAAATACCGAGGTTTAAGGTGAAATTATCCTTACGCAACCATCGTTCTTTGGACCGAGGTTCAAAACATTCCTCAATGATATTTCCCGCTTGAGGTCCACTTAATCTGATAATGTGAACACTCGCTTCTCCCATTGCTGTGGCCATTGCCACAATAGTTTCTTCCACCTGATCATCTCCAATTACATAAACAAATGATAAAAAAAGAGGGGATTCTTCCCCTCAACCTAAATATCTCCACCATTTTTAATAAAACATTAAGTTGAAAGGTTGTTTAAAGAAACTTAACCTCTTTTAAGGGCAATAACGACACGCCGATTAGGATCATCACCTTCACTGAAAGTGGAAATCCTTGTATCATCCTGTAAAGAAGTGTGAATAATTCTCCGTTCATGAGGATTCATAGGTTCTAGCACAATTCTCACACCTGTTCGTTTGACCTTTTCCGATAAGCGTTTAGCTAAACGAATCAAAGTCTCTTCGCGACGCAAGCGATACCCTTCTACATCGACAATAATTCGCACCCGCTCGGATAACTTTTTAGCAACCGCCAAATTTGTCAAGTATTGCAGGGCATCCAAAGTATCTCCCCGCCGACCAATTAAGATGCCAAGATCCGGTCCGGTGATATTTATATGCCAATTCTCAGCATTCTTACTTATCTGAGCACCTGCTTTAACCCCCATAGCCTGACAAACGTCATTAATAAACTCAGTTGCTAATATTCCAGGATCATCTTCATAAGAAACTCTAACTCTAGCCAGTTTTGTCCCGAAAAGACCGAATAATCCCTTTTTTGCAGGTTCTTCAAGAACTTCAATATTGACATATTGACGATCAACGGCCAATTCCTGAATTCCAGCTGCGATCGCTTCTTCAACCGTTTTTCCGGTTTTCTCTGCAACCTTCATGAACGATCCTCCTCACGTCTTCCCCGTTCGTTATCTATGCTGCGCTTTTCTTTTGATTCGACAGTTTACGATTAATATATAGCTGTTGAAGAATCGAGACACAGTTCATAGTTACCCAATATAAAGCCAAACCGGATGGTACCGTGGCACTAATATAGGCAAAAAATAAAGGCATTATATATAACATCGTTTTTTGGGTTGGATCTGTCGATGCATTCGGATTCGTAACTTTTGTCTGCAAATACGTCGTAGCTGCGGCAAATAAAGGCAAAATAATATGATAAGACGGGCTAAAACCATAGACCTTTGTTAAATCAAAGCCTAAAAACCAGTGAGCGGAAGCAGCAGAATTTCCATAAGGAAAATTTCGAAGAGTGCTGTATAAGCCCCAGAAAATCGGCAACTGCACAACAATAGGAAGACAGCCACCCATAGGGTTCACTTTATGTTGCTTATATAATTCCATAATTTCAGCATTTGCTTTTTCTTTATCATTTTTATACTTTGCTTGGATTGCTTTAATTTTTGGCTGAAGATCGACTGTTTTGCGCATCGAAGCCATTTGTTTATAAGTTAAAGGATAGATAATCGTCTTGATTAAAATTGTTAATAAGATAATCGCAACACCATAATTAGGCAGCCCTACTGTAGATGACAGATTATAAAGTATATTTAACAAATACGTCATCCAATGCACAATAATATTCACAGAAGCCCTCCTTAAACTGGATCATGCCCTCCAGGATGAAACGGGTGGCATTTTAAAATTCTAATGAGTGATTTATAACTCCCTCGCCAAAGACCGTATTTTTGCAGCGCCTGAATAGAGTATTCAGAACATGTCGGATAAAAACGGCATGTTTGTCCTTTTAAAGGGGAAATAAATTTTTGATAAAATCTCAGCACTAATACTAATAAATGTTTCACATTAAAGACTCATTTCAAAATTAAAGCATTCGCCCTTTTTAACATCATCATGATAGACGTTTCGACTTCGATAAAGGAAACTCCTTTGATCTTAGCTCTTGCAATAAAAATAATTTGCAAGTCGGGTTTTATTTCCAAGATATGTAGCCGTATAACTTCACGCAAAAGTCTCTTAGCACGATTCCGTTGAACTGAATTGCCGATTTTTTTTGAAGCAATAAATCCGAAAGATTGTTTATCTCCTTTAAAAATATAGACAGCGGCATATTTAGCAGAAAAGTTTTTTCCATTCGCAAATATTGCTTGAAAGCCTGACTTTTTGCGCAAACGTAACTCTCTTTTTAGCATAATTCCTCCAGGCTTATATCCGTGACAATTCTCTCATATTTTAACTCCTGAAGACAATATTTAAACCTTTTATAGCCTTTTGGAGCAAATTAATAATCCATTTAAAAAAAAGGCCACATAATTGCGGCCTTAAACTGACAACTTCTTCCGACCTTTTAATCGACGGCGTTTTATCACATTTCGCCCTGTTGGCGTACTCATACGGCTTAAAAAACCATGAACCCGCTTATGGCGGCGATTCTTTGGTTGATATGTTCTCTTCAATTTAAAGACACCTCCTTTTATGAATAGCAAAAACATCCTAAGCAACAGACTTACTTAAAGATTATACTCTAATAATTTTTGTTCTGTCAAGCAAGGCCTTACGGTAAGATGTGGATAACATAAGGTTCCATATAAGTTATCCACTGTGAATAATTTAATAAAACACGAAATCTTCCTGTTGATAACCTTTTAAAAACTTGATATTATAATTTCACACCAGCTTACAGCAACTGCAAACTTATTTTTTATTATCCACAGCTCGCAATTTGATCAAGTTATCCACAAATGTGTATAAGTTTGTGTATAACTTTTTTATTGTCATTAATCTTACATTCTTAGACAAGGGAGGTCCATTCATGCCACCACAACCAATCTCACCTCACCTATTGTGGCAGGAAACACTTGAAAAACTGAAAAACGAACTAACCAAACCAAGTTTTGAAACCTGGTTAAGTTCTACCCAACTTTTAATGATGGATGGGGATACTTTAGTAATCAGTGTTCCTAATGATTTCGCTAAAGATTGGTTGGAAAGTCGATATGCATCTTTGATTCGGTCCTCTGTCCAGTCAGTGTTGGGGCATTCTGTAAGCCTCCGCTTTGTTATTCCCAACCCAGAAGAATCTATGGCTGAAGAACGAACCCCACCATCCATGATGTCTGAAGCCGTCTTAAAACAAAGTGAACCTTTGCCAAACTCTCTCAATTCCAAATATACCTTCGACACCTTCGTTATCGGCAACAGCAATCGTTTTGCACACGCTGCATCTCTTGCTGTTGCGGAATCACCCGCTAAATCCTACAATCCCCTGTTTATTTACGGAGGTGTAGGTCTGGGAAAAACCCACCTTATGCATGCCATTGGCCATCACGTTCTTCAACGTTCTCCTAATACAAGAGTTCTTTATGTCTCAAGCGAGAAGTTTACCAATGAACTTATTGATTCAATTCGCGATGAAAATTCCATTGAATTTCGCAATCATTATAGAAACGTGGACATTCTCTTAATTGACGATATTCAATTTTTGGCTGGAAAAGAACGCACTCAAGAAGAATTTTTCCATACATTTAACGCCCTGCACGAAGCGAATAAGCAAATTATTATTTCTTCAGACCGCCCGCCAAAAGAAATTCCCACGTTAGAAGATCGTTTGCGTTCGAGATTTGAATGGGGCCTGATCACAGATATTCAAGCTCCTGATCTGGAAACCAGAATCGCTATCTTAAGAAAAAAAGCCAAGGTTGAAAATTTGCAAGTCTCGAATGAAGTAATGGTTTACATTGCTGATAAAATACATACAAACATTCGGGAACTCGAAGGAGCCCTAATTCGAGTCATCGCTTTTGCCTCTTTAAGTTCAATACCTATTACAGCAGAAGTTGCTATGGAGGCTCTTAAAGATATTTTACCTACAAATAACCCCAAACAGATTACCATTGATTCCATTCAAAAAGCTGTAGCAGATTATTTTCACTTGTCCCCCAATGAATTTAAAGCCAAGAAACGCACTCAAGCCGTTGCTTTTCCTCGCCAAATTGCCATGTATCTATCGCGCCAATTAACCGACTCCTCTTTGCCAAAGATAGGCGATGAATTTGGCGGAAGAGACCACACAACGGTAATGCATGCTCAGGAAAAAATATCTCAGGCTGTACAAAATGATCCCATCCTAGAAAAAAAGGTCAATGAAATAATTCAACGAATCCAAAACGAATAATAAACCTGTACTTGTAGGTGTATGTGGATAAACTGTTTACACTATCTTAATAAAATAAAGACATTTTATAATTTGTGGACATGTGGATAAAAATTATCTGTTTGTCCACCCCTTTTTCAACACTATAAAATACAGAGATTCTGCCTCTATAATTGACTTATCCACATGTTGACAAGGAATACTACTATAGCTACTAATTATTATCTTATTAATACTCAGCGTAATTTAGAACTGGGAAAATTTTTAGGAGGATTCAATATGAAAATCTTCTGCTCAAAGGATTCGCTTCTTTCCGGAGTAAATGCCGTTCAGCGGGCGGTTTCCAGTAAGAACACTTTACCCGTTCTTTCAGGAATTTTAATAAGCGCCGAGCAACAGTGTTTGCGCTTTGCAGCAACGGATCTTGAACTGGGCATCCGCTGTGAAGTTCCCGCTCAAATTGAAGAAGAAGGGGTTATAGTTGTCCCCGCAAAACTTTTTGCTGAAGTTGTACGCAAATTACCTGATACAACAATAACAATAAAGGAACAAGACGGGTCAATTACAATTTATTATTATCAATCAGAAATAACCTTAAGAGGATATGATCCTGAAGAATATCCTCTTCTTCCCGATTTAATCGACCCGGTTTCCTTTAATGTACCTACAGTGATTTTTAAAAACATGATTAGACAAACTATATTTTCTTGTGCTGTGGAAGAAAATAGACCTGTTTTTAACGGAACCCTTTTACAAATTGAAGGTTCTAATCTCCGTCTTGTTGCAACAGATACCCATCGTCTGGCCTACAGTATTTCCGAAATAGACAATCCTGAAGACGCAAATTTTAGTGGGATTATACCTGCCAAAACATTGTCGGAAATATATCGCTTACTACGAGATGAAGATGAATACTTAGCGATTAGTTTCAATAAATCACAAATTGTTTTCCAATTTGGTTTAATTTTTTTAGTTTCCAGGTTAATTGAAGGAATGTTCCCTAATTATAAACAAGTCATCCCTCAGACTTGCGAAACTAAAATTAATCTTTCCGTCAGAAATTTTTTAGAGGCAGTAGAAAGGGCTTCTTTGTTATCCCATGATAAAAGTGGGAGCAATATTATTCGAATTAAAGTTGAAAGTGCGCAACTGAGAATAGATCAAACAACGGAATTAGGTAAAATTTCTGAGCAAATGGAAATTTCCATGCAAGGTAAAGATGTCATGATCGCTTTCAACGCTAAGTTTTTAATCGATGCTTTAAAAGTAATTGACAGTGAACAAATCATTTTTGAACTTTCAGGACCGTACAGCCCGGGCGTTATGCGTCCTTTAGATAATCCCAATTATCTCTACCTTGTATTACCTGTTAGAATGTCTTAAATTCGCAATGATGAATATCAATAATTTTCATTTACAGAACTTCCGTAACTATGATGACGAGTCCATTCAATTTATGCCTGGAATTAATGTCTTGGTGGGGAATAACGGACAAGGCAAAACAAATATCATTGAGGGAATTTATTATCTTTTGACTGGAAAATCCTATCGAGTGCAACGTGAACATGAACTTTTAAAATGGAATCAACAAGAGTTCCATCTTTATGGTGATTTTATTGTAAATCACCATAAAGTCTTCTTAGAGAGTCATTATAAAGACCGAAAGAAACGTGTAAAAATCAATCAAGTTCCTTGCCAGCGTTTATCTGATTTTGTCGGGACAATTAATGTCATCTTTTTTTCGCCGGATGATCTTATTATGATCAAAGGAGGACCTTCGGAGCGGAGAAGATTTTTAGATTTGCATATCGCCCAGATTCGACCGGGATATGTAAGTATTCTTAATGCTTATAACAAAGTAATTCAGCAAAAAAGTGCTCTTTTAAAAGCCCATATCGAGCGGTCTTCTAAATATGCTCAACTGGAGCTTTGGAATAAACAAATTATTGAATTAAGTGAAAAGATTATTCTGCAGCGTATAGAGCTGACAAACCGCATCCAAGAAGTTGCTGATCAGATCTATGTAAATCTTACGTCGCAACAAGAAAATCTTAAGATCTATTACTATGCTTTAGGTAAAAAGGAATTCCAAGAAGCTCTTGCGGAATTGCCTGAATTATTAAACCAGAAAATGGAACAAGAAATAGAACGACAGATGGTCCTTGTCGGCCCCCATCGTGATGATTTGCATATACTTTTAAATGATAAACCTGCACGTCTTTATGCTTCACAAGGTCAACAACGTTCTATAGTTTTGAGTTTAAAATTGGGCGAATTAGAACTCATACGTCAAGAAAAGGGAGAATATCCTCTTCTTCTTTTAGACGATGTTTTGTCTGAACTTGACAGTTTCAGGAGAAACTATCTAATAAAGTTTATTGAGTCTTCACGTATTCAGACATTGATTACCATGACGGGTGCTGAGAGCCGCCTTGATGACGGCGCATTATATCATGTTGAACAGGGGCATATAAGGAGGGAACGATAAATGTATTTGCATCTTGGTGGGGACGTATTGATCAAAAAGGACAAGGTTGTAGCAATTATTGACCTGGAAATTGCATCGGAAGGGAAAACAAACAATAATTTTTTGAATAACGTTAAAGATAATCATAAACTCGCATATATCTCTGAGCCTGGTAAGGAAAAATCTCTGATTATCACAAATGATAGCTATTTTTTATCTCCCATTTCTTCAACTACATTATTTAAACGATCGTTTTTTGCTCTTGATGAGTAGAAAATATGGATAAATTTCAAAAATCCTGTGCCGACGAGAGTCGTATTTTTGAAAAGACATTAGCGGCAATTATTCATTGGTAAGGAAATTGAAACATTTTGCGATTTAGTGTACAATAATAAGGTTGAAGGTATATTTTGGGAGGAAACAGCTTTGCAAGAAAATACAGATTTCAATATTCAAGATCCAAGTGACAATTATAATGCGGGGCAGATTGAAGTTCTTGAAGGACTAGAAGCTGTACGTAAACGCCCTGGTATGTATATTGGTTCAACGAGCAGCCGAGGCCTTCATCACCTCGTTTATGAAATTGTAGACAATAGTATTGATGAAGCGTTAGCCGGTGTTTGTGATCAAATTGATGTTTATATTCATAAAGAAAATAGTATTACTGTAATTGATAATGGACGGGGAATACCTGTGGATATTCATCCTAAAATGGGAAAACCCACAGTGGAAGTGTGCTTGACCGTATTGCATGCCGGAGGAAAATTTGGCGGGAGTGAAAGCGCTTATAAAGTTTCCGGCGGTTTGCATGGAGTAGGTTTAAGTGTCGTCAATGCCTTATCACAATGGCTTATTGTGGAAGTTTCTAAAAGCGGACATGTTTTTCATCAGGAATACGCCAAAGGAAAACCTACTTCTGAGCTTATCGATTTAGGAACCACAGAAGAAACAGGTACGAAAATCTCCTTTATACCTGATCCGGAAATCTTTGAAGATACAGTCTATGATTTTGATATTTTAGCCCATAGGCTGCGAGAGCTTTCGTTTTTAAATAAAAATGTTAAAATTAATCTTTTTGATGAGCGCACGGACATAAACGAAACGTTCTTTCATACAGGTGGTATCCAGGATTTTGTTCTTTACCTCAATAAAAGTAAAGATTGTTTGCATCCTCAGCCTATTTTTATTGAAACTATGAAGGATCAGGTTCAAGTGGAGGTAAGTATCCAGTACAATGATAGTTATTCCGAAAATCTGTATTCTTATGTCAATAATATTAATACCCAAGAAGGCGGTACCCATGAAGCCGGTTTTAAAGCTGCTTTAACCCGGGTAATTAATGACTATGCACGCAAAAATAATCTATTAAAGGCCTCTGATTCAAACCTGTCCGGTGATGACATTCGCGAAGGATTAACCGCGGTTATATCTGTAAAAGTTCCTGATCCGCAATTTGAAGGTCAGACAAAGACGAAACTTGGAAACAGTGAGATTCGGGGGATTGTCGACTCTGCCACAGGAGAAGGGCTTGGCACTTTTCTTGAAGAAAATCCAACTTTGGCAAGAAAATTCATTGATAAATCGGTTCAAGCTGCTCGGGCGAGGGATGCCGCCCGTAAGGCAAGAGATTTAACCCGCCGCAAAAGTGCTCTTGAGGGCACTTCACTTCCAGGTAAATTGGCGGATTGTTCTTGGAAAGAGCCGGATCTCTGTGAGATGTATCTCGTAGAAGGTGACAGCGCAGGGGGTTCCGCAAAACAAGGACGTGACCGGCGCTTTCAGGCTATATTGCCGTTAAGGGGAAAAATTTTAAATGTAGAAAAAGCGAGACTTGATAAAATATTAGGAAATGCTGAAATTCGAGCCATGATTACGGCGATGGGAACCGGCATCTCGGATGATTTTGATATCAGCAAGGCTCGTTACAATAAGTTGATCATTATGACAGACGCTGATGTCGACGGAGCGCATATTCGGACTCTGTTGTTAACTTTCTTTTACCGCTATATGAAACCGCTGATTGAACATCATTACGTTTATATTGCCCAGCCTCCACTTTTTAAGGTTAAAAAAGGGAGAGATATTCAATACGCCTATTCTGATGGTGAACTCAACAAAACATTAGATAAAATAGGCCGTGAAAAGGTTGAAATTCAGCGCTATAAAGGTTTGGGAGAAATGAACCCTGAACAATTATGGGAAACTACAATGGATCCGGCAAAACGTACAATTCTACAAGTGACGATCGAAGATGCCATTAGATCCGAGAGAATGTTTTCTGATTTGATGGGTGACAAAGTTGAACCGCGCCGGGATTTTATTCACCGCTACGCTAAAGACGTACGTAATTTGGATACTTAAAGGAGTGCTCACTCATGTCGGAGGAAATCCAAGAGGGAAAAGTTCTTCCCGTTGAAATTGCGGATGAAATGCGAAAGTCCTATATTGACTATGCTATGAGTGTTATTGTCAGCCGGGCGTTGCCGGATGTTAGGGATGGACTGAAGCCGGTTCACCGCAGAATTCTTTTTACTCTTCACGAATTAGGTATGACCCCTAATAAACCTTACAGTAAGTCGGCAAGGCTTGTCGGGGATTGCATGGCTAAATTTCACCCACACGGGGATGCTTCGATTTACGATGCAGTAGTTCGTATGGAGCAAGATTTTGCCAGCCGCTATCCACTTATTGACGGACATGGAAATTTTGGTTCGATTGACGGGGATTCTGCCGCTGCCATGCGTTATACAGAATTGCGGATGGCTAGAATGGCTACGTATATGTTGGCGGATATCGATAAAGATACCATTGACTTTACTCCAAACTATGATGAGAAACAGGATGAGCCTACTGTATTACCTTCTAAATTTCCTAATTTATTAGTGAATGGTTCTTCGGGAATTGCCGTAGGCATGGCTACGAATATACCGCCGCATAACTTAAGCGAAGTTATTGACGCTACGGTTGCTTTATTGGATAATCCCGAGTTATCCAGTATTGATTTAATGAATTATATTAAAGGTCCTGATTTCCCAACAGGCGGAACAATTATGGGCTACGAAGGAATTCAAGCTGCTTATACGACAGGCCGTGGTTCTATTAAAACCCGAGCCAAAGCAAAAATTGAGCCTATGGAGAAAGCCGGTAAGACAAAAATTATTGTCACGGAAATTCCTTTTCTTGTTAATAAGGCCAAACTCATTGAAAAGATTGCCGAGCTTGTGCGCGATAAAAAACTGGATGGCATTACCGACCTGAGAGATGAATCGGATCGTTCCGGTATGCGTATTGTTATTGAGCTGAGGCGGGATGTTAATCCTCAAATTATTTTGAATCAGCTTTATAAACATACTCAGATGGAAGAAACTTTCGGTGTCAATTTGTTAGCACTTGTTAACGGTCAACCGAGAGTTCTTACTCTGAAAGATATGATCCATTACTTTGTTGAACATCAAAAGGATGTTATTGTTCGGAGAACAAGATTTGAATTAAATAAAGCAGAAGCAGAAGCTCATATTCTTGAAGGGTTGAGAATTGCCTTAGATCATATTGACGAAGTTATTGAAACGATTCGTTCTTCAGCAGATGAGGCAAATGCCCGAGAAAATTTATCAAACCGCTTTGGCTTAAGTGAAAAGCAAGCCCAAGCCATTGTAGATATGCGTTTAAAGCGCTTAACAGGTTTGGAACGGGAAAAGTTAGAAGATCAGTATCACGAGCTTATGACAACAATTTCTTATCTCAGATCGGTTCTTGCATCGCCAAGTATGGTTATTGAAATTATTAAAAACGAAATCACAGAAATTAAACAAAAATATGGCGATCCCCGCCATACACTTATTACGGTTGATGTCAGTAAAATGAATATTGAAGATCTGATTGCTGAAGAAGAGGTTGTCATCACAGTAACCCACTATGGCTATATAAAACGTTTGCCGTTGAGTACTTATAAGAGTCAAAATCGCGGCGGTAAAGGTGTTCATGGAATGGCTACCAAAGAAGAAGATTTTGTGGAACATCTTTTTATCACAACCACCCATCAGTATATTCTCTTCTTTACGTCACAAGGTAAAGTCTATCGTCTCAAGGCTCATGAGATTCCGGAGGCCAGCCGTACCGGCAAAGGAACCGCGATTATTAACCTCTTGAATTTGGCGCAGAATGAAATGATTACTGCGGTTATGGCCGTTAAAGACTATAGTTCAGATTATTTTCTAATTACGGCTACTAAAAAAGGTATTCTTAAGAAAACTGCTCTTCAGGAATATGATTCTTCTCGTCGGGAAGGTTTAATAGCCTTAACTCTTGACGAGGGAGATGAACTCATAGGAGTGAAATTAACTCAGGGTTTAGATGATATTTTGTTAGCGACACGGAAAGGGATTGCGATTCGTTTCCCTCAAGAGGACGTACGATATATGGGTCGCACAGCGCGAGGAGTAAAAGGAATAAAGCTCGAAGAAAACGACGAAGTTGTTGGTATGGATGTCATCGGAGATGAAGGCGAACTTTTAACCATGAGTGAAAATGGCTTTGCCAAACGTACGAATCTTAAAGAATTTAGGGTTCAGGGACGGGGCGGCAAAGGTGTCATTGTCATGAAGTTAAATGCCAAAACAGGTATGCTCATTGGTGTCAAAGTAGTGCAGGTGGAAGATGAACTTATGGTCATTACCAATAACGGAATTATGCTGCGTCTTCAAGTATCGAGCATCTCAAATCAAGGACGAACCGCTCATGGAGTTTTGACCATGCGAACCGGGGATGACAGCAAAGTAGTTGCTATGGCAAAAGTTGCCGTGAGAGCAGAGGGTTCTGAAGATGTGGATTTGGAGAATTCTGAAGAACTTGAGACCGAGGATTAATTGACAAAGTTTACGCTAGGTGTTACCATGTCTGGAATTGGAGTCTGAGTCAGAAGTCAGACAACAGCAGTGTCGGTAACTAACATAAATTTTAGGAGGAATTATCGATGGCAGAATTCGGATCATTAAAAGTAAAGACTGGACTGGCAGAAATGTTGAAAGGCGGCGTCATTATGGACGTGACGACCCCTGAACAAGCGATTATTGCCGAAGAGGCTGGGGCATGTGCCGTTATGGCTTTAGAACGTGTTCCTTCAGATATTCGAGCAGAAGGCGGGGTCGCGCGGATGGCTGACCCTACGATTATTAAAAGTATTATGGAGGTTGTCACGATTCCAGTTATGGCCAAAGCGAGAATCGGGCATTTTGTTGAAGCTCAAGTTTTGGAATCCTTAGGTGCTGATTATATCGATGAGTCGGAAGTCTTAACTCCGGCTGATGACGCTTTTCATATAAATAAACATGATTTTAAAGTTCCTTTTGTTTGCGGCTGCCGCAATCTCGGTGAAGCACTGCGCAGAATTGGCGAAGGAGCGGCTATGATTCGCACCAAGGGGGAACCGGGAACCGGTAATGTAGTTGAAGCTGTAAGACATATGAGAACCGTTATGAGTGATATTCGTGCTTTAACTGTTATGCCGAAGGAAGAACTGATGACAGCTGCTAAAAATATGGGTGCTCCTTACGAGTTGGTACTCTACGTGGCAGAACATGGCAAACTGCCTGTTGTAAATTTTGCCGCAGGTGGTATAGCAACTCCGGCAGATGCCGCTTTAATGATGCAGCTTGGCGTAGATGGAATTTTTGTTGGTTCCGGAATTTTCAAATCGGGCAATCCTAAAGCACGGGCTAAAGCTATTGTTATGGCAACCACTCATTACAATGATCCCAAAGTTATAGCTGAAGTATCCAGAGATCTTGGACAACCAATGTCAGGTATTGAAATTTCAACTCTGACAGATGCTCAACGTATGCAAGATCGGGGCTGGTAATCATGAAAAAACGTGTCGGGGTTTTGGCATTACAAGGAGCTTTTCGTGAGCACCGACAGGTTTTGGCTCAATTAGACTGTGATGTCGTAGAAGTACGTAAAACCAGCGACTTAGAAGGAATCCACGGCCTGATCATACCTGGCGGCGAGAGCACAACCATCGGAAAACTTCTACAGGCCAGTGACCTTGGTGAAAAAATTAAAGAACTGGGCAGTAAAGATTTACCCATTTTTGGAACTTGCGCCGGTATGATTTTGCTCAGTAAAACAATTGTCGACAGTGATCAGTATCGATTAAATCTGATGGATACGACGGTAGAACGTAATGCTTTTGGCAGACAGGTGGCTAGTTTTGAAACAGATCTTCAGGTACCGGCTATGGGTTCCCATCCTTTGCGCGCTGTCTTCATCAGGGCACCTTACCTTAGGGAAGTTGCACCTAATGTTGGTATTCTAGCCGAGTTTGAAGGCAAAATTGTCTTTGCCCGGCAAGGAAACTTATTGGCGAGTGCCTTTCATCCTGAGCTTACCCCGGATCAAAGGGTCCATCAATACTTTTTGGGTATGATCGATGAACATTGGTAAACTAAAAGCGTTCTTGGTATGGGAGGGTTTAGTATGTTAGATCTGAAGTTTGTCCGCGGTAATCCTGATCTGGTCAAAGAAGCCTTGCGAAAACGTCATATTGACATTAGTTTGGACCATTTTTTGCAGCAAGAAGAAGAAAGACGTCGTCTGCTCTTTGAAATTGAAACTCTTAAAGCTCGGCGCAATATTGTTTCTGAAGAAGTGGGGCGCTTGAAGAAAAAAGGGGAAGATGCTGAAGCCCTTGTTTTAGAAATGCGTGAAGTTGGGCAAACCGTAAAGAATTTGGAACAACAGTCTTCTGAAATCGTACAGGAGATGGAGAAAGTTCTTTACGAAATACCTAACATTCCCCATGCTTCCGTACCGGTTGGCTTAGATGAGAATGCGAATATCCAAGTACGGGCGTGGGGAACTCCTCCGACCTTTGATTTTCAGCCCAAAGCACATTATGAGCTTGGAGAAAAATTAGATATTTTTGATTTTGTGCGAGCCGGCAAAGTTACAGGGACACGTTTTACTTTCTATAAAGGATTGGGTGCTAAGCTAGAGCGGTCTTTGATTTCATTTATGCTTGATCATCATACAAATAAGGGTTATAATGAAATTTTACCGCCCTATATGGTAAATCGAACTTCTATGTTCGGAACGGGCCAACTTCCTAAGTTTGAAGATGATGCCTTTAAAGTAATGGGTACGGATTATTTTTTGATTCCCACGGCTGAAGTACCTGTGACGAATCTTTATCGGGATGAAATTTTAGACAGTCAGCAGTTGCCTATCCGGCACTGTGCCTACAGCGCTTGTTTCCGTTCTGAAGCAGGTTCAGCGGGTCGGGACACTCGCGGGCTCATCCGTCAGCATCAATTCAATAAAGTTGAGCTTGTTAAGTTTTCACTTCCGGAGAATTCTTATGAAGAATTGGAATTGTTGACTCAGGATGCTGAAAATATTTTGCAAGAATTAGAATTACCTTACAGAGTCATGACGCTCTCAACAGGAGATCTTGGTTTTAGTTCAGCTAAAACCTATGATTTGGAAGTATGGCTGCCGAGTTTCAATACATACCGGGAAATTTCCTCCTGCAGTAACTTTGAAGATTTTCAGGCACGGCGCGCAAATATTCGTTTTCGCAGAGGACCGAAAGAAAAACCTGAGTATGTTCATACTTTGAATGGCAGCGGTCTGGCAATCGGACGCACGGTAGCCGCTATTATGGAAAACTATCAGGATTCAAATGGCAGAATACGTGTTCCAAAAGCTTTGCAGCCTTATATGGGTGTAGAATATATTGGATAGTCACATAAATTTTCATTATATTTTAGTTGCCATTTATTAATTTTTGTGGTATCCTTTGAATTGGTCGTCTACATGGAGGGGTGTCCGAGCGGTTTAAGGAGCCGGTCTTGAAAACCGGTGACTTCGTGAGGGGTCCGTGGGTTCGAATCCCACCCCCTCCGCCATACAGTAATATTTGAGTAGATGATTTTTTCATACAGAAGCTAAACCGTGTTGAGTTAATTATGCGCTCGTAGCTCAGCTGGATAGAGTGTCTGACTTCGAATCAGAATGTCGGGGGTTCGAATCCCTCCGAGCGCACCACTTAAGCGATGTTTTATGTGCGATACTCGAAGTTCGAATATCGCACGTTTAGTCACTAAATCCTTCAATTTTAAACGTTGGATAAGTTCAGTCAGATAATTACTGAGGCCTCGTAGCTCAGTGGATAGAGCGGGGGTTTCCTAAACCCTGTCTTGCGGAGGTTCGACTCCTCCCGGGGTCACCAATTTAGAGGTAAAAATGCTTCATCAAGATTGGATGCGTATGGCGCTCTTACAGGCCCAACTGGCTTTTGAGCAAGGAGAAGTTCCCATCGGAGCAGTTGTTGTTCATAACGGCAAGGTGATTGCGGAAGCTCATAATGAAAAAGAGCGACGTAATGATCCAACCGCTCACGCGGAGATTTTGGCAATTCAACGTGCTGCGGAAACACTGGGCAGCTGGAGACTATCTGAAGCTGCGTTATATGTTACTTTAGAACCTTGCCCAATGTGTGCCGGTGCGATCATTCAGGCCCGCCTGAGCCGACTTGTCTATGGAGCAATGGATTTAAAAGGGGGAGCCGTAGGTTCCGTCATGAATGTCCTTAATCATAACCTCTGGAATCACAAGGTCGATATTTTGGCTGGTGTTTTAGAAGAGGAATGTATGGACATTTTAAAACAATTTTTCAGAAGACTGCGCTAAGTTTGCACATGGAACAACTTAACACTTGTTATATCTGCTCTAAAGGTCTGTCGTTTATCTGAGTAACCTTTAGAGGAGGAGTATATATTTTTATTACCCGGAGGTGTACCGAAGCGGTCATAACGGAAACGACTCGAAATCGTTCGGTCGGCTTTAAAACCGGCCCGTGGGTTCGAATCCCACCGCCTCCGCCACAATTTTATCGAAAGAAGCCGATTGCTGTTGTGATTGGCTTTTTGATTAACTTTCCAGTCTACAATGCTGTTAGTTCTTAGGATTATGAACTGACAGCTTGTTTAATTTTACTTGGCTATCAGTTGGTATAACTGGAACTGAAGATTTATTTAAGTATTAAAAAGCCCACAATTTAGCAATAGCAGATTGTGGGCTTTAGGTTTTGTATGTTACTGTAAACTAAATATGATACTGAATATTGTTCTATGAGAATAGAAAATAATTTGGGCTGATGCGCTCATAATCAAGTTGAATATTATGTTTAAGTTCTTCTGTAGCAACTAGTCTGAACTTGTCCTATTATAAAATTCTATTTTTTTCACGCTGCTTCACATAATAATTCATTAAAGATTGGGACAAATCACAAGGAATAAGGATGTGAATGGTGTTCGTACATTAATTATTAAACAAATCTTTTTTAAAAAGAAAAGAGGGATATATGTCGGCGGGCTAATTTAATAAGTTACGTTATCGGAGTAGGCCGATTGGATCTCAACCAACTTGCCGGATGGATCATAGACATTTGCCGTAGTACAAACCCGATAGGTGCCTGAAACAACATAGTAATAACCCTCTAAATCAGTCCCGGCAATCCCTGTTCCTGATGATGTCCATGTTTTAATAGTGCTCCAGCCACTGCCGGAAGATTTCTGCAGTTGGACAGTCATATTTGTACTGTAAGAGTTGTAGTAAAGGGTAACGTCCCCTGCACAGGTAGCCAGTCCTGATGAATTGATGGCTAGTCCGGCATCTAAAAACGAGATGTACGTGAATTGAGGAGATGCTCCTTCCTTTGTTTTTACGCCATTAGTTCCTTCAACCGCATAAACAGGAACTGCACAAAAAATGGTCATCAGAATAACAAGGCCCATACAGATAAATTTTTTCATAAAATAAAAACCTCTTTTAAATATCTTTCAATAATAAAAGACAACAAAGAAGATTTTTTGCAACAAAAATTTTTTAATTTATATATTTCACTCCCTCGGCGATCTTCACCGCTGTGCTTTCACTTGTCGGGGCCTGAACCATAAACATATGGTTATCCATTTCCCAAATAATTGTCACCGTGGAATTTTTTACAGTAAGTGTTCCATCATGCCCATTGATACTGAGAGATTTAAAAACAGAAGCGTTTTCCGTATCTATTTCCGAAGTGTTAGCTTCATTTAATTCCGTATAAATGATGAATGAATTTTTATCCTGCGCATTTTCAAAGATAATTTTCTTCACTAATTCATGATTAGTAGTGGTACTGACCTTATATCCTTCTGGAATATAGGTTGGAACATAGGTATTGGTCCAGTTTACAACCGGTTTTCCACTATCTGAATTGCTGCCGCTTTCTTTTAGTTTAAAGGATGTATATTGGGGCTGGATATTCATTAAAAAGTTCAGCACTTTAACCCTTACTGCCTGAACACTCGCTACGGCGGTAAACAATACAGCTATCACAATCAGCATAGCAACTGCCGCTCGATTTAAGGCCTTTAATATGCGGCGCTTTCGGGCATAAGCTTTTGTTTTTTTAAAATGAGCGTCCAGTTGCCGACTAAATCTTTGAACTGCTTCTCTGGAAGGCAAAGATTCCGGGTCATTTTTTAGCCTTTCTTTTTCCTCTAGAAAAAGCTTTCCCTCTTTTTCCGCGGCCTCATGCATAATGAGTCTGAACAAACTGTCTTCATATTCTTCAAAAAGCTTTTCCCGGCTTTGATCCGAGCTGTTATCTGACATGCTTATTCACCTCCTTATCCATGAGGCTCTTGGCCTTTCTGCGAGCTCTTGTCAAATATTGCCGGACACTGGCGGGCGCTATTCCCATAATCTCGGCCAACTCCTCATCAGCCATTTCCAGAATGTATTTAAAGTACAACAAATCCTTTTCTTTTTCCGGAAGCCTCAAGATGGCGCTCCCCATTTCTTTTAGTTTTTCCTGACGGATGATCTTATCTTCGATAGTTTCCTCCCAGCCGGAAATTTTTTCTGCTAAATCCTTGTCTTCACCGTAAAATACATGCTTGTTCAGAACGTCTCTGTGTTTTAAAAAGTTGATTGTGACGTTCCTGCTAGTATAGACAACATAGGCAGCCGTTTTGCAACAATCCAGGGTCTTAATTAAAGAGGTTTTTTCGATAAGTTTAAGGAAAGTATCGTTAATCAGATCTTCCAGGTTTCCTGTTTCGTGTATAATATTGTAAATAGTCTTCCGCACGAGACCGTAATAGTCCTGATATAAATCTAGCATAAAGCTTTTATCACTATCATCTGCCAAGGCAGCGATTACCATCGTTATCATCTAATCACCCCTTGTTAGAATAATAACATATTTCCAATAAATTTTTATTATGAACAAATATTTTTACTCTAAGTTTACTGGAACATGTTTGGAAACTCTCTTTATGTTAAACTTGATTTTTGCGGCATTTTCAAGTATGCTAATGCCTTTAAATCCAATATCACTTTGCCTAATAATGATGTTGCAAAAACTCATTATAATTGTCTTAAATATATGCAAGGAATTTTTTCTAGCATTTTATTTTCGTAGCTATTTCCAGAACAAACGTAATCTATTGGCATTCATCTTCGGATTCGGGGAGAGTGTGGTGAAAGAGAGGGTAATAGCATTATGGCCTTTAAAAAAATTACAGTAGTAGGGACTGTTGCGGCGGTTGTCATCATTGCATCAGTTATAACGATATTTGCAATCGGGAAATTGCCGGGTATGCAAACGCCTCAAAACGATACATCCTCCAACCCGTCTTCGTCGCTTCCAGACGCAGTCAGCTCTAATGTAAGCAGTTCCAATGCAAGCAGTTCTTCCTTGCAGTCAGGTACCAATAATATCGGTACGAGTTCAGGCTCCAAAATCACGTCAAGTTCTGATAATAATTTATATTCAGAACAAGCTATATCCGAAAAAGTCATTGATTATCTAATGAATGGTCAAGGCGACAAACCTGATGCATATAAATTGAAATGGAGTCAAACATTCCTAAAGCAAGTTAATATTGAAAGCGTATATAAGCAATATATTGCCAGTGGAGGAAATGCTGACGACGTAAAGAGCTTTGCTGTCTATCTGACAAAAAACGCGCCTATTCTTAGCAACTGGAAAGAACTATTTCAAAATGATTTATATAATACGTTAGGAAAAAAAGTTTCCGGGTTAGAACCACTACAAGGTGATTTATACCAGGCATATATTACGATAGATGGAGCCGAAGTTCCTTACGTCGTTGTTTCATCAAGAACTGGTTATTTTCATGGATAGATATTTGTTTTAATTTGCGAGAGATATGCCAGTATGTATAATTTGTTCCAAGGCGGGATTTCTGTACTTTTTATGTAATTACCTAAAAATGATGTTGCAAAAGATCATTCTAATTGTCTTAATACACGCTAAGAATTTTTTCAAGAATTTCTTTTTCCGAAGCTATTTTTAGATAGTATCTATGTAGTGAAGTAGCTATTAGTGGATGAAGAATGATCGGGTCATGTAGTTTTTCCTTCCCACTAGTTCCCAGTAATTCTGGGTTTGATTTTTAGTTGTTTGTTAAGCTTGAAAAAATAATAATATTAGTAAAAGGAAAATTGCCATATTTTTATCAGTAAGTATAAGGGAGGGCGTTGGTTAATGTATGTTAGAAGAAGCCATATCCCAATAGCATTTTGTCTTATAGGCCTTCTATTAACAAGTGGTTGCGGCCATCCGATTAAAGGAACAGAGCCATTAAATAAGCCAGCTGAAAATTCTTCAACCCTCTTGAACTCTGAAATCACAAATGCTAAATTTGCTTTTCTTGACGATAAGATGGTCTGGATAGGGTTAAACTTTGATGATGTAAATTCGCCTTCTACTGAGATTTTCTCATCCTCTGATCAGGGCCAAACATGGTCGACTGCTCAGGTGAATAATTATAATATTCTATCGATGCAATTTGTTGATCGTGAGCATGGTTGGGCTATTGGGGATGCTCAGCCTCAGTCTGTAGAAAAAGCCTATTGTATCTTATCAACCAAAAACAGTGGTCAAAGTTGGACAAAGCAATTTGAAACGCTACAAACTACAAGAACATCACCTTGTCAAATTCAGTTTTTAAATACTCAAGATGGATTTGCCAGACTAAATAACGATCTTTTCAGCACTACCGATGGCGGTGAATCCTGGAAAAAGATTTGTTCTATGGAAGATTTTATGTCAGTGGATTTTAAAGACAATAAAGAAGGGTGGGCATCGAATACAGATTCTATCTTACATACCACTGATGGTGGTAATATATGGAAAAAAGAATGGTCAGTTCCCGAAAATATGAAAAAAAGACTTGAGCTAGAGAGCAGCAAGGTTATCATTAATTCTGGCTTTGAGGGTTGGGCTCTATTTTCCGGTGAAGGTACCATGTCTCAAGCCGCAAAGATTATCTTGCACAGGGATCAATCAGGCGACTGGACAGTTGAAAGCGGTTATTATCTAGCTCCTCCTCCTTTCTCTGGAAATCCTGCTCCTCCTGAAACCAGTGATCTTTTTCCTATAAACAACGCAAGTGCTTTTCTGATAGCTTATACTCCATCAATATACCCTGTCAGTGTATGGAAAACGGACGATCAAGGTAAAACCTGGTTGGCCAGAGTTGATCAATCAAAGTTTCCTGGTATCCTATTTGGCAATCTGGTTAGAGTTAATTTTGAAAATGCTCAGCTTGGATGGGCTGTCATTGTTAATAGATCTGCATCAAAAAATATAATAAACATTGCTAAAACCGAAGATGAGGGTAAGACTTGGAAGGTTGTCCTACAAAAGTAGTAAGCAAGATATTGTCTAGAAACTAAAATGACCGCAAAATGCAAGGGCTTGTAAGTCTTAAACTAGTCAACAAGCTCTAATTTTATTATTTTCCTCATAATTTGCGGAGAAGTTTTCTCTAACACTGCGGAGGTATTGTATGAAAAAAAAGAAAATCGTAAATTTTAGAAACATAACAGCTCTTATGCTTATTTTTCTGTTACTACTATGTACAGCTTGTGCAGAAAAACAAAATAAGCTTAAAACGCCGGTCGACTACATTCCCTCAGAACAAGGTACGCAAAACACATCATCAACATCGGACACCATCCAACTAAATTTTACCGCTCGGAATTTTTCTAATGTACCCCTTAGTTTATTGAACGATAGTCAGATTGGAAGTATTATTAACTCAATGAAAATTGATGATATGGTCACATATGTTGAATATATCCCCAAAGAGTTCAATAAAGAAAATCCCGAAGGTTATACCTATTCATATATTGAAGTTTCCGGGATACGATATGCTTTGTCACGTTCTCTTGGTGAGACTTGGTATGATATAACGAAAACAACGTTAGCTGAAACTGATACGGTCTATATATCAAATGAGCTGCACGGTGCGAGTTACGGTGTCACAATCTTTTTTATAATAAAGAAAAAGATACCGTATATTATTTCGGAGATCGACAGATTTGCTCAAATTAACGATATAGATGAAAATGGCACAAAGGAAGTCGTCTCCACTGTAGGAACAGTGCCCGACACTTCAATTTATTTTTTTGATTTTGATAAGCAAACATTTAGTATCGCTAATATTAACGAGCAATCAGGTGCCAAGTATTCAATGTACGATGTCACAACGAACACTTTTAGCTTAGCCTTTGGATCCAATCAAAATCCGGTGACTTATGTTTATGAAACCAATGAGCGGTTACGAGTTGAATAATCAGAAAGCAGAGAGCTTTGCTCTCTGCTTTCTGATTATTCAATAATTAATTTGCCACTAGTTCAATTTTTACAGAGTTTGCACCGGACGGTTTACCAATGGAAACTCACGCTCTATAAGATAATTCTATACCTCTGTTTGCTGGGGCTGTATCGGTTACTTTGACAACGATACTTTTTGAAGTATTTGACAAGTTTGTTACTTTAACAAACTTATTTCTATAAGTGCTATTCCAACTGTTAGTGGAGTTCATTGCCGCAGTTAAACACTGAAGATGAAAAACTTCACCGTTTCCAGTCGTTGCGTTAAGAATGTTCTGTGCAGGAAATCCTATTTCGGGTCATGTTGATGTCGTACCGGCTTGAGTACCCTGACATGGAGGACCATGACAATCGCATATGGCGCTGCTAGAAATTGTACTTGCAACTGTTCCTTTTTGGTTTGTCGGCATCACTAGACTTGTGTAAGTTGAGGTTCCTTCAGCATCAGCGAAATTCAGATTGACGCAAGAACGAATCAAATTAGCAATGTATAGCGCGTCATACCAGGGCATTGTGTTACTTGTTCCCACTTGGTAAAGCAAAGTCTGAGCGGATGTGTGAGGATCGGTATTGTTCGTCGGTTCGTAAAGCTTCTCACCATAATAGTAACATTATGTCGTTTGAATATTTATAGTGTTGCTAAAATCAAGGATAGTTGTCTTTATATATGTGAATGATGCCTTTTGGAGAGGAGGTAATAGTTAAAACATCCTATGTGCATAAGTATGAAATGATTCTGGAATTGTCAATTTAAACCATGACGGATGAGATTTAGTAATTTTCTGATTTGGTAGAAAGAGATCCAGAAAGGATGTCACCCACACCTTCAAACAAATAGGGATTAATATTTTATTTTTATCCCTAGAGAATAGGTGAAAGGAATGGAAGCTACCTTGAAAAAAATATTATCTTTAAGCTTAATACTAATACTCGTCTCAACACTCCTAATTGCTTGTAGTAAAACGCAAAATACTCTAACAGCTTTTGATAAACCGTCCGTTCCAAACCAGACTTCAGGAAACGTAACGCAGATCAAAAAAGAAATCTTGAACTATGTTATTTTCCAACGGGGACGAGATGGGCTATGTGTGGGTTTGAAAAATGATTCTTCCGATTGTCTTAGGAACCTTAGCAATTGCGGACTGGTATCCGATGTTGAGAGGTTATTGTGGATGGCGTCCCGCAGCGTATTTACTGATTCTGAAGGAGAGAAAAAGAGAATAACGGAGCTTCCGGTCATTGAGGAAAGCAACAAAAGCATTCCCCAGGATAAAAATATGTGGTTTTATGATGGTGTCAGCAGTAAGAACGTTTGGATCAGATTGAATTATCAACCTTTTATCCCTGGCCAGGGAATGAATGTCTGGGGACATAAGGATCTAATTGTTTATATTGATCCGGACAATGATGATAATGCCTTTTTAGGAATTCAGGACCCCCAAAATCAGAATGTCTGGGATATTCATCTTCTTCCTGACTACGGGCCTTGGCTGGTAAAAGAAATTGACATGCTTCTGTACATGACAGCGGCAATGTAAATAGCCCATGGGGGAAGATTCGTCGGAGGTAGTGATAAGATTCAAAAAGAAAATTGTTTTTGGTGGTATTATGCTCAGCTTTATTATTGGGATCTGCACCATTTTTTTTCATGACTGAGACTCCTGCTAGTAACGGAACAGGTAATTCTACTACCCCTGCCAGTTCAGTGGTTGAAAATAATACAGTCACTCCAACAGGAATCTTGAGCATTCACTATCATGTGACGGCGTCGGTTTTGAATGTTAGGAGTAGCCCGGGGACGAATTATTCAATAGTTGGCCAGGTATATCGGGGCGATACGGTATGGTATGATTCCGTGTTGCCGCGTGCCCCATCTTCGTGGGTGCCTATTTACAAGGGAACTTTAGAGGGATATGTAGATGGGATTTATCTACAGGAATATTAAAAGAATGCATAAGAAATTTTTGTAAAGGAGAATAAATGGAAGGGAGCAATTCTAATAGTTTTAAATGATATACCCGAATTAGTTAAAATAGTACAAATGGAGGTAAAAAATGTATAAAAAAATAAGTTTTATAATTATTTTAGCGTTGATTATTAGCCTATTTACAACTGGTTTTGTTGTTGCTTCACCGCAACCCTTTCGCTAGATACAACAGGCTCAAAGACTATTGCGACAAACCATATTAAAATTTCAGCCGAGGGAAGCTTAAAGGAGTGGGTAGATGCCAGACCGTCAGACCCAATACCCCTTTATGATTTAAATGGGACAATTAATGCTTACGGTTTTAATGTATTAAAAAAGGATCAAGTTGTAGGATACTTAATAGTAAATACCAATAAAGATGATTCTCCTGTGCCAGAATACGGAATTGGTGGTCCTCTGCCGTTTCTAAATGGAGAAGAAAGAATTAGTAAAGCCTTAGCTGATAATCTTGAAAACGGGGATACAATTGTTAATGTAAAATACGTTTATCCATCAATACTTACGTATTTAGCAAAGGTCACTATAAAAGGTCAGAATTCTCAAACTTCTAATATCTTAGTCGATTTAACTAAAAGCCAAAAGATTGACATCTCTACCCCTATAAATGATACAATTAAGAAAGCTGTAGATTCAGAGAAAAATTTAAAGTCATGGGAACGTTTAGAAGGTAAATCGTCCTCAACACAGGCAATATCGGGGCCCTTGAATACAGTAATAGAAAAAGTAATCTCAGGGGTGCCACAATACCTATGGTATAGAGGTTGTTCACCTACATCGGCTGGAATGGTCTTAGGTTATTGGTCTTCTCACGGGTACCCAAACCTACACACTGGTAATACCTTAATCGACCAACTAGCAAACGCTATGAATACTACGAGCAAAGGAGCTACCAACACGAGTGATATACCGAGTGGTATAGAGGCTGTAGCACGTTCAGCTGGATACGGACTGACAATTCACTCCTCAAATGATAGTTATGGACGTGATTATTCGACATGGTCAGATTGGAAATATCAAATCGACATAGGAAAACCACTACTTGCCAACATGGAAGGTGCTACTAAGTATAGTGATCACACTGTTGCTGGAGTTGGTTATGGATAGGTTACACTAAAATAGACAGTTCTCTTAAGGTCTAGTAAACTTGAAACAATTATGAAAGTTGAGGAGATTGCTATGACCAAGCGAGAACGCAGATCATTTACTGACGAATTTAAAAATCAAATGGTTCAACTTTA
>NZ_JAVHUW010000050.1 GCF_030954495.1 Candidatus Desulfosporosinus nitrosoreducens | reverse complement strand
GACTTAGCCGCTCTTGACTCACCGCTTGGCAAAGCGGGAGTCTTAGAGCGGATTAGTCAGAGGATAAAGAAGACTTGATTCAGGTGGAGTTTTACTCCAACTGAATCCTAGTCGCACTTATCCAGGGACTTAGCCGCTCTTAACTCACCGCTTGCCAAAGCGGGAGTCTTAGAGCGGATTAGTCATCGGATAAAAGTGATGAAGCTCACTTAAATTGCTGAAAAGCTGATGGCTTCTACCGCGAGGGTGGAACTATTGGCTTTTCTATTTTCTGATGGAGGTATTAATAAAATGAAACAAAGCAAGCCCCAAAAAGTACATAATAACGTCAAGACTCTTGGCTGGGTTGCATTTTTCGGTGGTTTTGGTCAGGATATGATCCAACCCATACTCCCACTTTTCTACTCTTCGGTTCTGGGATTGAGCAAAGAAACGATAGGTTTAATCGAAGGCAGCCTTACAACAATCGTCAGTATCTTTAAAATTCTGTCCGGTGTTTTGTCCGACAGGTTGAAAAAACGAAAAACCATAACATTTATCGGATATCTGCTTTCGGCAATCAGCCGCTTTTTGTTTGGTTTTATTGTTGCTCCATGGCAGGCCTTTGTCTTACGTCTGATTGACGGCGTAGGCAAAGGGACAAAAGATGCGCCAAGAGACGCGCTGGTTGCCCAATCCGCCAAAGAGGGCAGGATGGGATTCTCTTTCGGATATCAACGTATGCTGGATACACTGGGTTCAGCTTTGGGACCGCTCGTGACAGCCGGATTATTACTCCTTTTAACTGAAGGCAATATGCGTTACAGAATTATATTTTATATCGCAGGCGCAATTTCCGCGCTTACGCTGCTATTGATAACCCTCTTCGTTACAGAAAAAAAGGACTTGGATACAAAAGAGAAAAGCAAATTTGATTTCAGCCTTATAAAGGGGAATTTCTTATTTTTCCTGATCATTATGCTTGTCTTTACCCTTGGCAATTCAAGTGATTCGTATTTAATTTTACGTGCCCAGAATGTCGGCGTCAGTGTGATAGCGATTCCGATTATCTATGCGCTCTTCAATATGTTTTACGCTGTATTGGCTGTACCGGCAGGCTCTCTGTCCGATAAAATAGGCCGGGTAAGGGTTATGCAGGCGGGCTGGCTCATCTATGCTCTGTCTTATCTTGGTTTTGCCCTCGCAAAGCAGCAATGGCAGATTTGGCTGGTGTACATTTTCTACGGCATGTACTATGCGACTACGGAGGGCATAGCAAAAGCTTTGGTAGCCCGTCTTGTGCCAGATAACAAGCGTGGGACAGCCTATGGTTTCTTTAACGCCTCCTTAGGAATTATGACGCTGCCGGCGAATTTGATAGCCGGTTATCTCTGGGATCGGGTTTCACCTTCAGCAATGTTTTATTTCGGCGCCGCCTGCGCCCTGGCCGCTTTTATTTTGCTTACTTTCTCTAAATTAGAGAAAGTAAGCGAAGCAGGATAACAAAAGTTAAGGGGAAAGTTTGGTCAATAGCCCAAGAAATTAATGATAGGTTAAAACAATGAAAACCAGGGGAGGGATTTAGGTGCTTGAAAGTAAAAATGCGGTCAGTATCGAAAATTCATATCAAGGAACTGGTTTGAACGATGATGATCTTCAGGCTAAGAGAAAAGAATACGGTTATAATGAAATTCCGGAAAAACAGGCGGGTCCGGTCATAGGGACCTTAAAACGTATGTGGGGTCCCATCCCGTGGCTGCTTGAGGCGGCCATGATATTCGAATTGTTTATGGGAAAAGGGGTCCAGGCAGCAGTGGTTTTTCTTCTGCTTGTATTTTCTGCTGTAATCGGGGAAATCCAAGAAAAGCGCGCCAAAAAGGCGATTGGCTACCTGCATCATCAGTTGCAAATCAGCGTTCGTGTTTTGAGGAATGGAACATGGCAGACGATGCCGTCCCGCGAGCTTGTCCCCGGAGATATTGTGCACGTCAGAGTTGGAGACATTGTCCCGGCTGACATAGAAATTATCCAAGGAAATGCGAGCGTTGATGAATCTGCACTGACTGGCGAATCAATTGATGTAAGCAAAGAAGCCGGCGACACCATTTTTTCAGCATCTACGATCAGCCACGGCGAGGTAATCGCCGGCGTAACCGCCATTGGGAGGCAGAGTTCATATGGTAAAACTGCAGAATTGGTCCGTACTGCTGAAGCTCCGGGGCGGCTACAGGTATTGCTTTTCAATATCGTCCGATATCTTGCCTACTTGGACGTTATACTCGCCGTTATTCTAGTGGTCACCGCGTTTATTAATGGGACGCCTTGGCAGGAACTGTTGCCATTCTTGGTTATTTTGTTTATTGCTACCATTCCTATTTCAATGCCCTCCAGCTTCACTGTGGCCAATTCACTGGAGGCGCAAAATTTAGCGAAAGAACATGTGCTGATAACAGGGCTGTCCGGGATTCAGGAAGCCGCCAGTATGAATGTCCTGCTCGTTGACAAAACGGGGACCATAACCAATAATCGGCCTGAAATTGCCGAACTGGTGCCTTTGGGGCAGCAAGGAGAAGGCGAATTGCTGAAATTGGCGGCTGCCGCAAGCGACGATACCTCCAATGATACTATTAGCACAGCAATCCTCGGGGCTCTAAAAAAGCAAAACTTAGTTATGCCGGAGAGATTATCCTTTACCGCATTTGATCCGGTTAGGAAAATATCCACAGCTCAGATTAGTCAAAACGGGAACCAGCTAAATGTAGTGCTGGGTTCCCCAACAGTCATTGCTGAGATGGCGGTAGTTCCGGACAATTTTACAGCTCAGCTTAATTTACTGAGTTCGAAGGGTTCCAGGATTCTGGCGGTTGCTTCGGGCGAAAGTGAGAAACTGGTCTGCCAAGGGCTTATTGCCTTGGCTGATTCGCCGCGGGATGATGCCAAGGAGTCCATTGCTAAAATTAAGGAATTAGGTATTCGGGTGATTATGCTGACGGGTGATACGGCCGGTACCGCCAAGGCGATTGCGGAGCAGGTGGGGCTTGGCAACCGCATTGGGACATTGCAGGACGCATTATCCAATCCCTTGGGATTTGACGGGTTTGCGAATGTTTACCCCGAAGATAAGTACAAAATTGTCCAAGTTATACAGAAATCAGGAATGGTCGTCGGAATGACCGGAGATGGCATTAACGATGCGCCGGCGCTGAAACAGGCGGATGTCGGCATTGCAGTCAGCACTGCCACGGACGTTGCTAAATCTGCTGCGAGGGTTGTATTAACCGAGCCCAAGTTATCTGACATTACCAAAGTGATTGACGGCGGCCACCGTGTTTATCGGAGGATGATGACCTGGACGATTACCAAATTGGCCCGCACAGCCGAGCTGGCGGCGCTCCTGACCTTTGGATTTATCTTTAGCGGATTTTTCCCGGTTTCCTTAAGCTTAATTGTTTTCATCGTTGTGATGAATGATATGGTTACCTTAACGTTAGGAACCGACAATGCCTGGCCAACAACAGTCCCCGAAAAATGGAATATGCCTCAGCTGGCCAAAATATCCGCTATTTTTACCATCGGGTGGCTGGCTCTTGGGCTAGGACTGCTCTGGTTTTACTTTAAAATTCAAAATCTAAGTGCAGCTCAAATCAGTTCTTTAATGTTCATTTACCTGATCTATTCGGCTATGGAAACTATTATTATGACGCGCACCCGGGATCAATTCTGGTCATCAGTACCAAGTAAGTGGGTTAGAGGAATGGTTGCCCTAAATATTGTCCTTGCTACACTGATGGCGCTCTTTGGCTGGGTGATGGCCGGGGTTTCCTGGAAATATATCGCAGTATTATTTGTCATTACGCTTTTGGCCCTGTTGATTTTAGATGGTCTGAAGATTCGGTACTACAAAGTTACCGGCATTTTAGGGACTGAACGTCATTCATAAGCCAATACTGTTTCTAGCTTTTTTGTTGCTGCTTTTTGCAGGAATTTAAGGAGACTTGTGGAATGATTTTTACAAAGAAGATAATTTTTTACCTAATGCACAAAACTATATAAGCCGATGCTGCTTTTAAAGATTTGAATCACCTAAAGGATGTTTATTTAGTACTGAGTACTCCCAATTTGGCCGCCTGTCGGAAGCGTTGAAGAAATTTTTTCGTTTGGAGGAGAAATGATAAATTGGATCTGGAAATATAGAGAATTTATCACAGCTTATGATAAAAGCAATTCGGAAAATGATTGGTTTCAGAGTTATGTTAATTCTTATTTGATGCCCAATATAGATTTATTAAATGGAATATACTTCCGACAAAGGGGCTTTGCCACCAGAGCTGATATCCTGGGGAGGATGGACGCTTTAGGCGGCAAAAAGTATTTTGAAAAATTACGAACCAATATTGGCGACCTGGAAAAATTTGAAGAGAGTGTTAAAAGCTGTACGCAAAGCATTTTGAGTAATTTTAAGGTACAGCCTGGAGATTTGGATTTCTATATAATTATCGGTTTGGATGTTACAAATATATATTCTACTGCCTATCAAGGGGAGAACGTTACTGTACTTTGCCTTGAAGCAGCTAATGGTGACATAAGCAATCTGCGCTTGCTCTTATCTCATGAATGTCATCATTGGCTAAGGGGTACCTTTTTTGAAGGGAAATTATTTGGAAATTGCGTCGGTGAAAGGGTGGTTACTGAGGGCTTGGCCATTAATTTTTCGGAGTCTTTATTTCCTGGCAATCAAGTATGTGATTATTGTTACGTTCCTGAAGCAACAGTTAATTGGGTGACGGATCACTGGAACGCAATTGACAAAGTAATTTGCGAGGAAGTCTATAAAAACGATAATGCATCGGGTTTCTTTACTCGTCATAAAACCTCAGGTTTGCTTCCGGATGAGCCACCCAGAATAGGCTATGTATACGGATATTTGAAAGTTAAAGAGTATCTGGAGAAGGTAAAGTCCAATCCTATTGACTTAGTTGGTTTGAGCTGGGAAAAGGTATTTTTCCGCCCATCGGCTCACCCAGAACCTTGGAGAGTGGAGGATAATTTTTGAAGGGAGGAGAAGTCTTTTTTCCTCCGGAAGTTCTTAGAGAGGGGAACGATGATGAAAACTTTACTTGATGAAACTAAAATCGGAAATATGCACTTGAAAAACCGCTTTATCCGCTCCTCGGTCGGAGACAAGACCCCGAACGGGCGTGTGACCGAGGGGATGCTAAAAACCTATGCTACTCTGGCAGCAGGCGGAGTCGGAACGATTATCACCGGTTTTACTTTAGTCGATGAGGCGGAAGGTTTCTATTCCATGCCCGCTATCTATAACGATTCATTTATCGAGGAAAACAAGAGGTTGGTCGAGACTGTCCATGCCCAGGGAGCGAATATTATACTGCAACTGGTTTATGTCGGTTCCTATGTGATGGGGGATAGCAGCGGCCATAAGGTGTTGGGCCCCAGTGCCGTTGCAAATTTAAGTACCGGAGTCATCCCCAAGGAGATGAATTTAACGGAAATAAAGCAGGTGCAAACTAAATTTGCGCAAGCGGCCCGGAGAGCGCAAGCAGCGGGGTTTGACGGGGTAGAAATCCATGCGGCCCACGGATTTTTACTTAACCAGTTTATTACGCCTTATTATAACCGGCGCGATGACGGTTACGGCGGTCCGATTGAAAACAGAGCCAGGATGACGCTGGAGACTTTCATAGCGGTTCGGACGGCAGTCGGCCCGGAATATCCGCTATTGCTTAAGCTTAACTGTGACGACATGATCGAAGGCGGACAGACTTCGGACGACTTTCAATACGTAGGCAGAGAATTGACCAAACTCGGAGCGGATGGTATTGAGGTCAGCGGAAATTGGTACCTGATTCCGCCTGAAAAGCAAACGGAGAGTTTCTTTTTAGAGGCGGCGGCACTTGTTGCCAAAGAAAACAAGACGGCTGTTATCTTAACCGGAGGCAACCGGGATTTTGCCAATATGGAGAAAATACTCAACTCGACTGACATCGGGTATTTCGGACTGGCCAGGCCGTTTATTGCCAAACCTGATCTTGTAAATAACTATAAGGAAAAAGGTGGAGGCTCCGCCAGTTCTTCGTCTCATAATTTGTGATTTGGGGTAGGAGGTATGTTTTTGGACATAACATATGTTGAAGGCGGAGAAGAGCTCTTAAAGAGAGTAGCTCCGCTCTGGGAAAAGTTGAATGAACATCACGCGGGTATTTCGACTTTTTTCAAGGATGATATTGCAAAAAGGACATTTGAGCAGAGAAACGAACAATGGATTGCAAAAGCGATACAAGGATTTCTGAGAATTGACCTAGCGATAGAGAAACGTTCAGATAAAGCGATAGGCTATTGCGTTGCTGTTCTTCATGAAGGTTATGGTGAGATTGATTCGCTATATGTGAACGAGGCTTTTAGAAAAATGGGAGTAGGAAGCTCTCTTATTGAATTGGCGCTGAAATGGCTGGATAAAAAAGCGGTTATTAAGAAAAAGATTAATGTTGCAGTAGGTAACGAACAAGCCTTTCGTTTTTATCAAAAATATGGCTTCTATCCTAGAGCAGTTATATTAGAACAGCAAACTTAAATTTAATTTTTAAATTTAAGTTATAGAAGTTAATTACTGTCAACTCGTAATTGGTGTGCTTCATTTCTATTATTTGTATTATTCGGAGGTATGAATGATGAAGGTGTTAATTCTCACAGGAAGCCCTCATCCGCAGGGAACCACAGCGTTACTAGCCGATGAGTTTATTATTGGCGCAAAGGGAGCGGGGCATGAGGTCGTTCGTTTCGACACAGCAAAATTAGATATTCATCCATGTCTTGGATGTTTTCACTGTCACAACAATGATGGACGATGTGTGTACGATGATGATATGAAGCAAATTTTTCCGCACTTATTGAGTGCTGATGCAATCGTTCTGGTAACCCCGCTTTATTATTTTGGCATGACAGCACAGCTTAAGCGAGTTATTGACCGCTATTTTTCAGTTAATTCCATATTGCGCCAAACTCCCAAACAACTTTGTTTACTTGCGGCTTGTGGCGATAAAGAAAGATGGGCGATGGATGCTTTGGTTGTGCATTATCAAACTTTATGCCGTTATCTGCACTGGCAAGAAGGGGGTATGGTACTGGCGATTGGTGCTTATACTCGAAAAGATGCGGAAGAGAGTAATTATCCATTGATGGCTAAAAATTTAGGAGCCGGATTACAGCCATTTTAAAAGCCACCGCATTAGTTCATTTGCTTGCAGGCATTATTATATGTGGGTTTTTTGACAAGTATATCGACAGGTCAAGTCGAGCAGCAAGAAAGTTTTTCAGTCTAAGTCCAGTAGTACACTTTCTATAATAAATACAAACGGCAACCGGCATAGATCTTTGCTGGTTGCCGTTCCGATAGTGTCCTATCCGGCAAGAACACTATAAGGACTGACGGTTATTGGATAGTACAGGGAGGGTTAACTGTGGATTGTAGATGTGGATTTCATAATGAGGATGGATGGTTCCGGTATAGAGCTGCAGCAATAATTATCCCCGATGCTTCTCCTTGGCCATTCGAGTAAGCTTTTCTTTTAGATTCTCCGGAGGAACATGCAAATCAGACCGGCGAGACATGGTCATTGAACCCGTCGGGCAAGCTGAGGAACACACACCGCAACCAATACAGATGTCAGTATTTACAACCGGTATTTCTACGCCATTTTCCTGATTAGTCATTGCAATAGCATGAATTTGACAGCTATCGGAACAGATACCGCAACCTACACAACTTTCCAGTTCTACGGATGGCATAAAGTTGCTGGGATGGGTAGCAAAGATTTGCTTTTCATTAATATCACGTAGAACATGGCAGCAACAGCCACAACAGTTGCAGATGTATGTCGGTTTGTTCATCACATTATCGCACAGATGAACCAATCCTAGTTTTTGGGTTTGTTCCAGTATTTTCAGCAAGTCATCTACCGTTGCCGGTTTACCCAGCCCTTTGCGTATGATCCATTCGGCGGCTGGTCCGAGAGACATACAAACTTCTTGAGGCGCGTCACAGGCTTTGCCAAGATGTGATGCTTCGTGGCGGCAAGCGCACAGGGAAATTGCTCCGCCGCCGGATTGCCGGATAACTTCCGAGGCTTTCTCATAGTCTAACACTTCCGTCTCGACGGCCACCGGGATGACACTTTCATAAACCAGGCCGCGCATCATTTTCGTGTTTATTCCGGCTATTTCCTCAGCTACACCATCGCTGTGAAAGTACGTTTCAAATAACTCTGCCAGCTCCTTTAAATTTAAATGGTCACCGGTCCGCATAAAGGTATACTCGAAAAATCCCACCAACATAGGAACCAGCATGTAATAAACGGTATCCTTACGCGGTATGTCAAGCATTAATCCCTTGTCCGACATTCCGTCCAAAATTGGTTTAAGTTCTTTTTCATTAATGCCGGTGATAGTGGCGATCTTATTCAGGGGCATTGGCATTAAAGGAAATTTACTGCCGACCATGGCTTCGCTTTCCGTATAGAGCCGATGAAGAATTGCCATCAAGTGTTCGTTTATCGGCGCCCCTTCCGGAGTCTTGCTCAGGCGTTCGGCCAGTGCCTCGTAAAGCTCTTCTTTGGCATTTATGATATGTCCCATATTCTTTTATCCTCCTTTGATAGCTCTTTCGATATTGAAGAGCATTAAATCTGTTTTAAAACCCATTCATGAATGAGTAATCATTCAAATACAAGCAAAAATGTGCTCGCAACTATTAGGTTATGTTTTTGACTAAAAAAATTACTCTCCTTTCTGCTTTAGGTTAATTTCATCGCTCACACCAAATGTTCGCAGAAACTCTTCAATACATCCTGGTGTACCGGTTAGCTCCATCAAGGGCAAAAAACGGCTGCGTTCACTTCGTTTTACAGCCAAAAATGAAGCCCACACCTCAGGTGATACTGTCACTATAAGATCAGGATTCTCCGCTTCACCTTCCTTGAGTGACCATTGATCAGCGTCAAAAGTCAAAGCAAAAGTTTTATTAGAAGGGAAAGAAATTTGCCAAGTTGCCGGACGTGACAGTTTGCGGGCGCGAATATTTAAAGAGTCTGTTAACACACCCATAGTCAGGTGCGGGTGAACCACTTCTCCAGGTAAGGGAGGCCGCATGGCGTGCTTAAGGCCCCATTCTTTTAGCGCTGACACTATTGGTCGAAGATCTTGTCCTGCCGGTGTCAGTCTATACCAGACTTCGCGGTGGCCTTGCTGCTCTTCCCGCTCAACAATGCCCGACTCTTCGAGCTGGCGAAGTGTAAGCGTGAGCCACTTAGGTGTAATGTCACTAGAATACTTCAACAAGTCACTGAATCGTTGCGGCTTATGCAAAAGGTCTCGAATGATGGTTAGTGACCATTTTCCACCAATTACTTCAAGTGAAAAGGCCACAGGGCAGTAGTGGTTGTATTTTTTTGTCATTGGGGCCCCTCTTTATCCATATCTTAAATATAGTATCCTAAGTATAGAATAAATACGATCATTTGTCAATAATTATATGATTATTCTAAATTTTTAACTAACCGGACTAAGGCCATAGAATTTAAAGATCGAGATCCCACCGGAAGTGGCCTTTTACCAAGAGGCATTAGTAATGTAATCAGAAGGTATTCGAAGTCACTACAAAAGGGTGCTTGTTAAAAGCCCCATAGGTTATCTCAGGAATTTGCAGGGGAAATTCAATAAAAATAAGAATGAATTTTTGGAGGTGAGGATGAGAAAAGGATTCTGGTGTGACTTTTCGCACATCAAAGGTATTTCAACAATCACAGAACAATATTTGAATTAAGCCTAAACTTAGCTTAGTCAATTGAAATATAGAAATTTAACTATTTGAATATTAGGAGGAAAGAACAATGAGTATGTTTTGTTATCAGTGTCAGGAAACAGCCAAAGGAACTGGTTGTACGCTGAAAGGGGTTTGCGGGAAAACGGAGAATGTTGCCAAATTGCAAGATCTCCTTATCTACACGTTAAAAGGAATCGCCATCTATGCGGTTCAAGCGCGGGAGCGTTATCTTATACGTAAAGATGTTGATCAATTTATCATGGAAAGCCTTTTTAGCACGATTACCAATGCCAACTTCGATAAAGAGCGTTTTGTCAAACGAATCCAAGCCGCCCTCGAACTCCGTGAAGATCTAAAACAAGCTCTCATTCGCGTAGGGGGCGAGATACCTGAGAACTTGCACGATGCCGCGACCTGGACGGGTTCTCCGGAGGAGTTTGAAGCGAAAGCCGCCCTTGTAGGCGTCTTAGCGACGGAAAATGAAGATGTACGCTCACTCAGAGAGTTGCTCACTTATGGTTTAAAAGGGATGGCTGCGTATGCCGAGCATGCATATACTCTTCAACACAAAGATAGCGGGATTTTTGCCTTTATAGAAAAAGCTTTGGTCGCCACTCTGGATGACACCCTTGAGGCTGGGGACCTTGTAGCACTTGTCTTGGAAGCAGGAAAACATGGGGTTGATGTCATGGCTCTATTGGATAAAGCCAACACAACTACCTATGGCAACCCGGAACTGACAAAAGTCAACATCGGGGTTCGGAACAACCCGGCCATTCTCATTAGTGGACATGATCTCAAAGATCTTGAAGAGCTGCTCAGCCAAACGGAAGGAACCGGCGTGGATGTTTACACCCATGGTGAAATGCTCCCGGCTCATTACTACCCGGCCTTTAAGAAATACGGGCATTTTGTGGGCAACTACGGCAATGCTTGGTATAAACAAGATAAAGAGTTTGACTCCTTTAACGGGCCCATATTCTTAACAACCAATTGCCTGGTTCCTCCGAAAGATTCTTATAAAGACCGTGTCTACACGACCGGTGTGGTTGGTTTTGAAGGGGTTAAGCACATCGCAGACCGGGAAGAGGGAAGAGCGAAAGATTTTTCGGCACTGATTGAACACGCGAAAAAATGCCCGCCGCCTACAGAAATAGAGACTGGTGAAATCGTTGGGGGATTTGCCCACAATCAGGTTCTTGCTCTCGCCGATAAAGTTGTGGATGCAGTTAAGTCCGGAGCCATAAAGCGCTTCTTCGTGATGGCGGGCTGTGATGGCCGTATGAAGAGCCGTGATTATTATGCAGATTTTGCGCAAGCATTGCCGCAAGATACGGTTATTTTGACGGCAGGATGTGCTAAGTACAAATATAACAAACTAAACTTGGGAGATATCGGCGGCATTCCCAGAGTTCTTGATGCCGGTCAATGCAATGATTCCTATTCCTTGGCGGTTATTGCTTTAAAACTAAAAGAAGTCTTTGGTCTGGATGACGTCAACCAACTCCCCATCTCTTATAACATCGCTTGGTATGAGCAAAAGGCTGTCATTGTCTTACTCGCCCTCCTGTATCTCGGTGTAAAAAATATACACCTTGGACCGACGCTTCCGGCTTTCTTATCTCCCAATGTAGCAAAGGTTTTGGTTGAAAACTTCGGAATCGCCGGAATCACGAATGTGGAAGACGATCTTAAAATTTTCATGGCCTAGTATTCTCATTAAAATGAATCCTTCACTTTAATTGGTTAAGCCACTTGTAACTGAGGGTGTCGCTCTTGCTATTTCTTGCTTAGCGGCACCCCTCTTCAATAAAATGTTGACCCTTATCAAGATTGACAAGAATATAAGGAGGGTGATCGCGATGACAGCGATTGAAGAACTAAAAGCTGAACATGAAGCCGTCCTTTTGACCATTCGTATCTTAGATAAAATCACAAACAAACTGGAAGCCGGTCAAGCTATTGATGTCAGACACCTGGAGCAAATCCTTGAATTCCTTAAAGTATTTGTCGACCAATGTCACCATGGCAAGGAGGAAAAGGTTCTATTCCCAGCTATGGAAGAGGCCGGTATTCCTCGTCAGGGCGGCCCGATCGGCGTCATGTTTTATGAGCATGACCAGGGGCGCAGCTTCGTTCAAGGCTTAAGAAGCGGAGTTGAAGGTTATCGAGGCGGTAAGGACAATGCTAGCGCTGAAATCTCAAAGTATGCCCGAAACTATGGCCAGCTTTTAACCGCGCATATTGAAAAAGAAAATAATGTCCTTTATGTCATGGCGGAGAGGGTCTTAAGTTCCGAAAAAATGGCTGAAATGGCTGAATCCTTTGCCAGGATAGAGGAAACAGAAATCGGTCCGCATAAACATGAAGAATTTCATAAGACATTGCATGCTTTGAAAGATGTTTATCTAACATCTTAAAAATAGTCAATTAAGGATATTAGGGAATTGTAAAATTTCTGATATCCTTATCTTTTAGCATCTTACTGTAACTAAAGCCGGTTTATCATAATTTGCAAATGAGAGTTTACAGACGAGAAAACAGTGTTTCATAGCCTGCTCTCTGAAAATATGCTATCCCAGGGTAAACCAAGCAGGATTGTGCTTAAAGTAGAAAAAACTATTTGAAAATTTCCAGCATTGAGGAGGGATTCAGATGGTAACAACTCGTCGGGTTCCCGGACGATTTCCAGACACTGCACCCGATCCGGAAATCCGCTATGTGCGGACTGTTGATTCCCCTAATTGTACAGGCGCTTGTGGCTGGATCGCTGCTGTTAAAGACGATACTATTATAGATCTCAAACCTGCGGCAGATTATCCGGACTCAGACTACAACCCCCGCGGATGTCTGCGGGGCATGGCTTCAACTTCTTTGATTTATCATCCGGACCGGATACAAACCCCACTTATACGCGTGGGGCAACGAGGGGAAGGCCGTTGGCGGGAGGCCGGTTGGGACGAGGCGTTAGATCTTTTAGCTTCAAAATTGAAGGACATCGCAGCTAAATATGGTCCGGATTCCATCGTTTTCTTCAATCAGGTTATTGCTACCGGGAATGTGCAAAAAGGAGCTCAGGTTCGGCTGGCAAGTTTATTAGGAGCCTCCTATGCTACGGGTTACGATTATAATGGGGATATCAGCATGGGGTATACCGAAACGGTAGGTATTGATTCGCTGGAAAGTGAATCTGCCGCCTGGTCGGAGGCGAAAACTCTCATTTTGTGGGGAGCAAATGTTTTGCAGACGCGGATGCCGGATGCTAAGTTTGCTCTTAAAGTTCAGGAAAGTGGGGGCAAAGTGATCGTCATCGATCCCAGAGCAAGCCAAACAGTAAAAGGTGCCGATTTATGGCTGCCTATCGTTCCGGGCACCGATGGGATTTTGGCACTGGGGCTTGCCCGCATTATTCTGGAAAATGATTGGATTGATACTTCCTTTATTCGCTCTTTCACAGACCTGCCGTTGCTCATCCGCATGGATACGGGAGAACGTCTGCGAGCTTCCGACATAGGTATAGGCAAACCGAATGAATTTGTGGCGGTATTTGCCACAGCGCAAGCTTGTCAAAAATTAACTGAAGATTCACCCTATTCGGATCATTCCTTTTGTTTTGTTGCTGTTTCTGCAGACTCACTTGCTATAGATGGGGGAGATCAACTCGCTCTCGCTGGGACATATAAGGTAGACATTGAGGGCAAGCAAGTAGTTGTCCGCCCGGCCCTGGACCTCTTGCGCGAAAACCTCCGGCAGGAACAGTATTCCCTGAGCAATGTCGCTCGGGAAACCGGACTTGATCCTGACCGTATTTATGAACTGGCTGGTAGCTACGCCCGGAACCGACCCGCCCAAATCATCATCGGCATGGGAGTCAACCATCGATTCCACGGGGACCTTGTCATTCGTTCCATTCTCCTGTTAGGAGCCCTTACGGGAGGGTTTGGCAAACCTGGGGAAAGTGTTGATATTTATTCCGGTCAACACCACGTTCGTTTTGACATTTCTTCCTGGTGGTATCCGGACGGGAAACGTCCGAATGTTGTCCCCATGCATTACCTTGTTATGCCGGAAAAAAGCGCCACTATGAATCCTAAAATTCATCTGCCTGAAAATGGATTTCACGCTCTCTTTTTCTCCCATGCCAATATCTTTACAACCTCACACGTCAATGAGTGGCGTGGAATCCGAGAAAAATTAGAGTTCATTGTTGCTGTCGACTATATGAAAACTCCTTCGACCGAACTGGCGGACCTTGTACTTCCCGCTCCGACCTTTTGGGAAAAGCATGAACTCGTTGTCACGGGGCCACACCCTTACGTCCAAATTCAACAACCCGTTATTCCACCGCGCTTTCAGGCTAAGAGTGAATTGTGGATGATGAAAGAACTCGCCAAACGCTTAAATCCTGGATGGGAAGCCTACTTCCGGATGAGTGCGGAGGAAGTTATCGATTATTTATTAGCCAATGGCGGCCCTGTTTCTGCCGGAATTACCTTCCAAGCTCTGGCAAAAGGTCCGGTCCGTTTGAATCTGCCTTATCCGGACGTTCCGCTGGTGGAAAACATTGAGCAGAAGCTTCCTCTTCCTCCGCGAGCCTATCCTCATAAGGAAGGGATGCAGCGCGAATTTCTTAAGACCGGGCGGATGGAATTCTATAAGGAGGAAGAAACCTTTCGCAATTGCGGTGAGGCGCTTCCCGTTTATAAAGAAGCCTATAGTCACCTGAACCGGGAAGAACGAGGTTTTCCTTTGTCGCTTATGACTCCGCATGCCAAATGGCGGGTGCACTCTACCCATGTTAACAATCCCTGGCTGCAAAATCTGAACCGCAAACCGGTGGTAGAAATTCATCCGGAAGATGCTCAAGACCGGCAAATCAATGATGGCGATTTAGTTGAAATTTTTAATCTCTATGGCAGTTTTCAGCTTTGGGCACGGGTTACCCAAGGGATTCATCCCGGAGCGCTGTCCGTTGATCATGGCTGGTGGAGCCGGTATTTGGTTAAAGGGGACTATAATAACGTATTACTGCCGGAACGAGTCAAAGTCCTCCATGAAACCTATTTTCTCCCCGCCGTCTATGCCCCGGGGCAGTTATGGAAAGACCCGCGCGTCGATATAAGGAGGGTGAAGTAATGCGCCTGAGCTTATTAGTTGACCTCCAGCGCTGTATTGGCTGTGATACCTGTACCATGGCTTGCAAACAGGAAAATGGAACACCAAAAGATTTCTTTTTTGCCCGGGTTCTTAACATGGAAACGGGGGAATTTCCCCAAGTAAAGCGTTCCTATCTTCCCGTTTTGTGCAATCACTGTGCCGACGCCCCCTGCGTTAGGGCTTGCCCCAACAAATCAATCTTTAAACGCCCTGACGGAATTGTCCTCATTGACCAGGAACGATGTAATGGAACAGGAGCCTGCGTCTCAGCCTGCCCCTATGGCAACATTTATCTTCAGGCTGAAGAACGCTGGTACTTTCCTGACGATTCCCCCTATGAGAACTTCGCTAAGAGCCGCCTGGAAAACGGGAAGGCGAAAAAATGCACATATTGTGCTCATCGCCTGGATCAAGGACTCGAACCGGCTTGTGTGGTGTCCTGCCCGGCAAATGCCCGTATCTTTGGAGACCTTGATGACCCCAGTAGCAAGGTTTCCCAACATTTGCTCAGGCAAAAGAAGCAGACTCAGCGTGAGGTCTTTCGACTTCTGGAAGACTTAGGCACAGATCCTTCGACTCGGTATCTTAAACCTCTAAGTCAAATGTGCAGCGGGGGAAGGGGGAAAGAAAAATGATTTGGGCAATAATTGCCACAATCCTGACAGCCGGAATATTCCTTTACTTGGTGCTACTGTTTCTGATCTCTTCAGGCGGTTTGGCCTCTTTATCATTACCAATTCCTCTCGGCACAGCGATTAACTTGGGCCAATGGGTTAAACCTGAATCAATTGATCTCGGCGCCGCGATAATAGGCACGGTCGTTTTGGTTTTGCTCATTTTGTTCTTCCGCCGCTGGTTCCGCAATAGCGCTGCCTTAAGGCAATGGAAGTATATAAGTTCCCTGGGCCGGCGGAGAATTGCCAAAGAGATATGGACCGCTCTTTTTCAGGATACTCTCCTCCTGGCCTCTGTGCGCAAGCGTTCCCCCAAGAGGTGGCTTGTTCACAGTCTCGTGCTGTTCGGCTTTCTCTTCATGACTCTGGCTACCACCCTGGCTGCCATTCTCAATTATGCTGATGCTCCCCATGGATTTTGGTGGCCTCCGCGTATTGTCGGCAACTTAGGAGGACTGTCTTCCCTGATCGGCTTAAGTATCATGGGCTGGAGATTGGTACGTGATCCCTATGAGGATAATGGAAAAACATACCTTGCTGACCTTGCCTTTGTCTTCCTGCTTTATTTAACGATTTTAACGGGCTTTGCCACGGAATTCGTTACCTACGGCACAGGGATCACTCTTTCTCATGGCAGTTTTCTTGTGCACGTGCTGATGATCAGCGGGCTTTTTCTCACCCTGCCCTTTACGCGTTTTAACCACATTCTTTTAACGCCTTTTCTCTTGATCCTGACCAGGCTCAACCAGGCCCTCACTGCGGAGAACCAAGTACCCGGGATCTCCGCTGAACCGGCCCCGGGACGGCATCATAAAACAGAACGGCTGGCGGAAGATTGCCAAAGGCAAATCTTTCCCGGGGAAGGGGAATCTCCCGTAACTCTCCGCTACTACCCTTAAAGCCTGGGAAAGGACCGTTTGGGGGTGAAGCCACCAAAAGTTTGACCTGAGGATTTCTCGAAGAGGGCTGCCTGGGTTCATTGTCGGGGAGTTGGGGACGAGGAGGTGTAGGAGCAAGTGAGAGAACAGATCCGAAATTTACATCCTGCTTCTTTTGCGGCAGTCATGGCGACGGGAATCATTTCAATTGCTTTTAAAGGACTTGGACATAATTTTATAGCGATGTCACTCTGGGCCATAAACATAGTGCTCTATCCGGCCTTATTCTGTTTACTTGCACTCCGGATTTTACTTTATCCGGCCGCTTTGCTCAATGACCTTAAACACCCCAAGAAAGGGTTTGCCCTCTTAACATTTATTGCCGGAACGAATACTTTTGGCATGCAGCTGATTTCCTGCAACCTTGTGGGTCTGGCTAAAGTCCTCTGGTTCATCGGATTCGTCTCCTGGGTATTTTTAGTCTATTTTATAATTGTCAATTTGATTGCCTTCCGGAATGGGACGATTGCTGACGTCGTTGAGGGGGCAACACTGCTGACCATTGTAAGCACCCAGTCGGTCGCCTTGTTGGGTAGTACTTTGGCCGGTACTTTCGGCATCAATTCCGAAACAGTCTTGTTTTTGGCCTGGACTTTATGGGCTTCGGGATTCATCTTGTACTTGGTGATTATCACCCTGGTAACTTACCGCTTGGCCTTCTGTCCTTTGCACCCCCAGGATTGGACAGGGCCTTATTGGATCTGCATGGGAGCTGCGGCCATCACAACGCTGGCTGGTGCAACTATCCTGTCGAAACTGACAATATCGGCCAACTGGAAGGACCTGATTCCTTTTACCAAAGGAATTACTTTGCTGACCTGGTCAATAGGGACTTGGTGGATACCCATTTTGCTTCTTATGGATGTCTGGAAATTCAGTCGGCTAGGGGTCCTGAATAAGGTTCCCGGGTGGATAAAGGTTTTCCCCTGGTTAAGAATTGGTTTTGGCACTAAACTTAATGTTTATGAAATACCTTCTTGGGGTCGGGTTTTTCCCCTAGGAATGTACACTGTCTGCACCCTGGCTTTAATAAAAACGACAAATTTCACTTTTTTAAAGCCAATTCCAAACTATTGGGGATGGTTTGCCTTAACGATATGGGTGTTAACCTTCATTGGAGCTCTTCGCTCAATGGCTTTGTTTGCTAAAAACTCTGGTTTAGGTAATTATTTAATTTCCGGCAGCAGTGAAAGGAGTTGCAGACATTGAAAACTTTTGTCAAATGTAAAGCCTGCGGTTTTATTATGGACGCAGATCACATCAAAGACGTTTGTCCTGCCTGCGGATTACCAAAGACTGTATTTGAGCCATATACAAAAAAGATTTCTCCCAGGCGCAGATTTATTATTGATCAACATATTCATCCTATTTGTGTCCATTTCCCGCAAGTTTTTATCATAGTCATTATGGTTATGCTCTCTCTTGCCTTATGGGTAGGCAGTCCCCTGCGGGAAGAGTTTTTGGTGGCTGCCAAACTCTCTATATTAGCTTTACCTTTTTCTGTACTTCTCGGCTTTGTTACAGGACTTATTGACGGGAAACTTCGTTTTAAAAAACTGACAACACCTCTTTTGGTTAATAAAGCTAAAGCCGGTATAATACTCCTAGTATTGTCCATAGTTATTTTTAGTTTATATTTAATCAATGGTTTTACCGCAACTACAATGCTTTTGATCATAATTTTAAGTTTTTTGTCCGCCGCTTGTGGAATTTTTCTTGGGAAAACGGGTTCCGGTATGTTTAATTCTCTATTGCCTGGTTAATGTTTAATTTATTAATGTCCATATAATACCCATAGCCTCAAGCTGATACAAAAACCACCCACTGTGCGTTTTAGCTTACAGTAGGTGGCCTGTGAAAAATTTAAATATCTTGAAGTTTTAATGCCAATTCCAGTAGATTCTGATAAATCGAATACCGTTACAGCCTTAACGTTCCTTTCTCAAGAAGAGCCGGTTAGGGTTGTGCCAAAATCGACAACGTTGTCGATTTTGGCACAGCCTTTGTATGGGGTCTCACATTCCTAAGCTTGGTTACATATTCTGGAAATATGGTACTGAAACGGGCAGGCAATAATATAAATGATTTTACCTCAGATCGGATGCCGCCTGTTATTGCGGTTGAAATAAACACGCTTAAATACCGGACCGGAAAAATCCATTAACAGGAATTTAATTAATAACTGTCGAAATATTCCCTCAACAAAGAGAGGAAATTTTAGATATGAAAGAGGAATTACGCGGCCTAAATTCTTAAACGTTAGATGAATATAGTTAGTCCTCGAAGCAAGAAGGGTACTGAATGTAGGCCAAACGTTATTACTCTTAGCCATTTTATTTCTGTTAGATCCATCGGTTCTATCTTCAATAAAATCAGTTTACTATTATGTAAAATTAGGAGTTTAATGCATAAATAATAATACTATGGAGCTTACCAAAGAGAAGAATTTGCAACAGATTATGGTTGAAAAGGAAATAGAGAATGCGCTAGGGAATGACTAAATATCTGGCGTCATTCCGTTAAGTACTAACGGATATTCTTAATAAGCAGAGAGGTAAAAAGGTGGGTGTTGCATGCTAATAAAATTCGAATCGGAAAAAGGGCTATTTAAAATTCTCTATAAATTCTTTTCCCTTGTAACTTTTATTTTGGCTGTTTCGGCATTCTTTAATATAGAAAACTGGCTTCTTCGTATTTTTGTGCAAGGGGGTCTTGGCTTCATGATGATATTTATGGGTTTGGATACTATTTCGCGGAGAAAAGAAGAAGGTATATTGGGTTATTTGACTATTGGAGCAGGAGCTTTGGCATTTTTAGTTATGATTAATACCATTGTCGTTGCTTTTAAAATAGGTGTTTTTTGAATTAGAACGTATTCAAAGGTACTGTATGAAAGGATACTTGTTAAGCCCTATAGGCTATTTATTCCTAGGAATTTGCAAAGAGGAAATTCAAAAAGAATGATTTTTAGAGGTGATGATATTGCCGGGGAATTGTCAGGTGATTGGCCTCTTGCCTATAAGTGCTGACCCCAATATCTTTTCTTCAGCTCTGGATATTCATCTTGTATTAGATGCGAAGACCTTCCTTTTAAATATTGAGGAAAAGCGTTTATGCTGGGGCAAAATCAATTGTAAGTATTTGTCCCTTGTAATAAACTTATACAACCTTTATATTGTAAATTAAGTAGGTTATTGTTTCAAGAAGTTAAGGGCGGCGCAAGTCGCCCATTTTTTAAAATTGAAAGGACGGTTTTTGAGGGGCATGAAAAAACAATTAAAAAAGGTTCTGTCGTTTGTACAGAGTTTTGCAGGCACAGCTTGTATTCTTGTCCTTATCTGTTTTACTACCGCTGCCGTGGCGTTGGGTGCTAGTCCGGGGGGTGCAGGGAACACCTTACCGTTAGGGGATGTAAACGTTGAGCATCAAGTCATAGTTGAGATGAACAAGATGGCGAACAATTACATAATTGCCGATGGAATAGGGGATAAGGAACCGATCACACACAAAAAGATCACGGAATTGAAGGCCAGAATAGTTGGTCAAAACACGGTCAATCGCGGAATGCTTGTAGACATTTTGGATCGTTGGGAAGTCGGAGACTTCTACGGGATCGACCAGGATCGCAACTCGCTACTGACTATGATTGATGGCACGGTTGACACAGGCATAAATGCGGCGGATATCGTTTCAGACGATAAACTTCCGGCGTGGCATAGAGGCGTTAGGCCGATAACCGATTTGAACGTCGTAATTCAACAGAAAGAACAGCAGCGTAAAGCGGATTTAGATGAATACAACGCGCAGCACGGCACAAACATTCCCTTCGAACCAACGACGCAAAAAGCGCCATAATGAACAGGCGAAGAAATGCCCGCCACCCACAGAACTAGAGACCGGTGAAATCGTTGGGAGATATCAGTGGCATTCCCAGAGTTCTTGATGCCGGTCAATGTAATGATTCCTATTCCTTAGCGGTTATTGTTTTAAAATTAAAAGAAGTCTTTAGTCTGGATGACGTCAGGGCAACTATCACATGTTTCATGAGTATTCTTTGCTAAATTGCTTTTCTCCGGTCAGATTCGCTTCAGAAGCTTTCCTTCATTCCTATAAAAGTTTTCTTTATCTTTATACATTCGCTGGTCAGCTAGGGACAGAATTGTTTCAATATCTTTTCCTTCATTAGAAGTAGCAAAGCCTAAACTTAGGTTTAGTACGGCAGATTTTTCAGCAGTGGGAATCGTATTTTTGCTTTTTATCCTATTTTCAATCATTTTTAATACGGATATTTGGTTGGAGGTAAGAATTAAAAATTCGTCACCTCCAAAACGAAATACTAAATCAGTATTCCTGACACTATTTTGGATAATTGTCGCAGCCCTAATAATGATCCGATCGCCTTCTTCATGTCCGAAATGATCATTAATATATTTTAAGCCGCTTATGTCAAGGAAAACAATGCCATAAGGTTTGGACTCGGCAATATAACTGTGAATAATTTCATTGAAAAGATTACGGTTGTATAAGCCCGTAAGGGAATCTATTTCGGCAATGTTCTTTAGTCTTTCTAAGCTTTGTTCTCTTTCCGTGACATTCTTGGTAATAATCATTGCTCCGGTTAATTTGTCTTGTATATTCACCGGAGCAATGACATTTTCAATAAACTTGTCTTGAATTCTAATGACGTTATGCCACTCTTTATTCGTGAATTGATTCAGTTTTGTCAGGAGCTTATCTTTGTTTTCCTTTTTATGACAGGATAGAATGTTGTTGTCAGGAGAGTTATAGTCCCATCCCAGTAATTCAGCTGCTAATTGATTGAAGTAAATAATGTTGCCAGTATTATCTACAAGAGTTAAACCAATCTTTAATTCGGAAAGAATCGTATCCATAATCTCATAAGGGATGGTGTTTCTAGTCATAATGCCTCCATAAGATCAAATTTAGTATTATTTTAACATGAATGTTTACTTTCAAATATAGGCAGAACAGATGATAAGACATAATTTCAGAACTTAAACTATTTATCCGCTGACTAATCTGCTCTAAGACTCCCGCTTCAGCAAGCGGTGAGTTAAGAGCGGCTAAGTCCCTGGATAAGTGCGACTAAGATTCAGATGGAGTTAAAACTCCACCTGAATCAAGTCTTCTTTATTGGCGATAATATTTCCCCGCAATGCGTCGTACTATACTGATAAAAGAAAAACCGTAATCAGGCCTAAAGTGATTACGGTTTGCTTATGTATATTTGTGCTTAAGATAAATAAAGGGATATGGCCCCTAATAAGAGAATAAATAGTAGTATATTCCGGAGGGGAGAGGGGTCTATGCTGTTACTTGTGCCCGGTCTAATCTTGGGAATCTTCGGCATAATACTTTCGTTTCTTTGGCACGAATCTAATCTGATCATGAACATACTGTTTGTTATAGGACTTATCCCAGTTATAATTTCAGGTTTCATGACCGGAGCATACGTGAGTGGTAATAGGGTTAGAGCAAATTATACCGATTCAGAAGAATTTCAGGCACGTATGGGTGTGTCAAACAAATTATTTCTATTGGGGATGCCTTTCTTATTAGCGGCAATAGTTGTTCACTTAATTACTTGAAGTCAGCTGATTTATCTTAATTACATGATCCACAAAGATTTCTTCAGCACTAATTTTACGGGGAATTATAAAGGAGGGTGAAAGATGCCTCAGGAAAGCTATGATTTAAAACGCAGGGCAAAGGAGCAATTAAGTGGTTATTGGCCTCAGGCAATTATTGTATGTTTTCTTACCTGGTTACTGACAATGGCCATCAAAGGGGAAGGACCGATTCATTTGGCCCGAGATATTTATCTCAATGGGAACGTAGCAAATATACCTCCGGTAAACCCTTTTAGCAGCGTTGATCATTTTATTAAGTTTATTTTGATTGGGCAGGGGGATTGGGGCGATTTGCTCAGTTTTCTTTTGATGGGTCCCTTAACCCTTGGAGTATCGGGTTTCTTTCTTAAGTTGATCAGGAATGAAGGCCCCGGCATTGAAGATCTGGGTGAGGGCTTTAAAGCGTTCCTAAAATCTTTTATCCTGAATCTCCTGATTACGGTTTTCACAACTTTATGGAGTTTACTTCTGGTTATCCCAGGCATAATAGCCGCTTACCGCTATTCTATGGCCTACTACATAATGATGGATAACTCCCAGTTAAGCGCCTTGGAAGCATTAAAACAAAGTAAATATATGATGGTTGGGCATAAATTTGAACTATTTGTACTTCAACTTAGTTTTTTAGGTTGGTTTTTATTAGGAGTATTAACTCTTGGTTTGGCATTACTTTGGGCCAATCCCTACTATGAAGCAGCGAAAGCTAACTTTTACCAAGACTTAAAAGCAACTCTAATTCCGGTTTAGGCGATGAGTCAGACTAAACAAGTCTGTTACAATCGTTGTAATTTGAAACATAAAACTAAACATGATATGATTGAAACATTATAACCAAAACTATTTGACTAATACTAAAATAAGCCATTCTTTTGATTAACAATCACTTAAAGTATGGCTAGCGTCTATAAATGTATTTATTTAAGATATTAAAGCCAGTAAAAAATGTCAAGTGTCGGCTTCATCTGCCGGAGTTCTGAAGGGTGTTGCCAATGCAAGCAGAAATAAATACCGGATATCGCAAAAGTTGAATTTGGGAAATCTTCTATCTGGAGAAAAGACAGCTTCGGGCGACAGAGGTATCCCAAAAACTAGGGACTAAGTAAAAGCTTAAGGTTTGGAAATATGCTTTTGGAAGGAATATTAACTTGAATAAAACGAAGAAGCAAGGTCATTTGATTAAAGAAGTATATCCGGATTCTATCGCTGAAGAAATGGAAATTGAAGCGGGAGATCTTCTGCTGACAATTAACAATGAGGAGATAGAAGATGTATTTGATTTCAGGTATTTAATCAAGGATGAATATATTGAAGTATTAATCAAAAAGCCGGATGGCGAAGAATGGCTGCTTGAGATTGAAAAAGATTATGATGACGATTTAGGAATCGAGTTCGACAACAGCCTGATGAGTAATTATCGTTCCTGCAGCAATAAATGTATATTTTGTTTTATTGACCAGATGCCGCCCGGTATGAGGGAAACGCTTTATTTCAAAGATGATGATTCAAGACTGTCCTTTTTGCAGGGAAATTATATAACCTTGACCAATATGCAGCAAAAGGATATCGACAGGATTATCCGGTTTCATCTTGCTCCGATTAATATATCGATACAGACTACAAATCCCGAACTCCGCTCTAAAATGCTTCATAACAGATTCGCCGGTAATAAGCTGAAGTATCTGGATGCACTGTATGCAGGCCACATTGAAATGAACGGACAGATTGTATTATGTAAAAATGTTAACGATGGCAGTGAGCTGGAACGAACAATCGAAGATCTGTCAAAATATCTTCCTTTTATGCGCAGTATTTCTGTGGTTCCGGCCGGAATTACAAAGTACCGTGAGGGTTTGTATCCGCTTGCATTGTTTAACAAGCAGGAGGCCGGAGAGATTATCGATATGATCGAAAGCAGGCAGAATGAGTTTTACGACAAATATGGTCTTCATTTTATTCATGCCAGTGACGAATGGTATATTACTGCGGAAAGAGATTTTCCGGAAGAAGAACGATATGACGGCTATATCCAGCTCGAAAATGGTGTTGGCATGATGAGAAATCTCATAGATGAGTTTAATGCGGCGCTGGAGCGGGTTAAGAAAAACATAAAGCGCAAGAAAGTTAAAAATAACATTTCCAGAACCCTCACCATGGCTACGGGGAAGCTCACTTACCTAACTATAAAAGGCTTTGCGGCTCGGATTATGGAGCTTTTTCCGGGAATAACAATAAATGTCTGCTGCATCCGAAATGATTTTTTCGGAGAGACAATAACAGTATCAGGGCTTATTACAGGGCAGGATCTGATAAAACAGTTACGGGGAAAAAAGGATAATGGTGAATATCTTGGTGATGTATTGCTGATACCGTCTAATATGCTGAGGATGGGAGAACAGATATTTCTGGATGATATTACGGTAAGTGATGTGGAAAAAGAGCTTGAAATAAAGGTGGTTGAGGTGGAATCAGGCGGTAAGGAATTTGTTAATGCGCTCATAAAGGATGATTATTGGATGCATAGGAACAATGAAAAGTTTGTTTATATAAAAGCTTATAAGTAAATATCCATCCGCATGATCTTTTAATGCCCGGCTACTGAGTAGGCTGGAGCTTCAAGCAGCTCATTTGGGAGGGACCCGGCGGTGTGCCTGGAAAGAAACCTCAGTTCCAGCCAGGCATCTGCTGAGGCAAAGCGCGCAATTTACTGAAACGGTGCATTCGGTGCTGGATGAAATTGCCGCCACAGAGAACATTACTTATCTCTTTACAACCAAGATCTGTCCAAACTGCCGGACGGAAAAGTCAATTCTGGATGGATCCGGCGTTAATTACCATGTTGTCAATGCGAAGAAAAACAAGGTGCTTGTGTTATGTGCATTTTTTATTGCTTGAAGCAGGGCAAAAAGAATGGAGTAGGATTACGCAATGTCATTAAGTTAAACCAAAATCCGCCAGTGAAAAAGGTACCCTGCCCATTTTTTAAAGAAAGGGCGGGGTACCTTTTTTCAGCATGTTAGGGTGAAAAATCATGGGAATTATTACTTGTATAGTGTAATCTGCTATAATTATTGAGAACGATAAACGGGAATTTGAATTATTCATTATTTATATAATGGGAAACTGAAAAACTAAAGAGTAGCCATCTGTTATTACTATAATATGTGTCAAGATGAAAAAACATACGGTTTCCAAACTTGGGGTGTGAAGTGAAAACAAGAACGAAAGGGGCGTTAATGTTGAAAAGACTTTTTATTGGGCTTGGAGGTATAGGATGTGAAGTTATTAAAAATAATGTTCTGTCAAATTTTATTTGTAACGACTATTATTTCTTACTTAATAACGATACAATGATAAAAGAATATGCAGCCTTTTTTGAAGAGTCTAACGCATCTTTTAATAATGTTTTTACATTTGATTTGTCGCTTAATTTGCGTACAATAAATCCATTTGATTTTGATGATATGAAAACATATTTTGATACTCAAACATATAGTTTAATTAGGGATGGCATTAATTATGGCGCAAGCTCTATTCGTGCAATTGGAAGATTACAGTTTGAATATTTCATTAGAAAAGAATACTTAAGAAATACATTTAACAAAATAATTACTCAAAATGATAAGATTTCCATTGTGATTGTTTCGTCATTATATGGTGGATTTGGGTCAGCGTGTATTTTACCTCTTGCTATTAAGATTAAATCGCTGCTACTTGATTTAGGAGTATTAGACGAAGCCATTGAAGTCAGTATTATAGGTATTACAACACAGGCACATCAACATGTTTTTTCGCAAACAATAATGAAATATTATAAGGCTAATGCTTATGCAACGGCAAAGGAAATTTACGATGTAATGCATCTATCAACTATGTCTTTCCAACCCAATATCCCAGAACTTTACGAAATTAGGAAGACTCAAAAACACATTAAGCAATTTCTTGCTGTAGAGCAAAAAACAAATAATCGTTCTAACTCAATAATTACTGACGTTGCAAAGTTGCTTTGCTATGATACAAGAAAATATACTGATTTTCTTAATGAAAATGAATTAAAACAAGCAGATATACTTTTGGATGATAATTATAAAAATTGCTATTATAGTGTAACAAACCAGCTACATATTGATATACGTTGGGAAAATGAAAAGGTATTAAATAGAAAAACGAATTATAAAGTTTTCCTATCATATTGTAGTTTTGATAATGATTTGGCTGATATTATTGATGAATTTATGAGTAAATATGAAAACATAAAAGTGTCAAGGTTTACCCGTGATGTTGGCTATAAAGGTAGTTTTAAAGAATTTATGGGAAGTTTAAATCAACATGATCATGTTGTAATGTTGATCAGTGACAAATATTTGAAATCAACTGCATGTATGTATGAAGTCGGTGAATTATTAAACAATAAAGACTTCAAAAATAAAATTATTTTTATAGTGCTTTCTCCTGGTGATGAGGAGTTTTACAAGAAAAAGTTGATTGAAAGTAATATTGCAAAAGTGTATGACCCAATGAATAGAACTGATTATATTCTGTACTGGGAAACTGAATATAAGAAGATATATGATCGTATTAAATTGATTGAAAGTGAAAGTGCTAAAATTGAATTGTTACAAACCCTGCGTGAGATAAGAAAAATTATTGACCAAGATATAAGCCCATTTCTGAAATACATTTCTGATGCACGTGGAAAATCTTTTAATGAGATGTATAAAACGAATTTTTCGGACATATTGAGAGAAATTGAAATGGATAAAGTATAAATTGTATTTGTTCACATTATATCCATATAATGTGCCATAAGTAAATGTTTTTAACGTCTCATTATGAGCATAACCCGAAGCTGGTGTCACAGCAAAAAGTGTTAAGCTGCAATCCGACTAGATTGCAGCTTAACTTAATGACATTGGTAAATTACGTTTCTTGTTTATGCTCTAAAATAAAACTGCGGGCTTTTAATAGTCCGCAGTTGGCGTATGAATGAGTTCTGCGACTAACCAAGTTGCACAATAAAAATTGTACATTCCCGCTTACTCCAGAACTTAAGTTCACCTTTCGTCCCGATTCACGGTAACCGATGATTATGTATTCATAATCATCAACCCCCCAACTATTATACCCCCCAGTACTGCTGAGCAATCCTCTGTCCTTGATCTATTTTTGCCCATTGCTCTTCCTCCGTCAGTTCATTGCCGCCGTCGCAGGACGCGAAACCACACTGGTGAGAGAGAAGTAGTCTGTTCTTGTCGATAATCTTTGACGCTTCGTCAAGTAGCCTGATAACACGGGTTTCATCGTCGAGCGTGCTTGTTTTTGATGACAACAAACCCAATACAATCTCGGTGTTCGGTTTGTCCTTAAAAACGCTAAGTGCATCAAGCGATCCCGCCCGTTCGTCGTCCCATTCAAGGAAAAAGCGGTCGTATTTTAATTGTTTCAAAAACAGGTGCGCAATCTTAACGTACGAGCCGCCGCCCATATTGCGCGAATCATAGTTGCCGCGGCAGTTGTGCGTCCACATTTTCAGACCAAGACTATGCCCGAAGTCAATCAATGTGTTGTTGATGTCGATAAACTCGACGGCAAGAGCTTTGACTTCTTCCTGATTGATATTCTCGCCTGTGTACGGGGAATTTGGGTTATCATCCGCAAAAATCTCCCACAGACAATCATCAAATTGCAGTATTTTTCCTCCGGTGGCGGCGTATTCCTCAACAAACTCCTTGTACGCCTTAACCAGACCCGCTTTTAATTCCTGTGGACTTTTGTAAACCGAGTCTTTGCCGCCGATGTTATCTGACCAAGATAGTTCACCAAAGATATGTGATGGCGACGGAACGCACAATTTCGTTTCGCGGTCGCCCGAGATGGGCTTCAGTCTTTTAAAGGCCTTAATAAAGTGATGGCTTTTGCCGCTGAGTTCGGCGGTGATTCGCAAACCAATGTCTTTGCGCGTTTCGTATTTCGTGGTTCCGTCCTTGTCACGGAAGAAGTAGCCGTGTTCAGCGATGTAGCGGCTGACGCCGCCGAGTCCCCATACGAAGTCCAAATGCCATATAGACTTGGAATACTCGCCGTCGGTAATAACCGTCAACCCGTGTTCGATTTGTTTCGCGACAACAGCTTTTGTTGCCTCAGCTTCGCACTGCTCATAGCCCTCAAAGTCTTGGTAGAACGGGTAGATGATGTCATCGCGGTGTTCGATTTGCCCCTTGTATTTTAATAAAGCTGCCGGGCGTAACAGACTGCCTACTGTTTGGAACTTTTTGCTCATCGGAAATCCCTCCTTGATTAGATGTGGCTTTAGTGTAAATCGATTGTACTATGCAAGGAGGGCTTATGGGTAACGCTAAAAATATATGCGGAGCTATAGCCAACGACTATAACTTATTTTCAAGGTCAACGCCATATTCGGCAACAACAGCTTTTAACTCTTCCAGGTACATTGCCGCTTGCCATGTCAGCTGAATATCTTTGTGCGAAATCCAGCCAACTTCGATTGCATCGTCAACACGGAGCGGTACGGCAGTGATATTGTCGCCGTTTAAATCCGCGCTCACAATTCCCGTAGAAATTGTATAGCCGTTAAGCCCTATCATAAGATTGAAGATAGTTGCCCTGTCGCCGACGCGAATGTCTTTTTTGGCGTATTCCGTGCTGAGTATTTCTTCCGAAAAATAGAAGGAGTTGTAATCGCCCTGTTCAAACGACAAACGTGGGTAATCAGCTAAGTCTTCAAGGGTAACGTGGTTTTTCTTAGCGAGGGGATTTGCGGTGCTTATGAAAACGTGCGGTTTGGCGGTAAACAGCGGATGGAAGGTCAGATTGTTTTTGTGGAGCAGTTTTTCTATCACCTGGCGGTTAAAATTGTTCATATAAAGTATGCCGAGTTCGCTGCGTAGATTTTTAACATCTTCGACAATCTCAAAAGTCTTTGCTTCGCGAAAAGTATACTCGTATTCTTCCGCATCTGTTTTCTTTACCATATTTACAAAAGCGTTCACAGCGAAAGCATAGTGCTGGGTCGATATAGAACATAACCGTCGCGATGGTTTCTTGTTCAGCCAGCGTTGTTCTAAAAAGCTAGCCTGTTCAACGACTTGACGAGCGTAACCCAAAAACTCCGCACCGTCAGAAGTTAGCGATATGCCTCTCGGAGTTCGGGTGAAAAGTTCAAGGCCAATTTCCGCTTCCAAGTCGCGAAGGGCGTTTGAAAGGCTCGGTTGGGCAATAAACAGGCGTTCGGCGGCTTTGTTGATGGAGCCGCAGTTCACGGTTTCGATAAAATATTTAAGTTGTTGTAATGTCATCGTGCTTTCCTCCCTGTAGAGTTAAGGTTCCATGATTTTTCCAATCATTATAAACAAAACCGGAAGTCATAATTTGACCTGAGCTGTCGATTTTATAAATAACACTAAACCGCCGGCGCGCAGTGGTTTCCGTGATCTTTCCTGATGGTTTTTACTGAACTCAACCGCAATGAGTCGGTTCTTTTTTTGCTCTCCTTATGCATTATAAAGAAGATGCTATCAAAATATCAAATTCTATGTTGGGAAAACTGACTCTTGGAGTTAGCCGATGAGTGACTAAACCGGCTTGTTACAAGCGTTGTAATTTGAAACATAAAACTAAACATGATATGATTGGAATATTATTGAGGAAACGGTGATAAGTTTTGGATAAGATCTCCTTAGATAAAGAAATAATTCTCGATGCTACAGAAGAGGTCATTCGCCGTTTCGGACCAGACAAAGCGAATATCTCTGACGTGGCCAAATCATTAAAAGTCAGCCACGCTGCCATTTATAGATATTACAATGGAAAAACAGCCCTCTGGAATGCCGTTACAGAACGCTGGCTCGCACGTTTGCATGCTCCCTATAATCACATCTTAAATGAAGATATGCCGGCGGATGTTAAGCTTTACCATTTACTTGAGAATTTTGCGGAAGCTAAGCGTCTCAGCGCGATCAACGACCCGGAAATGTTTGCCCATTACATCAAACTAGCCCACAGCTCAATGGAAGTAATAGAAAAGGTCAAAGAAGATGGGATTAATAAAATTGAAAAGGTTATACGGCAAGGGATTGCAGAAGGTATTTTTTTTACGGAATCTTCCCCTCAAGTGGCCAAATCAGTATATCTGGCAACCAGTGTATTTATCCACCCAGACTCCTTCGCAGATCCCGACAGAAAGAAAAACATAGATTCCGTTGTCAATCTTCTGCTAAGCGGGCTTAAAAATTCCAACAAATGAATCCTGAAGATAAAAATATGGCCGCCTTATTGGCGGCCATATTTTAAAAAAGTGCCTATACACAGTCCGGGTGAGAGGAGCCTAATACGCCGGTGTTCAGTCCCGGAAATAATGACCTTCTTCGAGATCCGAGATCAATGACGAATGCACCGGCTGCCAGCCCAAGCGTTCTTGAGTCAGCGCACTCGACGTTGGGTTGTCGGTTGACGCAAAGGAACCAAGAAAGCCGAAGTGGGTGTCCGTTTTTTCAGCGGAAATGCTGAGCACCGGCAGGTTCAGGTGGCGTCCGATAACGTGGGCGATGTCACGGACCGGCACACCCTCATCACCGACCCCGTGCAGCAGAGATCCCGCTGGAGCGCCTTCCAAAGCCAAGCGAAACAAGCGCGCCGCATCGAGGTAATGTACGGCCGGCCAGCGGTTGGCCCCGTCACCGCTGTAGGCCGAGACGCCTTTGTCACGAGCAATAGTGATCAACACTGAAACGAAACCGGCTTTGGTTTCGCCATGTACGGTAGGTGCCAGACGGACGACCGCTGAGCGCACCCCGCGCTCAGCCAGCGCGATAGCCGCGTTCTCCGCTGCGCCCCGGGGCACCGAGGCGTTGACCCTGTCTTTCTCCGTCCCGAGTTGTCCTGGCGGGAGCACGAAGGTGAGCATCAATGTCCCCGAGGTGATGACGAAGGGTTTGCCGCTCCCCTCCAGCACTGCCCCCATGGCCTCGACAGCGCGCAGATCGGCTGTGACCGCTCCGGAGTAGTCTGAGAACATGATGTCGTGTTTAAACGCTAGATGAATGACGCCGTCCGCCGCAGCGGCACCGCGGCGAAGGCTGTCCAGGTCGTCGAGGGAGCCGCGGTGCACCTCAGCCCCTGCAACCTTTAGGGCGGCGGCAGATTTGTCCGAACGGGCAAGGCCGACAACTTGATGCCCGGCCCCGATGAGTTCGCGGACAACGGCGGAACCTATGAATCCTGTCGCGCCTGTTACGAAAACGCGCATGATAATATCCTCCTTCTCATGGTAAGACGAAAAGTGATTGCTAAATTGAGACTTTCCAGCCGCCCAATGCGGGCTGACGCACAGTTTTATTTATTATTCGTTTTGAGTCCATGGTTCGTATTTATTTTGTCAAGGACTCTCCGGCAGCAAAGGCCTGTTTTAATAATTCATCCGACGGTTCAAAGCCAGGTGACCTTGTGCCCGAACAAAGAAGGCTGTCAACAAGCTCCCAACCATAGTGGGAGAAGGCGCCATTAAGAGATTGGATGGTGGATCGATACGCATCTTTGTCCTCATTTCCTTGCGAGAAGACCGTAACTGCTTTTTTTCCCGGATAACGGGCCTGGAATGGAAAGCGTGTCCCTGCTACCATCGGATACATTCTGTTAATCCACAGCGTTGCTTGTCCTGAGATGTTCTGGTTATAGATGGGTGAGCCGAAGATTATTCCGTCGGCTTTCTTTATGTCTTCATACATCGGCTGTAGGTAATCTTTCGTAGCGCAGCCCTCATGACTTCTGCAATAAAAACAGCCTTGGCATCCCCTGACTCTGTCATCATTAAGGTCATAGATTTTCACTTCAGCGCCTTTGGCCTGAGCTCCTTTAATGACTTCCTCAATTAGTTTGGAGGTAACCCCGTTTTTTCTCGGGCTACCAAGGAAAGCTATAACTTTACTCATTTAAGACCCTGCCTTTCCCAAAAACTTAAGGTATTTAAACTCAAGGTATTTAATTGAAAGAAAGATTATATCCAGATAGTTCCTCCTTGGACACAGACTGTATAATGAGAGTTACCAGTTACATTTATTGAAATACGTAACTTGTAAAATAAATTATAGTACGTCTCGTTGCAAATTACAATATCTAAGGTATTACCGGTTTAATTTTCTAGTGCCTGTCGGGGTATGGAATTCCTCAGCCACATTAGGGCTGATTTCTGGAACTTGAGTTCAAGCATCTCCTTGAATTGACTATGCTTGAGTACCCACGTTTTTTGGATAATCGAGAAAAGCGTTGGTTGGGAAGCTATAAGTCTTCCTGCCAACGCTTTTTTCAGAGCAGGGTCTAAGCTGCATAAGCGCTTAACTGCTTGCGCTCTGGTAATGCTTTAGCCCGAACTGCCAAAACCACAGCGCCAATGCGGTAAAGGCTGCCACCGTTAAGACCGCGAGCAAAACGCCGGGTAAGGTGATGCTTTGGGTTAGAAATTGGCTTGGGATCGTTGACATGATGCCATAGGGGAGCAAAAAGTAAAACAGGATTTTGAATATCCCTTTGTACAACACGCCCGGGACCTTGAAATTTAGTTCCAGAAGCTGACCTTCCATCTTCATGATGCCCTGCGCGGAAATCACCAGGAAAGGGACGGAACGCAATATCAATTCCAGGTCGTACCAAAGCAGTGTCATCAAAAGAACCAAGGCGGCATAGCCAAGCCCAACGGTAAAAGAAACCTTAAGGCCGGTAACTGAGACACCATAGCAAACAATCAAAACGCTCATCACAACCAGTGGTACAGAGCCGACGTTTATTTTTTCAAAGGTGAGACGCAATAGCGGGTTGACGGGCTTCGTGAGATATTGGTCGAGGTCGCCCCGCTTGATTTTTTCGGGAATATCGACCACGCCAAAAAAGTAGATCAGCATGTTCAAGGCGTTGATAATTGAGAATGTACCGACGAAAATAATCATTTGCCCACGGTTCCAGCCGCCGATAGTATCCACCTGAGAATAAATTGTCTCAAAGGCCAGCAGCTGAACGATAAACAGGATACCGTCATTGATGAAAGCGGCAAAGAAATCGGCCCGGTACATCATCATACGGCTGAATTTGTAGTTCAGAAGCAGCCAGATAAAACGCAGATTTTTTCTCATATGCCCACCCCGTCATACTGAACTCTGAGTTTGTGATAAATAAAGTGGTTGAGCGCAAGCAGTCCACCTGTCCAGCAAGCAAGCGTAATAACCCCGGTCAAAGCTTCTTCGCCACTTTGCCCGGTTAATAGCATAGCCGGCAGATAGGTCACATAATAAAATGGGAACATGCGCATGGCCGTTATACTCCACTCAGGCAAGAGGGCCAAGGGAATAAGGGCCCCTGTCAGAAAGGCAGTCAGGTTGTTTGCGGCATGGAGAAAAGTGCTGACGCTAAGAAATTTGAAGGCGAGCATCCCCAGTAGGTGGTGAAAGCACATCATACACAGAAGCCCCAGCAGGATCATAACAATGGCCAGGAAAATCTGCTTGATATCGCTGGTCAATATGATGTTTATAGGCAACAGCAGCGCGCAAATGACTGCGGCAAGGCAACTGAATCCAAGCTGAAAAGCCGCTTCGCCCGCCGTCCTAAAACTGAAAAATCCCAAGGGATTCAGGGGCGTTACCATATACTTGGTAAAACCGCCATCCCTGATCAAATAAGAAACTTCTCCGCTGATTTGGCCGGACAGGTCAAGCGAGGTCAGGAAAGAGCTGACGAGGTAATAGGATAGCATAGCCTGAAAGGTAAACCCGCTCACGAGTGCTTTGCCGCTGAAGATCGCGTTCCACAAAATCCAAGCTGCCACGATGCGGCTGATCGTGGCGAACATTGTCATGGCGACATCGAAGCGCCAGACAATCTGCATTTTAAAGCTCAGACGGAAGACTTCAAAGTATTTTCTCATGATTGCACCCCATTGCCGTTTTGATAGATTTTTTCGACCACCAGACCAATATCTTCTTCCTCAACGGAAATATCCTTGAGCCGATACTCCTTCATGATCCGCTCAAGAATTGTTCCGGTTTTCTCTTTAGGTATCATAAACAAAGCTTTATGAGAGTTCTTCTCAAGGATGGTGCAATGCGGCGGAGCAACAAACTCGCTTGCACTCTCAAACTGGATGGTTACTTTTTTCTGGGTCTGATAGGAGGCAAAGAGGGCAGCTGTTTCACCGTCATAAATCTTACAGCCGTTGTTGACGACGATACTGCGCGGACAAAGGCTGCGAACATCCTCCATATAGTGAGAGGTCAGCAAAATCGTTGTCCCCTTGCGGCTGTTTACTTCCTGCAAAAAGGCGCGGATTTGTCTTTGTGCCGGGGCATCCAGCCCGATAGTCGGCTCGTCGAGGAATAGCACTTTGGGATCATGTAAGAGAGCGGTGACAAGTTCCATCTTCAGGCGTTCACCAAGCGAAAGCGTCCGCACCTGCATATTCAGGTATTCTTCGGCGTCAAACAGGTCGGTAAACAAGGCAAGATTGCGCCGGTAGACCGCCTCCGGTATCTCATACATCTCTTTGAACAGAAGGAATGTATCGGCTGCGGTCATATCGTAAATGAGCTGACTTTTTTGCCCCATCACAACGGCATATTGCTTCTTGAAGGCGTTTGCCAGCTTGTTCGGGTAATGACCCAGCACAGAGATCTCCCCGCTCGTGGGAGCAATGATGCCGGTGAGCATCTTGACAAGAGTGGTCTTGCCCGCGCCATTAGGCCCAATCAGTCCGACAAACTCCCCCTGCTCAACGGTAAGGTCAAAATCGGATACAGCGGTTTTGCTGACAAACTTTCGGTTGAAAAGGCTTTTTAGGCTGCCTTTCAGGCCCGCTTCTTTTGCAAAGCGTTTGTATTCTTTAGATAATCTATGTGTTTGAATAATATAATTCAAGGCGAGTCCTCCTCAAAATGAAATAGCCCGCCAAAGACAGACTACACCAAAAAAGTGCAGAATGCTCCTGCGGGCCAAAGTCTCAAGATATGAAAACAGCGTGACAAGCACTCCTTGCCACGCCTCATCTAGCGCACGGTTTGAAGCAGTCTGTCAGGTAGTGTCTTTCCAAGGAACAACAAATAAACGGGAGTTACCCGCAATCCTATCCCTTGGCAACTCTAATTTAGTTGACTCTCACCATAACAGACGGAACCGACATCAAGACACCTCATCTTTCGGATAATACGCTTTTAGTATAGCACTGTAACATTATTTGTCAATTTAAATCAGGGGGCAACCTAAGGAAAGGTCCAAGTCATTCCCTGAACTAATATGTTGTATTTGAAGTAGCGCTTAAACCGATATTGAAAAAAGTATTTTATTGATTTATAATTAGGATATTATGAAGTTAAAACTTTTCGGAAGTAATAGTGTACGTTAACCACTTGAAATACGTTTGAGTGGTTTTTTTGTTTTTTATTTTTAACACTTAAGGGAGGATTTAAATGAGTAAGTTATTATTAAAAAACATCGACCATATTTTTACATTTAACGACAGAGACGAGATATTTCAAAAAACAGATCTTCTGATTGAAGGATCTAAGATTGAGAGGATAGGGAAAGAGCTTGCCGCATCTGAAGAAACCGAAGTGATCGATTGTACCGGCTTAGTTGCTTTGCCTGGCTTTGTTAATACTCACCACCATTTATATCAGACCATGTTTCGAGGGATCAAGGAGGTGCAGGAGAAACCTCTTTTCCCATGGCTTATCGGACTCTATGAATTTTGGAAGCATCTAACCCCGGAAGCGGTGTACTACAGTGCTTTGGTAGGTTTCAGCGAATTATTGAGAACAGGTTGCACATTAACATCCGACCACCATTATGTTTTCCCCAACAATCAGCCGGGAACCTTGATAGACGATCAAATTAAAGCAGCTAAGGATATTGGAATAAGATTTCATGCAACGCGAGGTTCTATGTCCCTTGGCAAGGATCAGGGAGGGCTTCCTCCCATGACTGTCATCCAGACTGAGAGCCAGATATTGGAGGACAGTGACAGGCTGATCTCCCAATACCATGACGCAAGTGACTTCTCCATGCTCAGAATAGCTCTTGCACCGTGTTCCCCTTTTTCAGTGACCAAAAAGCTCATGACTGAAACTAAAGAACTTGCCCGAAAAAGAGGCGTCATGATGCACACTCATCTTGCCGAAACCATGGATGAGGAGGCTTTTTGCCTAAGTAAGTTTGGCAGAAGACCGTATGAATTGATGGAAGAATTGGAGTGGCTGGGACCGGATGTCTGGTTTGCCCACGGCATATATTTCAATGATAACGAAGTGGTTAACCTCAAAGGTTCGGGGATCGCTCATTGTCCTTCTTCCAATATGAAGTTGAACAGCGGGATATGCAGAACATCGGACATTGTTAAATCCGGGGGAAAGCTGAGTATTGCAGTCGATGGAAGCGCGAGTAATGATGGCTCTAATATGTGGGAAGAAGTGAGAAGGGCCTATCTTTTGAATCACCTCAAATATGGAACAGAAGGTCTCAATGCCTACGAAATCTTAAAAGTTGCAACACGCGGCGGAGCCGATGTCCTGGGACGCAAGGATACGGGAAGGCTTGACACGGGAAAAGCGGCAGACATCATTCTTTTTGATCTCAATGGCATTGAGTATGCGGGATGTCATGATCCTCTGGTGTCCCTGGTATGTTTGGGAAACTCAAGTCTGACCAAAATGACGATTGTGAACGGCAAAATAATTGTTAAAGATGGAGTTCTTTTAACCCTGGATTCCCAGGAAGTAGGGAAGACTGCTCATAAAATTGCCAGTGATATCGTAGAATACCATCGGAAAAACGTAAGCTAGACGGCAGCGAACCAAATCACCTGCTGCTGCGCCTTGCTAAGGTCAAGAAGCCACTTTGCTAAGCACTGAGCCTTTACAAATTGCCGGATAAAGCATCGCTTATACCCAGTGTTGAATGAAGCCCCTGAGCCATAAGCTGCCGATTCCAGGAGGCCATTTGCTGGGGAGAATACTTCATGTCGTTTTCCAGCCACCAGGTCAGCACGCTTACAAGCCAACCGGCAAACCACGAACTGATGACCTCGGGTGGTATATCCATCTTTTTGGAGGCCATGAGTTGCAGGATCAGCGGCGACTCACGTTTTTTATAAAGTTCCGCTATCGAGTTAATCATGTGTGCTTTAAACCAGTTGCTGCCCCGACTGCCAAGCATGGCCCGGTATAAGCGGTCATACCTGGCAAAGTGCTCAAATAGCTTTGTCCAGCCCGATTCAAAAGCGCTGTCGAGTTTGATGAAGGTCTCTATATCCTCAGCCGGCGGACCAAACTCGTTGAGCATCGTGTCGACTGTCTCCTGAAATATGCTCTCGACCAGGGCGTATTTATCCTGATAATGTCTATAGAAGGTGGCCCGATTGACCATTGCCCGTTCGGCAATATCCCCCACTGTGACCGCATCGAAACCCTTCTCGTTAATCAAATCGATCAGAGCATCCCTTAAGATTGAACGAGTATATCTCACCCGTAAATCGGTGTGTTTGGGCATCAATAGTTCCTCCTTGTCTCATTATGCAACACATTGCTGTTTTTGTTGATTGTTTTAAGTATAATTCGCCCTTACACTATTATCAAACATCAGGAGTAAGGGGAGGCAGTAATGATGAGCAGACAGGAAGGCAATGAAAAAATCAGTCCCACAGCCAGGTATGTGGCGCATATCAGAACGTATACCGACATCCCGTATGCCAAAGAGATAGCGGAGGAGAGCCAGGCGGAGAGAGACTTTCAAGCACTGGCAGGCGAGAGCGCTGAGTCAGTAATCCAGCTCACCCCCATCTGGGAGGCGCGCTACAAGGCAACCAACCGGATTATTGCCCAGCGCCGGATCACACAAGTTTTGGAGCTTGCCGCCGGCCTTTCACCCCGTGGCCTTGCCCTGACGGAAAATCCCGGCGTTGTTTATGTAGCCACTGATTTGCCTCAGATTTTAGCGCAGATAAAGACGCTTGCCGGGGTAATATTGGCAAAGCTGCCCAGCCAACGTCCTAACCTCTATTTCCGGGTTGTCAATGCCCTTGAGCGGGATGAGCTGTTGCAGGCAGCCTCGCCTTTTCAGTCCGGCAGGCCCATTGCTGTCATCACTGAGGGTTTGCTTTCCTACCTTACCCGGGCGGAGAAAGAAACTCTGGCGGCGAATATCCATGCTCTGCTTAAAGAATATGGCGGAATATGGATTACCCCGGATGTGAGCAGCAAACAGTCTTGGCAGCGTATTGCCCAAGACGACGAGAACTGCGTGCAGCAACGGATCAGAAATATATCCGGCGCCACCGGCAGTGACATTGAAAACAATACTTTTGTGGACGAAGATGATATGCGGCAATTTTTCAGCAAGGCAGGATTTGCTATCGAGGAATATCCCCATACAAGTGTTATAGATGAGTTGACTTCAATCGCTTCTCTGAACCTCAACCGCGAAAGAGTGCTTAAGCTATTGCGAGTGACCAAAACATTGATTTTAACCGCCTGATTTCGATGATATAATATTTTCCTTAGGCAAAAAAGGGTATAGAGGTACTTGATCCACAGTGATTTGGAGGAAAAAGCCAAACATCTTCTTGAACGTTCTGTTCAGACTGCAGAAAAAAGCGGAAACACCCCTGTCCAAATAGTATAATGATGCTATACGGATAGGGGTGTTTTTAGATGTATCTAAAAAAGAGATTATTAATATTGCTTACGATTGTCTTTTTGTTTACAACTCTGGGTTGTTCAAAAAATAAAGGGCCAACCACAGGCCCCCCGCTGAATTCAGTTCAACAGATTTCTGAACGATATGGCGAAAGTCATCCTGAAATAACGCGTATTAATCCGGATTTAACCGATGGTATCCATCAGCCTATGTTTTTGGTATCCTTAAAAGGGAATTTTTCCAAAGAGCATTTTAAAGCAACGAGACTTAACTTTTCGATTTTGGCCGATGGTTCTAAAGTATGGGCAATAAGAGCAAGCGATGAAAATAATACTGAAATCTGGCTGGATAACGAATGACGATGAGTTTAACTCAGAGGGCAAACCAGATATTTGCTTGATAATTCGTAGGGTTTGCCTGCTCAACTTAATGGTGGAGGGGCTGAGAAAGTGAGTTTTGTTTCTTGCTATAAAAGAAGTTCAATTATTTTAATGGAGGGGGCCTTGGGCGAAAGGCTGAAGAGAGAGTATAATATGCCTTTCAATGATATCGTAGCTTTGGCTGACATTATTTACAGAAAAGGGGGAAAAGAAGCACTTGCCGAATTATGGAACCAATATATTGACATAGCCCAAAAATATAACCTCCCCTTTATCGCCACGACACCAACACGGCGTGCCAATAAAGAGCGTGTATTTAGAGCGGGGTTTAGTGAAACAATCGTTCTTGACAACGTCTCTCTTTTAAAGCAACTACGAGATACTTCTGATCACGAAATATACATTGGCGGATTAATGGGGTGTAAAGGGGACGCCTATAAAGCAACCGAAATATTACAAGTAGATGAAGCTCAAGAATTTCATTCTTGGCAGGCTGACCTATTTATGAAAGCCGGGGTCGATTTTCTGTTTGCCGGAATTATGCCCTCTTTATCAGAAGCAATTGGCATGGCAAAAGCAATGGAACAAACTGTGTTACCTTATATTATTAGTTTTATGCTTGGAGATAATGGAAAATTGCCTGATGGCACAACAATAAACGATGCAATTTTACAGATAGATAATAGCGTTAATCAAAAGCCGGTTTGCTATATGACCAACTGTATACATCCGACAATTTTGTTCAAAGCTTTAAGCTATGATTTTAATAAAACGCCTTTAGTAAAAAGCCGGTTTCATGGAATTCAAGCCAATACTTCGGCGCTATCACCCGAAGAATTGGATAATTCTGCTGAATTAATATGCTCTAATCCTATTGAATTAGCGTGGGCCGTATCTAAGCTAAGAGAATTAATTTCCTTAAAAATTGCCGGTGGGTGTTGTGGAACTGATAATACTCATATAGACCAAATTGCTCTACATTTGAGGCAATAAATGTTTTGAAAGTAAACCACTGCCGGGAGCAGTCAAGTACAGAAAAACCTGGAGCGGGGAAATTCGCACTTGTGTTCCGTGGGAGTGGAGTTACTGAATGGTGTCCCTATCTCCAAATTAGCCAGTCTAGCGACTGACCGGAATTCTCAGCCGCCGTCCGACTTGGAGGTTCCTGCTGTCTACACCTGGATTGGCGGCAATAAGCGCGTCGATAGAGATCCCATAGCTGACGCTGATTGAGTACAAGGTATCTCCGGGTTTGACGGTGTATGTCATAGTACCGGGTAAATCAGACCGGAGGGCCTGGTATGTAACCGGCCCGACAATACCATCAACCACTAAACCGTGAGCACTTTGAAACTGTCTGACGGCTTGATCTGTTCTTGGACCGAAAATACCATCGGTTGGGCCGGGATCATAGCCCCATTGCTGCAAAAAGTACTGTACTTCCGCGACATCGCTTCCTCGGGAGCCGATTTTCAAATACTGCACAAACATCACCCTTTTTATGATTTATCGTTTTATTTTATGTGCGATGCGTGTACAATGTTTCGATACGTTCTAAAAGTTCTTATTGCTAAATCGCTGCGCCGGTTGCGCCTTGCTATGGTTAAGAAGAAATAACCCCTGATGGTGAAGCGTAATTGAATAAGACCCAGTGTGGTGATAGCATGAAAGTTTTCGTATATGATACTCTAATATCAGATGTAGCAGGGAAAAAGTCAGTTAAAAGCTGCTCGTTAAGCGGGTCATTTCTGTGTTTTCTCAATTTTATCATCAAATTGCAGTTAGATTGTTTCCGATATTGGGGTCCAATGTGCATAGGATGACTTCACTAACCTTGAAAGTTACAGACCTCTTGCCGGTCAGTTAAAGGATGGAGCAAGGACAGTGAGAGATACCTTCATATAATATTATTACTTAAATTTACATAGTTACTTTTGTTTGATATAGTTAGTGATAAAATGATAGGCTTAAGTTGGAGGAAAAATAATGAAATATGAGCCCAAATTAGTAAAGGAAATCATGTGTCCCCTCGAGTACGGTCTTGATATTTTCGGAGGAAAGTGGAAATCAAGGATAATTTGCATATTATCGACTAAAGATGTCATGAGATACAATGAAATCAAAAAGGAACTCAGCAATATTACCGATCCCGTACTCGCCGCGATGCTAAAAGAAATGATGGCAGATGAAATTATCTTTCGTAAACAATATAATGAAATTCCGCCTAAAGTAGAATATACTCTTACTGAAAAAGGTAAATCGGCACTGCCAATTCTCCAAAGCATTTGCCAATGGTCAAATCAGCACACAGGTGGGAATTTGGATAAAAAATTGCCCCCGTGCCGAACCTGTGACAAGCTGTAATATAAAGGCATGTGAGCCACAGCTCATGAAATAGTTCCTATATCATGAGATTGCTCTCTGAATCTATCTGTCTTAATTTGAATTTCATAATAAAACGGCGGCTTTGATGTAAATCTCAAACCGCCGTTTAACATTATTCCTGAGAGCAGAAATATTGTTCATCAGTATAAAGTTAGTTCTTGCAGAAACTTCTCTGCTTAAGCGACACTATAGATTTTCACATCAGGGTTAACACTCCAAAGCGGCTTTAAGCCAACAAAAACATCATTTTTAAACATGTCGCTGTCAAGATAAGCCCTGGCATTTTCGACGCTGTCAAAACCATGAAGAACCTGGACATCTTCGTCTCGGACAAGAAGCTCTTTAGTAAGCGCTCCTTTGATTTGATCTAAGAAAGGTTGCCGATAATCTGTATAGACCTTTACTGCTGCCGGACGATTGGCACCGTCAATCACCATTGTGATTTCTAAGTATGCTTTTACACTCATATTAATTCCTCCAGATAATAGTTTGGTTTTCTTCATGGCTAAAGTATAACTAAACAACTAAAGCCTGAAAATATATTAGGAAATTTATAAGTAACTTATATTTTTATTAGTAATGGTATTACAGGCATATAAAATGATAGAAGCAAAATATCAGGGAAAAGATATTTTAATGCCAATTTTAAATTGAACTTAAATAATAGGAAAATGTCATTATAATATCATTTTTTCAAATTATTATATTTATAACAAAGACAAACTCGCAGTTGCCTTTGGCTCCTATGGTTGGGACAAATTATAACGCCTTGGATTATGAAAAAGGGAGTTGGGGATTACATGCCGTTATCAGTACTTGGAATTGCTTGCAGCCCTCGGCGCAGTGGCAACACTGCCCGGTTACTATTAGAGGCAAAAGAAACTATAATGGGCGAGGGTCAGACTTTAGAGCTCATTTATCTTTCTGATCTAAAAATAAATCCCTGTCAAGGCTGTAATGCTTGTTCGATTAGCGGGGTATGCGTAATCAAAGACGATGTGCCAAAACTTCAGGAAAAGCTGATCTCTGCAGATAGGATTATTATAGCTGCTCCAATTTTTATGATGGGAGTAAATGCTCAAACGAAGATTTTAATTGACCGCATGCAGGTGCTTTGGGCTCGTAAATACGTTCTTAATCTTCCTTTAATCAATTCATTTAAATCCGAGCGCAGAGGACTTTTCCTATCAGCCGCCGGTACTAAAAAACCAGATGTATTCAAGTGTGCCGAACGTTCTATTCAAACATTTTTTCATATGTTAGAAATAAAATATGATCAAGCCTGTCTTTACAGTGGTGTTGATCGGGCCGGAGAGATCATGGATCATCCTACAGCCTTGGAAGATGTAAGGAAGGCTGCACAAGCGTTGCTTTTACGGTAGATTTAGATCTGACTAACTATTTTTTAACTAATTTGGAGGGGTTTGAGGGCAGTGAATAAAACAGAGAAGAACATAGTTAAAAATACAGATAATACTACAGATAATACTAGCCTGATTAAGCCGTTGAAATTGCTAATTGTGGAGGATGATGAGATCAATAGAATGGTGATGGAAAAAATAGCAATTAAAAAAGGATGGGAGGTTTTATTGGCAGAGAACGGAAAAGTTGCTATTGATATTTATCAGAAACGGGAAATTGAAGTAATCATAATGGATTGCCAGATGCCGATATTAGACGGTTTCAAGGCAACGGGAACAATAAGACAATTAGAGAGTAACAGTAGTACTCGCATACCTATTATTGCTCTGACTGCTAACACCTTAGAAGGAGATAGGGAAAAATGTCTCAATGCTGGAATGGATGATTACTTAACAAAACCTATTGAAACAAAGGAATTTTACGCTATTGTTGAGAAGTGGGCTGAAGGGAACACTTGCAGAGGTTCAAGTCGTAAATGAAAATGCGTTTGCCATCAGGCAAAAAGAACTATCGAAGTCGCCGAATGGTTGAAAAAAGGTAAAGAATAGCTGCATAGAACAAAGCTTGAAATTATAAGACAGGATGTGGTTAGATGAATGAAGTAGATACCCTAGTTAAAGAAAAGATTATTCCTATGCGTAAGAGATTGGTTGATAGTCTATTACAAAAACATCCTCATATTCTTGGTCTGGCAGAAAAGTACCTAGCCGGGAATAATAATAGGATTGGGATGAGGGTTACAGAAAACGGAGGCACTGTTGGTGAATACACATTTCATTTGGATGGTCTGCAAATTCGGGATATCGAATACGGAGTTTTAGCGTCGGAGTTGCACGTTCCGTTAGGAATTATTAGACCGTATGTAATTGTTGATAAAAGTGTCTTAGAACAAATGTTAAACGATGAACAGGAATTTATTAACAACCTATTTACTACCTCGTGGAAATATTTACCTGATACGACTGTTAAGTTTCTGAGATAACAGTCAGCACTCAGCCTCTGCTGTAAACGGGATACACGAAAAACGGAGCCCCTTCTGCCAGGGATGGCGGAAGAGGCTTTTGTGTTTACAAAAGCTCCTGGTTGGAAACGGGATAAAAACAGCTCTTTTTTGAACCTATATGCAAAGGTGTTTGCACCTGATTAAGAAGTAAGATCAAATTGCGAGAAAAATGTCATGATAATGGCATTTTTCTATATTATCATTTTAGATAAATAGAGGTATTTACAACGTACGGTTAGGCATTACTTAAGAGAACAAAGGGGCTTATTTAATAAATTGAAGTAACGAGGTGATTAATTTGGATTTCAACATATTAGTGGGTGGCGCTGCCGGCCAAGGAATTGATACAGCCGGAAAAGTGCTGGAACAAATCCTCAAAAAACTAGGTGTCGAAGTATTTTCCTACAAAGATTATATGTCCCGTGTAAGAGGCGGACACAATTTCCAGCAGCTTCGTTTTGCGGATCGGCCGCTATACTCCCATCGCGAGGATATCGATGTTATCCTGGCGCTTGATTCTACAACCGTAGAGCTGCATTCCGCACAGCTTTCTCCGCGAGGTGTTCTGGTTAGTGACGAGAGTAACAGTGGGGCGATAAGTAAAGGCGAGGCTTTTTGGCTTCCGTTGAAGGCCAAGGCCACCGAGGCAGGTAACATAGTAACGGAAGGAATTGTAGCCGTAGGTGCTATTTTGAGGTTGTTTGATTTCGAGCTTGCTAAGATCTGGCCGGTGCTAAGCAGCCTGTTTAAAGAGGAGATATTTGAGATGAACCGGCGGGCTTTGGAATTTGGTTACAATTTGACCCAATCCCGCTTCAAGGTCGAATTTCCGGAAGCTCAGCCGAGAATTATGGTAACAGGTAACCAAGCCATTGGCCTGGGGGCTTTGGCTGCAGGGGTTAGTTTTTATTCAGGCTACCCTATGACTCCCTCAACAGGGATTATGACTTATTTAGCGGGCAAGATGGAAGAGGCGGGGATTGTGGTAGAGCAGGCCGAAGATGAAATAGCTGCTATCAATATGGCGATTGGGGCATCCTATGCCGGCGCCCGTGCCATGACTGCAACATCCGGCGGAGGGCTTTGCTTGATGGTTGAAGGACTGGGCCTGACAGCAATGACGGAAACGCCACTCGTAATAGCCGATATTCAGCGCCCGGGTCCGGCGACAGGTTTTCCTACACGCACCGAACAAGGCGATCTGAGTTTTGTCTTAACGGCTTCCCATGGCGAATTTCCAAGAATGATTATTGCTTTGCGTGATCCGGAAGATGCTTTTTATCAAACTGTGCGGGCCTTCAATATTGCCGATAAATTCCAGATGCCGGTGATTTTGCTTGGCGATCAATATTTAGGGGATTATTATCAGACGATTCCTCCTTTTGATTTTTCCCTTTTGACCATTGAACGTGCTTTAGCCGGTAAAGAAGTCTGGCAGCAACAGGAAGCTTATCAGCGCTATAAATTGACAGAGGACGGGGTTTCCCCTCGTTTAGTTCCTGGTCGATGCGGATCACAGGTCGTCATCGCGGATAGTGATGAGCACACTGAGACCGGGCATATTACAGAAGCGGCAGACGTACGTTTAGCCATGGCGAAATCACGGCTGCAGCGCTGGGAGAATCTTAAGAATGAGGTTCGGGAACCATGGTTTATCGGACAGACTAAGCCTGAGATCCTGCTCTTGGCTTGGGGTTCATCTGCCGGGCCGGTGCGTGAAGCAATCGAACTTCTGCAAGCAGATTACTCTATTGGGGCCTTAATCTTCGGAGATATTTACCCATTGCCGACGAAGCTGCTTAAGGAGTTGTATCCCGAAGTTAAAACCATGATAAACGTGGAGCAGAATGCCACCGGCCAATTGGCAGCTTTAATCCGCCAAGAAGCCCTGCTGGTTTGTCAATACAGTATCCTGCGCTATGACGGCAGGCCCATGAGCGGCCAGTATATCTCAGCGAAAGTAAAGGAGGTCATGGCAAATGTCTAAAGATGAGCTTATAAAAGAGCTGTTTGATTCCGATGACGAAATCGCCTGGTGCCCGGGCTGCGGGAATTTTGCCATTCTGAGGGCAATCAAGACGGCTTTGTTGGAATTAAACAAGCGGCCGGAAGAAATTTTGCTGGTATCAGGCATAGGCCAGGCAGCCAAACTCCCTCATTATCTGCGAACCAATGTTTTTAACGGCTTGCACGGGCGTGCTTTACCCCCGGCGGTAGCGGCTAAAATCGTCAATCCGCAATTAACGGTTATTGTGCATTCCGGAGATGGAGATACTTATGGTGAAGGTGGGAATCATTTTATTCACAATATCCGGCGCAATGTGGACATAGCCCATTTTGTCCATGATAATCAGATTTATGGTTTAACCAAGGGACAGGCTTCACCCACAACAGCTTTGGGACAGATGACCGGAATTCAGACGAAAGGTAATTTGGATCAACCTCTTAACCCGCTCATGTTAGCCCTGGCAGCCGGAGCTACTTTTGTGGGGCGGGGGTTCAGCGGACACCAGGAACACCTCATCAAGCTAATGAAAGAGGCTATTAAACATCCCGGTTATGCCTTGATTGACATTCTTCAACCCTGCGTCAGTTTTAATAAAGTTAACACTTACCGTTGGTACGCGGAGCGGGTTTATGAATTAACAGAGGAGTTTGATACCGGCAATCTGAGTAAGGCAATGGAGCTAGCCCAGGAATGGGGAGAAAAGATACCAATCGGCATATTTTACCGTGTGCAAAAACAAACGTTCCAAGAACGTCTTTATTGGCTATCTGATCGGCCGCCACTCGTCGACCGGGTCTGGGAACCGCGCGATGCCGAGAGGTTTATGAAAGAGCTGGAGTAGCGACTTATATTTAAAATAATATTAAAAAATATCTCGAATATAAGAAAAATGTCATAATAATGGCATTTTTTTTTATTAGCATTTACTTAAGACAAGCAAAAACCAGGACACACTGGAGACGGGCCAAAATAGAAAAATATTGGCAGCAACAAACCGGCCGGAAGTTGGGGATAAATCTCGGAACTTCAAAAAGCCGGATTATATAAATAGGCGAATCTGTCTGATTATGGGATTGAGGGAGATTGCATTAACCAAGAATAAGAGAAGGGGGTACGAGGATGTACAAGCAAGAATGTGTGGCAATGCTATTAGCAGGTGGGGAAGGGATCAGGCTAGGTGGTCTAACTGAGAAACGGGCTAAACCTGCGGTCTCCTTCTACGGAAACTATAGAATTATTGACTTTACCTTAAGTAACTGTACAAATTCAAAGATTAACACGGTTGGGGTTCTTATTCAATATGAACCGTTATCGCTTATTTCTTATATCGGTTTGGGCTCAGCATGGAATTTAGCTAACCCATACGGCGGAGTGAATATACTTCCCCCTATTCCCAATGAACAAGGAGAAACCAGGTATAGCGGAACCGCCAACGCCGTTTACCAGAATTTTGAGTTTATTGATTTGTACGATCCCGAATATGTGATTATTCTTTCCGGAGATCATATCTACAAAATGGATTATTCCCAGATGTTAGCGTTTCATAAAATGAAGAATTCAGAAATAACCATAGCAACAGTTGAGGTGCCCCGAGAGGACTCTTCCCGATTTGGTATTTTAACTCTAAATGAAGATCAACGGGTCACAGAGTTTGAAGAAAAACCATCTCAACCCAAAGGTAATCTTGCTTCAATGGGAGTCTATATTTTTAACTGGTCAACCCTTAAACAGGCTTTACTTGAAGATGAAGGAAATTTTCAGTCTCAGCATGACTTTGGTAAGAACATTATCCCTCAGCAACTAAAGCACGGGAAAAAAGTCTACGCCTATAAGTTTCAGGGTTACTGGCGGGATGTGGGGACAATCGAAAGCTATTATCATGCCAATATGGATTCCTTACATAAGGATCATTTCCTTAATAATTTTGATTCGAAATCCAGGATATTTTCGAATGAAGATAGCCTATCACCAAGCTCATTTGGTTTTACAGCAAAAGTGGAAAATAGTTTCGTCAGTAAAGGCTGTATTGTTCATGGCGAAGTAAGGAATTCAATTCTTGCTCCAGGGGTTTATGTTGGAAAAGGTGCTCAAATTAAAGATTCAATTTTATTACCCTTTGCCAAGATTCAAACAGGATCACGCCTCTATAAAACGATTGTCGGAGAAAATGCTGAAATTATGAACAACTGTATCGTTGGTGCTTGGGAAAGTATCCATCAGGACCATGAAAGGATTACAGTTATTAAGGATTATCAAAAAGTTTCTGAAGGTTCAATTATAGGGGAGTGTATGAATGGAACCTGGCCATGGGCTATTTAAGGCATTATTCGGCCATTAGAATAAGGATGTTATGTTTATGGAAATAGAGTCTTTTCTTGATCAGCATGAACTCTGCCTTTTTTGATAGGGGAGAACTGTTTTGTAGTTACTGCAAATTTGGTGCCCATATCACAGAAAGGGATGGCTTGAGGGGACACATTTTATGGTGTGGGTGCCTGAAAGCTAGAATACGCTAATAAACTGGCTCATAAAATTTACGGAGGAGCGGATATGATTTTAATGCCCTCAGGTTATGAGCCATGTGGCATCATTTTCCAATTAAAACTCTGAAAAAATATAGCTCTTTCAATGTAATAAAAATGCCATCATAATGGCGTTTTTATCTATTAGTCTCAAAAGGAGTAGAACGAATATATGTAAATTTAAGAAATTTCCTGAAACTCACAAATAACAGAGGGGGAAGGGTAATGTTCGAAATTCAGAATGTATCTTTAGAACTTGAAGGAAAGGACGGAGTTCAGATTCTAAAGGACATAAATTTGAAATTTGACAACAAAAAAATATACGTTGTCACGGGGCCCAATGGCGGTGGAAAGTCTTCTCTAGCCAAAATTATTATGGGGGTATATAGTCCCACCTTAGGTAAAATTCTGATGAATGGGCAAGACATTACTGCGATGACAATCAGCCAAAGAGCTAGTCTGGGGATTGGGTATGCTTTTCAGAATCCCCCTCGTTTTAAAGGCATCAAAGTGAAAGAACTACTTAATATGGCAGCCTCCCATAATCCTGAAAAAGTAAATATTTGTGATCTGCTCTTTAATGTTGGCTTGTGTTCCCAAGACTATCTCGAACGGGATGTGGACGCCAGTCTCTCTGGGGGAGAAATGAAAAGGATCGAAATTGCTACTGTGCTGGCTCGCAATCTAAAGCTGGCGGTTTTTGACGAACCAGAAGCAGGGATTGATTTATGGAGCTTTCAGAAACTTGCAGAAACGTTTAAGAATATTAATCAGAAATATGATACAACGATTGTCATCATTTCCCACCAGGAGCGAATAATGCAGCTGGCAGATGAAATAATTTTGATAGCCGGAGGCGTGATCAGTAAGCAATCCGAAAAGAATTTACTTCTTGCTAGAATCTTGAATCCCAATAATTGTGAGTGTAAAAATAATTGTGAGAAAGGGGTTGGTCAGAATGTTGAATGCATTAGATAGGCTGATGCTGGAGAAAGTGGCCGATCTCCACGAAATACCTCAAGGAGCTTTTAATATCCGAAAAAATGGAGCAGGGGTACAGCGAAATACAACTGCTAATATAGACATCGTCACTAAAGCAGATAAGTCTGGAATTGATGTGATCGTAAAGCCCTTTACAGTCGGAGAAAGTGTCCATATTCCGGTTATTGTGACAGCAGATAATATCAATGATGTTGTCTATAATACCTTTGAAATTGGAGAATACTCGGACGTGCTGGTCGTTGCCGGCTGTGGAATCCATAATCCAGGGACTAACGCTTCACAGCATGACGGAATACACAATTTTTTTGTGAGAAAAGGCGCTAAACTAAAGTATGTCGAAAAGCATTATGGACAGGGTGAAGGACAGGGGCAGAGAATTTTAAATCCTAGGACTTTTATTGAGGCAGAAGAAGGTTCTACTATCGAACTCGAACTTATTCAGATCAAGGGCATTGACCGTACGAAAAGAGATACGGAAATTCGGCTTATGAGTGAAGCTAGGCTAGTGGTCACCGAACGACTCTTAACAAATAAAGATCAAGAAGCAGAATCCAACATAAGCGTCGAAATATTAGGAGCGAATTCTTCGGCCCAGATTATTTCGCGCTCTGTTGCACAGGACAATTCGAAGCAAGAATTCAATTTTGATTTGGTTGGGCGGAATAAAGGGCGTGGTCATATTCAATGCGATGCAATTATTATGCATAATGCCCAGGTTCATTCCATCCCAAAGATTTCTGCCTATCATAGTGATGCGCAGCTCATACATGAGGCCGCAATTGGCAGAATCGAATCCGAACAATTAATTAAATTGATGTCGTTAGGATTCTCAGAGTCCGAGGCGGAAGATGTCATCCTCAGCGGATTTCTTAAGTAGAATTAAAACTCCATGAAGTAAAATGTTCTGTTCAGATGTATGAAACTGTTATTAGCGGACAAAAGATAGTAAGTAAAAAAATAGGAGGCACAAAAAATGGAAAATTCAATAATGATTGGAGCAACTGCCCCGGTTTTTAATTTGCAGGATAATCGAGGCAATATGCTTGGCTTAAGTGATTATACCGGCAAAAAAGTATTGCTTTCCTGGCATCCTTTAGCCTGGACTCGTGTATGTGCTGAACAGATGAAATCATTAGAAACTAATTATGCACGATTTGAAGAACTTGGTACGGTTCCCTTGGGGTTAAGTGTTGATCCGGTTCCTTCCAAAAATGCCTGGGCCAAGGAACTTAAAATTGCCAATCTCAAATTACTCTCGGATTTTTGGCCTCATGGAGCAGTTGCCAAAGCATATGGTTTGTTTCGTGAACTGGAAGGGTTTTCTGAGCGGGCAAATGTGATTATTGATGAAAACGGTAAAATCTGTTGGGTTAAAATTTACGATATACATCAACTCCCAGATGTTAATGAGGTTATTCAGCAATTAAGATGAACCTGCTTTGAAGTTTAAAACTTAAATAAAAAAAGTCTTAAAATAAAAAGAAAATGTCATTATTATGGCATTTTCTTTTTATTTTAATAAACACGCCTTTCGTCTTCGGATATCGCCTGCCATAGGGTGCTCGGAGTTCACTCACCTAACTGGGGTGCTATGTCGAGCAAATAATGTTATAATAATTTACTATAAAAAATTAAATAAAATCATCCCCTTATAGTTTAAAAGATCTAACCACATAACAGCTATAATTTATAAAAACTTACAGAAACCCAAAGATTTGGCCATTTATCCGCTGACTAAGCCGCTCTAAGACTCCCGCTTCGGCAAGCGGTGAGTTAAGAGCGGCTAAGTCCCTGGCTAAGTGCGACTAAGCTTCAGAGGGAGTTAAAATTCCACCTGAATCAAGTCTTCTTTATTAATCTCTTTGACTAATCAATTAAACTAAGTCGTTTTGGAGAGAGGGGAAATTCAAATTGTTAACTGAACTAAGTAACATTGATTCTAAAGATAACTCGTACATAATATCCTCCGCCTCCAGGGTGACTCACATAGGTAATGGCTTTCTTGAGCTCACCGGATATTCAAAAGATGAACTTGAAAATAAGGATATCTCGGAAGTGTTTACCAAGCTCTTAAGATTATCACCAAAGATGTTGGCGCAAATTGACCCGGAAAATAATTTAGAGTGTTACATATTCACAAAATCCTTAGAAGTAAGGGAAGTTATAATATCTGTTTTACAGGATCAGAATGCAGAAAATTATACTTATACTGTTGTGGAAAAGCAAAATTCCAGGCTCGATGATAAACTCATTTTTGAAGAACGATTATTCAAAGATAATAACGTGGGTTGTTCCGTTTACAGTGTACCGGATTTAATTTTGCTGAAAGCAAATCACAAATATCTTGATTTCATGGATCAATCCTGTAATACCATGGAAAAATGCCTAGGTTTGTCCTTGTGGGAAAGCAGGCCTGGATTTGAAGGCAGTAATTCTGAAGAGTTATTTTTGTCTATTCTAAAAACCGGTATGCCTAGTTACTATAATGAATTTAAATATAATCACTATGAAAGAGGAATTACCTATTGGGATGGTTCCGTAGTTCCGATATTTTCAGGTAAAAAGCTTAAATATATCTTTCAAACTTGCACGGAAGTAACAGAAAGAGTTGTATATAAGACTCAAATTGAAGAGCAGGTAAAGATTATTGAATTTCAAAATAAGAAAATTAATGATATTTTAAGCAGTATACGAGATGATGTTTATGTTCTTGACTTTGATTTTAACTTTGTTTTTGCTAACCATCAATTCACTTCCAGAATCGGTAAGGAACCTAAGGATTTAATCGGAACTAACATTTGGGATGTTTTACCGAAATATAAAGGAACACTATTTGAAAAGAACTTTCGTGCGGCAATGAACACAAGGGCGATAACACGCTTCGAAGTGAGCGGGCAATATACTGATTCGTATTATAGAATGGCTGCATTTCCTTCGGCGGAAGGAATTACCGTTCTGGGAATTGATATTATCGAAGAGAAAAAAGCTGAAGAAGCGCTTAGGAAAACTGAGGCAGAAAACAAACAACAAAAAGAACGGTTAGAAGCAATTATTAAAAGTATGTCTGATGGCTTGGAGGTTGTTGATCATGAATTAAAAATAACCTTCTTGAACCAGTCTGCGGAAGATTTCTTTTATTGTCCGGAATCAAAACTAAATGCCGGGGATTCCTTAAAAAATAACAAGTACTATTATGGTCTTGATGGTGAAGAGATCCCAAAGACTGATTTGCCGGCTTTTAGGATAATCAATCAAGGTAGTTTTGATAATTATATTTTAACAATTGTCCGGCCTGACAAAAAGATTTATGCCAGCATAAATGGAAGCCCTATTATAGGAAATGATGGTCTGGTTAAAGAAGCTATTCTTTGCATTAGAGATATCACAGAACAAGTCAAACAGGAGCGGGAAAGCCAAGCCAAACTGGAATCAGCTCTGGCAAGCATGACAGATGCCGTCTTCATATCTGATGCCGAGGGCAATTTGATCAATTTCAACGAGGCCTTCGCTACCTTCCATAAGTTCAGGAGCAAAGATGAATGCTTGAAAACTCTGAGCAAGTACCCGGATATACTCGATGTTTTTACAGCAGACGGCAAGCCGGCGGCTTTAGAGGGGTTGGCTGTACCGAGAGCTTTGCGGGGTGAATCAATCAGCAATGCCGAATATACACTGCGGAGGAGAGATACCGGGGAGACTTGGATCGGCAGCTATAGCTTTGGTCCGATAAAAGATGAGAATGGCGTTATCGTTGGATCAGTAATAACAGCCCGTGATATCACTCATCTAAAGCAGGCAGAAGATAATATTAAAAATCTTAATAAACAACTTCTGGAAACAAACAGGCTTCTGGAAGAGACAAATGCTACTCTGGAAGAAGAAATTCATGAGCATCGGGAAACAACCTTAGAATTACAAGAAACCTTGCATGAACTCTCGGAGACCAAGGAATACCTTAATAATATTTTGGAAAGTTCAACAAAGTATTCTATCATCGGTAAAGATTTAAAGGGCCGGATACTCTCCTGGAACGAGGGAGCGATGCGAAATTACGGCTATACAGCAGAAGAGATTATCGGCCAGGACTCAAGCATCCTCCATACACCCGAAGACCTCCAAGCGGGTGAGGCGGCTAAACTGTTGAAGTTGGCTTATGAGCAGGGCTTAGCAGAAGGTGAGCTTCAGCGCGTTCGGAAAGATAACTCGCGTTTTATTGCCAGCGTTGTTGTCACGCGCCGTGACGACTCTGCGGGGAATCCCATTGGTTATCTTCTTATGAGTAATGACATTTCGGAAAAGAAGAAAGCGGAAGACGAACGTGAAAAAGCTGAAGCAGCAATAAAGCGAATGAATTATGAATTGGAAGAAATGAATGCTCAATTAGAAGAAATGAATGCTGAATTAGAAGAAACCAATGCGACACTTGAGGAAGAAATTTCAGACCATCAAAGGACAGCCTTAGAATTACAAGCGTCAAAAAGAGCCGCCGAAGCAGCAAACCAAGCCAAAAGTCAATTCCTTGCCAATATGAGCCATGAAATCAGAACACCTATGAACGGCATTTTTGGGTTTCTGGAATTATTAAATCATTCCCAGCTGTCACAGATGCAACGGGAGTATGTTCGTGAGGTAAGATCTTCTTCCGAAACATTGCTGCACCTTATTAATGATATTTTGGATTTATCCAAAATAGAGTCTGGAAAACTCACTTTGGAAACCTTGAACTTTAACCTAAGAACTACTATCGAGGATGCAATATCCTTGTTTATACCAACTGCTTATGAAAAACATCTCGAACTATACACGCAAATAAAAGCAAACGTACCGGATGAAGTGAGTGGGGATCCCTCAAGACTTAAACAAATATTAAGTAATCTTATCTCTAATGCTTTGAAGTTTACTGAAAATGGAGAAATATCGATTGTTGTCGAAACAGTTGAAGAAACAAATGGTTTGGCAACGATTAGATTTGAGGTTAGGGACACTGGGATTGGTATCCAAAAAGAGGACGCTGAAAGGATTTTCCAGCCCTTCGCCCAAGCTGATGCCTCAACAACGAGGAAATATGGAGGAACAGGACTGGGCCTTGCTATAACTAAAGAACTCGTAACGATCATGAAGGGAACCATCGGTCTGGATAGTGTGCCAGGCCAGGGCTCTAAATTTTACTTTACGGCAAAATTTGAAATTCTCAATAAGAAAGCTGCCTGCGATAAGTATGTCAGCTTAAATAACGTCAATGTTTGTATTGTGGACGATAATGATAACAATCGCAAAATAGTCAGATCATATCTTGAAGATGCAGGCTGTAAAGTGATGGAAGCCAAATCCAGTGATGAAGCACTATCTGCCATCATAAATAATGCCTATTCAGAAAACAACAAGATACAGCTTGTTCTGGTAGATTATCATATGCCTGGAATAAATGGTTTTGATTTGGCCACAGCTTTAAATATGATTCCCGCTACCAAGGACTTGAGATTAATATTATTAACCTCTGTTGCCCAAATGGGTGATGCTGCTAGGGCGCGAGAACAAGGCTTTTCAGGGTATCTTACGAAACCGGTCAGAAGAGATGAGTTACTTAATTGTATGTCTATCGTCTTAGGTTTGGAACAAGATCCGGAGAATAGCCAGCAAATTGTCACAAAATATACTCATAATGAAAATCAGAGTGTACTCAAACCCAAAATATTACTTGTTGAAGACAACGAAGTGAATCGTAAAGTCGTTTTAGCAACATTTAAATCCCGCGGCCTGACCTGTGATGTTGCCATGGATGGACAAGAAGCCTATGAAGTAATACTGAAAAAAGACTACGATATAGTTTTTATGGATTGTCAGATGCCTGTTATGGATGGGTATGAAGCCACCAAGAAGATCAGAGAAGCCGAAGGCAGCAAGCATACCAAAATTATCGCTATGACGGCAAATGCTATGCTGGGTGACAAAGAAAAATGTCTTGAAGCCGGTATGGATGATTATATTAGCAAACCTGTCGACTTTGCAGAAATGTTCAAAATAATTGATGAACTGTAGTACGTTATGTGATGCAAAGAAAACGGCAGGGTGATAACTTTATTTATAAGAAAAATGTCATAATAAAATGGCATTTTTTTTTTGTTATCATTAACTAAAAAATAAGCGGGTGTTCATTCGTTTTCAAGACGGAGGGAAACTCTTAACTCACCGCTTGCAGCAGCGGGAGTCTTAGAGCGGCTTAGTCATCGGATAAAGCAGACTTGATTCAGGCGGAGTTATATTCCAACTGAATCTTAGTCGCCCTTATCCAGGGACTTAGCCGCTCTTGACTACCGCTTGCCAAAGCGGGAGTCTTAGAGCGGCTTAGTCATCGGATAAACATTATGAAATCACTTAAATAAAAGAAAAATGTCATAATAATGGCATTCCTTTCATTTAAGATTCTATTTAAGGAAGACATTTGGTTTAAGATTTATTAATAACTAGGAGGAGATCAAAATGACAGGTCGATTACCCGAATGGCTGTATCCTTATAATCTATCAGAACATTATTACAACAAGGCTAAATTAAAACCTTACCAAGGTTTACATAGCAGAAAGTCCCAACTGCACAGCATTTTATGGCAGGAGTTATGTTCTGGCGGCAGTGGGCCGGTACAGGGAATATTAGCGGAGCAAATTACTAATGATTTTGGCTCTTTTGCTAATTTCAAAAAAACGTTTACTGATACCGCCGCGTCTATTGAGGAATCCAGTTGGACATTATTAGTTTGGAGTCCATGTTTTAAAGAATTAGAAATTATCCAGGCGGAAAAACATCAGGATCTTACCCAGTGGGGAGTTATTCCACTTTTAGTCTTTGATGCTTGGAATCCGGTAACGAATCTCAATTATCAGGACAAGCGGGCAAGCTGGATTGAAGCATGGTGGAATTTTGTTAATTGGCGGGATGTTCTTAATCTCTTTGAAGAAAATGTTGAAAATTACATGGATCTAAATGCGGTGGGGGGACTTTAAGGTTTTAAAGGTGTATGTTAATAGCGCTGTGAGAAGCTAAAATTATAAATGGTAAAAGATATATAGAATTAGTCATGGGTAAATAAAGCTATAGAAGGTCGGGCCGTCTGTTGGATGGTCTGACCTTCTATAGCTTTTTCGGTATCTATCAGAGAAGGAAACAGAGGTTAAAATGTAGAATAATAAATTAATATATCAAATTCAATTCAATCGTATGCAGATATGATCACCAGTATTTTCATAAAGTCGATTTATGTCTCTAAGATAATCGAATTCCTTTGTAAGTGACATCCGGCTAAATGTAATCATAATCAAAAATACACAAAGGAGGCTATTAAGCAGTGGAAGAAGTGGAAAGCGATAAGCTAAAAAGCCATCTTATTGATCATAAGAGCCATGAAATTCGGACCTATATGACCAGAATCATCGGTATGACAGATTTAACACTTATGACTGAGCTAACAGAAGAACAGCTGGATTATCTGACAATCATCAAGTCATCAACAAAATTACTCTTGAAAGTGTTAAATGATGTTCTGGATTATTCCAAAATCCTGGTGGGCAAAGTCAATATAGAGCAAGTTCCATTTGACATGCGTGAAACAATTAATGAAGTAGTTGGTATATTTACCCTTGCGGCCCAACAAAAAAATATTCAGCTAAGACTAAACAGCCTGGATAAGAGTATTCCTGAAAAGCTGATTGGCGATGCAACAAGACTTAAACAGGTACTTTCAAACTTAATAAGCAATAGTGTAAACTTCACTGACAACGGTGAAGTAACAATACAAGTTGTTATTGGGGAGCAAGATGACATTAGTATGCAGTTAAAATTCATAGTGACAGATACTGGTGCAGGAGTGCCTGAGGAAAAGCTTGTCAGACTCGTAAAGAGTTTCAGTCCGGATGAAAGTATCCATAGGTTGGAATCTGAAGGCGCGGGGCTGGCAATTTCCCAAAAACTCGTTGAATTGATGAAAGGTAAAATATATGTCGAAAGTACGGAGGGGATTGGGAGTAAATTTTATTTTACTGCAGTTTTTGGTATCCAGGGAAAAGGAGGTTGTTTACCATCGAAACAATAGTAGTGGCGGAAGATGATGATAGTATCAGGAAATTCTTAAGTATCTTGCTGACTAGAGAGGGTTTTAATGTAAAAGTTGTGGAAAGAGGGACTGAAGTAATCAATGAGTGCCGGCTTTCTAAGCCGGATCTACTGTTGCTTGATATAATGATGCCTGGGATGGATGGTTTTGAAGTTTGCCGCAACATACGGAAAGAAAGTAATCTGCCTATCATCATTCTAACTGCAAGGGAAAATAATGAGGATAAGATTTCAGGACTAATCCTGGGCTGTGATGACTACATAACCAAGCCGTTTGACAGCACGGAACTTGTGTTACGCATCAAAGCAGTATTGCGCAGAGCTAAAGAACACGGTAAGCCGGAAAAGGAGCGGAATATTGTTGAGCTTCCGGGCCTGACAATTAATAATATCAGCAGAATTACAGAGGTTAAAGGCAGGGTTGTTGATCTGACACCTAAAGAATATGCTCTGCTTTGGCTTCTGGCTAACCGCCCGGATCAGGTCTTTACAAGAGAACAGCTCCTTGATCAAATATGGGATATAGACTATTACGGAAGTACTTCAGTTGTAACCTCACTGGTAAAACGTCTGCGAGAAAAGATTGAGCCGGATGTTTCTGATCAATATTATATTAAAACAATACATGGGGTGGGATATAAACTGGGAGTGAAACCACTTTAACGAATAAGCCAGAGGTTCGCCATAGCGTTTTTGTATGTAAGAACGAAAGGAGAGCATATATATGGAGCAAGGCCGAAAATATACTTTTTCGTGGAATCATATGGGCGATATCGCGGATGGTCGTCCTAATTTGGGTAATACGGCAAGAGTAGAGGCCTATCGTCTCATGCAGTTTTCTTGTCGGGATGTTATGGAACAATATCTAGGTACGGAAAAAACCGACGAAGTATTTTATCAAGCCGGTAAACTGGCCGGTAAGGAATTCTATAAGCATATGCTCACTCCGACAAAAGATTTTAATGAATTTATCCGACAATTACAAGTGGCTTTACTGGAACTGGGCATAGGGATTTTGCGCGTTGAAAAAACAGATCTGGAAAATGGAGAGCTGGTTTGGACAGTTTCCGAAGACCTAGATTGTTCTGGTTTGCCGGAAATGGATTTTGAGATTTGCACATACGATGAGGGCTTTATCTCCTCACTGCTTGAATGCTATTTGGGAGCGCCATTCCAGGTCAAGGAAGTAGATTGTTGGTGTACTGGCGATAGAACGTGTCGTTTTAGGGCAAAGGCGATAAAATAGAGTATAGGTGGCACTTTAGATGGATAACTTGAAAGAAATTAATCTACTCATAAAATGTTTAAAGAGCCTCATTGAAGATAAAGAAGTTCCATCAGTACCTCCGGAAGAGATTGTGAACATCGAAGATTTTGGAGAAATATATGCCTCTTTACTGGAGATTCGCAATGTTTTTATAGCTCTTGGTAAGGGAGAACTGACATATCCTATTAAGTCAAAAGGATATTTTCCCGGTGCCATAAAGAGTTGGCAAGCATCTTTGCGTCACTTAGTGTGGCAAACAAAAGCAATTTCTGCGGGAGATTTTTCCCAACGTGTTGCTTTTTTGGGGGAGTTTTCCGAGTCATTTAACAGTATGACAGAACGCCTGGCAATGACCATAAATGAGCTCTCCAAGCAAAACAAAGAGAAAGAAAAACGTGAAGTGGAATTAATCAAGGCCAAAGAAGCAGCCGAAGCGGCAAACATTTCCAAGGGTCTGTTTCTGGCGAATATGTCCCATGAAATTAGAACACCAATGAACGGCATCATGGGTTTTCTGGAGTTGCTGAATATGTCCAACCCGTCTGCAGAACAAAAAGAGTATATACGTGAGGCGAAATCTGCTTCAGCGGTATTATTATATGTTATTAATGATATCTTGGATTTTTCCAAAATCGAAGCCGGCAGGCTTGCGATGGAAGAATCTCGCTTTAAAACCAGGACAGCTATTGAAGATGCTGTTTCTCTCCATGTGCATAAAGCTTTTGAGAAAAATATAGAACTTTATTCTATGATAAATGCCAACGTTCCGGAAGAGGTTATTGGTGATGCTCAACGCTTAAGACAGGTCTTAAATAATCTGATTGGTAACGCAGTGAAGTTTACCGAAAAAGGTGAGATTTCTGTTACCGTTGATTGTCTAGAGGAAGAGGACGAAATTGCTTTACTTAACTTTGTGATTAAGGATACTGGAATCGGAATTAGTCAGGAAAATTTTCAAAAATTGTTCCATTCTTTTAACCAGGTTGATTCCTCAACGACAAGAAAATATGGAGGTACGGGACTGGGGCTGGCAATTTCTAAAGAGTTAGTAGCCCTCATGGGCGGGGAAATTGAATTTGAAAGCACACTTGGAGAAGGTTCTACTTTCAAATTTGACGCCCGTTTGCAGATTGCTAAAAGAGCCCCAGACCATAGCTATGTCTTTAAAGAGCTGGCGGGAGTCAATATCCTTATCGTCGACGATAATCCCAGTAATAGAAAAATTGCCGTATCTTATCTAGGGGGTATGGGCTGCAAAGTATTTGAAGCTAAAGATCCCGGCGAAGCAATCACTGCCATCATTTCCAAAGTGAATACTAGAGATAAAATTGATATTGCGCTTATAGATTACCAAATGCCTGGTATGAGCGGCTTTGAACTGGCAGCTTCTTTGAAAGCCATTCCTTTTGCCAAGGATATTAAATTAATACTGCTTACTTCGGCAGCTCAAAGAGGGGGTGCCAAAGAGGCGGAGCAGCTGGGCTTCGCGGGATATCTTATCAAGCCGATTAAAAGAGATGACCTGCATAATTGTATTGCTATCGTTTTAGGTTTAAAAAGCGAGGAAAATACTGAACCGATTGTTACCAAATATGTTGTTCAAGAAAGTCTTGATAAGAGGAAACCTAAAATACTTTTAGTTGAGGACAACGAAATAAATCGTAAAATTGTCATAGCAATGTTTAAGACGAGGGGCATTGCCTGTGATGTAGTGATCAATGGCCTGGAAGCTTATCAAGCTGTAGAGAAAAAAGACTATGATGTTGTTCTCATGGATTGTCAGATGCCGGTTATGGATGGATATAAGTGTACAGCAAAAATAAGAGAGATGGAGGGCAGCAGTAAACATACTACCATTATTGCTATGACAGCTAATGTTATGGAAGGTGATAGAGAAAAGTGTATTCAGGCCGGTATGGATGATTATATTGGCAAGCCTATTAATTTTGATGACATGTTTCAAATAATAGAATCCTATACAGAGAGAGGTAGGGTCAGTTCAGAACACTTTAACTTTATCGCCAATTATATTGAAGGATTTATCGAGCGCACCGGTATTTCCAGAGATGATGCTGAAGAAATATTTGCAGATTATGCTCAAAAACTCTCACAGATATTGCAGGAAGTTGAAAATTATCTTGCCAATGATGATCTGGAAAACTTGAGAATTTTGGCTCATAAGCAAAAAGGAACAGCTGGAAATCTATGTATAACTCCAATTTATAACTTGGTCGTGGAGCTTGAGGAAGCAGTTAAAAAGCGAGAAAAAGAAGAATGTCTAAGAATCTATAAAGAAGTGCAAAAACTCTTTCATTAGTTGCTCTTGACCTTTGGAGATGAAATATTATATCAATGGATAATCCTACGCAAAACCTGGTTTCCAGTTATTTAACTTATAAAGAATATTATTTAAATATTATTAAAATGTCATGAGAATGGCATTTTTTTTTATTATCATTTACTTAAGATAAACGAGAACAAATACGGCACTCGGTAAAGGAAATACCTAAGAAATTTAATAATTAGCGGAGGGGGTAATCATGAAGGACGCAAAGGAAATAATAATTTTTATTGCCTTATCGGCATTATTACTCATAGGAATAGGTTTTTTACCAAAATCAGTATCGAAACCAGTGTCTCAAAATGTGACTTCTGCTACTCCTGCCGTAAATTATGTTGTGCAATCTTCCGATCAGATTCAGTGACGAAGGAAAAAACCTGCGGCTAATACGGTAACTTCTAAAGAAGGCAATTAAGTTGGACGTTAATAATCAGATCAAAAGAAAAAGAGGAGGCCTATCAAATGACAAATCTAAGGGAACTTTATCATTGTGCTATTTGCGGAAATGTAGTTGAAGTTGTTAACAATGGCGCCACATCTTTGGTCTGCTGTGGTAAACCCATGGAAAAACTTGTAGCGGGAAGTAAAGACGCTAGTGTAGAGAAACATGTTCCTATTATTGAGGCAGTCAAGGATGGAATAAAAGTTAAAGTAGGCAGTGCACCTCATCCTATGGAGGAGAAGCATTATATTAGGTTTATCGAAGTATTGACAAAAGATCAAGTACTTAGAGCTGAATTAGTACCAGGTCAAGATCCGGAAAGCTTCTTTCTGGTCAATGCGGATGATGTGGTTGAGGTCAGAGAATATTGTACAGTTCACGGTCTCTGGAAGGACCAGTAATCTTTCAATACCCGTAGGCAACGTCATAAGTTGATAAGGGATTACTATACTCAACATGAAATTAATTATTACGTTGAAAGTGTTAAAGGTCTTACAAGGGAGGGATTTAAGTGAAAAAAATATTGGTAGCAACAGATGCTTCAGAGTATTCCCGTAAAGCATTAATAAGCGCTTTAGAGCTTGCCCGGATTTTTAATGCTGAAATTGAGCTTCTATTTGTTATGGAGATGCCAATAGCATATGAATCAAGTGTATTTGCGTATTTAATATCACCGGAAAATTTAGAAAAGGAAAGTAAAATTATTTTTGACAACACACTTGAAGGAATTGATACAAGTGGAGTCACTTTGATTCAGAAAAAAATGGTAGGAAGAAAACCTGGGGAAGTTATTGTCCAAGAAGCTGAATCTGAAAACATTGACCTGATCGTTATGGGGAGTCATGGATACGGGGCGATCACAGGAACTTTACTAGGCAGTGTAAGTCAATATGTCATCCATAAGTCAAAATGTTCAGTACTAATCGCTAAATAAATGTGGTATATAGGAGAGCCTAAAAAAGAAAGGTTGTGAGCTTATGTCAAAAGGGAATTCGGTTGTTTCTGTTTTTAACAGTCACCAGGAGGCTGAGGGCGCTATTAAGGAACTTCAGCAAGCAGGATTTGACATGAAGAAATTATCTGTAATTGGCAAGGACTATCATACGGATGAGCATGTAGTAGGATATTATAATACCGGTGATCGTGTAAAATACTGGGGAAGGCTAGGGGCATTCTGGGGCGGATTATGGGGATTTCTTTTTGGGTCAGCGTTCTTTTTTGTTCCCGGGATCGGTCCCCTAGTTGTTGGCGGTCCCCTAGTAACCTGGATCATTGGTGCACTCGAAGGTGCTGTTTTTGCGGGTGGACTAAGCGCTTTTGGGGCAGCGTTATACAGCTTGGGAATTCCCAAAGACAGCATCCTAAAATACGAAAGTTCACTTAAGGCTGATAAGTTTCTGGTGATTTTACATGGGACTATTGAGGAATTAGAAAACGCGAAAAAGATTCTAGAGTCAGCTAATTGCGATGAGGCCACGCTGCATAAGGAGTAAGGTCACGACAAGAGAATTTAATTCCGATATTATGACTCAATTATTGCGATTATAGCAGTGGGCTTGATGGGCTTTTATAACACCAGATGGATAAGGGGCAGATTGTCTGCTCCTTCTTATTTTACTTTGTAAGGGGAATTAACCTGCCCGGCAAAGTTTGGTCAACAGCCGGAAGCGACTCTTGCATGGGGACAGGAGAACTAAGGCCAATTTAGTAATAATAGTTGGCATTCTTTTCAATAAAGGGATATTTGAGGTATAATTAGAAGCAGGTAGTACCAACTAACAATTATAAAGTGTAGGTTTATTTTGCGGACGAAAATCAAACTGTTTGATGCTTCGGAATAATAGTATTAATTAGCAACATGAGGCTGACAAATATCGGCCTTTTATTTTTGTAAATTTTTCTCTGGGGAGTTTTGCATAATGGATTCTGTAAGGAAATTTTATGATGATTTATCAGGTGATTATGACCTTATTTTTGAAGATTGGGATGCTTCAATTAGACGCCAAAGTAATATCTTAAACAAGCTTATTAGAAATTATTTTAATCAACCATTCCGAGAACTAAAGCTATTAGATTGTTCATGCGGTATTGGAACCCAAGCAATTGGATTAGCGCTGTTGGGTTATGATGTTCATGCTACGGATTTAAGCCCGAGTGCTATTTCTCGGGCTAAAAAGGAAGCTTATAGATTAGGCGCGAATCTTACGTTTGGTGTTGCAGATTTTCGTTTACTCAAAGAAGTTTCAGGAAAATTTAATGTGCTAATTTCTTGTGATAACTCATTGCCGCATTTATTGAATGACGACGATCTGAATAAAGCATTAAGAAATATATGGGATAAGTTAGAATCAGGCGGCTTGTTTTTAGCAAGTATACGAGATTATGATCAATTATTGAAGGAAAAACCTCGTGCGACAATTCCGGTGGCTTATGATGACCACAAGGGAAAACGGCTTGTATTTCAAGTATGGGACTGGGAGAAGGACAATAACAATAACAATAACATCTATACTTTAGAGCATTTTATTGTAAAGAAATATGGGGACGAATGGAGGACTAGCAGCCGTTTAACTACGTACAGGGCAATTTTGCGGTGTGAGCTGAGTCGCTTGTTATCGGAAACTGGATTTACCGATATGCTTTGGTATCTACCCGAAGAGACAGGATATTATCAGCCGATAATTACTGGAAGAAAAATTTGAGGCGGGGTCTACGTCAGATAACCTAAAATTTGGCGCCACTTGGCTATCTGAAAGTGGTATGGTTCGGCGCAAATTCATAAGCGTTATGTAAAATGGCATATCGGAGTTTGAATTATTGGTCAATAAAGACACAATGGGGGTTCTCAGTAGGAATTATATCCTATGGTGGCTCAAGTAGTTATTGTTAACAAGGGGGGATGGATATGGCATTGCTTCATGTATTGGCAGTAGTTCTTATTGGCTGGCCTGGTATTATTACGGCTATCGCTCTTGTAAGTATCGGAATATATACAAAGAGGATTCGCCTAATAATTTTAGGAACGGCTTTTGCAATACCAATATCTTGGTATTTGGGTTCGACTCCAAAGTTTAGATATATTATGTATGGTCTTCCTCTATTTTTTATTGGATCAGCATTAGCAATTAAATCTGGTAAAAACAGATTAGCGTGGATTCTAACACTGCCATATGTTGGCATAATAGGATGGTTAGGATTTACAGTTTTAAGCCAATAATGATGGGCTTTAAACAATATTGATACTTAAGAAAGGAGTTGGGACAGTGAGCGGTTTTAGTTCTATTTTTTGGGGTTTTCTCTTTATGTTTGACTTCAGAATTCAGGTCTGGGATATTTTACCTAATTTTATAGGATACATATTTATGTATTATGGGTTGGGGAATTTATCTTTATACAGTTCTCAGTTTGGTAATGCTAAAAAATACTCAATACCTCTAGCAGTTCTATCGTTATTTAGCTTATACCAAGTTCAGAACTCGGTAGGGCGTGTAAATTTTGATTTTTTATCACTTGGAGCGGTTGCTCTCGGAATCATTACTACGGTATTAGATTTGCTTCTCGTATATCACCTGTGTCTGGGAATTATTGATCTGGCAAAAGACCAATCCAATGATGATCTTCAAGAGTTGGCACACCATAGGTGGAAATATTACTTTTTTTACAAAGTAGTATTCATTATCTGGTTTACCATAGGTTTAGCCGCTCCATTTCTACTAGCAATAGGGTTCATACCAATGTTTATATTTTCTATAGCTGTTTTGCTTTTAATGATGGCACTAATGAAAAAATCCCAAGAATCTCTCAGTATTAATAGATTCTGAGAAGAATCTAGTTTAAGGAATATAAAATGATAGAAGCAAAATATCAGGGGAAAGATGTGGAACAAAATATTACCCCAGTAACACGTTACCCTGTTTACTGGGGTTGTTTGGGGATTATACTCTCTCTTTTTTGCCTTTGTTTTCTAGCGGTAAGCCTAAAAAAAGAAAGGGTATTAACTTTGCTGATTGAGACAACACGAGACAGCGAGGTACATCTCAAGTGATTCTGAGCGATGAAAGTTATCCGAATTAGATTCCTTATAGATAGAGGATGTAGGCATAGCCTACATCCTCTTGCGTCTTTTAATTAGGAAATCTGTTATTTCGTCTTCATTTAGGATCAATTTTTCTACTTGAGCAGCGACCTTTTCGAGTTCTTCGTGATGTTGTTTACTCAGGGCTTCCAGTCGATCAAAACGTTCGTCGTGTTCCTTAAGCTTTAGGTTAATTTTTTCTAAATGTCTAGTATTATCTTCTAAACGTCTAGCATTATCTTCCAAACGTCTAGTATTATCTTCTAAAAGTCTAGCATTATCCTCCAAATGTTTGGCATTATCCTCCAAACTATTCAAGACGGACTCTTGGAATTTATCGTTATTCTTTAAATAGTTTAAGACTAATTCTTGAAATTTTTCATTATCCATAATTTATAGCACCTTTATATTTTTTATAGTTTTAAGTATAGCACAGAGGTAAGACATTATCTTGTCTAAGATTGTCGGGTGCTTAAATTATTACCTCCAGAGAATCTGATAACACTGTGGGACCGTGGCAAAAATGAAGTAAGAAAAATGGGGTCATTGCCATACGGATCTATAGCTCGTAGCAATGACCGCTTTTTTATAGTTAAAAATGGAATTAGAGGCTACCTTTTATCGTTCCGCTACCCATACGGAACAGTCAAGCTAAATCGGAGGAAATGAACATGGAAAAGAAAAATCCGGATTGGGAAGATGTCGGTTTTTCATATCGTCGGACAGATATGCGGAACGGATGATAAGCCCTGCCAGGGGAAGGGTGATGCCGCCGTTCCCGAAGGAACGCTTTCTGGATGCCCTTGACAACTTGCGTGTTTTTGCTTAAGCTAAGCTACCCTTTGTGCTCGTGCCGCCGGACGGTCTTTCATAAAAAGAGCCAGCAAACCGGCAATAAGCGGGAGGGTAAAGAGTACCGATACTGCGGCATAAAGTCCCCAGAAATCGGCTACACGGCCAATCAGCACGACGGCTAAACCGCCGATACCGTTGGCAAAGCCCAGAGTTAGGCCTGCTGCCATAGCTTTGTTATTCGGGATAACCTCTTGAGCCGCTACAACTGTAACGGAAAAACTGGAAAGCAAAGCCGCACCCGCTAAAGCAAGAAAGACAGTGCTTAATAGGCCGTGTGTCAAGAGAAAGGCAAAGAATAAAGGAGTTGCCAGAACTAGGGAACCGACAATTAGACGTTTACGGCCAAACATATCGGAGATAAAGCCGCCGGTGATTCCCCCGATAGCCCCGGTAGCCAGCATGATTGTCACCAAGTGGCTGGCTGCAATATTAGATAAGTTCCGGGCTTGAAAATATAAGGGAAGCATAGTCAGCAGACCTGTATAGGCTAATGAGCGGACGGCAATTACACTGACAATAGCGGAGAGCTCTTTGGCAGCAAATTTGACGGATGCCACCACTGAGGCTAGGTCCGAAGAGTTGTCGGAAGATAAGTTGATCCGCGGTGCAAAAAAGAGAAGCAATAATGAGACGAGCATGCCCGGGATTACCGTGACTAACGTAGCTTGTAAACCGTAGGTCTGGAACAGTGGAACTAAGAGCAGCGGCCCTAAAGCAAAACCAAAATTGCCAAAGGCGATGAAGGTTGAAAGCAGTACCGCTTTGTAGCTTCCACTTAAAATATTGACCATAGTGGAGGCTTGGGGATGGAAAGCGGCAGTGCCAAGTCCGGCTAATGCCGCTAAAGTCACCAACAATAGATAGTTGCCGTGGACAACGCCTGTTAAGCTCAGCATAATTGCCATCCAGAGGGTTCCTATATAAACAAACCAGCGTTTGCCCTGACGATCCAGATAATAGCCGATTAAGGGTTGAATTATGGAAGAAGTGATGGTAAAAGAAGAGACGAGGATCGCTGCCTGAGTCGCTGTAAAGCTAGGATTGATAAGGATAAGAAAGGGAAGCATCTGGGGGAGAAAGTTACTGTACAAATCATTGAGCATGTGGGCCAAAGATAAGACCCCTATCTTGCTATATTGAATGGGTTGTTTTATCGTAATCGCCACAAGTAATTACCCCTCTCGCCTTTTTGCCGGTTCTAAACTAAATCTGCAATTTTTTTATTTCTTAATTCTTCTTCAAGCTTTTGCTCCGCCGCCAGCATGACCTTTTTGATTGAACATTCGGGGTTCGAGTTTAAGCAACAGTCGAACAAGGAGGATTTACCTTCAATAGCGTGAATGATATCCAGGAAAGAGATGTTTTCCCAATGGGGGCTAAGCGCATATCCGCCATTAACGCCGGATGAAGAATAAATCATACCTTCTTTGACCAACTTGTTGAGGATCTTTGATAAATAAGTTGGTGAAATATTTTGCTGTTCCGCTAATTCTTTAACGCCCATATTTTTTTCCGCAGGGTTTCTCGCTAAATATAAGACTGTGTGCAGGGCATAATCAGTTGCTTTGGAATATTTCATAATACTGTCTCCTATCATAGACTTTGTGAACCTATAATATCCATAAATAGATTGCGTGTCAAATTAATAAATATAAATTGAAGGTGAGTTCTTTCAGTTACCTTTATATCAGTGATGATACCTAAAAGTGCGTTATTGCAGGTTTATAATCCGTATAATAAGGTAAAAGTAAATAAAAATTCAAAGAAAATATTAAAATCGACAGTTGCAATATCGCTTTAAGTAATGAGTAGTGTGAGCACAGTATTCCTGAACTGCCAGGCCTCGGAAATGAGATCTCCGAATCTGCATTCGCGAATAGCGAAAAAGCGACTGTGAAGTAACTGATCAGTCATTTTGGCCGTTTTCTCAGATCTCCGCGTAAATTAAGGCTAAGAATATAGAATTAGGAGTGAAAAACAGAATGAATATTACTGTAATAGGCGCAGGAGCAGTAGGAGGTTATTTTGGTGGAAGATTAGCGGAAGCCGGCCATAACCTTACTTTTCTGGTGCGTGAGAATAGAGCTAAGCAGTTAGCCGATTCTGGTTTAGTAATCAAAAGTCCCCATGGAGATCTGGCACTCACACCACATATAGTCCAGAATCCCCAAGAAATAAAGACTTGCGACCTAATCATTCTAAGTACTAAGAATTATCATCTGGAGGGGACGTTTGCTCAAATTAGGCCGCTTGTTAGTCTAGGCGCCAAGTTATTGCCCTTATTAAATGGAATTGAACACTACGAACTTTTAGCTAAAGAATTTGGTTCAGACAAGGTTTTAGGTGGATTATGCAAAATATTTTCAACTCTTGATGCCGATGGGGTAATTCACCACACAGATAAAATTCATGAAATTACTTTTGGAGCCCTTCAGCCATCACAGAGCAAATTTTGCCTTGAGGTGAAACAAGCGCTAGAAAATTCTCTCTTAACTATCACGTGTAGTGGTAACATATGGGATGATATTTGGAGCAAGTATGCCTTCATTACTGCTTTTTCCGCAATCACAACGGCAAGCCGGCTATCTATCGACCAGGTCGCAGAGAACGAAGCGACAAAGGAAGTTTATTCTCACTTACTGCAGGAAATGTGGTCACTGTCTAGGGAATGCGGTGCCATACTGCGCGATGATTTTGTGCCACAAAATTTAAATGCTATTTCTAATTACCCTAAAGGCTCTACTTCTTCTATGCACAAAGATTTTCGTAAAGGTTTACCTTTAGAGGTTGAAAGTTTTCAAGGTGCGGCAATTAGACTTGGCATTAAACATGGACTGGAGCTGCCAACAGTTCGCGCCCTTTATGGATTACTTAAGCCCTTTGAAAATGGCTTTTTAGCTGAGGGTGAATAAAGAAGACTTGATTCAGGTGGAGTTTTAACTCCATCTGAATCTTAGTCGCACTTATCCAGGGACTTAGACGCTCTTGAAGTCTTGGATTTGGATGACGCCGCAAAAACGCTTTGGCATCAGAAGTACGGATATAGTAAGCGAAGGTTTTTATAGTAATGATATTATATAAAAAAGCTCCCAACTTGAGCGAATCAAGTGGGAGCAGATGACAGAGTGCAGCCCAGTCGGGCAATTATAGGGGATTAATCATTAAAAGGTTCACATTGCTTACAATGAAAACATTTAACCGGAAGCTGTCGCGCAGCCGTTTTAAGTCCCCATTTTCTCAGTTCTCTTAAGACGGTCAGCAAACTTGTACCCATCTCACTTAAGCCGTACTCAACACGTGAGGGAACTTCTGCGTAAACATATCTTACAGATATTTAAAATGCAATAATTTTTTTACAAGCTTAAACAGATGACTGAAAATGAGGCGCTGAAGAAATTAGGGAAAATCGAATTTGCAATTCGGATTGAAAGCGCTTGAAACCTACTTCTGTTTATCTATTAATTGTTTCAGCTTTACCTCAGTTGATGAGTCCTCCACTGGAGTGTATATATTAAAGCGCAAATCCATAGCACCTTGCACTTGCAGAGAAGTCATGTTGAAGAGCATTCTTCCCGCTTTAGCATGTCTGAATTCGATGATTACTTCCGGTGCCATGCTAACATGACTTTCTTGCCATAAAGACGGAAAGTCCGGGTAAAGCTCCGACATTTCCTGAAGAAATTGATTATACCACTCATCATTGACATATTGACCATAGTAAGCTCGAAAAATAGCTAGAAATCCTTTGACAAAATGTCTCCAATTAACAGCTAAGCTTTTTAATTCTTTTCTTGAAAATACTAAGCGAATCATGTTGCGCTGCTCGGTCGGTATTTGTTCAAAATCCAGAAAAACAAGGGCTGCTAAAGGATTCCAACCGACAATTTGAAAATGCCGGTCAGTGATAAAGGTTGGGCAATATTTAAGTTCAGCCAGAATTCTTTCTAAGGGAGAAGGAATTTTAGACTGCGTGACCTCAGGCTCAAAAACTTTGGTATTCGATTCAAAAGCAAGGTCGTAGAGATACTTGCGTTCATCACTGTTAAGCTGTAAAGCTTTGGCAATAGAATCCAACACGGATGAAGAAACCTGGATATCCCGTCCTTGTTCCAACCAGGTGTACCAAGTGGTGCTCATTCCAGCCAATTGAGCAACTTCTTCTCTCCTAAGTCCAGGTGTTCTTCTCCGAGCACCCGTTAGCAATCCGACAGAATTTGGTTGAATTTTGGCGCGCCTTGCTTTTAGAAAGGCAGACAATGCTTCCAATCTTGTTTTATCATTCAATATTGAATCCCCCTAAGCGTGTACATGGTGTTAATTATACTATGATAATCTATAACTTGTAATAGGATAACCAATATGTAAGAATATAGAAAAGCCTATTTAGTAGGGGGGATCAGGATTGGAACGCGTGGTTGTCACAGGAATGGGAATTGTTTCACCGTTGGGGAACACTGTGGAAGAATTTTGGCAAGGTTTAATTGCAGGCAGGTCGGGAATTTCAACAATCGATGTATTTGATGTCAGCAACATGAAAACCAAAATCGCCGGTATCGTGCGTGGTTTTAACCCGGAAGAAATACTTGGCCGCAAAGAAGCACGGCATATGGACAGATTTTGTCAATTTGCCATGGCTGCGGCCGATCAGGCATGGTCAGATTCAAAGCTGGAAATAAAACAAATTAACTTGGAACGTCTCGGCGTTTATGTGGGGTCGGGCATAGGTGGAATTAAAACTTTAATTGACAATGTAGATATTCTGCGCGCAAAGGGACCGGGAAGAGTAAGCCCAACCTTGGTGCCCGCAATGATTGCCAATGCCGCCACAGCACAGATCAGTATTAAATGGGGTGCACTGGGGCCGACAATGTCACCGGTTTCTGCCTGTGCAATCGGAAACACTGCAATTGGTGAAGCGTTTCGGCTAATCAGGTATGGTGAAGCAGATGTCATAGCTGCCGGTGGGGCTGAGGCCGCAATCACTGATTTGGCCATAGCCAGTTTTGTGAATGCAAAGGCTCTGGCTTCGAGGAATGATGAGCCAACTAAAGCCAGCCGCCCCTTTGATGCCAAGCGGGATGGATTTGTCATGTCCGAGGGTGCGGGGATATTAATACTTGAGTCTTTAGCACACGCTCAGGCCAGAGGCGCACGAATTTATGCCGAGGTCCTCGGCTACGGTCTAAGTTCGGATGCCTATAACATGGTGGCTTCACACCCTGAAGGCTATGGGGCATTTCTGGCGATGAATAAGGCTTTGCAAGATGCAGGTATTTCCAGTGAACAAGTGGATGTTATAAGCGCTCATGCCACAAGCACATTGACAGGTGATTTATCCGAGACAATGGCCATTAAGAGGGTTTTCGGAACCCAGGCCTATAAGATTCCCGTAACGGCGAATAAGTCTATGACCGGTCATATGTTGGGAGCTGCTGGTGGAGCAGAGGCTGTTGCCTTAATAAAAAGTTTGCAAGAAGGAATTATACCTCCCACAATTAACCAGGAAGAATCCGATGAGCAATGCGATTTAGATTATGTACCTAACATGGCCCGTAGAAAAAATATGAAGATAGGGCTATCAAATTCGTTTGGCTTTGGCGGTCACAATGCAGTGATTGTTTTAAAAAAGTATGAGCAGCATACAACCGGGCTGAACTAGAGGGAGTGACAGTGTGTTTTATGCTTCCTTGGACGTATGTTCCGGGGGAAGGGAGGCGCACTCTTACACCAATCCGAAAAATTGGCGGAATTATAAGGTGTTTTGCGTATTTGTAAAAGTTGAATTTCCGATTTGAATGAAAAGAAAGCCCCCGGTTAAGGGGGATTAAGCTGCTTTGGCTAATAATAAGAGCTTTCGTTTAGCCTTTCTCAGCCGGATATTTTGCCATTGACGCAAGTCCAGTAATTGTACCCAGGCCCATTGTTTCAACTGCGGTACTGGGTACTACCACCAAAGCTCCTTTTTCTTTCAACCCCTCATAAAGCATGTTCATAGCCCTTAGATGCATTGCTACAGGGTTATTCTCATAAGCTTTTGCAGCTTCAGCAAACTTGGTAGCTATCTCTGTTTCCGCAGTTCCTAAAACAATCCTGGCCTTACGTTCCCGTTCAGCCTGAGCTTCCCGGGACATAGCATCCTGGAGATTTTTAGGGATAATTACGTCGCGAATCTCTACCGACTGTACAGATACACCCCAAGGTTCCGTACGAAGGTCAATGATTTTCCTCAATTCTTCATCAATATTCTCCCTTCCTGCTAGCATTTCAGCAAGTTGAGTCCTGCCTATAATATCCCGTAGGGCTGTTTGGGCTGCCCAAGTTAGTGCATCTCGCCAAATTTCAGAATTTGAAATAGGAAGAAAGAGCAGTAGAGGAAATATATTTTTTGTACATGTACCCGTGGACGCAGCATTGTGAAGTTTGTATCGGAATTTGTAGAAAATAGAAATGGAGTAAGGGGCGAGACTAGGAGTAAACTGGTACCAGATGAAATCCATAATTTGAGGCTAAAAAGCTGAAGTTTTTGTAGGTAACCGTCGGGAGGAAGGGACCCAACGGTAGGTCTTTTTAGGCAGGCATGTCCCAAATTCGAATGCGCATTCGAATTTGGGACATGCCGTTTGATTTTACCCTTGCATAATTCTTTTGCTCAACGGCTGATTTTTGGCAAATCTTCTTTCTGCCAACTGGAAGTTTGGACGAACTTGGGATAATGTGTAGTTAATAGGATAATAGGAAATAAATTATAACTAAGTTATTAGGGGGAGTTATATGGAGAGGATAGACGAAGTATTTGAATTCTATAACGCTGGTGCTGAAGAAGGCAGATTAGAAAGAGGGCTTGGAAAAATTGAATTGTACAGGACAAAAGAAATATTAAAGAAATATATAACCAGTAATCAAAGAATTTATGATATTGGTGGTGGAATTGGAGTTTATTCGTCTTGGCTTGCAGAGATGAATAACGAAGTTCATCTTTTAGAGCTGGCCCCAGCAGCTGTTGAATATGCTCTCAAAAATCAAACAGAAAATAACAGTTTTATTGCCGAGGTTTGTGATGCAAGAAATATTCCCAGACCAGATGAAAGTGCAGATATTATTTTGCTAATGGGACCGTTATATCATCTGCAAAATATAGATGACAGATTGCAAGTCTTGAACGAAGTTAAACGAGTTTTAAAAAAAGAGGGTCTTTTATTTTCAGTAGGCATATCAAAATTCAGCTCTACAACTTGGGCGTTATCAACATACGGAAAAAGCAATAACTTCTTGGACGATGATATTTTTAATAAAATGATTAATGAAGAATTATCATCCGGAATTCATGTGCGGCCAAAAGAATTTCCGAATTTTATTGCCCAAGCGTACTTTAATACCCCGTTAGGTTTACAACAGGAGCTTGAAACAATGGGTTTCCAGACAATTAAGAAATATGCTATTGAAGGTGTAATTTGGTTTACACCTTACTTAGATGAAAAGTGGGAAGACAATACTAGTAGAGAACGATTGTTAAATATTATACGACGTACAGAAAATGAAGAAGAAATTATGGGAATGAGTCCACATTTTATGATTGTATCAAAAAAATAAATTGTTCCGGTGATATAAGCTTATTTCACATTGGTACTTTAAGAGCCTTGGACTTGATCTTAAACTGCTAATTCTTTATTTATTACGGTATTTCCCTAAACAATGTATGTCATCTTCTCAGATAAGGAGTTGAATTTAGGGAGTCGTAATGCTGTTTTTGCCTGAATTGGGGGCAAAACCAAAAAGAAAGAATGCGGGTTTGACCAAATAAAGTTCTCAACGAAATGAAGTGTGTATTCAATGTGAAAAATGTTTTCCTTTTGCTCAATGAGAACTTTGCAGGTCAATACCAATAAAGGAGTATTTAAATTGACCGGCGTCAGGCTTCAGGTTTTGTGCTTTGTCTTTGGGACATAAGATGCGGCGGCCGCCCGGCCACCGCTTTCCTATCCCTGCGCTTAAGCCTGCGGCGGATCAAACAGGTCATTCGTGGTTGTATTAACTATCCGAATGTCCTGTATTCCCGTTAACGCGCCGCTTGACGAAAGGAAGATGTTCTTTTCAATAATCGTGTTCATTACGGCCACGATGTCGTCCTTACTCAGGTTTTCCTTCGGATCAGTTATACTGAGCGCGAAGGTTTTGTCGCCCGCAGTGGTAAAAACAAGTTTTATGACCTTGGTCGTTGTAATAGCCATGGCGCCGCCTCCTTTCCGCGAAATTTTCCCTATTATAAATTCATGAGTCCTTATCCCGGGAGGTTACTCCTCGATCAACTCGTAGTTTCTTCTCAGGTAGACGTTTGTCACGTTATTTCCGATCAGACTGAACAAAGCCATCGCCACATCGTGGATATCCTGTTCCGGGGCGTCAGCCAATACGTTATTCAGTGTTTTTTGCTTAAAGACCGGGCTGCCTTCAGGTGTGGTCCCGGTCTGATATTTGACAATCACCGCCGAGCTTAAAGGAGTGACATTCACTGCCATGCCCATCCCTCCTTTCCTCTGTATTAAGCTTCATTAACTTAACAACTCAACCTGTTCAATTTATTCTATGTCCTGCTTGTCCGGATTGTTACCGCTTTAACCTCATTTCCCGCCGCGGAACTGCCCTGACCGGGTCCGGCCCCCATTCGAAGGC
>NZ_JAVHUW010000027.1 GCF_030954495.1 Candidatus Desulfosporosinus nitrosoreducens | reverse complement strand
TTCATTGACAACTCATCCGATGCCGCAAAACTTAAAGACCACAATGTGCGAAAGGCCCTAGCTGTTGCTCCTGCACGGGGAAGTTGTGACTATGTTGGAAGTCAATATCTGGAAGGGTGAAGGGATATGCTGGAAGTGGCTGTATAACATTATACCAAAGAAGAGTATTGGTCGGGTACAGAAGTCTCGTTAAAAAATGGCAATAGCGCCTTGATCATCCGGCCGGACGATCATTCCGTACCTAAGGATGCTATGAGTGCCAAGAAATTAATCGTTGTGGGGGGGGCCGACAACGAATCATCCGAATGAAGTGCTGCTTTCAGGAAATAGCAAATATGATACGGCTGCCGCAGTAGCCAACTATTTAAAATAATGTATACAATATTAGGTATTGAAAAAGCCTAGACAAGTAGCAGTGGAGAAAGCTATAATTAAAGAGTATTTTTGTCGTTTTGTAAGGAGCAATGAGGCTCCAAAACGGTGTCCTTTATTGACGCCATTTTGGAGCCTTGTTTTTGCTATTTTGTTTTCTTTGCAAGAGACAAATAGCTGTAGGCCGGGGGAACAATAGGTGCTAATAGGCTTGCTGTTCTAGCCCTAGCGACAACACAAATAGCAGGAGCGCCGGAATGTTTGGTTGGGCGCTTCTGGAATGGTTTCATCGCCGGCAAATTACCTTTTTGGGCATCCACGCGATCGGGGAGACCTGGGGGATATAATGTTTTCATTTGAGGTTAAAGAGCTTTTTCACCATGTTCACCTGTTCTGATTCTGACCGCATCGGCTACCTCGTAAATGAAGATCTTACCATCTCCAAATTTGTCAGTTTTGGCAGCCTCAACAATAGAGGAGATGACTTCATCAAGTTTAGCGGAAGAAACGACAACCTCAAGTTTTATTTTAGGCAATAGTTTTGTAACAATTTCTTGTCCCCGATAAATTTGAGTATACCCCTTTTGATTTCCAAACCCTGAAACATTAGAGACAGTCATGCCGTTAACTCCTAAATTTGACAGAGCGGACTTAACATCGTTGAGTTTTTCCGGTCGTATAATCGCTTCGATTTTTTTCATAAAATAACACCGCCTAATAATTCTTGATTTCCCTTATAAGGACTCATTGACCTAATAGCAAAACAAGACTATTTTAAAATGGGTATAATCCTTTTAATTATAACAAAAAGATTATTGTCCTAAAACCTTAAGATTTTAATCTCTCCTTTAAGCTGAGAAGAATTTATTTAAATTTGATTTGGGAAATAATTATAAAATGAATTGCCTCTCTAAGATAGAAAATAAGAGTTAAAGCTAATATAATTAAGGCATAAAACAAAAACCGGGTTTTTAGGCCCGGTTTTGTGGTGTCTTTTTTTGAAACGGGGAGTTTTTCCCCCGGTCCGGTTTGCCGCTTTTTGTTGTATCTGCCGTCTTATTAGACATAGGAAGCACCTCCTTTGGCAATAGGTTGAGAGGGGATCAAAACCTTATTTTGGATAGGTTGTTTCTTTATCTTTGCCATAGTCAGTTCGTCCATCTTGGTCTGGCAAGTGTTCGTAAGGGAGTTCTTCACGTTTCGGGAAAGGGCGTTTTTGCGGTTTGGTTTGATTCGTCTGATGCATAGTATTCCCTCCTCGCTACAATAGTTTTAGGGTTCCCGGTGAAGCATTAATTATGCGAAAAGCTCGAAGGTTAAACTTCTGTATTAATTATTTTGAGATTATATTGACATGATATGTAACAAATGTTAGACTCAGCGTAGTGAATTTAATAGGTATGCTCTTATCCGGAGTGGTGGAGGGACTAGCCCAATGAAACCCGGCAACCCGCTTTGTTTGCAAAAACCCTGTTTTTGCTCAAAGCATGGTGCTAATTCTTGCAGGAGTGAATTCTTCTGATAGATAAGAGGAGTGTCGATGACGTAATTTGGCCTCTTCTGCTAGAAGGGGCCTTTTCGATGCCCATTAGGATCGACAAGGATGAGGATAAAGCTGCAACAAAATCTGGAGGTGGGATGTTTCATGAGTGTTGAAAAGACGTACGCAGAGATTAACGCCAAGATCAAAGCCGGTAAAGCGGTCGTAGTGACTGCAGAGGAACTCATAGCCTTGGTCGAGGAAAAAGGACTTTCCCAGGCTGCCCGGGAGGTAGATGTCGTCACTACAGGAACTTTTGCGCCGATGTGTTCTTCAGGGGCCTTTTTAAGTTTTGGGCATACTAAGCCTCGTATGAAAATGCAGAAAGTTTGGCTGAACGGAGTATCCGCCTATGCGGGAATAGCGGCTGTAGATGCCTATTTAGGGGCGGCGGAACTGCCGGAGGATGATCCTTTGAATAATAACTATCCGGGTGAGTTTCGTTATGGCGGCGGACATGTTATTCAAGACCTGGTTGCAGGTAAGCCTGTTCGGCTTAAAGCAATTGCTTATGGTACGAATTGCTACCCGCGCAAGGCTTTTGAAACGACGATAACCCTTGGTGAGATCAACGAAGCTATTCTTTTCAATCCTCGCAATGCCTATCAGAATTACAACTGTGCCGTAAATTTAACAGATCACACGATTTATACCTATATGGGCATGTTAAAACCCCAGCTGGGGAACGCCAACTACTCCACGTCCGGGGAATTGAGTCCTCTTTTAAAAGATCCGCACTTTAAAACGATTGGAGTCGGCACGAAGATTTTCCTCGGTGGTGGGATAGGGTATGTAGCCTGGAATGGGACTCAACATTTTCCCTCCATAACTAAAGTTGATGACAAAGAACTCGGCGGTGCTGGTGGGACGCTTGCCGTAATCGGAGACCTTAAACAAATGAGCCCCAAGTGGTTGGTCGGTACCAGCTTTTTGGGATATGGGGCGACCCTTAGTGTGGGTATAGGCATACCAATCCCTATTCTTAATGAAGAAATTGCCCGCTATGCTGCTATGAAAGATGAAGATCTGTATGCCCCCATCGTCGACTATGGCGAAGCATATCCCTCCTTTACCCCTGGAAACTTGGGTTATGTCAGCTATGCTGAGTTGAAAAGCGGCAAGATTCAAGTAAGAGGCAAGGAAATACAAACGGCTCCTTTGTCGAGTATGCCTAGGGCTCGGGAGATCGCTTCGACTCTTAAACAGTGGATTGCAAAGGGCGACTTTTTATTGACGGAGCCTGTCAAACTTCTTCCCTCTCCTGCCGATGGTATTGTAGCCCATAGTTTAAAGGAGGTTTGATTATGTCACCGAAAAGAATTGTTTTGCGCTTTGGGACAGATATCTCGGTGAAGCCGATTGTTTATCGCCTGGTGAAAGACTTTGATTTGGTCGTTAATATCGTGAAGGCAGATGTTAATCCCCAAAAAGAAGGAACCATGGTTTTAGAGGTCACAGGAGAGCAAAGTGAACAAGGGTTAACCTATTTGCGGGAACTGGGGGTTTCTGTTCAAGATCTTAAACAGGGAATTGCACGCATTGAAGAAAAATGTGTTATGTGTGGAGCCTGCACCGGGGTTTGTCCGACAGGGGCGTTGTATATGGAACGTCCTTCGATGGAGGTTCACTTTGATGGAGATCAATGTATCGTCTGTATGCTTTGCACAAAAATATGCCCGATGCGGGCCATGGAGGTTCACCTGTAAGTGGACTACTTAGAACGTACGTATCGGGAACAGCATCGACAAGAGGACTTGGTGCATTTTCAAATTACTGTGCAAGAAACGGATCTGGATATCGGAGTTCGCAGAGAACGATTTTCTCCGGAATTGGTGGGGTGGATTGAAGAGACGATTCGAGCTTGCCGAAAGCCTTTGGAAGAGTATATCCGGCAAGATCCGGGGTTTCTGAAAGCTTTAGTCCCTTACGGCGTTCCCGAGCATGCGCCTCTGATTGTAAAAGCCATGGCTGAAGCCGGGCAGTCGGCAGGAGTAGGTCCAATGGCCGCTGTCGCGGGAGCTGTGGCGGAGTGGGTAGGAAAAGCAATTGTGAAACGCTCCCGGGATGTGATCGTAGAAAACGGCGGGGATATCTTTATAAGATCGACTCGCTTGCGTAAAGTGGGGATCTTCGCAGGAAATTCTCCCTTGTCGAATCGTGTAGCGCTGGAAATTCGTCCCGAACAAACCCCCCTTGGCATATGCACTTCTTCCGGCAAGGTAGGTCCCTCTTTAAGTTTTGGCAAAGCGGATGCAGTTGTGGTCCTCTCGCCGTCTGTGGCTTTGGCAGATGCTGTGGCGACCGCTTGTGGCAACCTTGTCCAATCAGAGGAAGATTTGGAGCGAACGATTGAGTTTGCTTCTCAAATTCCGGGAGTCAGCGGTTGCCTTGTTATCAAGAACGAACGCTTGGCAGTTTGGGGAAGTGTAAAAATCATGCCTATGAAGGTTTAGAAGGTATTGTATTTAAAAATTTAATCGCAATAAAACGATAAAAAGAAACCTCCCCGTCGGGAGGTTTTAGTTTTGCGCAATTATCTTTATCTTCTTAGATCCTTTGTACAACCCTAATTTAGCACGAAATAGGGAAGGAATCAATGCCCAGTTTCTGGATTGCTATTTTAAAAGAAAAAAATAAGAAAAGTTGACATAGAGTAAATAAATGTCAAGTAAAATCCTCTAAAAACGGCTAGTTCAAGTGATATTTTTCGCGAAAACTTGATAGGATAAATTAAAGTCGTTAATGCCCAGACAGGGAGCTGATTAAAATGGAACGTGTGCTTGGTAGAGAAACTAATCAAATCTTAAACGGTGATTTTTCGGAAAAATGCTCCGCGCAGGACTTTCCTGAGGCTTGGCTGCCAATTGGAGGGAATCAAGCTACAAGCTGGAAATATAAGCAAGAGTCACAGACTGAACATGTTTTGGAAATTAGCAATTCGACAATCACTCGGGCGGGAATTGTTCAAACCGTTGAAAGTTCCTTAGCCGTCGGGAAAGACGAACACTGGTTAATTAAAGTAGTTTTTAAAAGCCAACAGCCTGAATCGAAAGGCTATTTGCGGCTCTACCCTGTGAATTTGAAGGGCAACGTTATGCTGCCGTGGGAATTTAGCTTTCACCCGCGGTTAGAACAGGAAAAGCAGACGCAATTTAAGCAAACTGTTGGCCTTGCTTCAAACATAAAGTTTCTACGTCTTGAAGTCGGGGTTCTGGGGTCGGGAAAGTTGTCAATCTGCAAACTTCTTGCTTGTCCGCTGCCCCTCAAAAGATGGAAGAAGAAAAGCAAGAATGAGCACAAGGCCCCTCCCCTTGAGTACATTCAGTCCATCGGGGAAATTCTTAAACCAATCCGGCTTGCAACGCCAATTCCTTTACATGTTCCCGTCAATGTTCAAGCGAAAGTTCATGCGGATATTCGCAACTTAACTCCGCTGCGCGATCGAATCCAAATCTATGGAAGTGGCCAGGCTCCTTTAGCTACTTCGAGCTGTGGGCGGGCACAAGTGGAGATTTTCGGACATGGTTTTCAGGAAAGCCTTGAAGATGTCACAGCAAGCTTGACAATGTCTTCGACAACTACGCGCGACGTTGCTGCACTGGGTCGCTTTTCCTTTGCAATTTATAATTTCGGAAATCTATCGGCAAGCGTGCAAATAGAGTTTAGCCCGGACGGACTGCATTGGGCGGCAGAGGGTGCGCCGCGAGAGGCTGCACCGGAAACGTTGATCATTCTTTCTTCAGAAACTTTTCTGCGTTACACTAGAATATCTTATTGGGCTAATGGCTTAACACACTTGAGAGTTTGGGTTCAGGCTCAAAATTAATAATTGGGAAGGTTTAAAAATGGCTTAATAAAATTTCAGCGACTGAGAGCCGGTTTTTGAAATCGCCTTGAAAGAACCATATAAGCTTATAGGAATAAAATAGACTATGAGCTAGGATTTTTCAGAGGAGAGATAAATATGGACGGGCTTGCCTTAGTTTTTCTCTTGGCCGTTGTTGTGGAGAAAATCGTTGAAATTTTTAAAACGATTGTTTATGCTATCCCATTTTTTCCAGATAAATTTAGGCCTTTGACCCTGCAGTTATTGAGTTTAGCCTGTGGTTTACTGCTTGCTTTCCAAGCAAATATTAATGCAATGGATCTATTAAAGGTTAACATCTTAAATCCTATGATAGGGGTGGCCATAACAGGTCTTGTAATCGGGAAGGGAGCAAACTTTACTCATGATTTTTTCCAGTCTGTTGAGAAAAATCCCAAAATGTCGGGTCAATAAGAGAGGAACTTGTCTGTCATAACGTTCAGTTTTATAAAGCAGAGCGAATTAGCCGTGAAATATTTATGCTTAGCCTCGGAATAGGAGGTATGAGTATGGCGCAATCCCGATGTTCAAAATGTGGCAGTGATAAATTTGAGGTTGTCCACGCCAACAACCTTGAAGGAACGACGCGAGCCGTGCTTTTCGTTCAGTGTGCCGAGTGCGGATCTGTCGTCGGAGCTCTTGACTTTCTTAATCTCAGTGTAAAGGCTGAGCGTGTAAAAAATGATTTTCAGCTAATGATGGAAAGGTTGTTGGACCGGCTGAGTAAAGCTTAAATAAGAAAGGGATCGACCACCATGGTTGGTCCCTTTTGATTGTAAAAGTTGAATTTTAGATTAGTTCAGGTGGATTTATTTTATTCCTGCAAAAGAGTTTGATATGCCTCTAAGGTCATTTGGGAGATGTTTGACCAAGGATAATGCTTTTGAATATGTTTCATAAGGGGCTGGGGAGACGCCTGAAAGGATTGTTCCAAGGCTGAGCGCAGGCTTTGGTCATGGAGAGGGCGCACATAAAGGGCCATATCCTGGAAGTATTCTCTGGGGCTTCCTTGATCGGTGGAAATAACAACTGTACCGCAGGCCCCGGCCTCAATGCTGGACAGGCCTGGAGTTTCAAACCAGCTTGGCAGGGCATGGGCTTTAGCTGCGGAATAAGCGGAAGCAAGAAGTTTTCCCTGCAAAGTACCGAGATAATAGACGTTGGTAAAAGAAGTTAAAGTTTGGAAATAGGCCCGGTCGTTGACAGGCCCCAATAATACTACGGAAAGCCCCAGCTCTTGAGAGATTTTTGCCAACCAGAGTTGATTTTTACGCGGGGAAATTCTAGCGGCACAGAGTACAAATTCTTCAGGAATAGCGGGAAATTGTTCCCGAAAAGGATCGGGAAGGGCACCAAGAAACGAATCGGGGAACCCATTGGGAATAACCTGATAGGGAGCGGTTTCAGGGAAATCTTGCTGAAGAACTTTCATTTCTATCTGACTATTGGGAAGCAAAAGATGGGATTCTCGAATAAGACGTGCACGCATAGGCTGCATATGTTTCCAAGCGGCCAGAGCATTGGTATGATTGCCTTCCCGGCTTAAGAAAGCAATTGGCGGCCAATAAATGGGGGAAAGAACGATTTTCTTTTGCTGTTTTTGAGCGTTGCAAAAGAACATGTAGCTTTCTTTAATCCTGGTAAGGTTAAATATGTGAACCAGGTCATAAGGCGTTAAATCAAGATTTGGATCTGCGGAAAAGTGCACTTCGATTCCCAGGTTTTTAAGCCCTTGACCAGTTGAAACCAATTGAACAGTATCTCCGGCAGGGTTTTTCATGAAATCCGGGCGCGCTTGAAAAAGTATTTTCATCAAAAGACTCCTCCCTAGAATACTCTAAAATCTTAAGCTTTTGCTTGTTGGCAATTTAAGCATTAAAGATTAAATTCTTTCGAGTATGGCTCGAACAGATTGGACTCTCTGTTGATAGGTATGATTACGGTAAACTTCTTCCTGGCCTTGGCGGGCAATCTTTAAGCGCAGATCCTCGCGCTGAAGATAAAAACGTACGAGCTCCAACGTCTCATCGGGATGACGGCTCCAAACAAGATGAACATGATTTTGAAAAAGGTTTTCAAGCGCCGGTGACCAGTGAGTTAGGAAAAATGCACGGCATCCTAAGGCTTCAAAGGTGCGCATACTCATCATCGTCGGAGAAGTAATCACGGAATTCAGTCCTAAGACAATCTTAGCCGACGAGTAAGCACAGGGCAGCTGATTATAGGGTAAATACCCCTTGTAAAAATCAGGCGGCAAACGATAGTGGTCCGTATTGGACAACCAATGTTCGTCACCATAAACTTTTAAGTGGCTTAGCCCCGAGAGCAAAGGGGTAAGGATAGTTTCTAAGCCAACAGTTCTTTGTGGGTAAGAAGTGTAATAATTAGCGACTAAAAGCAAATCGCTGTCATATTCAAGCGATGGTTCAACAGGGCGATGAAAGGATGGGTTGCAGGCGAAGTGGAAATAGAGCGCCCGAATTTTGTCCCGGCGATATAGAGGCAGACATTCTTCAGCCGGAGTGAGTACCAGACTGGCTCCGCGTGCCAAAGGGCGGGACATGCGGCGCCAGTCCGGCGGGTCGTCAATGGCCCAATAGACAAGTGGAACGGAATACCGTCTTAAGAGAGGAAAAAGTTTTTGAGCTGCAGTTGAGATCGAAACCCCTTCGGCAAAAGCAAAATCAGGTTTCCAGGTTTTAAACAGTTGTTCTAAACGACTCTCCCAATCAGGCAAACGAACTGGAAGGTACTGAAGGTTATCGGCAGAAGAAAAACCAGAGGCCAAGCCATGGCTTAATAAGGATGAATCATTTAAAAATAAGATCTTCATTAATACTGTCTCCATTGGTGAGGGTTTTTTTCAATGGTAAATTCCAAGGATTCGATTAGAGTTGCCGGGTTAAGATGGTATCGTTGAGCAGCCTGCTCAACACTCATAGTGAGTAATTGTTTTGCTCCTCATCCAGCGCAAGTGATGCCGAATTTCCGTAAAGTAACGGATGTTTGAGGATACTTAGATAAAATCTCTGCAAGGTTGGTGTGTAAATTTATGTGATCCATTTGTTCCAAAATCCTCCTTTGTTTTTCAGAGTGTTTTTTTCTTGAAGCTGGCTGATTTGTGTGCCAAGTTTTTCTAAAGAAGAGTCGTTTTCTTCTTGCTTGGTTAACATAACCCGAAGAACTTGAGAAAGGCTTTGAGTTTCTTTTTCCAAATTAGACATAGCCTCTTTAAAAGGTTCCAGCTCGTCAACGGGAATTTCAGCTAAAGCCGGGGTTTGTTCGGAGTCTTCCGCAACAGCTATTTCCTGCTTTGGCATCAGGACATTTTCTGAGAGAACGCTGAGGATTTGATCAAACTTGGAAAGCATGGTTTGTACGGTCAGGCTGAGATTAGAATTTTCTTGTTCAAGCTGAGCAACGGTCGTGATTAATAGTTCCAGTTGAGGATTCTCCTGATCAGGCTGAGGCTGGGAGGTTTCTTGGACAGATTGAGGCGGAGAGGTTTCTTGATCGGGTTGAGGTTGGGAGGTTTCTTGGGCGGCTTGAAGCTGAGGAGTTTCCTGAACGGCTTGAAGTTGAGGGATTTCTTGAATGGGCTGAAGCTGGGTGGCTTCCTGAACAGGCTGAGGTTGAGGAATTTCTTCCGAGGAAGATTCAACAACTTTTGGAGGATTTGAATTGTCTGAAATCAAAACGGGTGAGACGGGATAAGAAGTTGAAGAGGATACCTCAGGATAGAAAGCCGGAACAGGAGGTGGAGTTTGGGCGGTTGCCCTCGGCTGGATGGGCTGAAAATGTGTAAGCTGTGGCGTAGTGTTGAGAACTAAACCTAATTCGCGCTGATATACTGGAGTGCGCCCTTTGGTTTGATCTTCCAGCCAATATGTTTGGTGGAAATTCCTTTTATCTTTATGCACCCATTGTATAGGGCGGTGGGAGTGGAGATGGGAAGAGACTGATCTCCAACCAGCTCCGTCATTGAGCAGCAATGTTTCTTCATCTGTGTGAATTAGGAGCCAAATGACGCCGTTAATTTCGAGGGAGCCGATATTTCTCCAGGGAGGGGGGAACGTTTTTATGGGGGCAGGCGATGGGTGCCAGTCCCCCGTTAATTCAAGTGCGTTGGTTTGTTGAGCCCAACGTACTTCAAACTGTCCCCCTGAGGTTTTTATGACCCAGAAAAGGTGATGAACATTGTCTGAGGTCATCAGTGCGCCCATATCCACGACTTCGCCGGATATTTTCAGAGTTTCGATTGGTGAGCCCCAGATATGAAATGTCCCATTAAAACGATTGGTAAAGAGGAGTGAGTACCGTCCCTGGAAAGTCAGGGTGATTAAATGAAGGTTCCCCTGACCGTCAATGTTGACATGATAGAGAGGTTCCCGTGGGTGTACAACTTCTCCTAAATGAACGCTATTCCAGGTTGTTCCATTCCAAAAACGGTGTTCGATTCGCCACAGATCCCGAATGGCTTGGTGGGAACAAGCGTAGAAAATATGTATCATTTTACCCTGTGGGAAAAGAAAGAGCCGGCGGTATTTAGTAGCTCGTACATCTAATTTGGCAATCAAAGTTGTCTGAGGAGCTGAAGAACGAGGGATAAGCGTATAGCAGAGTTCGCCATTTGTTTTCAGGACGACCAAATGAATCGTTTCAGGGTCAGTCATGATTCCGTGGGCTAATAAAAGAGGGTCCTGAATTTTGTAGTAGGGTTCCAAACTGTCTGCTTTAAAAAGGGCGCATCCTTGGGAATCGACGTGTAAGTAGCTGGATTCATTCTCGTAAGTAAGAAGCAGGGGAGTAAACGTAGTTCGGTTTACGAACGCCAATGCGATCACTTCCTTTGTTTTCATGGCCATGTAAACGGATTTGATATCTGGGTTAAAATTATTTGTTAAACAGAAAAGGCCGTTTGTGGACGGCCCTTTCTATTTGATGGGCAAGAAGTCACAAGATAGAGAACAACTAGCAATTATCCAGTTGTGGTGGGAAAAAGTCACTTGGGAATGGGGTAAGAGTGGGATCGAAGAAGTTGAGGCATGGATTTTGCGGGATGACAGGGAATTCTTCACAAGCAGGTGGTTCTGGGCAGAAGCCAAAGGCAGGTACAAGAAGCTGAACAACGCCTGTTACTTTAGTGATTACGAAGCTGCCAATGGCGATTTGAATAGTTGTCGAGGTAAACACTGGGCTTGTAAGAACTTCGGTTCTCGTCTCAACACGGAGGTTGAAATCGAATTCTGGGCGTGTCGGCGGGAAGTACATGACAATGTCTTTGTTAATATCCGGAAGATTACCTGTCAGAGTAAACAAAGCGCCTGTGGAATCTCGCAAAGTTAGGGTGTAAGGAATTTGAATTGTGAATTGAACCCTGGAGAAATTTGGTCGTGACGGTATTGGAGTAATAACAATACTTCCGGGAACGATCACGCCGGTTGCAAAGGTCATGCTGATAAAGGTGAACGGAGGTACGCCTGTGGGCAATGTGATTGTGAAAGCAGGGAAGCATTCTCTTTGCACGCAGCTGGCGTATACTTTTTCGACAATGATACAGACTGATTCGGTGATTTCTTCCAGTTGATAAGGATCTGTTAAATCAATGGGTTCACTTGGAGATAAAGCTGATCCAACTCTGCCGACCGTGACTCCACGGGGCGGGAAAGAGGTGGGAAGGGCGGCCGCAATTGTGTTGGTGCTGGTATTAATTATGCTAATTGAGCTGTCTCCTTCATTAGCAACCCAGACTTGGGTGCCATCACCTGTGACATCTATACCAAGAGGATTAAGGCCAACGGGAACTGTGGTGACGACGTTTAATCCTGTGGTGGAGATGACGCTAACGCTGTTTGAACTGAAGTTGGTTACATACATGAAGATCGGATTAACAGGATTAGCCGCGATTTTCTGTGGATTGGAGCCGACAGGAATTGTACTGATCAAAGTATTGTTGGCCGTATTGATGACGCTGACATCGTTGCTTCCGCTATTGACGACAAAGAGCCTTGAATTATCTAAACTAACCGCTAAACCGTTAGGTGCAGTCCCGACTGGAATTGTGGCTATAACGGTGTTCGTAACGGGGTTGATAACAGAAACTGAATTGCTGCCGGCATTGCTGACATAGACACGGCTGCCATCGCGGGCAATGGTAACGTCCACAGGATTTGTGCCAACTGTGATGGTACTCACGACTGTATCCGTTGGAATACTGATAACGGAAACAGTTCCGCTCCCGGAGTTTGTCACATAAGCAGTTGTGCTGGTTGGGTCAATGGCTACTGCGGTGGGAGCAAGCCCCACTGGAATAGTTGCCAAAACACGGTTGGCAGAAGTACATAAGACTGAGACGGTGTTACTCCCTTGATTAGGGACCAGAACTTTGGTACCATCCGGCGTGCGCCTTGGGAAAGCCGGCGCAATGCCTACCGGGATGGTAGCGACGAGCACATCGCTGTATACGTTATATATGGCGACTGCGTTGTCGAGAGTTACCCAAGCATGGGTTTCAAATAGCATGTGTGTATTCCCCCCCTTTTGATAAAGCAATAGTTAGACTGAGCAGGACTTTCACCGTATTGTATTCGCCTGTAGTCGTGGGTGTTACACGCTTTCTTTATTTCGGTAAGTCATCCTGTAAATTTGCTGAAGCATTCTGCCGGTTCGTTCCGCCCAGTCATTGGCCTGGGCGTAAGCCATTCGCTGAGGCTTGCCGGAATCACTTTCTTCCAATAAATGTCTTAAGCGCAGAGAGAAGAGATGAGGGTTACTCTCAAGATTAATTTTCGGAACGGAGAGCAATTCCGGAAGAGGGGTTGCCAGCACTTGTATGCCTGCAGCGTAATATTCATAAAGCTTGATGGGATTGCATCCTTTGGTCATTTCTGTTTGAAGAAATGGAATAAGGCCTACATCAAAGTAATGAAAATAATCAGGAAGCTCATGATAAGATTTCAAGCCAAGGTAGTATACATTTTTATTCTTTAAAGGAAATTTGTGAAGTTGAAAGAAAGCACCTATAAATATGAAGTTGAATTCAGGATTCTCTTCAATCACTTTTTTGAGCAGATCCCAATTAACCCAAGGAGCAATCGCACCACTATAGCCGATAATAGGCTTCCCTAAGGGCAGATCACGAGGGCGTTTGTTCGGGCCGGAGGCAAAGTGCACGTAATCAACGCCGTTGGGAACTAAATGAACTTGTGGGTGCCTTGGGTGAAAATAATCATAGATACTTTGACTGCTGCAAAAAATAAGATCTGCATTTTGGATGATCGCGGGATAGTAGGGGGCCCAACTTGCAAACTCATCCTTTGGCTCATCAACAGCATCATAAATGACGAGATCGGGATTGTAGTTAGAAATAGAGTTTATATGAGATGGAACGGTTAACCAAAGAATGCGCGGTCTTGAATGGGGAACTTTCAGAGCTGAAATTCCTTGACAAAGATGCAGGCTGGAGGATAAGCTCTTGATTTTAGGCTGAGGGAAGTTTCCCAGGTCTTCATAAAGAACTGTCTGGCCAGATGAAGAAATTTGCCCAAGAAGTTGCTGTGGGCGCTGGAACATCCAATTCCAAGGAATTGAGGGAGGATAGATGAAGGTTGGCATGATTACCTCCTCATGTGCCGATTACTGCCATCCTTGGCAGTGCGGCGTCAGACCATCGGTCCATCCCGGCATCCGGACATCCAGGGGGATGCTCTTGTCTCGACACTCTGTTCGAGTTATGGACAGTCCTGTCTTCAAGTATCATTATATTTAATAGGATATGTCGGTAATTTGTAAATTGGGAATTGGAAATCAGGTTAAATAATTTTAACCGGCACCCCTTGAGGCTTGTCGCATAGGATAGGATATGGGGGTGATTTGTTTGAAGGTATTATCCTTGACAAATGAATTTGCGGAAGAGAGTTTTGGCGGGGCGGGAACAGCGGCAACAGGTATGCTGCAGATGCTTGATCGTTGGGGGATACAACAGACTGTCATAGTAGCGCGCAGCGACTGGGTAACACCAAGATGGGATTTGCGCGGTTGCCGGATGAACGTATTGGGACTGCCGCGTAGCCAATATTTTGGGTATCTCGGAATGATTAATAGCGAAGCTGCTTTGCAGACTTTTCCCGAACTTAAACAAGAATGGGATTTAATACATTGCCATGCTATAAACTTTATTCCATTGGCTTATACGCTTTCAAAAGGAACTGTTCCTATTTTATACACTGTATATTCTTTTTTGCGTAAGGAATTAGGAGATGGCCCGGAACCGGAGCTGCAAGCTCAGTTCAAAATCCAGGAAGATTTGCTGATGCGCTGTCAACGCATTCACCTTATAAGTCAGAGTGAAAGAAACTATCTAACAGAGCGATATCCTCAATACTTTTCTAAAACGGAGGTCCTGCCTCTCGGCATAACCTGTCCGCAGGAACACTGGCAGCCTGAGAGCACCAATGAATTCCTTTATGTCGGCAGATTGTTGGATTATAAAGGAATTGAAGATTTAATCCAGGCCGTTTGGTTAGTAAAGCAAAGCGGACGTCAGGCTCGGTTGAATATAATCGGCAAGGGAGCGGCTTATTATGAAGATCATTTGAGAAGATTGGTCCAATCAAAAAAGCTTGGCAGCTGGATAAAATTCTATGGCTGGCAGCCGAGCTCGGAATTATGGCGATGGATGGGCCGGTCGGCAGCCCTTGTTGTCCCAAGCCGCCGTGAAGCCTACGGATTAGTCGCCTTAGAAGGCATGTCAATTGGAATCCCTATAATTGCTTCAAGAGCCGGCGGGTTGGCCGAACTAGTTTCGGACTCTTGTGCGTTAACCTTTGAACCCGGTAATGTGAAACAGTTAGCCGATACTTTGCGAACAGCTATCGATAATCCCGTGTTCTTAAAATCTTTAGCGGCAAACGGGCATGAAAAGGCCTTAAGCTTAGAATGGGAGCGGCTTGCTCCAAGATATTTAAAGGCTTTGGAGAAAACAAGAGGATAATAATTTCTATGTTTCTCAGCTTAAACAGCAACAAACAGTTACACAATTAGACAAGCCGCTCATATAATGGACTAGTTAACATTTTATAAAATAACGCAAAGCAATTGGAAAGGTTGAGTGATGAACTCAAATGGCTATTTTAACGACAGGGCTGATTGATAATAATCCTATTTTGGGCCTGAGACCTGCGGCGAATTTTCAGGTAAGAATCTCTAATGAAGATCTAGCTATACCCGGTACTGTTCAAATCACAGGAATACGTTTAATCGGAGATACTGTAAAAGACACTTATGTATTGGAGTCGTTTGCCGTTCCACCCAATACAGCAGCTCTTAGAAATTATTTTGCGGACTTCGATGCTTTTGAATTTCAGTTTGTTACCGCCGGAAGCCTGGAAATTTCCGCTTGGGGTCAGGATGCCCTCGGAGATTTAATTGCAGCTCAACGTGTACTTCCTGCAGAATTGAATCCGATAGTTTAGGTATGAAAAGGGACCCTTCTGTATTGAAAGGTCCCTCTTTTGCGCAGGCTCTGTCCCATTGTTTCCCGTGAGCCGGCAAGTTCAGTAAAGTCTTTATACATATATGAAGTATTCACTTTGGGGTACCTAAAAGGGTACCTCATTTCTCTTCCTCTGCAAGTTATTGGCTTGCACTTCCCATGATGTACAACGTGTGTCAGATATACAAACACTAACATACGATATATCAGTTATTGCAGAGGGGGGATAAACGTAATGTGGGAGCAAAAGCAGGTTTTAGTAACAGGAGCGGGTGGCTTTATCGGGAGTCATTTAACAGAGGCCTTAGTTAAAGCAGGTGCTAGAGTCCGTGTCTTTATTCGCTATAATTCTCGAGATGGTCGTGGAAATCTGGAGGATTTAGATCCCCAGTTGCTTTCTGAGTTGGAAATAGTTGCCGGTGATCTGCGCGACGCCGATGTCATTGAACGATCAGTAAAAGGGTGCAATACGATTTTTCATCTGGGTGCATTGGTAGGTATTCCTTATTCCTATAAGAATCCCCGTGAGGTCGTCGAAACTAATATCATGGGAACGTTTAACATTCTTACAGCGGCACGAGACCTTGGTGTAGAGCGGATTGTCCATACGTCTACAAGCGAAGTGTATGGATCAGCACGTTATGTCCCAATCGATGAAGAACATCCCCTTCAAGGTCAGTCTCCATATTCAGCCAGTAAAATCGGGGCAGATAAATTAGCGGAGAGCTTTTATGCTTCATATAACCTGCCTGTGGCGACAGTGAGACCTTTCAATTGTTATGGGCCCCGGCAGTCTGCGCGCGCTGTCATACCGACGCTGATTACCCAGGCTCTTGCTTGTGAAGAAATACGTCTTGGCAATACTGAAACCTTGCGTGATTTCACATTTGTTACAGATACTGTCGATGGTTTCATGCGAGCGGCTCAAAAGCAAGCGGCGCTGGGAAAGGTGATTAACGTAGGCTCAGGAAAGGAAATTTCTATCGGAGAATTAGCCCAGGTAGTTATTAAAAGCCTCCAGAGTAAGGCCAGGATCGTCGTGGATGAGTCCAGGGTCCGCCCAAGCCGAAGCGAGGTTAGCCGCCTGTTGGCAGATAATCGTCTGGCTAAAGAAACGCTGGGATGGGAGCCTCAGGTTCCTCTCGAAGAAGGCGTGAAAAGAACAATGGCTTGGATCGCCTCTCATTTAGATCGCTTTCAAATAGGTAAATATCAAATATAAGGGAAGAGGGGAGATACAATGCAAGCTATTATATTAGCAGGAGGTCGAGGAGTACGCCTGGACCCGTTTTCCCGAATTTTGCCCAAGCCCCTTTTTCCCATCGGGGATAAGCCGATAGCCGAGATACTTGTGCATCAACTCCAACGGGCAGGGGTTGATGAAATTATCATGTGTCTGGGATATCTGGCCGACTTCATTAAACTATATTTTCAAGACGGCAGTTATTTTGGCTTGACAATTCGCTATTCGGTAGAAACAGATCCCTTGGGAACGGCTGGTCCCTTAAGGCTGATTGAAGATTTAGAGGATAATTTTCTTGTCGTTAACGGAGACGAGTTAACGACTTTAGATTTCGAAGCGTTGTATAAGCATCATTTAGCTATGCAGGCAGATATGACGGTAGCGGTGCAGAAAAAGTCAGTTTGCTCATCATTCGGTGTCTTGGAAACTAAGAACGGCCAAATTACCGCTTATTCCGAAAAACCAACGATTGATTACTGGGCGAGTATGGGGATTTACGTTATAAACAAACGGATTCTTCCCTTAATTCCTGAGAATGCGCGCTTTGATATGCCGGATTTGGTTCAGCGCCTTATCTTAGAACAGGCCAAGGCTGTGAGCTATGAAAGCGAGGATCTTTGGTTTGATATTGGAACGATAGCCGATCTGGAAAAAGCTAAAGAAAAGTATAGCCAATTGAAGCTTCTCTAAAGGGAATCGTGTGAATAGGAGTACGAAGGGCATGAGTAAGGTGTTGATCTTGGGGGGATCAGGGATGTTAGGGCATGCCCTGTTCCGCTTTCTTTCGGAAGATTCGGGACTTGAAGTTTACACTTCCGTCCGCTCTTCGAAAGAGTTGTCAGGGTGGTTGTCAACAGAGAGAAAAAAAATGGTGCTTCAAGATGTAGATATCCTTCATGAAGATAGCCTTGTAAGGGTTTTTACAGAGGTCAAACCGGACTTAGTCGTGAATTGTATTGGCATTATTAAACAAGTGCCTAAGGCTCAAGATTCGGTGATGACAATAACCATGAATGCACTTTTACCGCATCGTATTGCCTTGCTCTGCAGTGCGGCGGGCGCGAGAATGATCCATGTCAGCACAGATTGTGTTTTCGACGGAAAAAAAGGAAGTTACACGGAAGAGGATTTTTCCAATGCCCCGGATCTCTATGGCAGAACAAAATTCCTTGGAGAAGTCACTTCTCCTCATTGTGTTACCTTAAGAACTTCAATTATTGGGCATGAATTGAAAGGAAGCCATGGCTTAGTTGAATGGTTCCTCAAGCAAGAAGATACGGTACGTGGCTTTAGAAAAGCTATTTATTCAGGTTTTCCGACTGTTGAATTGGCGCGAATTATTCGAGATTTTGTAATCCCTTATCCTGAAATGGCAGGTCTCTACCACGTATCTTCAGATCCAATTTCCAAATATGAATTATTAAAACTTATTGCTGTTCAGTACGGTAAAACAATCAACATCGAACCGGATAATAGTGTTCTAGTTGATCGGTCCTTAGATTCGACCAGGTTTCGCACCTTAACCGGTTATAACCCACCGGGATGGAAAGACCTGGTCCATGAAATGTATAAAGATTATCTGCAGGGCCCCTATCAAAACGGTTAAGCCAAGGGGGATAATAATGGATATTTTTAATAATAAAGTCATCGTGATAACCGGCGGCACAGGTTCACTTGGCAAGGTATTAACTCGAAGGCTTCTTAAGAAAGAACTCGGCTCTCCCCAAAAAATTATAATTTTTTCACGAGATGAAGCCAAACAGCATACTATGCGAGTTGAATACCAGCATAAAGGAAATGTGACCGATGAAGTGATTTATGATAATTTTGCTCGGTTAATCGAGTTTCGCATAGGAGATATTCGTGATTTTCATTCTGTTTGTTCAGTATTAAAAGACGCGGATATTATTATCAATGCTGCTGCCCTCAAACAGGTGCCTTCATGTGAGTATTTTCCTTATGAGGCAGTGCAGACCAATATCATTGGTGCGGAAAATATTCTGCGAGCTATTGATGAAAAGGCTCTCGGCGTTGAAACGGTTGTCGGTGTTTCTACCGATAAAGCGTGCAAGCCGGTTAATGCTATGGGAATTTCCAAAGCGATGCAGGAACGGATTTTTATTACCGCAAATGTGATGCTGCCCAAGACTAGGTTTATCTGTGTGCGTTACGGGAATGTACTTGCCTCCAGGGGTTCTGTCATACCTCTATTTCATGAACAAATTAAGCACGGTGGCCCGCTGACAATTACAACCAAGGAAATGACAAGATTTTTGCTGCCTTTAGAAAGCGCGGTAGATACCATTTTTGCAGCTTTACTGGGGGCTAAACCAGGGGAAATCTATATTCCGAAGATTCCCGCGGCACGTATCGAAGATATTGCCAAAGTTTTAATCGGAAAGCGAACGGTAGCCATAAACTATACGGGAATTCGCCCAGGAGAAAAGGTTCACGAAGTGCTGATTTCCGAAGAAGAAGCGTGGCGGGCCTATGATCGCGGCGATTACTATGCGATTAAACCAATGCTTCCCGAACTCTTTGTACCGGAACCAACTCAACAAGCGCTGGTGAAAGAGTATAGCTCGGGAGATTTCCTCATGACTTATGAAGAAACGGAAGCATTATTGCGCAAGCATCATCTGCTCGTGGATCAAGACTCTATGGGTAAAGGAGAATTTTTGCGGTGAAGGACTATCGTATTGTTTGTATATGCCAAATCTATAATGAGTTGTGTAAAGGCAACCTGCAGCGGTTTGTAAGCAATATTTTGCCTGTTGTCAGTGATTTGGTTGTCTACGATGACGGAAGCACGGACGGCAGCTATGAATATATGCTTAAGCAAACTCCTTATGTGATTCGAGCCACTAAAAACGATTTCGTCAATGAGCGAAGTCATAAACAATTGCTGCTTCAAGAAGCCCTGAAACTTCAGCCGGACTTTATCTTGTGGTTAGACGCAGACGAAGTCCTAACTGCCAATGCGGCCGAGAAACTTCAGGAATTATGTGCCCATTGTGATGAAAACCAGATAGATGCCGTAAATATGCATGAGATCAATCTTTGGCGGAGCAATTCCTGGAGACGGATGGACAGTTTATATGATTCGGGATGGTTCTGCCGTCTTTGGCGAGTTGTTCCCGGTATTTGTTTTCATGAGACAAAACCTGGGCTTCACCAGCCGCTTTTTCCTTCCACGATTCGCACTGTGAAGTGGACCCTCGATGTTCAAGTATTGCACTATGGCTTTTCTTCGCAGCAGCGTTTAGCCTACAAGTATCTTGTTTACAAATCCCACGGGCAACGCGGCTATGATATGCTCGACCGCTTAATCAGTGAGGAAAAGCTTGTGACGGAAAAAGTTCCCCGGGAGCTTTTCCCGGAAGGACTCTGGGTTGACGATGAGGCGCCTCAAGCAATGACCTTCGCGGAGTCTTTAGCCTATGTTGAGGAATATCGGGCCGAAGTGTTTAAGCCAAGATTTTCTATAATTTGTTTGGTTTATAAAAGTGTTGAATGGCTGAAATTTGTCTATGAGCAAGTTTTTAAGTATACGGATATGAGTGACAAAGAGTTTTTCTTTGTCGCTAACGATGCTAACTCTGCTGTGCTCAAGTATTTGGAAGATAATTATATACCCCACTATGTTTTTGAAAATACCCCCGAGCAGCAAAAGGAATGGTATGTCAATAACGTTTACCGCGCCTATAATTTTGCGGTCAGCAAGGCGCAGGGAGATTTTGTTGTGCTTATTAATACGGATATGGCTTTTTCACCGGGGTGGTTTGACAGCCTTTGGCAGGCTTATAACGGAGAAAACTGTGTTGCGTCTCGTTTGGTAGAGTCCGGTAAATTGCGCAGCGGTCAATATGGCGTGGAAAAGGACTTCGGCAGGGATTATGCCTCCTATCAAGAACGGGAATTTCAGCGGTTTGCCCGGGATTTGTCCGAACAAAAGCTGTTGGACGGCGGTCTCTTTATGCCTATCTTAATCCGCAAGGAACATTTTGAAAAAGTGGGTGGGTATCCTGAAGGGCAGGTTCTCCTAGGCAGCGATTTATATCGTCCGGTGATTGCCAAAAGAGGTGAAACCTGTATATCAGGAGATACTGTGTTAAGCATGAAGCTTCAGGCCATGGGGATTAAGCACCAAACTGCGTTTGACAGCCTGGTATATCATTTTCAGTGGGGAGAGCTTGACAGTTTAGCTTCCATAGAAGGTGGGCAGGGAAAAATAAAGATAGCCTTATGTCATGATTCCAACCTGGATTCAAGCAGCGAACAGGAATTTTGGCGATTTTTACAAGAGTCTTTGCCTGCCTCGGTGTTGATCAATAAACAACTTATTGGGGACCAGGGAGATTATGCGGTCAATGTGCAAACTTATATCCGAGACCATTATCCGGATGTGGAAATAATTGTGCAGGATGCCTTATCAAACTGTAGAATCGACACGTCGCGCTATACAATAGGAGTGTTGCAGGATAATCTGCAAAGTTCAGGCATGCAAAATGCAAATACAGAGATCAATTTAGTGAGGGCTGATAAGTTTGTAGCAAATTCAGCTCAAACTGTTTTGGATTATCCGGAGCATGATTTTGAGATAATCCCACGGTCCACTCAGGATTCTAAACAAAAGTGGCAGTACCTGCTCAAGGATATCCACAAAAAATTGATGATTGAAAAAGCCAATCGTAAAAAGGTATTCGAACAGCATAAAGTGTCGATTATCATAACGACATTTCAGAGAACTCATCTATTAAGATGGGGATTATATTCATTATCTTTGAAGGAAATACCCTATGAATTTGAAACAATCGTCCTTAATGACGGGATTGAGGATGAAACTGAAGAGATTTGCAATGAATTTAAAGAAAAACTTAATTTAAAGTATATATTTACAGGACAAAGAAACCTTAATGGCCATTCTGTTTGGCGTGTGCCTGGTTTTGCGATTAATATCGGGGCCAAGCAATCTTCAGGGGATATTTTAGTATTCTCCTGTGCTGAAATGTTCCATGTCAATCAAACGATAGCTTCGCTTACGAAAGCAATTACCGATAACCCCAAATTGTTAGGCATACCGATTGGCAAAGATGACCGTGAGGGAGTCTTTTTAGAATACCTTACTGAAAATGCCGGAAAATTTGATCTTGAAACGTACAATAAATGTATAAACCTGGACACCAGGATGCCGTTTTTGATGGCTTTGCATCGCAGCCAATTCATGGAGATTGGGGGCTACGATGAAGATTTTGTGGGAATTGCTTACGATGATCGAGATTTGATTGATCGCTTGTTGAAAAACGGGTGTCAATATTGTCACACGGATGCGATAACGGTGCATCTGTACCATCCGAGGGCTAAAGGCTATTATGAAGGTGGGGGTCCACCTGAATGGGATTATAACAAAAATTTGTATTTTTCCAGAATCGGTAAAATAGTTAGGAATGAAGGCAAAGAGTGGGGAAAGCTATAAAAAATAAGGAAGCCAGGGTTGCAAATTGAACTGCCCCTGGCTTTTTCTTATTCTCATGCCATTTAAACTAATTTTGAGACATTGCATTTCGCAGATATGGATTTAAAGGAAATTTTATGTAACAGAAAATGGACATTAGTAATATTATGAATAAGCCCATAATTTGGAGGTGAAATTAGTTGCCTTATTTAACGACGGGTCTAATTAGTAATAAAGAGTCTGCAAATAAAAACCAGAGTGTACGATTTTTAGTTGAGATCTCGAACGAGGATACTTCCGCCGTGGCAATCCAAATTGATGGATTTTTTTACAACGGATCTCAAAAAGTGAAATATGTCGATGATTTTTTTATCCTTGCTGCAGGAACTGTAGATTTGCGAAATTACTATAGCTCGTATGAAGCCTTTGAGTTTAAATTTTTTGTTACTTCTCAAGATGTTGCTATTTCTGTGCGGGGAAAGGATTCGGCTGGAACCCTCACTGCTTTTTATCCAATTATGCCTATAGAAGCCCAATCGTTTAGTGAGAGATTATGATCATTAGCTTTCTTGTAAGTGGTTCAGGCAAAGGTTTTGGATTGAATTTTTCATTTCATTTGCAGAAAGGATTATTACTTGATATGCAGTCATTGGGGAAATTGTTCGAAGTAACACAATTGGTACAAGTTACGTAGTATAAAGTACCCATAAAAAGGAGGTGCAGTGAATGGCCTTATTAACAACCGGTTTAATTGACAATACTGCTGTTTCAGGCGTAAGACCAAGTTCAACCCTTACGGTGCTGGTTTCCAATGATGATAGTGCTAACGAAACTGTTCTAATCGAGGGGTTCTACCAAAGTGGAACTACAAAGATAATGTATGTGCAGGAACTTTTCAATCTTGCACCAGGCGAAGTAGCCCAAAGAAATTATTATGCTGAATTTGATGCTTTTGAGTTTCAGTTTACCGTTAGTTCACAGTTCGTTGTTATTTCCGCTTGGGGAAAAGACGCTGCTGGGAACCTTACGACAGCTCATCGGATTGTAGCCGAAGAAGTTGATTTAGTTCAATAGGCAATATCAAAAATAATAGGAGAGAGGCTAATGGCTTCATTAACTACCGGATTAATCGAAAATACGCCAGTCGCCGGTATAAGACCATCGGTAACGTTTACCGTAAAAATCACGAATGACGACACAGTTGCTTCAACGGTGCAAATTGAAGGTTTTTACGTGGCTGGGACTACGAAAATATTGTATGTTTTGGAGTTGTTTGTTTTAGATCCCGGTGAAGTAGCAACAAGAATTTATTATGCGGAATTTGATGAATTTTAATTTCAGTTTTTTACCAGCTCTGATGCAGTTGAGATTTCTGCCTGGGGAAAGGACGCCGCTGGAGATCTAACCACAGCTCACCGTTTGGTGGCTGCAGAGCTGGAGCCAATTGGATTGACAGGAATTACAGGAGCAACGGGAGCAGCGGGAGCCACAGGAGCCACAGGAGCCACAGGAGCCACAGGAGCCACAGGAGCTACAGGAGCTACAGGAGCTACAGGAGCTACAGGAGTAGCAGGAGCGACAGGGGCCACGGGGGATACAGGAGCAGCAGGAGCCACAGGAGCCACAGGAGCCACAGGAGCCACAGGGGCCACAGGAGCCACAGGAGCTACAGGAGTAGCAGGAGCGACAGGGGCCACGGGGGATACAGGAGCAGCAGGGGCCACAGGAGCTACAGGAGTAGCAGGAGCGACAGGGGCCACGGGGGATACAGGAGCAGCAGGGGCCACAGGAGCCACAGGAGCTACAGGAGTAGCAGGAGCGACAGGAGCCACGGGGGATACAGGAGCAGCAGGGGCCACAGGAGCCACAGGAGCTACAGGAGTAGCAGGAGCGACAGGGGCCACGGGGGATACAGGAGCAGCAGGGGCCACAGGAGCCACAGGAGCTACAGGAGTAGCAGGAGCGACAGGAGCCACGGGGGATACAGGAGCAGCAGGAGCGACAGGGGCCACGGGGGATACAGGAGCAGCAGGGGCCACAGGAGCCACAGGAGCTACAGGAGTAGCAGGAGCGACAGGGGCCACAGGAGCTACAGGAGTAGCAGGAGCGACAGGAGCCACGGGGGATACAGGAGCAGCAGGGGCCACAGGAGCTACAGGAGTAGCAGGAGCGACAGGGGCCACGGGGGATACAGGAGCAGCAGGGGCCACAGGAGCCACAGGAGCTACAGGAGTAGCAGGAGCGACAGGGGCCACGGGGGATACAGGAGCGACAGGGGCCACAGGAGCTACGGGGGCTACAGGAGCAGCAGGAGTGATAGGGGCCACGGGAGCAGCGGGAGCGACAGGCGACACCGGAGCAACTGGTGCTACTGGGACTTCTGTCACAGAAAATTCCATGAGTGCACAAAATGCCACCGGTGACACCATTGCCGTGGTTTTAGGCGGTACTACGATAATCCTGCCCGACAACCAGAACCTGGATAGCTTCACTGTCAATGGAACAAACTCAATCTTTACCGTTCCTAGTACGGGCACCTATCTGGTAACTTACCAGGCTAATGTTACCGCAGCTTTGCTTATGTCCACTCGGGTACTTCAAAACGGCACGGAAATTCCCGGATCTGTTTTTACCCCCGCCGTTAGTGCCTCAGCTTTCAGCGCCACTACCATCGTCCCGCTGACCGCTGGAGATCAGCTTCAGCTTCAATTCTTCGGTCTGCTGGGTGCGGCAACACTTCAGGGCGGTGCCGGTGTTACCCTTACTGTAATACGCCTTGTCTAATTCCCTTTATACGAGAACATATCCTTTCGGGTATGTTCTCGTTTTGCAGTGCGCCCGGTATGAGAATTATCTTATGAAGTGAGGGAAGGTAGCAGTAACTGAAGCCTAACGCAAGGGCGCCGCCGCGAGGCAGAATCTGAAGACGGCGAGCAAAAATATTCTTTTAAAGTTGTATTATAACAGCAAAAAAAACAATATTGATCAAGTCACAAAAGCTGAACTTGGACAATAGAATAGTAGAAGACTATATCTAAAAATATATTGAACATTACAAAGTTAAATATAAGTAAGTTAGGAGAGGAGAAAATGCCCGAATTAACCACCGGATTAATTGATAATACTCCGGTCGGCGGTGTAAGACCATCGTCAACATTCACAGTGAGAATCGCTAATGACGATGTAGTGACTGCTAACGTTGAAATCCGAGGTTTCTTCGTAACGGGGACTACAAAGACACAGTATATTGAAGAAATATTTTCATTGGAAGCTGGGGATGTCACCGAGAGAGATTATTTTGCACAGTTTAACGCCTTCGAGTTTCAATTTTTAACAAACTCAGATACTGTGGAAATATCAGCGTGGGGGAAAGATTCTGAAGGGAACTTAGTCCCGGCTCATCGCGTACTGCCCGCAGAACTTGATATTTTGGGGCCTATAGGTATAACAGGAGCTACTGGAGCTGCTGGGGCTACCGGAGCGACAGGAGCCACTGGGGCGGGAACCACAGGAACAACAGGAAGTACCGGGGCAACAGGAGCCACGGGCGGAACTGGGGCAACAGGAGCTACCGGAGCGGGAACCACAGGAATGACAGGAAGTACCGGGGCAACAGGAGCCATTGGAACGGGAACTACAGGAGCCACAGGGGCGACAGGGGTGACCGGAGCAACGGGAGCCGCAGGAGCCACAGGGGCGACAGGTGATACCGGAGCGACGGGAGCCACAGGAGTGACCGGGGCAACGGGAGCCGCAGGAGCCACAGGGGCAACAGGCGATACCGGAGCGACGGGAGCCGCAGGAGTGACCGGAGCAACGGGAGCCGCAGGAGTGACCGGAGCAACGGGAGCCGCAGGAGCCGCAGGAGCGACAGGGGCAACAGGCGATACCGGTGCGACGGGAGCCGCAGGAGTGACCGGCGCAACAGGTGACCCAGGAGCGAGAGGGGCCACAGGCGATACGGGAGCGCCTGGAGCCCCCGGAGCGACGGGAGACCCAGGAGCGTCGGGCGCACCAGTAGACTCTGGAGCCTAAGGCGCCACAGGCGATACCGGAGCGACGGGAGCCGCAGGAGTGACCGGAGCAACAGGTGACGCAGGAGCGACAGGGGCAACAGGCGATACTGGAGCAACGGGTGACGCAGGAGCGACAGGGGCCACAGGCGATACCGGAGCGACGGGAGCCGCAGGAGCCACGGGGGCGACGGGTGATGCCGGAGCGACAGGAGCCACAGGCGATACCGGAGCGACAGGAGCCACAGGCGATACCGGAGCAACGGGAGCCGCAGGAGCGACAGGGGCAACAGGCGATACCGGAGCGACGGGAGCCGTAGGAGCCACAGGGGCGACGGGTGATGCCGGAGCGACAGGAGCCACAGGCGATACCGGAGCGACGGGAGCCGCAGGAGCCACGGGGGCGACAGGCGATACCGGAGCGACAGGAGCAACAGGCGATACTGGAGCAACGGGTGACGCAGGAGCCACAGGGGCGACGGGTGATGCCGGAGCGACAGGAGCCACAGGAGTGACCGGGGCAACGGGTGACGCAGGAGCCACCGGGGCGACGGGTGATGCCGGAGCGACGGGAGCAACAGGCGATACTGGAGCAACGGGTGATGCAGGAGCCACAGGGGCGACAGGCGATACCGGAGCGACGGGAGCAACAGGAGTGACTGGGGCAACGGGTGACGCAGGAGCCACCGGGGCGACAGGCGATACCGGAGCCACAGGAGCGACTGGGGAAACTGGAGCCACGGGAGCAACTGGACCCTAATAGATTGAAATTATTAGTTCCATCGAATGTTTTTCAACTGTAATTTAAGCTGTAGTCCCTTGGCTTTGCCAAGGGACTATTTTAAGTAGTTTAACTTCCCAATTGCTTATTTTTGAATACTATGTAGTAACATGTTTTAAAGGAGAAGAAGATGGAAAGTAAAGAAATCAAAATTAGTCTTTGCATGATTGTTCGTAATGAAGAAACTACAATAGCAAGATGTCTTAACTCAGTTAGGGATATACCTGATGAAATAGTTATTGTTGACACAGGCTCAATAGATCGTACCAAGGAGATTGTAAAACAATTTACGGATAAACTCCTGGAGTTTACTTGGATTGATGATTTTGCCGCCGCTCGCAATTTTGCTTTCAGCAATGCAACTATGGACTATATTCTCTGGCTGGATGCTGATGATATATTAGCCGACTCTGACCGTGAAAAATTATTAAACCTTAAAAAGAATTTTGACACCTCAATTGATGTTGTCAATATGCCTTATCTTTTAGCCTTTGATCAGCATGGAGCGGTTACCTTTAGTTTGCGCAGGAATCGTTTGGTTAAACGAAGCAAGAACTTTCAGTGGATTGGAGCCGTACATGAGTATTTAGAGGTGTACGGACATGTTGTGAATTCTGATATCTGTGTAACGCATAAAGGGACGGCAAGTGATGATTCCGACCGTAACCTTAAAATATATGAGAAACAAAAAGCTAGAGGTAAAACCTTCTCTCCACGTGACCTGTACTATTATGCTAATGAATTGTTGGAGCACCAATGCTATGATCAAGCTATTGAATCTTATTTAGAATTTTTAAAGACCGGGCAAGGATGGGTTGAAGATAATATTTCCGCGTGTGGGAAACTAGCTGATTGTTTTCAAAAATTGGGAGATAAAGAAAAGCAGCTTGAATATACTTTTAAATCCTTTGAATATGCCCCTCCGAGAGCTGAATTTTGTTGCCGCTTAGGCTTTCATTTCTTAGGCGCTGGGCAGTATGAGCAAGGGGTTTTCTGGTACAAACTTGCAACTCAGTTGGAAAAGCCTAATAGCTGGGGACCAATGATTGAAGCCTGCTGGACGTGGCTGCCACATTTGCAATTATGTGTTTGTTATGATCGCTTGGGTAAACATGAGCTTGCTTACAAGCACAACGAAATTGCCCGTAAATATCGTCCGGATAATTCTCAGGTTTTGTACAACAAAAAGTATTTAGAGGGTATCTTAGAAATAAAGCCTTCGGAAACGTAACCTGATAATTATTACAAACTCATTTCTTGGGAAAAGTTTCTCCGAGGTAAACAAATAAACAAAAAGACGGAAAAACGGGTGGAGCATAAGCACCACCCGTTTTTCTGTCTTAGAGACTCTGTAAAAATGCTTCGACTTGATTAGCGGTCCGCTGCCAGGTCCAAGCTTGAGCGAGTAGATGCCCTCTGGCGGCAATTTGCTGACGTTCGGCATCTCTTGTCAAGAGATTGTAAATAGCCTTGCTTAATTGGTCGCTGTCACTTGGAGGGACCAGCAAGCAATTTTCTCCGCTTCTGACATAATCACGAACTCCGCCGCAATCGGTGGTCACTACGGCTGTGCCGCAAGCCATTGCTTCAAGAGGCGGCAGGCCGAATGCTTCAAAGTAAGAGGTATAAACGAAAAGGTCCGCACTGGCATATAATTGAGCCAGCTCAAAATCTGTCGCAGCTGTTTTAATTTCGCAAGGGAAAAGACTTGCAAAGGGAATACTTTCAGGAACGGAAATGGTCAGCCCGAAGTCAACGCTGTTTTTCAAGCGGGTTATAGCATTAAAAAAATCGGTTCCCCCTTTCCAGGTATATCCGGAGGCAGGGTCCCTCAAGATGTAATAAATGTTCTTGCGGCCTGTGCGCTCGGAATGCTTAGGATAAGGATGGAAAACCGAAGTATCTACTCCACCGGAGATAACTGTACTTTCCAAGCCGGTCTCCTGAAGCAGAATTTGCCGGTGCCATTGGGATATCGACATTATTGGGGCGCCAATCATATAGGTTTGCTTGGCTGTTTCTGAATCAGGAACCCAAAGAGGCTCATAGCCAAGGCTTAAACGCACAACTCGCCCTTTTCCGGATTCCCAGGCTGGCTTAACCGTCAGATAGAAGTTCGGCAGGATAAAATCCGCGGAAGGAATTGAGGAAGGGGTTAATTCCTTTACTCGTTTGAGTTTAGCCCGCAACGGCCATACTTGGGCTCCACTTTCAGGCATTACTACTTCAATGTCATGTCCTTTATCCACAAGGGAATTAGCGAGATGATATATAAAGCGGGCCCCTCCGCCAGTTTCTAAACTAAGAACAGGAAACACAATTTTCAACGTGATTGTCCTCCCTTTTACTTTGCGATACTACAGATTATGCTTGTAATTAGTTTATGTGTCAGGCGGTACTAAAGTGGAAACTTTGAATACCATATATTGAGTAAATGAATAAATGCAGAGTGGAAGGAAGTTTCAGCCAGTGACTATCAATGTCGTAAATCAGGATAATTTCCTCGACACAATTAACGAACTGCTGTTGGGATCTAACACTGTTCTCGATGTTGGCTGTGGTATGGGCGCAACTCTGAAAGGGTTACGCTGCCCCTTCAAAATCGGTGTTGATGCTCATCGACCTTATTTAGAGAAAGCTGACCTAGGCGAGCAGTTTATCAAAATTAATTACAGAGCAGAGCGTATCAGTGAGCTATTCCTGCCTAAGTCCCTGGACAGTGTTACGTTGATTGATGTCATTGAACATTTGGACAAGGAGATTGGCCTTGACGTTCTTCGTCAAGTGGAGGAGATTGCTGTAAAAAAAGTTATCGTCTTTACTCCAAGAGGTTTTTTCCACCAGAATGACTTTGACCATTATGGCCTAGGCGGAGAAGCTTATCAACGGCATCGCTCGGGATGGGAAGTTGAGGACTTTCAAAAGCTCAATTACAATATTGTGATATTCAATAAGTTTCATGATCAAAAAAATAAAGCCTTTGTAGAGGCTTATGGCGAAAATGCCGAACCAATGGATGCCCTTTTAGCTTGGAAGGATTGCTGACCTTGATAGTTAGGTGTGCATTAACCGATACAACAAAGCTTCTAACAGATCGGCGGAGCGCCGCCAGGTCCAAGGTTGAGCGAATTGTAAGCCGTTTAAAGCAAGCTGATTGCGCTTTTCTGCCTGAGTTAATAGTTGGGCCATCGCATGGGTAAGTTGTTTAATATCGCTGGGGGGGACAAGTAAACAGTTCTCCCCATTTTTGGTGTAATCGCGACTGCCGCCATTATCAGTGGCTATAACCGCTGTACAACAGGCCATGGCCTCTAAAAGCGGCATAGAAAACGACTCAAAATAGGAGGTTGACACAAAAATATCTGCTTGGGCGTAAAATTGAGCCATTTCAAGATCTGAATGAGCGTTCACCACCTCATAAGGAAGAGGTGCCTGGTAATTCGCTCCCTCGGTAGCAACAATTCTAAGTTCAAAGTTAGGAACCAATTGAATAAGCTGCCGGCAGGCTTCCCAAAAGTCATCGCTGCCTTTCCAAGTATAGCCGTGTTCCTTGGAACGCAGGATATAAGCAATCACCGGACGTCCGGTTGACAACGATTTTTTGGCAGAGGGACGGAATATCGAAGTGTCAACTCCTCCGGGTATTATTGTACTGTCCCGCCCAGTTCCCTGGAGAATCAACTGACGGTGCCATTGAGATAAGGAAATGATCGGGGCGTCAATAAGGTAGGACGCCAGGGCCGTTTCTTTTTCATTTACCCATATAGGTTCATAGCCAAGGCTAAGTCGAACGACACGGCCTTTTTTAGATTCCCAAGCGGGAAATACAGTGGGATAGAAATTAGGGAGCAGGAAATCAGCAGCAGGTATGGTGTCTCGGGTAAGTTCTTTAACGCGGGTGATTTTTGCTCTTAAAGGCCAGGCTACGCAGGCATGTTCAGGAAGAACAATTTCTACGCTGTGTCCTTTATCTACCAGTTCATTTGCTAACTGGTAGATAAAGCGCGTTCCTCCGGTTTCCAGACTTAATACGGGAATAACAATTTTCATATTCTAAATCCTCCTTGCTGGGACTATAGGTGCACTCGATTTATCATGACCGGCGGCCCATTCTCGCTGTCCATGACTACAGGGGTGTTCGGCCATCCTGTCAGCGCAGTTCAAAGACGAATGTCGGGTAGTATTAGACCGAGTCGAATATTTCAGTATCTTTACAGTGTATGTAGCTTATCGCGGCAAAGTAGCAATAATTATGAGAAACATTTTGACACTGTGTCAATATCAGGTGGACTTCCATACCTTATAGTGATGAGATTGGGGGAGGATGGGTCCAATAATGAAAATATGTGTCGTAGGTTTAGGCAATATAGGTTTTAATCTTTTCACCTACTTGGATCAAAAATACTCAGGTGATGTCATAGGTGTTGATGTGAATGAGCATAGGGTCAAAGAATTACAGCAACAAGGTTATAGCGTGACAGGGGATTATAAAGATATCCAGGGAATTGATGTTTGGTTAATGGCCCCTTCTACAGGCAGCCAGGGTGAAAACTTATTTTCTGCTTTAAACAATATGCAAATTACTCCGGGTTCTTTAATTTCTATTGAATCAACACTGCCACTAGGGACAATGCGGCGTGTACGTGAGTTTTTAGAGACAAAGGGGTTTGTTCTGGGGGAAGACATTTTTCTGATTCATGTACCGCATAGGGTTATGTTCGGAGTTGATAAAACTGTCTGCGATACGCCAAGGGTGATGGGAGCTTTTACAAATGCCTGCATGGAAAAAGGGCGTCAATTTTATAACCCGTTGGTGCCTCTTCTGGTTGAAGTCTCTAATATCCAAGTGGCGGAGCTATCTAAAGTTGTGGAAAATGTCAAGCGTTATCTTGACGTAGCTTTTGCGCAAGAAATTTACGGTTATTGTGTTGATCAAGGTATGGATTATGAAGAGTTGAGACGAGCCGTCAACAGCAAGAGCAATGTCGAACTATTGGGCACAGACTGGGGTATTGGCGGCGAGTGCCTGCCCAAGGATATGGGCTTCTTGCGGACTGTTTGTGACTCTCCCTTGCTGGCAGGTGCCGAGCTGGCAGATAAAGAGTACCGTGACAGGATTGTACGGCAAGTTGGCAGCGGCAAAGAGATTATTGTCAAAGGGTTGAGCTATAAGACCGGAGTTAAGGATCTCAAGCACAGCAGAGGTGTTGACTTAGTTAAAGCTTTGGAGGCGGCCGGAAATACGGTTTGGGTGGAAGATCCTTTGTTCACTTCCACTGAGCTGAAAGATGCAGGCTTTGAGGTTTATGTTGAGGATGATCAGGAACGCGGAAAAAAGGACCTGACAATGGATGTCAATCAGGTGGTATTAGAGCGACAAAAAGCTTTAACCCCTAATACTATCTCCAGGCGCAGAACGGCTCAGGAATTAAAGAATTCAAAATTCTTCTCAAAAATTCGTGGAAAAAGGAGCAAATAAGATGGCCAAAATATTGGTGACCGGAAGTCATGGAACGTTGGGTTCCAGACTGGTTGAAGTTTTGAAACGACGGGGGCATGAAGTTTGGGAACTTGATTTACAACATCATCCCGGAGAAAAATATTTTAGGGCTGATATTGCTGAATACCGTCAGTTAGAACGTGTTTTCGAACAAAACTATGATTATGTCTATCACTTGGCGGCTGAATTCGGCCGCATCAACGGGGAGCATTATTATGACACTTTGTGGAAGACCAATGTTATCGGGACACGCAATATTTTAGAATGGCAGTTAAAGAAAGGTTTCAAACTGATCTTTACAAGTTCTTCTGAAATATATGGGGAAGCGGCGGAACCTCTTTTAACCGAGGACTTGCCCTTGAGAAAAACTATCATCCAGCATAATGACTATGCCTTAACGAAGTGGGCCAACGAAGTTCAAATCATCAATTTCGAGAAAAGATACCAATCTGATATCGTCAGACTGCGTCTGTTCAACGCCTATGGCCCCGGGGAGTATTATCATCCCTACCGCAGCGTGATTTGCCTGTTTGTTTATAGAGCTTTATTGGGAATACCTTATGATGTTTTTGAAGGATACTATCGGGTCTTTATGTATGTCGACGATTTAATCCCAACTATAGCTAACGTAGCCAGTAATTTTAAAGCAGGTGAGGTATATAACATCGGTGGAATGGAGTATCGCAGTGTTAAAGATTTAAGTGATTTAGTTCTTAAATTTACCGGCGGCAATCCCAAGCTAGTCAATTATCTTCCGGAAGATAAACACAATACGGTCAGCAAACGGCCGGATATTACCAAAGCAATGACTGATCTTGGGCATGATCCGAAAGTAACGCTGGAAGAAGGATTGCCCATAACAGTGGAGTGGATGAAGAAAATTTACCGGGAGGGACACTAATGATGTCCCCTAAAGTTACTGTTGTCATTCCAACCTATAATCACGCTCACTATTTACCCCAGGCAATAGATAGTGTGCTTGAACAGAAATATCCCAATCTGGAAGTATTGGTGATTGATGATGGTTCCCAAGACGAGACAGCCCAAGTAGTGGCAGCATATCAATCAAGAATCAATTACGTCTACAAGAAAAATGGAGGGACCCCCAGCGCTTTGAATCTGGGGCTTACTCTGGCAACTGGCAAGTACATCTGCTGGTTAAGTGCAGACGATGCCATGAGAGGAGACAAAGTGGCCCAGCAAGTTGCCTTAATGGAAACTGATCCGAGCCTAGGTTTTAGCTATACGAGCTTTGTAGTTGTCAATGCTGACGGTGAAGAACAGTATGCTGTAGATTCTCCGTACTATCCCAACAAGCAGGATATGGTGACAAAGCTTATGGAAGGCTGTTTTATTAATGGATCGTCCGTGATGATGAGAAATTCTGCCTTAAAGCAAGTGGGCAATTTCGATGTAGAGCTGCCACAAGCCCATGATTATGATTTGTGGTTTCGATTTTTGCGTTATTATAATTGCGGATATTTGTCGGAGTATCTGCTGGCCTACCGCTGGCACGGCAAAAATATGAGTCAAAATCCGGACGAAGCGTGTTCTGTGACGGTTAGAGAGAGAGCCAAACAATTTTTTCCTGAGTGGTTGAAATAAGCCTTCAGCTAATATTCCTCAATTGTCTTTACAAGCAGAGGCTTCCAGGTACAGAAGTCTCTGCTTAAGAAAAAAGCAGGTTTGTCAAGGAGGCGGCACAATGGCGATATTAACAACCGGATTGATTAAGAATAATGGAATCTCCGGCGCAAAACTAAATTCCACGGTTTCAGTAAAGATTGGAAATCAGGGTCTTTTTAGTGCTTCCATTCAAATACGGGGATTCTATCTGAATGTGAATGAAACGGTTAAGACGGAGTACGTTTTAGACATTCTGACAGTTGAGCCTAAAAACGAAATAAATAAGATTTATTACGCCCAGTTTGATTCTTTTGAATTTCGGTTTATCACCAGTTCGGATACTATAGAAATCTCGGCTTGGGGAAAAGATTCTGCCGGAAATTTGACACTTAATTATCGCGTTCTGCCGGAAGAGCTCATGGTTTCGTCAACGAATAGTCAGATTTACGTTCCCAGTTTCAGCGGTAACAATGTCTCAGTCGTCGAAGGAATATCCAATAGCTTTAAAGGCACAGTCTCAGTGGGCTTAGGGCCCTTAGGTATCGGCATCAATACCCTAACTAACCGAATCTATGTCGCCAATTATACCGGCAATACTGTCTCGGTCATTGAGGGAACCGGCAATACGGTTATAGCCAGTGTGAACGTCGGCGCAAACCCGATGGGAATAGGCGTGAATCCTGCTACGAATAGGATCTACGTTACAAACCGGAATAGCAGCACAGTTTCGGTTATCGACGGGAATTCTAATTCTGTTATAGCCAATATTCTGGTGGGGGCGTTTCCGGAGGGTATAACGATTAATCCGACAACAAATAGAATTTATATAACAAACGAAGGCAATAACACGCTCTCAGTCATTAATGGAAGCACCAATACCGTTATAGCGACCATTGATTTAAGACGTTAACGCCAGGCGCAGAAGGGGATTCCTGTGATGAAAATAATGACAATACTTGGTACACGACCGGAAATCATTCGCTTGAGCCGAATTATTCCCCTTTTGGATAACTTGTGTAATCATATTTTTGTGCATACAGGTCAAAACTTTGATCGATCTTTAAGTGAGATTTTCTTTGATGAATTGAAGCTTAGACTACCTGATTACTTGTTTGATTGTCAGTCCCAGACCCTAATGGGACAGATTGCTGAGATACTGCGCCGGTGTGAAGAAGTAATGCTTAGAGAAAAGCCTGATCGCCTCTTAATCTTAGGAGATACCAATAGCGCTTTGGCATCAATGGTCGCCAAGCGACTGCAGATTCCGGTCTATCACATGGAGGCCGGCAATCGTTGTTATGATGACCGGGTACCGGAGGAAATTAATCGACGAATCGTTGATCACTGCAGCGATGTCTTGTTGCCCTATACTGAACGGAGCAGGGCAAATTTGCTGAGGGAAGGGATAGAAGGAAAACGTATTTATGTCACTGGTAATCCCATAGGGGAAGTGCTTAGGTATTACTCGGGCAAGATTGAACAAAGCCAAGCGTTGCACAGGATGGGATTAACCAGCAAAGGATATTTTCTGGTGACGTTACACCGGGCTGAAAATGTTGACGACGAAGGACGACTGACCAAATTTATTGCTGCTTTGCGGAAGCTCGTCGATGAATACAGGATGCCTTTTATTTGCAGCCTGCATCCGCGCACTCGGTCCCAGTTGGAAAGACAAGACAAAACTCTGGCCGGAGGAGGGATTCGAGTTGTGGAGCCGCTGGGATTGTTTGATTTTGTTTCCCTAGAGCAACATGCCTACTGTGTTTTAAGTGACAGCGGGACAGTTCAGGAAGAGTGCTGTCTTTATAAAATACCTAACGTGACGCTGCGTGATGTCACTGAACGGCCGGAAACCCTGGAGGTAGGAAGTAATCTCATTTCAGGATGCGAGCCTGAAGCAATCTCGCTGGCGGTAAAAACGGTTTTAGCACAAGGATGGGATTGGGAACCGCCGCCGGAGTATCAGACGGTTAACGTTAGCCGCAAAATTGTAAAAATTATTTTAGGTGGGGTGCCTGAAAAATTATGACTTACTGGTGCGCCAAATCCATTGACGTGAGGAAAACAGAAAGGGCCCCGTTCAGGAGGCCCTTGTCACATAAATCGTTATTCTTGTAAAAATTCTTGAACATACAAGTTGCCATAAGCGCTTCCGTAAGCAATCCCTATGCCAACATCTGTGAAGCGCGGATCAAGGATATTCGCTTTATGGTCGGGGCTTTGCATAAAGGCCGCCATAGCTCCGGCAACAGAATTATTGCCGGCGATGTTTTCTCCGGCCCAACCCACTGTTAGTCCCACTTGCTCCATCATAGCCCAGGGACTTCCGTAGGTGGGAGAGGTGTGGTCAAAGTAGTTGTTGGCTTTCATGTCATCAGCCTTGGCTTGTCCCACTGCGACCAGGCGAAGATCCACTTTGAGCGGGCTTACACCGGCAGCTATACGCTCTTGATTAATCATATCCACCATTTGCTGTTTGTCGGCTGTCAGAGAAGTCACTGTTGGAATGGCTGGAAGGGAAGATGTTGATGAGGACGTATTTGTTGAAGCCGGTGCGGCGGGTGTGGTAGTTGTTGGCGTAGTAGGAGTGATTGTTACAGGAACAGAGGCAGACTGGGTGTTAATATTTTTTAGGGAGACAACGTTTCCGCCTTGGTTTGGCTGCCCGATGGTTATTGTCGGGGATTGATTGGCAGTTGGGTATGAAACGGTTACTGTCTGCGTCCCCTGAGAAGAGGCGGAGTTTGGAGTTTGTGTAACGGTCACCGGAGTTGAAGCGGGTTGATTGCCGTAATTCCCTAAGGAAACAACATTGCCGGCGGTTGAAGGTGACGCCCCTAAATTAGTCTTGTTAAGGGTAACGACAGAACCTGATAGAGACTGAGGAGCACCAATAAGTACGGTAGCTTGTGCAGGCGCGGCAATTATGGTCATGACTAAAACGGTCTGAATTCCAACTAGAAGCCTTGACGTTTTTTTCACAATTATCCTCCTCGCGAGTTATTAAGCGAAAAACAAGAAATCTTGTCGATGACAACTTTAGTATAACACGGTAAGTTGGTTTAGCTAAATGGTAAGTTATGGACGATAGGAACCGTTAAAGCAAGGAGAATTTCCCTCTCAGAATAAAAAGAGGTATAATAAAATTCAAGATTTAGCGAGAATTATAAGACACTGATTTAGTTATTAGACTGAAAGGAATTTGAATTCGGGACTTAGGCATCTCATCTTTGCCCATCGCAAACGTTGAAGGAAAATGGGAGGAGAAGATCTCTTAAAGTCTGGAGAGGGTGGGACCTTATGTGGAGTCAAAAGTAGTCTTGAAATATTGTCCGGATTATACTGCCGATGTGGAACAGAGCTTACGGGACGGTTTGGCAGAATGGGGAGGTATGACCGAATTTGTCAAGCCCGGCCAAAAAGTGTTGCTTAAGGTTAATTTGCTGATGAAAAAACGGCCGGAAGAAGCTGTAACGACTCACCCCAGTGTCGTTGAAGCCGTAGTTCGCCTGGTTCAGGAAGCAGGCGGGATTCCCATTATCGGGGACAGTCCGGGCGGACCTTATACTGTCAATGCTCTGCAGGCAATTTATACGCGCTCGGGTCTTCGCGACGTGGCTGAACGGACGGGAGCACTTCTCAATGAAGATGTCGGTCAAACTACACTCCAATACCCGGAAGGAAAGCTGGTGAAAAGCCTTACCGTAACGAATTGCGCCCTCAATGCGGATGTAATTATTCCGCTTTCCAAACTCAAAACTCATGGCATGATGACCTTTACCGGGGCAGTGAAGATTCTTTTCGGAATTATCCCCGGTCTCCTCAAGGCGGAGTATCATCTTAAAATGTTTAAAATTCCGGATTTTGCCGATCTTTTGGTGGATATTGCAGCTTGGGCTAAGCCAAGCTTAAATATTATGGACGGAATTGTGGGGATGGAAGGGGACGGACCTTCTGCAGGCAGCCCACGCAGCATCGGTGCTCTGATATTAAGTACGGACCCCTTCGCTCTGGATGTCGTAGCGGCTGATTTGATCGGCCTCAAACCCGAAAGAGTTCCAACCGTGATGGCGGCTCGCCATCGGGAGCTGGTCAGCAGAATGGAGGAAATCCAACTTAAAGGGGATGCCCGCTCTCTCTGGCGTATTCAGGATTTTGTAATCCCCAAAGCAGTCTCTACCAATTTTTTAGATATGGTTCCCTTACCACAAGCAGCCAAGAAATTTGTACTTAATCGTGTGCGCCCGCGCCCTGTTTTTAATCCCGCGGCGTGTGTTGGCTGTAAAGATTGTATCAATAATTGCCCCCCAAAGGCTTTGACGATGGATGAACAGAAGCACCCAGCCGTTGATTTAGAAGCTTGTATTCGCTGCTTTTGCTGCCAAGAGCTTTGTCCGCAGCAAGCCGTGAAAATTTTCAAACCTTGGGTGGGAAAGAAATTTCTTAAATGAGCCAATCCTATTCCCCTTTGTATTCTAGGTTGGAGGATTCAACATGGTTAAAAATATAATTGCTATCGATGTAGGGTCCGGCACTCAGGATATTCTCCTCTATCAGCCGGGAAAACCCTTGGAAAACTGTCCTAAGTTTATTGTACCCAGCCGAACTCAGATCGTTGCCGCGGAGATTCGCAAGGCCACCGCACAAGGCCGGGAGATTTTCCTCCAAGGGCATCTGATGGGTGGAGGGGCTTGTGTTCTTGCTCTAAAGGAGCATCTAGCCTCAGGCCTTAAAACTTACGCGACTCCTCAGGCTGCCCTGACTTTTAACGATAACTTAGAGACTGTCAAGAACATGGGGGTTGAGCTTTGTGCGGAAGCTCCCGCTTCAGCAATCTCTATCAGGCTGGGAGACATCGATAGCCCGGCCCTTAAACAGGCTATCGCCGCCTTCGGTTTGGAGTACCCTCAGAATTGGGCTGTCGCGGTGCAGGATCACGGATTCAGTACAACGGAAAGCAATCGAACGTTGCGCTTTAAGCTCTGGAAAGATTTTGTATTCCATGGAGGGGATTTGCGGACGCTTGTTTTTAAGGGGGGTATCCCTGAGGTTTATACGCGAATGCGGGCCGTCCGGGAGATTTTACCCGCTGCTGTTCTCTCAGATACGGGGACTGCCGCGCTTTTAGGAATTATGGCCGATCCTTCCGTTAAACCTTTTCTGGAGCAAGGAATTTTAGCCCTAAACATCGGAAACTCTCATACTCTCGCGGCGGCCATCCGCGGACAGAGAGTCTACGGAATTTTTGAACATCACACCGGTATGCTGACACTTGAAACTCTGCTTAAATTTATCCAAAGCTTTCAGGCAGCGGAGTTAACGAATGGGGAAATTTTCGAAAACGGAGGCCACGGAGCTGTACAGCATCCGGAGATGCAGCCGGGTTGGGAATATGTAGTGGTAACCGGACCGCGAAGAAGTATGGTAAAATCACTTAAGTGGTATGAAGCAGCCCCTTATGGGGATATGATGTTAACAGGATGTTTTGGTCTTCTGGCAGGTATGGAAATCATTTAACTCTTTGCCAAAAAATATATTTAAAAGGGCAAGGGATTTTCAGACCGATGGAGAATCAAATAGATTAGAAAGTAACTCTGTTGCCAAATGGAGTATATAAGAAGGGGGGAAGACCATGACTGAAGTCTTGTCTCAGTTTCGTAATTTTGGATGGTTGGATGCAATTGATGTTCTCGTGGTGACTGTGGTCTTCTACCAATTCTATATGCTCATTAAACGAACCCGCGCCGTACAGCTAGTCAAGGGTGTCATGGTACTTTTAATTGTTTACCTCTTGGCGAAATATTTCCAGTTGCGTACCATCAGTTGGATACTCGCTAAATTATTTCAAATGTTTGTTATAGCTATTCCGGTAGTATTCCAGCCGGAGCTTAGGAAACTTTTAGAACAACTCGGACGAGGAAGATTTATTACTCGTCATCCCTTAACCCAAGGTATTAATTCTTTGGAACAAATTGTCGAGGAATTGGTGCGCTGTACTCAGGTCCTTTCCAAGAACCGGATAGGGGCTCTGATTGTGATTGAGCGAAAAACCGGAATACAGGATTTTGTAGAGACCGGGATTAAAATTGACGGGATGGTCTCGTCTGAATTTCTTGTCAATATTTTTATTCCCAATACCCCTCTGCATGATGGTGCGGTTATTATCCGTTCGGATCGCGTGGCTGCAGCCGGCTGCTTTCTTCCTCTCTCGGAAAATCCTAATATCCAAAAAGATTTGGGTACGCGACACCGGGCGGCTTTGGGGTTGACAGAGATCACAGACGCTTTAGCTATTGTAGTCTCTGAGGAAACCGGGGCAATTTCCGTCGGGCTTGATGGTGCTCTGACCCGTTTTATGGACGATAAAATGCTGCGCGAATTGTTGCTGAAGGAATTAGAACTCAACAGCTCTTCTTCACTGACGATTCCGTTTTGGAGGTGGTAGTCCATGGTAGAGATCTTACGGCGAAACCTTGGAGTTAAGCTGCTTTCCTTCTTATTTGCAATTCTTTTTTGGGTATTCGTTATGAACCAGGGTACTACCTCCGACAAGTTAATACCGGATCAGACACTAACGGTGCCTTTGGTGGTCAGCAACTTGCCTCAGAATATGATCGTTATGAGCCAGCTCCCTTTAGTCAGTGTTCGTTTCCAAGGGATTAACCCCAGTGCCAATATTAAAGACATTTATGCTCAGATTGACCTCACGGGAGGTACTGCGGGAGAGCACAGTTACAAAATTAATGTCAATGCTCCAACAGGAACGAATGTTGTGGATGTTCAACCGGCAAGTGTTAAATTAGTTTTAGACAGTGTCCAGGAGAAGACGGTGGCGGTACAGGCTGTCGTAATGGGCAATCCTGCGGACGGTTTCCAGGCGGGTACTCCTATTGTCAAACCTTCGGCCGTCAATGTTCGAGGTCCAAGTACGATTGTCGGGGGGTTGGATAAGGTAGTCGCAGAGGTCAGCGTTGCGGGAGCTGACGATACAGTTCAAACGTCCCGTCCGATTAGTTTTCGGGACAAAGAAGGTAAGCCTATTTTAGGCCCCAACCCGAGTGTGGATATTTTGACTGCTTACCCAAGCAGCGTGGATGTCATTGTCCCGGTCATGTCCCAAGGATTGGCATCCAAAATGATTCCTCTAAAAGTGACGACAACCGGGACGGTGCCTCAAGGCAAGGTACTCAGCTCTTTACTGCCTTCGCCGGCCAGCGTGCAGGTTACCGGCACACCGCAGGCTTTAAAGGGATTTGATTCTTTGAGCCTTGGCCCCATTGATCTCAGCGCTCTTACGGAGGACAAGACCTTTCAGATTCCTTTGGATAAAATTACCCTGCCGGCGGGGGTCTCGTTCCTTGATGGGACAACCATAAGTGTTATTGTTCAAATCGGGCCGGGGCCAATTCAAAAAACCATTACCAGTGTACCGGTTGAGATCCGGAATGTGGGTGCGGGCCTTGATATTGACCAACCCATAGCACCAATTAATGTTGTGGTTGAGGGTCTTCCGGATACTTTGAAAAACGTGACTGCTGATCAAATCCAACTTTGGGTAGATGCTTCCGGTCAAGCCGCGGGAAGCTATACGAACATATCGGTTTTCTGGCAGCTCCCGCCGGGAGTAACCATGCCTACAACACCGCAAGTAAGCTATAGCCTTAAAACTCATGGCTAAAGGAGAACAGTCAGAGTGGACTTAATATGGACAGATCTTAGAATTCCGGTGGAAGATGATGGCTTTTTGAGAGCTATGATGGCCCGCAAGTTGAAGGTCCCTGAAGCAATGATTCAGGGTCTTCGTTTCTTGCGCCGATCGCTGGATGCTCGCAAAAAACCTCATCTTATTTTTGTTTATACCCTGAGATTTTCCCTGGAAATCTCTCATAAAGAAGGATATCGCCTCTTGTCAAGAATTCCCGGACTCAAAGAAGCTGTGCAAGAGGTTCCCATAGTTTGGCCGCAACCCGGCAGGACTTTAAAACATCGTCCCATCGTGGTAGGTTCCGGTCCTGCGGGGTATTTTGCTGCCCTTGCTTTAGCCCGGAGAGGATATGCGCCGTTGGTCCTGGAGCGGGGTGACTCAGTGGAGGAACGCACGCGCAAAGTTCAAGGGTTTTGGCAGACGGGGCTGTTGGATAGCGAGAGCAACGTTCAGTTCGGAGAAGGCGGGGCAGGAACGTTTTCAGACGGTAAACTAACGACCCGCATTCAAGACCGGCGGATTAGCGAAGTTTTAGAAACCTTTGTGAAGCACGGAGCATCACCTGAGATTTTGTTTTTGGCCAAACCTCACATTGGCACGGACATCCTCAAAGAAGTGGTCAGGGGAATTCGCCAGGAAATCCAATCCTTGGGTGGAGAAATTCGTTTTCGCGCTAAAGTCACAGGGTTAAAAGCGTCCTCAAGCGGTCAGATACAATGTGTCACGGTTAATGGTCAGGAAGAAATTCCCGCGGAAGCTGTAGTTTTGGCTGTCGGGCACAGCGCCCGGGATGTTTATGAGTTTTTATTTGCTCAGAACATTAGTTTAGAAAGAAAGGGCTTTGCCGTCGGGCTGCGTGTGGAGCACCCGCAGTCACTTATCAATTTGTCTCAATACGGTGTTGAGGAACATCCTTTGCTCGGGCCGGCAGATTATCAATTGACGTACAAAGACATACAGACGGGTCGGGGGGCTTATGCTTTTTGTATGTGCCCGGGAGGAAAGGTTGTGGCTGCAGCCTCGGAAGAAGGAGGAGTTGTCACTAACGGAATGAGCGAATTTGCCCGGGACACGGCTTTTGCCAACAGTGCTATCGTTGTGACGGTGGGCGCGGAGGATTTTCCAACGGCTCATCCTTTAGCAGGCCTGGAGTTTCAAAGAACATGGGAACGGAAAGCATTTGCGGCCGGGGGAGGGGCTTATCGCGCCCCGGTACAGCGTGTTCCCGATTTTCTGGAGGGCAAGGTATCCGGCCATTTAGATTTGCCCGCGAGTTATACCCCGGGTGTTGTGTCCTGCAATCTCCATGACGTTCTCCCGCGACAGGTAGGAGAAGTACTGGTAAGAGCTTTGCAGGTTTTTAACGGCAGGATTAAAGGGTTTGCCGGGAGTAAAGCGACTTTGACAGGGGTCGAAACGAGGACAAGTTCTCCTCTTCGCATCCCGCGCAATGAACGGGGGGAGTCTTTAAGCCTGGCAGGGCTGTTCCCGGCAGGTGAAGGCGCTGGGTATGCCGGAGGGATTACCAGTGCGGCTGTAGACGGCTTAAGAATGGCCGAGCAGCTTATGGCGCAATACGCCAAGGTAGAGTAGAATAAGAGAGTGTCAAAAAGACTTCTTCAGACGTAAAATCATGGGTGAAGAATTAAAAATCAGTAGTTGAGAAGTATTGACATTTTGTCTGTAAGTTTATAATTATAGGGGCACATGGTGCCAGGTTAAATTTAAAAAACGACTTAAATTAAATTTAGAGAAAAAGGGAGAGAAAAGACTTGGGGCGACTCTTTGGAACCGATGGGGTACGCGGCGTGGCCAATAGTCAGTTGACACCGAACCTTGCTTTTCGTCTTGGGCAAGCAGGTGCGTATGTTTTAAGCAAGGAGCATCCACACCCTCGAATTGTAATAGGCAAGGATACCCGGATTTCAGGGGATATGCTGGAGGCGGCCTTAATCTCCGGAATTTGTTCTGTGGGAGCGGATGTTTTGCGCGTCGGTGTTTTGCCGACACCAGGAATTGCTTATTTAACGAGAACCCTGGATGTCAGTGCGGGTGTTGTTATCTCAGCATCTCATAACCCGGTTCAGGACAATGGGATAAAGTTTTTTGATGCTACGGGATTTAAACTGCCGGATGCTATCGAGGATGAAATTGAAAGTATCGTCTTAAGTGAAGAAAAACCTTGGGAAGTTCCCATCGGCGGGGAAATCGGACGGGTGATTGAGGTCGGTGATGCCGGACGACGGTATATAGACTTTCTTAAAGAATCTATAGGACGTCTTGACGGGCTTAAAGTGGTTTTAGATTGCGCTAATGGTGCGGCATCCTATGTCGGACCTGCTGTGCTGCGGGAATTTGGAGTAGAGGTTATCCCGATTTTTAACACACCGGATGGGATAAATATTAATGCGGGTTGTGGCTCGACCCATCCGGAACAGTTGCAGCGTGCGGTTTTGGAGCATGACGCAGATTTAGGACTGGCTAATGACGGTGATGCCGACCGCCTGATCGTCGTAGATGAACTTGGAAATATCCTGGATGGCGACTTCATTATGGTGATTTGCGCTTTGGCCCAGAAAGAGAAAGGGAACCTAGCGGAAAACGCCGTAGTTGTAACGGTTATGAGCAATTTAGGGCTGCACATTGCTCTCAAAGAAGCAGGAATTACTGTTTATGAGACTCAAGTGGGGGACCGCTATGTCATGGAAGAGCTGCTGAAAACAGGAGCAAAACTAGGCGGAGAACAGTCCGGGCATATTATTTTCTTGGATCACAACACTACGGGGGATGGACTTCTAACTGCCCTTCATTTGCTGACTGTGGTCAAGGAGCGGCAAGCCCCGCTTTCTCAGCTTGCTTCTCAAATGCAGCGTTTGCCTCAAGTGCTCCTTAATGCCCGGGTTAAAAATAAAGAACGGCTTATGGCTGATGAAAGAGTGCTGGCGAAGGTTAAGGAAGCTGAAGATGCCTTGGGTGAACGAGGCCGTGTCTTGGTTCGCCCCTCAGGAACAGAGCCTTTGATTCGGGTGATGGTGGAAGGACCTGACCAGGATAAGTTAACGCAATTAGCCCAAAGCATCATCGACATAATTAATCAGCAGGATGCATAAAGATACCATTGGATAATTTTCAGTTTTAGCGTATAATGGTTCATGTGCTGGAACAGGTGCTCACCTAAATGCATAGTTTAATAGTATCCAAATGCTTTAGGATAGAGGATAGTTTACGGAGCTTTGTGATAAAAGATACGTATCAAGTTTCAGTGCATGAACCTGTTTGCGCAATTTAAGGCCGAAACTCGCTCCAAAGAAGTTGAGCCGGGTTACGATCTGAAAGAGGTGGTGCTTGAGAAAAGAAAAATAAGGGAAGTTAGAAATTGCTGCGGGTTCAAACCTAATATTGCGTTGTTTCAGAATAGTTGAAGCGCCAGGACCTTAGACGGGTTTCCGCCTGAGGTTGACGAGGAAGAGGGTTATCGAAGGATTCGGCGGGTCCCTCTCGGTGGGCTTGTTACCGTTACGCTTACATAAAGCCGGGGAGTAATTTCCGGGACAAAGGGTAAGTGAACAAGATAAGGGGATAGTCTGCCTTTTTATACTTTTGGAGAGCATAACCTTGTTGGATGCCCTCAGCAGTATAATTAGGTCAGTGGGTGGTTGTGCACACTAAGGCTGATAAATGCAAAGACAATGCCTTGAGCAGCGGCCAAGTTTTCCTTCCCCCTTTTAAGTGCAATACCCAGAAGCTGAAGCAACGAAGTCGTCCGGTCGGGACGACTTTTTGTGATGCCTTGAATTCAGTGTTTAGAGATTTGAAATCAGATGTTGCTTAGAAAGGGAAACCTTTAGGGCTTGAACAGTTAAAGAGATTACTTCAAATCGAGCTTGAGAATGGATAGAAGATAATTAGACAATGTTGAAGATTGAGAGGAGTTAAGAAACTATGTGTGGTATTGTTGGATATATAGGGAAACAAGTGGCTATTCCGATTTTGGTGGAAGGTTTAAAGAAATTAGAATATCGGGGATATGACTCGGCTGGGGTAGCTGTATTGGATACTGAAGGGATATCCGTGTCTAAAAGCGTAGGCAAGCTGGTTGCTTTGGAGGAAGAGATCGGGGAGAACTTTTCCCAATCTTGCATTGGCATCGGGCATACACGTTGGGCCACTCATGGCCGGCCTTCCCAAGTTAATGCGCATCCCCACGGGGATTGCGGACAAGACTTTGTAGTCGTGCACAATGGCATCATAGAAAATTATCTGGAATTAAAAGATCAGCTCCTGGAAAAAGGACATCATTTTGCTTCGGAAACAGACACTGAAGTTTTAGCGCATCTCGTTGAAGATGCTTACGCAGGAGATCTGGAAGCAGCTGTCCGGAAAGTATTGGAAGTGATTCACGGTTCCTTTGCCATTGTTGTACTCAGCCGCAAAGATCCGGATAAGCTGGTGGCCGCCCGTAAAGACAGTCCGATGGTAGTGGGTCTTGGAACCGGAGAATTTTTTGTAGCAAGTGATATTACGGCCATCTTAAACCATACTCGTAAGGTGTATATTCTTGACGATGGGGAAATGGTTGTGCTCACGGAAGCTGGAGTTAATATTTCAGACTTTGCCGGAAATCCTCGTGTCAAAGAAATTATGGATGTCAAATGGGATGCTGTAGCAGCCGAAAAAGGCGGTTATGAGCACTTCATGCTTAAAGAAATTCACGAGCAGCCCCGCGCTTTGAGAGATACAATGCTCGGTCGCTTGGAAGAGGAAAGGGTTGTTCTTCAGGAAGTAGATTTGACGCCGGAAGAGCTTGCGCAAATTAACAAAGTCTATATCGTCGCCTGTGGGACAGCTTGGCATGCCGGGTTAGTCGGAAAGACGTTGATTGAACGTTGGGCTCATCTCCCGGTTGAGGTAGATATTGCCTCTGAGTTTCGTTATCGCTCACCGCTCATAGATGAACACACCCTTGTGGTGGTTGTAAGTCAATCCGGTGAGACCGCCGATACCTTAGCGGCTCTGCGGGAAGCTAAAAACCGTGGAGCACGTGTCATTGCCGTAACTAATGTGGTGGGCAGCACTGTCTCCCGGGAAGCCCATGATGTGATCTTTACCTGGGCGGGTCCGGAAATTGCCGTGGCCTCAACGAAAGCCTATACCACTCAACTGGAAGGCATGGTATTACTCGGATTGTATCTGGCCCAAGTCAAAAGGACATTGTCCTCCGCCAAGATCAGGGAAATCATTGGCGACCTGAAAAAGGTACCTGCTCAGGTACAAGAAATCCTCGATCAGGAAAGCATTCTTCGTGACTTGGCTAAGTCGTTTGTCGACGTAGAAGATACTTTCTTCTTAGGCCGTTCCTTGGACTGGGCCGTAGCTATGGAAGGAGCGCTGAAGATGAAGGAGATTTCCTACATCCATGCCGAAGCCTATGCCGCTGGGGAGCTTAAACACGGGACCCTGGCCCTCGTTACGGAACAGACCCCTGTCTTAGCTCTGGCAACCCAACGGGACGTCTTTGATAAGACTGTTTCCAATATCAAAGAAGTTAAAGCACGGGATGCCAAAGTCTTTGGCTTGACTTATAAAGGCAACACCAGCCTGGCTAAGTCTGTGGATCAGGTGATCTACGTTCCCGAGACAAGAGACGAACTGGCCCCACTCCTCACCGTCATTCCCCTTCAACTTCTGGCTTATTATGTATCCGTTGCCAGAGGGTGTGACGTGGATAAGCCGAGGAATTTGGCGAAGAGCGTGACGGTGGAGTAAAGAATTTTGGTTAGGTAAGTTGTTTGTAGTGACACAATAAAGTTGGTAACTTATATAGTTAAAGGACGAAGGTAAAATCTTCGTCCTTTCCGTCTATATCAAGGGATACAGCGCTTATTGCCAAGTTTATTGTAAAAATTAAAGTATTTTTTTGTAAGAATGAGTCAAAAGTTACTAACTTTATTGTAAAGCTAATTAGCAATTCGTCTCATAAATTAAGGGCTTCCAACCTGAATTAGTTACCAACTTTATTGTCATGCGACAGTAGTTGTATTTTCAATAAAGTTTGTACTTTAAAAAATGAGTTTGTTCTTACCAAATTAAGTATGCGTTTTTACAATTAAGTTTGTGTATTAGGTCTACTAGGGATGTTTTAATAACTGGTTCTGTTTTAAGGTGAAAAATACAATCTACAAATGAAATGGCATACCTAAGGACATCAAATTAGGTATGCCATTTTCTTTACATATTCCAAGGTATGTATGAGTTATTTTTAAATTTGTCGTAATTTATAACTATGTTGGCATAAAGTTTGCAATAAATATGCTAAAAGGAGGTTCTTGTTATGAAAGAAATTTTAACGACTAAAGCGGTTGTTACGGTCAGGCCATATTTCCAGGCGATTGAGGTAGAGGATTTTATCTTTACCACAGGACACCTACTAGTAAATCCAGACAGGAGAAATCGATCAGGATGATATAGAGTGGCAGACTCAGCAGGTCTTCAATAATTTAATGGTGATTCTGGGAGAGGCGGGTACCTATTTTGAAATAGTCTTGAGAGAACACGAACAAAGTTTAGCACAAATGGAAAAGTTGTCCCTCCCAGAACCTAGTGTTGCTAAGCTGGAGAACAGCGGGATTAAAGAAAGGATGAACGATGATGTCTTACAGTCCAAATCTTGAATCTGCTTTTAATGATACTAAAATGCGCAGCAATCGCATTACGCCTGGTTCCGGCATGTGTTCATTTTGCACAGCAGATTGCGTAGGCCCTTGTGAAATAGGTTTATCCGCCGTGTTAGGCGCTGCTGCCGTATACCCTACCAATACTGGAAATAATCAAATAGCTTCTGAAAAAAATATGCCCATTGATTTTTCCCACTTTAATATTAACGGGAGGGTATTTGGTGCAATATTTGCGTAATTGGAGAAGGATCTCCCAGTAAAGATTCAGCATTGCAATATGATAATAATGGCAAGATTACTTATTTCCCTATGTTGAATGAGATACTAAATTCATTCCGGAAATATGACAGAGGTTATGGTCAAATCGTTCTCCAATGCAATACTGAGGATGACGCGGCTGGTCTACCGGAATATGCACTAAAAGAATGCGGTGCCACAGCCATTGAATTCAAATTCGGACAATCGGCTAAAGGTACCCAGCCAGCTGTCCGAATTAAGTCGCTTAAAGAAGCATTGGAAAAGCAAGCACAAGGGCTAATTGTTCATCCCGACCCCAGTGATTCAGCTGTCCAGGAAGCTTATAGAAAAAAATCCTGTTCAAATTTCTGGAGTTATAACCGATTACCTATGTGGACAGAGGAAAATTTGCTTCCTCGTATTGAAAGGTTACGTACCATGGGGCTAAAAAATGTTTATTTTAAAATGGCAGGTTTTGATCGTGCTGATTTGGAGCGGGTGCTAAAGATGGCTATGGCAGCAGATGTGGATATGGTTACCTTTGACGGTGCTGGTGGAGGGTCTGGTTATAGCCCTAATAAGATGATGAACGAATGGGGTTTGCCAGCGATTTGCATAGAAAGCGCTTTGGTATCTATCTGTAAAAGGTTGGAGGGGGAAGGCAGGACCATTCCGGCAATTAGCATTACGGGTGGGTTTACTACGGAAGACCAAGTATATAAAGCCCTGGCTATTGGCGCACCTTATATTACGGCTGTGGGCCTTTGTCGTGCTACCATGGCTGCAGCAATGGTTGGTGAAAAGATTGGGAAGATGCTTGAGGCAAATCGCCAGGTACCTCCTCATTTAAAAAGATATGGTGAGACCAAAGAAGACCTCTTTATTGAATTATCGGAGTTGAAGGGTCTATATGGTGATGTTTCAAATCAGTTCTCTACCGGAGCCATAGGTGCATACTCTTATTTGAAACGTGTTTCTTTTGGTTTGCAACATTTTGCTGCGCTAAACCGAAAATTCAATGTAAATTATATTGACCAGAGCGACGTAATTCCTCTCACACGTGATGCAAAAGACATTATTAATGGAAGTTGGTTTGCTTAACTAAATATTTCTGTGCCGAATTAGCGATTAGTCTCAGGGAGATAAACAAATATACATGACACGCTATAAGAGCATACCGCTATTAAATCAACTGTGCATAGAAAAAACAGCACGTTTATTATTTAAGAGATTGGCATGCTGCATTAAATTTACTGCAGGCTTGGATTTGGGTCCTAATGGTTAAAAGTATATTAACCATTAGGACCCATTTTATAACCGAATAAAGAATCTAGGCAAATTGAACTACATTTTACATTCATATAAATGATGCTAAATGTTTGATTGATTTTCTTTTAGTAGGGAAATTCTCAATCTACTAGGGCTATTCAGAAATTACTTATTTTTTTAAACAACTAACTGAACTGGCACGGTAATTGCAAATAGCCTATTACATCATCACTAACTTATTTTGACAAAATGAGACATGGGGGGATTTTATGACGCAATGAAATGGTTAAAAGGTTTCGAATTAAGATGCTAACGTAAAGTCAAAAACCTTTGGAGGATCTAGCATTATGACACTCATTAAAGTCACATCCGGTAAATTTGTCTTTATTGCAAAAGTTGGAAGAAAAGAACGCTCCAAAAACATCTGAATGGTTCCTCAAACTCCTACCGTATAAAGCAAAAATGATTCAAGCGCGTTGGAGTGGCCAGGCGACTTTTATCCCAATTGGAGAACACTTATTAAGGAATAGCGTTAAAGTTAAAAAAACTCCAGTTATAAGATTTCGACAAATTTCATAGCTAATTCTTTTTAATAAGGGAGGAACTAAATATGCTAGGAAAAGACGATGTTAAAAAAGCAAAAGTAGTTAAACAACCTTTTTATAAAGGCATGTTTTTTCAAATTGTTACAGCAATGGTCCTTGGAATTATTGTAGGATGGTTATGGCCGGCAATTGGCTCGCCACTAAAACCTTTCGTAGACGGGTTTATTAAATTAATCAAGATGGTTATTGCCCCAGTAGTTTTTGGAGTCGTTGTGGTCGGCATTGCTAAAGTAGGGGATATCAAAAAAGTCGGACGTATTGGTGGAAAGACCATTCTTTATTTCGAGGTCGTTACGTCAATAGCCTTGGTTATAGGGATGCTAGTCGCTAATATTTATCATCCTGGAATGGGGTTGAATATCGATCCTACTAAGTTAAGTGAGAAGGACCTATTAGCGCAGACGAAAGGTGCTCAGATTCCCTCTACAGCGCAATTCATTCTTCATATGATTCCCGATAGTATCGTCGGTGCATTTGCGAATAATGAATTATTACAGGTCTTACTATTTTCATTGCTGTTTGGTTTTGCACTTTTGAAAATAAAAAAAGAACGGGCCGACCTTATTATAAACGTTATTGAACATTTTAATGAAGTAATCTTTAAAATTATCGGTTTCATCATGAAGCTTTCTGTACCAGTTACCTTTGCCGCAATGGCTTATAGTATTGGACTGTATGGAACGGCAATGCTGATTTCTTTTGGTAGGCTAATTTTTGCTATGGTTTTGGCCTCTTTCATATTCCTCATTATACTCCACATTATAGTAAGAGTTTTTGGAGGGATAGGACTTTGGCAGCTAATTCGATATATTAAAGAAGAAATTATCATTGCTGCTGCGACCGGTTCATCAGAAGTCATAATGCCGCGATTAATGGCTAAATTCGAGCATGCAGGCTGTCATAGTTCTGTTGTTGGCTTGGTAGTACCAACGGGTTACACCTTTAATTTGGATGGCGCTACGCTTTATTTGTCACTTTCGGTCGTATTTCTTGCCCAGGCATTGAATATTAATATGAACCTTACACAGCAAGTGACATTGGTTGGAATTCTCATGTTAACTTCAAAAGGTATGGCAGGAATACCTGGTTCAGCGTACGTAGCCTTAACAGCTAGTGCCTCAGCTACCGGTATGATACCTGCGGTGGCTGTAACCCTTATGTTTGGACCTGACCAATTTATGGGTAAAATTCGTACCTTTGTCAACATTATGGGGTACTCTGTAGCCACTTTCATAGTTGCTCGTTGGGAAGGCTTACTTGATTTAGATCGCGCAAGGGATGTCTTAACTGGTCAAATTGCCGAACTAAGTTTTAACGAGGGTGAATTTAGCGAACATGTCTCATAAATTTCTTAATTAAGGATGCGAGAAACGATAGAACCATCACTGTCAATTGACATGGATGGTTCTTTTTAAATCTACAACATTAGATTGGCATAAATCCTGCGAAGGAATATATGAAATAACAAGTATTTGGTTTAACTACATAAGTAAGCGATTGAGAGGAACCTGAAAAATGCCCGATAAAGAATCGGAGGACGACAGGAATTGTATTACAACAGGTAATGTTGTATACTACCAGGTTGGTAAATTACCGAAAGATACTAGAATTTAAATGCAATCATAGCTTTAAAGGAGAAATAATACAGGAGCAGCCATTTGTATTAGTATCCTGCAATAAGGAAATTTTGGTCAACTCTTCTCCTTTATTTGTCAACTCAAGCCCTCGATTACCGCGAATTTTCCTAATATAACCTTTTGCTGCTAACTTATCAATCCTAGTTCTGACCTGTTGTTCAGATAAGTTAAGGCCTTCAGTGAATGAAAGCTCGGAGAGCTTTTTTCTTCCAATTGTTATTCTTCGTTGATTATGGTCATAGATAACCTGAAGGAGGAAGTTTTCTTGCTCATCTAATTGAAGATTGATAGTTTTACTTTCGCATATATCATCGGGTAGATGATAGGGCATAATCATATCTTCATCGCAAATTGCCAAAATATATTCCGAAGTATTCTCTAATTCGCGCACATTTCCAGGCCAACCGTAGTTCTGTAGAATCTTTTCAACTTCGGGAGAAATCTTATAACTATTTCTACTTTTGACCTGAATAAAATGCTGAAATAACGGGATTATATCTTCTTTGCGCTCCCGCAAAGGAGGTAAGTTAATATAGAGTTTCTTCAGGCGATAATATAAATCCTCACGGAAGAGTGATTTTTCAACTTGATTTAGTAAATCTTTGTTAGTGGCTGCAATCACACGGACATCAACAGGGATTATAGTGTTTCCCCCGACCTTGAGAATTTCCTTTTCTTGAAGTACGCGAAGAAGGCTAAGTTGAATTTTTGGAGGGATATCTCCGATTTCATCGAGAAAAATAGTTCCCCCATTAGCCAATTCGAACAATCCAATTTTCCCACCTTTTTTTGCGCCCGTAAAAGCACCTTCTTCGTAACCAAAAAGTTCGCTCTCGATCAATTCTTCTGGCAGAGCGGAGAAATTAACGGCTAGGTACGGTCCGCAGCTGCGTTGGGAATAGTTATGAATCGCACTAGCAAAGAGTTCTTTTCCAGTACCGCTTTCGCCAAGAATTAAGATGTTATAATCGCTTGCCGCTAATTTTTTGCTTTTTTCTAGCGTTGTCTTTATCTCTGGTGATTTATGTATAATACTTTCAAAAGAATGCTTTGCAAAGTATCCTTGTTTTTTAAGTTCTTTACGTAAGCGATTTTCAATATTAATTCGCTCTCGAACATTTTTAATGGTACAAATATAAGATTTAGTGGAATCAATATACCACTTATTAAATAGGTATTCCGCGTGAGAAATGCTAAAGATTTGATTGACGATGGTTTCATTTAGAAAAAAGTTCTGAACTTCGTGGGGAATTAACAATGAAGTTTTCAATTGTTTTCCGGATTGAATATTAAGGACCTTCGAAGCATTCGTATTAATTAGGTTTACTAATCCTTGATTGTCATACGAAAGTAATCCATCATCAACACTGTCGATCACTTTAAAGAGGAATTCATTGATGTTTCTAATATCTTGAGTTTGATTGTGGAGTTCCCAACCTTGAGAAATAATTTGTTTAATGTATTTGGCAGAAACAAGATGTGCCCGTTCGTCAAGTAAACCAAGTGCGTGTAAAAGTTCGACAATGCTTGTAATATCTAAAATCCTACCTCCTATATTGATTATAGGAGCTATGTCATGAGGACAGAGAGCTAATTCTCCAGGAGTTAGGACATAATCAAAATCTAAAGACTTCAGGTCACAATTTGGATAATAAGGTGTGTATAAAAAGTTACTAAATCCTGTTTGCTTAAACAGTTCTATCACTTCTAAAGCTGAGCCATAGGTGTCATTTACCAGTAGAATTTTACTATTATCTTGAATGGAGTAAAGTTTGTCCAGGTAGGAAAAATTCAACGTTCTACGAGCCACGATGGCTTTACAAGTGTCATCAATAAAGCCCGCAGCTTGGTTATATACATTTCTAGTTGTAAAAAGAACAATCGAATTATTGAATTTTTCTTTAATGCCTAATTCGATCGAGAAACTTGCGATATGGATATCTTCTGGTAACAGTTCTTTTAGCTGCTGTAATAACATAATGCGGGTTGATTCGGTACCCGATATAAGCACTAATCTCATCATTCTGCTCCACCTCCTATGGTTTCTTCGGTTTTTTTATAATTTAAGTATTAACCATTTCTGTGTAAGAGCAGAAGTGGTTATTATCTTTTAATGGTGATTAATAGCTAACCAATAGATAACCGAGTATTGCCCAAATAATAGCTGACCATCCCTTAAAAGTCAAGATCTTGCTTAGATCACTTTATTACGGTATAGCGCTTCTGGCTTAATGTCTAGGCTGGCATGGTAATTGCATAAAACTTCAGATAAGTAGCTAAAGTTCAAAAGTTAGATGGATTTTGGGATGTCCGCTTTGAAAGGTGGGAAGTAATTCGAAAAATGTAAGCTAGAAGAGCCAAAATTCATGGGAAATGAAGAGGATCATTTCTTGGCTTGTCATTTTCCGCTGACGAGAAGCCAAGGAATTATCTTTGTCGCTCAGAATATGTGAATTGAAAGTTATGAGGTAAAAACGATGATTAATAAAGAAAGACTCTATAATCGTATTCAAGAACTCGGTCAAATAGGAAAAAACGAGACTGGTGGTGTCACGTGTGTCGCCCTGTCACGAGAAGAGAAAGAAGCAATGAACTTAGTTGCTAGCTATATGCGACAAGCAGGGTTAGACGTGCGCATGGATGCGGCGGGAAATTTGATTGGCCGAAAAGAAGGGCTAAACCCACAAGCTCCTGTGGTCATGACAGGGTCGCATATTGATACTGTATATAATGGGGGTATGTTTGATGGACGGCTGGGTATCCTTGGAGGTATCGAAGTGCTTCAAACGATGAATGAACAAGGAATCGTAACGCTACATCCGATTGAGGTTTATGCATACAGAGATGAAGAAGGGACGCGCTTTTCTACCGGCTATTCAAGTGCAAGATGTTTAATGGAGATAAGACGGCCAGATATATTTGACCATACTGACAGAGAGGGAATCTCCATTGGTCAGGCCTTAAGAGATATAGGAATTGATCCAGAACGAGTTTATGAGGCAGTACTCCCTCCAGGATACGCAAAGGCTCATGTGGAGTTACACATTGAGCAAGGAAAAGTTCTCGAAAGTAGAAATCTTTCAGTTGGTATTGTAACGGGTATTTGTTGTCAGTCACGGGGGCGGTTTGCGATCAAAGGAGAGGCTGGTCACGCCGGAGCAACCCCAATGAATTTACGTAGAGACCCCCTAGTCGCTGCTGCAGAAATCATTCAAGTGGTCGAAACAGAGGCTGCTAAAACAGGAACTGCGGTAGCCACTGTAGGGAAAATCAATGCCCATCCCGGGGGAGTAAATATCATTCCGGGGCAAGTTGAATTTAGTATCGATGTTAGAGATCAAACGTCGGCTATCCGAGACGCAGTTCTTGATGCCATATATTTGCAGGCAAAAGAAATTTGCAACCGACGTAAGGTTGAATTGGAATTTAAAGTTTTTAATAAAGATAGTGTACCTAAGTTATGCGATGCAGACATGAAAATTGTGATTAGTGGGGCTTGTGAAACATTAGGCATCCCTGTTTTCGAACTTCCAAGTGGGGCTGGACATGATTCGGGCAGTTTTGCAGATTTCTGTCAAATGGGCATGATCTTTATACGTTCTAGAGATGGCATTAGTCATAGCCCGAAGGAATGGAGTTCCATAGAGGATTGTTCGGATGGAGCCAATGTGTTATATCAAACCATCCTGAAACTTGCCATCCCGGTTTGAGTCATTGATGGTTACTGGAAAGGGGGCATACTGATTGACCGTTTGATACAGTGTCCGATAAGTGCGCCTTTATGGAAAGCGCGATATTCGGTTTTAACGATTCTTACACTTTGTTCGCTTTTTAATTTAATGGATCGTATGATACTGAATGTATCCTTGCCCTTAATTGGCAGGGAGTTTAATATTAATGAGGCGGCACAAGGATTTCTCATTAGTTTTAGCTTTTTAGGTGTAACCCTGTTTCAAATTCCCGGTGGATTAATTACCGATAAAATCGGCCCACGTAAAGTAATGACTTTATCGGCTGCATGGGCAGCGCTCTTTATTCCCTTAACCGGAATGGCATACACTTATCCCATGCTAGTAATCTCACGATTTCTATTAGGTGCTGGAGGGTCAATATCCTCTGGTTCACAAATGAAAGTGATGGCAACGTACTTCCCGCGAAGTAAGTATGCTACAGCTAATGCGATATGCGGTTCGGTAAATAGTTTAGCACCAGCATTGTCGACCCTGTTGGCTGCCGCGATCATTGGGATTCATGGTTGGCGTATTACTTTTATCGTTCTGGGTATTCCAATGTTTCTTGTAGCAAGTTATTTATGGTTTAGGTTTAAAGACGATCCTCAGGATAACCCAAGAATAACGAGAGCGGAACTTATGGAACTTGATGAGGATTTGCCTAAATGTTCAAGGGCAAAATCCTCACAAATTTCCTATAAAGAGTTTCTGACGAAACCTATTCTATGGCAATTAGCGTTAATATGGTTTTTCTTTGATTTTACCTACTGGGGCTATACAACCTGGATTCCTTCTTATTTGATGAAGGAAAGAGGTTTTTCGTTAATTAAAACCAGCATTTTAGGTTCCTTACCGTATCTTTTAGGAACGGTTTCTATGATTTTCGGTGGATATCTTTCCGATCATTTTACGGGCAGAAGAAAATGGGTCTTCATTCCAACGGCTATACTCGCAGCAGCTTCGATGTATTTAATGTTTAGTGCCAAAACGAATGTATTAACAATTATTTACCAATGTATGGCAGCAATATTTATGTTTATAGCGTTTGGTTCATATGGAGGAATGCAATTTGACGGGCTGCCCAGGCATATTATTGCATCGACGTCTGGACTCGTTAATACAGCGGGTCAATTAGCAGGATTATTTTCTCCTTTTCTTTTAGGTTATCTGATTCAGGTCAATAAGGGTTATTACAGCGCTACGTTCTTCGCGATTATAATCAGTCTGGTTCTGGCAGCTTTTGTAGCCGTTTTTGTAAAGAAGACTTCGTTGAATTAACAAGGTTGGCATAATTATTGCATGTTCTGATTTTATTAGAGCCCTAAAGCTTAAAGCAAAAAAATGGAGGAATTGAAATGACAAAAATTAAAATTACATCTGGGAAGTTCACATTTATTGCACGTTTAGAAGAGGAAAAATCTCCAAAAACCTGTGAATGGTTTCTTAACTTACTTCCCTATCAAGAAACAATTATCCATGTTTCTTGGAGCGGGCAAGCGAGCTTTATTCGCCTAAAAGATCTAGGGCACTCGGTACCTTTTGAAAACGCGTCGAGCCGACCTTCTAAAGGTGAAGTTATGATGTATCCAGGTGGAGTACCACATCTTCAAATGGGCGGAGAAATCTTTATTCCTTGGGGAGGATGTGTACTAGCTTGTCCGAATGGAAATATTGCTGGCAACCACTTTCTCACTATTATTGATGGCAATGATCAACTGGCTGATTTCGGCAGAACGGTTCATGAAGAAGGGGGTCAAATTATACGCTTTGAGAAATTGGAGAATTAATTAATATGAACATGAAGTTATCCGTTTCAGTGACGGGAGATTCACTTACTATCACTCGCTTGCCAAAGGATGATCCAAAACTATTGGCTATTCGCGATCTTCTGCTCAAGTCGGATGTTCGATTTACAAATTTAGAGAGTTCAATTCATAATTATGAAGACGATATTTACCCTTCAAGGCACAGTGGAGGGGATTGGATTGCTGCACCTCCGTCTGTATTGGCGGATTTAGGATGGTTGGGGTTCAACTTGATGGGAGCGCCAAATAATCATAGTTTAGATTGGTCCCATCAAGGACTTCTTAAAACGATGGAAAATTTAGACCGGGAAGGCATTGTCTATGCTGGTATCGGAAAAAATTTATCGGATGCAAGTCGGCCTAAGTATCTAGAAACCTCTAAGGGCCGAGTAGCCCTCATCGCGGTTAATACCAGTTTTCGTGATTGGCATCCCGCTGGTGAACAACGACGAGATTTTATTGGAAGACCCGGAATAAATGCTCTTGGTTTTATGACTGTACACAGAGTCAGGGAAGAGGAATTAAATTGTTTAAAGTTAATTGCTGGGCAAACAGAAATAAACAAGCGAATTACCAATCAAGCTGAAGAAATTTTTAAATTTGGGGATCAACTCTTTGAAATTGGTGAACCCGGAACCTATACGAAGCTGGATGAAATGGATGAAAAGAGGATTAGAAAATCCATTAAAGAGGCCCAGCGCCAGGCAGATATTGTTTTAGTCAGTTGTCATTCACATGAAATGAAAGGAAGTGCCAAGGAACAATTAGCCGATTTCCAACGTGAATTTGCTCATATGTGTATTGATGAGGGTGCACATGCCTATATAGGTCATGGTCCGCATGTCTTAAGAGGAATTGAAATTTATAAGGAACGCCCAATTTTTCATGGACTTGGTGACTTTTTTTATCAATGTGAGTTGATTGAAAAGGCGCCTACGGAGTTCTATGAAAAGTTTGGTAATCTAAGTTCTGACCAATGTACAGCAGATGGGTATGACTATCGAATTGCATCAGGTGGGATACTTGGTGAAACCAATCCTAAGTTCTTTGAGTCTATTATCGCTTCTTTCGATGTAATTGATGGTAATGTTCAAAATATAGTTATTTATCCTGTCTCACTCGGTTTTAATCGTCATCGTTCTAGAAAAGGGTCTCCGGGATGCGCATCAGCAGAAGATGGTGAACGAATTCTTGCAGAGATGCGCGAACTATCAGTGGAATTTGGCACGAGGATTAGAATTGAAAATGGTGTAGGGATTGTTGGGTGACTAAATAAACATAGATTAGAAAGCAGAAGATCTGTATCGTATCTTCTTTTTTGTACTGATTGGAGTTTTCTTAAATGACTCCGGCAAAATTTGATGGTTCACTAAAGGTAACTCTTAGTGAACCAATAATAACCAATAAAGTAGTATTTTATTTCCATGCTTACGCAAATATGAATATTCCGCGTGAAGTTGAACAGCTCGACCGCACGAGAAAACAGAATATGCAGCTATATCAGTTGCTTGTGAGTGATATTTACAAGCGGTAAGTATTCAAATGACTAAAAAAGTTCCTGAATATTATTGAAGCCATCTTTTATGATATACTTGAGGAAGTATATGGTAAAGATGGCTTTTTGCACTTAAAAAACCATCTAGAACTTACCGGGGTATAATCTTTTTAGGAATAGGAGAGTGAACGGAATGAATTACATGGACAAGAAAAATATGACTGATAAGGAATATAAAGAAATGTGGAGTAGGCTAGGACCTATTCAAATAAAAATGATAGAGAAAACTGGTTTATGCCATCACAGCCTTGGGGATGAATTTTTGTATAAAAATCCCTATCATAAGCCTAATGGGGTATGTGCGGCCTTGTTGCATGTTTTAGATTGGTATATATGGAGAGTAACTTTAGGTTTCCCCTCATGGGAGGCTGATGACAGGTCTATTTATAGAGTTCATTGCCCATCAAGAAAAGGCACAGTTTGGGAGCTTTGTATACTTAGTAAGGAAGCGGAATAACTGATACACAATATTTCCTTAAATATCTATTATTCGGAAGATCAAATTGTTTAATCGAAATACTACTACTTAAAGCTAATCAATTTGCGGAAAAAATTTGCGACAAAACTATTGAATATCAGTGATGCTTTGTTGAAGTAAAAATTTAGGTAGCGGAGGTTTTTATGTATATCATTGAGACAACAAGACTTGGACTGCGTAACTGGACGGATTCGGATACGGCTAAATTTGCCGAAATGAATAGAGATCCTAAAGTGATGGAGTTTTTCCCGAAGTTGCTGTCTGAAGAAGAGACTTTGGAAATGGTACAGAAAATAAATACACACATAGTTGATAATGGATTTGGCCTTTGGGCAACTGAAATAAAAGCCACGAAAGAATTTATTGGGTTTGTTGGGCTATCAATCCCGCGTTTTCAGACTGATTTCACTCCATGTGTGGAAGTGGGTTGGCGGTTAGCTTATAATTACTGGGGCAAGGGATATGCACAGGAGGCTGCCCGGGAGTGTCTCAACTATGGATTTAAAAGATTAGGATTAAAGAGAATAGTTTCATTCACCTCTATTTTTAATGAAAGATCCATGAATGTAATGAAAAGAATTGGTATGAGCTATGTGAAGGAATTTGAAAACCCTAATGTTGAATTGGGTCACAAATTAAGAAGACATGTGCTCTATGTAAAGAACCATGAAGAATAGTGTCGTGGGGGCTGGAAACTTCGCAAGTTGACTATTTTATGCAGGAGATAGGGAATAATTGTGAATGTGACGTGATGGCTGATAGTGACAAGGTCGGCAGTAGCGGTATTGCAATAATCGATGTAAGGTTTTATGAAACGGGGAGATAATTTGGCGAATTCAATAAGCAAGAAACCATTTACATGTCTAATTCTTATTTCATTGCACCTTATCTTGGGGATCGGAGCTGTTTTTGGTGGAACGGTTTTGATAATTGATCCCAGTGGAGGGCTGATAAAGATGCCTATTACCTTACTGGAGAATTCTCCATTTAACAATTTTTTGATACCAGGAATTATTCTTTTTGTAATAATCGGTGTGTTACCTTTAATTGTTTCATATGCACTTATCACCAAATGGGATTGGAAAGCAGCTGATAGACTGAATTTATTTTCCCAAATGCATTGGTCGTGGGCATACTCTCTTTATACAGGATTTGCTTTGATTATTTGGATAGCCATTGAGGCTTTTTTCATTAAACAAATGGCGGGAATACACGTCTTCTATGTTTTCTTAGGCTTGATGATACAAGCAGTTACAGTTCTTCCATCTGTCCAAAGATATTATCAGGTGGGAAAAGTCTGAAAGTGATTCGAGACCTTTGGAAATTCGCCTATGCAAATCCATTAGCTGGTATGCCATATTTCCTTAATCCTATGTGACAAGACTGAATTTGCCTTGCATTAAATTTGAAAACCATTGTAGAAGAGCGTTTGATGCTTTTCCGTTCCAGAGGATATGCCAGCCATTACAATAACGACAGCCGCTTAAGAAAACTGCCCAGTTTCTGAGTAATCTGCGTAAGGGGTGGATAAAAATGAGACAAATTAGGAATTCTGCGAAAGCAATAATCATTAAAGACAATAAAATCTTACTTACTAAAAATCAGGATTCACTTGGAATTTTCTATTTGCTGCCGGGTGGCGGACAAGAAGCGGGCGAGTCAATTGTTGATGCGTTGAAACGGGAATGCCTCGAAGAAATATCAGTGGAGGTTGATGTTCTGGATATAAGATATGTGCGGGACTACATAGGCAAGAATCACGAGTTCTCCGTTGAGGACTCAGAAATACATCAAATTGAATATATGTTTATTTGTTCTGTGAATACTGGATTTGAAGCAAGAAATGGTATTGTCCCGGACACGATGCAAATAGGCGTAGAATGGGTAGAATTGAAATCTCTGGGTAAGTACAGACTTTATCCCAAGATATTGAAATCCCTTATTTTAGAGGATGGTTTACTTGAAGGGAGAATTTATTTAGGAGATATAAGCTGAGGGGTAGATGGTCAAGAGGAGCCCAGATATTTAGACAAGGATAGAAACATGGATAAATTATTGTTTGGAATTTCAGGCTTGCCAATAAGCAGCGGATTAAAAAAGATCGACTATGCTTCGGGAATTAAATATTTAAAATCGATAGGCCTGGATGCAATGGAACTCCTTTTTGTGCGAAATGTAAATGTGACGGAAAAAAATAAGGATCTTATATTAAAAGCTAAATTGGACAATGAATTCTATCTGTCGGCTCATGGTTCACACTATATAAATCTAAACGCAGAACAATCTGATAAACAGGAACAGTCGAGGGAAAGAATAATAAAAGCAATAGAAGGATTGTCAAAGGTTAAAGGCCGGAGTTTGATATTTCATCCCGGTTATTATCTGCAAGACACTAAAGAAGAAGCCTATAAAACGATAAAACAAAACTTACAGAAGCTTCCTTACAAAGAAATTGATTATAGGCTGGAGACGACAGGGAAGGTAAGCCAATTTGGGACTCTTGAAGAGTTAGTGCTACTTTGTAAAGAAGTTGATACCTGTAAGTTATGTATAGACTTTTCTCATATTCATGCCAGAGGAAATGGGTGTTTAAAAGACTATCATGATTTTGCCCAGATACTGCAATATGTTAAGGATGAGCTTGGAGGTTCTGCTCTCAGTGATTTACACATTCATATGGGTGGGATAAATTATAATGAGAAAGGGGAGAAAAACCATCTTCCCTTGTTAGACAGTGATTTCAAGTATGTGGACTGTTTAAAAGCCATAAAAGATTTTGACATCAAAGGATGTGTAATCTTGGAGGGGCCTCTAGTGGAGAAGGATGCTTTATTACTAAAGAATACCTATGAAACGTTATAGTAGAAGTTGGTTGGTAAACCATGAGAAAATTGAGGACAATGTCAAGGAACCTTACCACTGTGCAATTATTATTATATAATTCGGAGGTGCCAATTATAATTGGCACCTCCGAATTGCGAGAATCATGTTGATAGGATCGGTAGAATTATTCAAGGTTTCTTTTACGCATTAAGCAAACCCAGGCTCTGGGGGGATTGGGACGGTTAGATCCGAAATGGCTTGAAACGAGTGAAAGGATTTCGAAATTAGGTTCGACGGAGATGACAATATCTCTGGCAGTACGCCTCGGTGGACCTGGAATATTGCGTTGCTCGTCAGCATTACCGATAATGCTCAGCCACAGACCATTCCTATCTAAATGGGAAGCTACATTTTCAGCAAACGCTTTCCGTTCTTCATCTGAATTAAAGGAATGAAAACAGCCCCTGTCAAAGGCCAAGCCGAATGGGGCCTGTGCGACTTTGTTTTTAAGGAAGTCATTGACCGCAAAAGTACATTTGACACCAGCTTTTGAAGCTTCCTCTAACGCCTTTTGTATGGCAATCTCCGAAGCATCAATACCAGTCACCTCAAAATTATTTTGAGAAAGCCAGATTGAGTTATTACCGGACCCGCACCCAATGTCCAGTGCTTTGCAAGGTTTGATAGCCATTGTGTCTATAGTTTGAATAAGGTTGAAGTCGGGCTTGCCAATATCCCAGGGAGTATCGCCTGAGTTATATCTTTTCTTGTACTGCTCCTCTACAATCATTTTGTTTTTACCTCCCCGTCATAATCTTGAAACGTTTTAGTACATATGCAGTTTTCTGGGATAAATTGCTAGATATAGTTATTATATAATTTTTTAAGCACAAAACAATCTGGGGGCTTAGATTCTAAATATAAGATTCATTAATAATCAATCGATTGAACGTCTCGAATTCGGATTCAAATATCCGTAACCTTATGTTTTTAGAACAGTGAAAGGCTCTTAAGAAGATATAACATTATGGGCCTTAAATTAAGCTTGCTCACCAAGAAAAGGCCAGCCAAGTAAATTCCGCCCCAAATTGTTGCTGTTAAAGCCAGGCATATTAGTCCATATACAATAATTTTGCAATACAAAGAAGTTATAATAATATTCAGTCCGATGTTAAAAGCGGACTTCTATTGGAGTTCCTATAGTTATTTCGTCTTCCTGGACTACAGAATCATAGGCCAGGATTGTCACTCCTTTTTTACTTGCAAATTTTAGTGCCTTGGCAAATTCAGGGTCCCTTAACTCAAAGGGGGTAAAATACTTTACTCCCTTCAGTTGGATCAGGAAATGAAACCGGCGTATCCTTCTTCCACAGCTTTGATCATTTCATAGATATGCTTACAGCCCCTCTGAGTTGGGGCATCCGGGAACATGGCAATGCCTTCGGTTTCCAGCGTTACTCCTTTTACCTCTATAAATCCTTTTCGTTCTTTAGTTTCAAAGTACAAATCAAATCTGGAATTGCCGTAAACAGTTTCTCTGGACAGCTTTGTAATGTCATGAAATTCTTTGATGTTTCCTTCTATAATTCCTTGATAGACAACCATATTGGGGATCTGTGAATCAATGTTGATTAGCGTATCTCCTTTATATCCGGCTATTATTGAGTACTTTGTTTTCCGTTCCTTATTTTTGGCTGCTTCTAAGACTACCACAGCTCCTTCTCGCAGTATTTCTCTGCACCGCCCCGTATTTCTGACATGAACAATTTCTTCTTCATTGCCTACCATCACATGAGCAATAAATCTATTAGGCCGTTTTATAAATTCAGCAACTGTAACAGATGTATACTTCAATGCTTGCCCTCCCTTATCTACATAAATCATAGCAGATGATGGTTCAGAAACAAGCTTCCTTATGCAAAGGGAAAGTGTTTCCAGCTTTCTACATGAAAGTCAAGTTGGACCAGACGGAGTTACAGTTCATGAGAACATGCAATGATGGCTTCTGATTACACAATAAAAAATTCAATTGGCTTTTTCTAATGATTTCGCTAAAGCTTGAGGAAATAAAACCGATACACAGTTAAAAACATAATTAATTTAATAGAGTAGCCCTGGGGAAACGATTAACGTCTCATACAGTCATTAGTTTTAGCGAAAGGTTGGACAAATTGTTTATGAAGTAAATAAAATTTATTTTCGAGAAAATCGGAGCGCCAAAATAAATAGGTACAATAGTAAGAAGCCCTGCATACCGGGCTTTTTACTATTAATAATTAAATAATTATATTTGAAGGATTCTTAAAATGAATTATCTAATGGGCAGAAAGAACTATAGATGTGAAAAATTTAATGTGTTATTTTATTGCTGTTCATATCTTATTTCTGCTCAGATCAAGATGAATAGGGAGTGTTCAAGTGGCTTTGAGATGGTGTACAAAACTAGTCAAGTCCAAAGAATTGTCTATGTAAGATATTTCCATGAGGCGATACTGTTGTTTTAAAAGGAAATGGCCAATAAAATGTCGAATTACCGAATCTATTCGATCTTCATTAATTCAATAGATTGTTACAAGGATTTTTTAGGTTAGAGGAAAGTTAAAGAGTTTATTTCTTTTATAATTGAAGCTATTTGCAGAGATTAGGGCAAAAGCCCCCTGAAAGATAGAAATTCCAGCGTATAAAAAGGTAGGAGGAGGAAGGCATGCCGGAATGGGAAGACCAATTAACCTGGCAGCATTTGAAAGAGGATTCAAAAATCCGAGAGGATTTCTTGGCCAAATCTCAAATGTTTATTTGTCATGTGGCCAGCCAGGTGTGTTTCCGGTTTCTGGAATGGGGCAGAGATGAAGAATTGTCAGAGGCCTTAATCGCTTTCAATGAAGCGATAGACCGGTTTATAGCAGATAAAGGGGTGCCGTTTTTAGCTTATGCACGGATTTTGATTAAACGTCGGCTTATTGATTACTATCGCAAACAGAAATCGCAGCAGGCCAATTCCCTTGACCAAGAGAGCTTTGGGCGAGAGGTTGAAATTCATCTGAGTTTGAATGAATTTAAAGAAAAAGAACAAGCCGGTGAACGGGTGGCGGAAATTCGGCAATTCACCAAAGCTTTAGCGGCGGTTAAGCTTACCTTTCAGGACTTAGTTGCAGCTTCGCCAAAACATCGGGATTCCCGTGAGACACTTCTCAAAGCAGCCAGAGAATTGGCATCTGATGCAGAACTTTGGGCACATACTGAACGGACTGGAAAAGTCCCTATGCAGGCTTTAGCTTTGAAAACTCAGATTCATCCAAAAGTTTTGGAACGGGGACGAAAGTATATCTTGGCCGTTGCCTTACTTATTGCGCATCAGCATGACTATGTTTATTTGAGAGAATACGTACTCTAATGGGAAAGGGGGGAGAGGATGAGTAAAATGAAAGCCGTTGTTTTGGAAAAATCCGGATTGCGTTACACTGTCTTAGGAAATGACGGCAGCTTTCGCCACATTTATAGGAGGCGAAATGCTGAAGTCGGCGAAGAAATTGAGATTTCGACAAGGAAAGTTGGCTTTGGAGAGCTGCGCTTATGGGCAGGAGCAGCTGCACTATTTCTTATAATCATAACGGCCATTTTAGGCTGGAATTTATATCAGGCTCCGACGGCGGTGGCTTTGTTATCCGTCGATATTAACCCGAGTTTGCAATTTACGATCGACGCACAGGGACATCTCCTGAAGTTTCAAACGCAAAACGATGATGCTAAGCGTATGCTGAGCCAGGTTAATCTGACAGGAAAGCCAATTGATGAGGTATTGGGAGAAATTATCACCCAGTCCTACAATCAAAAATTTCTCACCTCAGAGCAACAATGGGTTGTGGTAGGATATTCTCCGCTATCAGATAAAGCAGCAGGCCAAATGCCTCAAGAAATCAATGATAATCAGATCGCTTTATGGGTTACTGGGGCAGTTAAAAAAAGTGGATTTACCCCAGAAGTTGCAGTGTTCCCTTTGACTTCTCAGGAGTGTGAGCTTGCGCAGCAAGGAGACTTGACTCTAGGAGAGTATGCACTTTGGCAAACTGCCCAAAAGGCGGGAGCTGTGACACAACCCGAGAAATTAAAGGACACTTCAGAACGGGTTCGCTTACTTGAAGACCCTCAGGTACAGGCACAGATCAAGGTGGAGAAGCGGGGATTGGAGTATGGCTTACCTCGAACGCAAGAGACTGCGGAACAAGATTCCGGCTCTACAGATAATCCAAATAAAACCAAAGAAAAATCTATGCCTGATGGCTTGCCATCCTCTTCTTCAGCTAATATTCCAAACGACCCGGGGAGACGGTTTGAACAACCATCGAAAGATAAAGATAACAAGGAAAAAAACGACGGTCAGAACAGTAAACATAAAAACAATCAAAAAAATAGAAGAAACGGAAAAGACCATATGTCCCACATTTATGAAAGCAAAAAACCAGATCCATTAGCTAAGGAGAACGGCTTAAAAGAGAAAGAAAATGGCAAAGCAGTGATTAGAAAAAGAAAATAAGCATCGTAAGCTTAATAGGCTCCTTATCGTAAACAATTTCTGGAATAACCCCTCAAATGGGGTTATTTTCAGTTTCTTCAAAGCGTATAAAGTATTGGGCTTTTATTAAGAAGATTGAGGCAAAAAATTAATAGAAACTTTTTACCCCCCCTGAAAATCAGAAAATCAACCGTATATTTTTTTGAGACAGAAAGTGCTGTCGATGAATTTTTAGGAGGGAAAAAGTTTGAGAAAGAAAACTAAATTGACTACGGCGGCTATAACGAGTACTTTGCTCATCTTCACATTGGTTGGAACTGTTCAAGCTCGGCCCTATTACAACAGATTTGCAGGTAATGACCGGTTCCAAACCTCTACGGCTATAGCCCAGCAGGAATTTCAGGGACAACAAATGCAAAATGTAGTAATTGCCTCAGCCTATAGTTATCCTGACGCTTTGTCTGCGAGCACTCTGGCAACAAAACTTAAAGCATCGATCATCCTTGTAGGCACTGACGTGAATGATTCACAGGTCAGTTTGAACTTTATTAAAAGCCATTTAAAAGCTGGAGGAAATGTCACAATTATCGGCGGAGTAGGGATAATCAATCAAAAGGTGGAACAATGGCTACATAAAGCGGGCTATCACGTGTCGCGTATGGGGGGCCTGGATCGTTATGCCACGAACTCTCTGATTGTCAGCAACCTTAATATAAGCCCCGGAACGCCCGTTATTATTGCCAGCGGCAATGAATTTCCGGATGCGCTGGGCGTTGCCTCACTTGCTGCCAGTAAAGGGTGGCCAATTCTTTTGAGCGGCCCTAACCAATTGCCCGATGCCGTTAAAAACTTCATTACGACAGATCAACCTACCAATATTTATATTGTTGGGGGCAAAGTCGTGATCAACGATTCCCTTCAAACAGCACTCCAGAGTATAGCTCCTAACGCCCAAATACAGCGGTTTGGCGGCCAGGACCGGTTTGAAACCTTATCTCAAATCTTAACGAAATTTTACCCTAACCCAACACAGATTTATCTTGCCAACGGCCTTGATTATTCCGATGCACTTTCCGGAAGTACATTGGCAGCGCAAAACAATGCGCCAATTCTGTTAATAGATCCAAAATCCAGGCAGTTGCCCCCATCGATTCAAGATTATCTAATAACTATTCGAAATACAGGCAGTAATCCACAAGTGAATGTTCTTGGCGGAACAGTTGGTGTTCCTGATTGGGTAATCAATCAAGTCAACGAGATCTTCGGAGACTCTACGACATCTCCAGGAACTGCTCCCATTGCAATAAGCAGCCCATCGACAGCAGGATTTACAGTGGGATTAAATCCGGCACTCAATGGTTTGACCATAAACAACTTCACTCTCCTTAATAGCTCGGGGTATACCGTACCTATTGCAGGCGTGACAACCGTCAATGGAGGAGCAACCTATACAGTCAGTGCAGCTTTGACTGCCGGTCAGACTTACACGTTAACAGCTAATTATGCGGGCAATGCTCTGGGAACAGCGCAAAGCTTTACAGTGCCCTACAGCACAAACAGCACAACATTGACTGTCAGCAATCCATTAACGACGGGGCTCACGGTGGGATTAAATCCGGTGCTCAGTGGTTTAAGCGCAAACAACTTCACCCTCCTCAATAGCTCGGGGTATACCGTACCTATTATAGGCGCGACAACCGTCAACGGAGGAGCGACCTACACAATCAGTGCAGCTTTGACTGCCGGTCAGACTTACACTTTAACAGCCAATTATGCGGGCAATACTCTGGGAACAGCGCAAAGCTTTACAGTGCCCTACAGCACAAACAGCACAACATTGACTGTCAGCAATCCATTAACGACAGGGCTCACGGTGGGATTAAATCCGGTGCTCAATGGTTTAAGCGCAAATAACTTCACTCTCCTCAATAGCTCGGGGTATACCGTACCTATTATCGGCGTGACAACCGCCAACGGAGGAGCGACCTATACAGTCAGTGCAGCTTTGATTGCCGGTCAGACTTACACGTTAACAGCCAATTATGCGGGTAATACTCTGGGAACAGCGCAAAGCTTCACAGTGCCCTACAGCACAAACAGCACAACATTGACTGTCAGCAATCCATTAACGACGGGGCTCACGGTGGGATTAAATCCGGTGCTCAATGGTTTGACCATAAACAACTTTACTCTCCTCAATAGCTCGGGGTATAACGTACCTATTGCAGGCGTGACAACCGTCAACGGAGGAGCGACCTATACAATCAGTGCAGCCTTGACAGCCGGCCAGATTTATACTTTAACAGCCAATTATGCGGGCAATACTCTGGGAACAGCGCAAAGCTTTACAGTGCCCTACAGTGCGAACAACGAAACATTGACTGTCAGCGGTCTTTCAACGACAGGGCTTACAGTGGGATTGAGCTCACCACTTAATGGTCTGACTACAAACAATTTTACCCTTTTGGATAGTTTGGGAAATCGTATCGTTATTACAAGCGTGACAACAACCGACGGAGGAGCGACTTATACAATCAGCGCAGTTCTGAATGCCGGCCAAACTTACACCTTAACGACTAATTATGCCGGTTATACATTAGGAACCCAGAGTCTCATAATTCCAACTGTTTCAGCCAGTTAAGGCTATAGATGAATAATACCTGCCCGATGACTGCTAGGAATAGTATTACTCAGTAAGTAGCATTATAGAGGAACAGTCGAGCAAAAAGGAGAAGCCCTTACTGCGGAAACCCGCATGGTTATAGGACTTCTTCTTTTTTATACCTAGCCGGAAAGTTTGCTATAATGAACATTATAGGCTTTAAAATTGAGTTGGTAATTATTTTTCAGGAAAATGTTCTTTACTGGCGAAGTAGTGATAAAAAGCAAAGAAGTTCAAATTCCAAAGTATATTTATTAAGAACATTAGCAAATGGAGGATTACGATGAATATAAACTTATTTCACAAGCTGGAAGGCGGGAACATTCGTTTTAAAGCCCTGGAATTAAAGGATATCCAGGCGATACATAACTACGCATCGGATGAAAATGTTTCACGTTTTATTGGCTGGCGCTTAATGAAAACTTTAGACGAAACTCATACGCACATTGAAGAGATGTTACAACGTGAAGCGGCGGGTAGCCATTTATATGCATCCGTTGTACTCAAATTAAGCCAAGAAGTCATCGGGACAGTCATGATTTTCAATTTTGATCATGAAGCAAACCATGCCGAAATTGGTTATGTCTTTCATAGCAGTCATTGGGGCCGGGGCTATGGCACGGAAGCCCTTTCGCTAATGGCTGAATTCGCTTTTGGTTCCCTTAACCTCCACAAACTTCATGCCCAAGTGGTGGAAGCTAATGTTGGTTCCCTCCGAATACTGGAAAAGAACGGTTTTAAGCGCGAAGGGCGATTGAAAGACTATTATTTTATCGATGGTTCATATTATGACAAGATATTGTTGGGTAAGCTTCAATTGACTGGATCGGCTTTTGATGCCGGGTGACATGTCGTATTAGGCTTTCACCACACAAGCGACCAGTGAGGCCGCTTGCTTTTATTGTCCGGATTGGCCCAAGGGAATTTTTATAACAACTTCAGAATAAACAGTACCGACATTCCAAGTCCTAAGGTGGCAATAATATTGCGGCTTTTATAAGCTGCGAAAGCAGCGGCTATACCCGCGATTAGATAGTGATTGTTCAGACTGATGTCCAAAGATCCTTTGGGCAAAAGCAATGACGGTACAATTAAGGCTGTTAAGATAGCAATCGGGACATATTTTAACCACCTGCCTAACCACGTGGGCATTCCTGTAAAGCGGAACAAAGCCAGAGCACCGAATCTAGTGAAGTAAGTAACCAGGGACATGCCTATAATGATGTTAAGAATTTCATTGCGCATGTTTGCTATCCCCCTTGGAAAGGCCCCCGACTAAACTTGCTGTAAGGCAGGCGATGATAATATACCATTTCCCTGGCAAGTACTGGGCGGCAAATACTGAGACCGCCGCTGAAATGCCGAAGACAATCAGACTTGTGCGGTCTTTCAAGAGGGGGATTAACAATACCAAAAACGTTGCCGGCATGGCAAAATCGAGCCCCCAGGTTAAAGGATCGGAAATATAGCTGCTCAAAACGACCCCGGCCGCAGTAGCTGAAACCCAAGCAAGATAAAGCACCGTACTCACAGTTAATTGATAGAGCACACTGTAGCCATTCTTGTGAATCCGACTGATGGTCAGAGCATAAGCTTCATCGGTCAAAAAGAAAGCCAGGAGCGCTTGGAAGGGAAGCGGCAGTTTAATCATATAAGGTGCTAAAGATGATCCCATAATTAAGTGGCGCAAGTTGACCATTAAGGTAGTTACTATGATAATTCCCCAAGCTGTTACGCCTGCTCCCAGCATGGTAATGCCAATGAACTGTGAGGCGCCGGCAAACACAAAGACCGACATGGCAATGGTTTCCGCTCCTGACATTTTTGCCGCGAAGCCCATTATCCCGCAGGTAATGCCGAAAGGCACTACCCCAAGCACCACTGGGATACAGTCGCAGAGTGCTGTCCACGCTTCTTCTGCCCGCCTGCTTCTGTCAGTGAGGAGATTTGACAACTGCATAATTATTCCACCCATCTTATAGTTTCCTAAATCTTAATAAGTAATAGGAACATTGTAAATATCCAATTAGCTATATATAATAAAAATTGGATATAAAACAAGGAGAAGTGGAAAGTGGATATAACCAAATATCTAAATAGAGCAGAACTAAATGCTTCTGATAAGCGGCCGCTTTATCTGCAAATTGCTTTAGTTGTTGCGGATAAAATTCAAAAGCAGATTCTGCCTCCCGGTCTGAAACTCCCTCCGGAGCGGGAGTTAGCCGACCTCTTTGCGGTAAGTCGTACAACTGCCATCAATGCTTATCGAAAGTTAGAACAACAAGGATTGGTATGGACAAAAGTGGGCAGCGGCACTTATGTGGCGCAGGCAAGGGATGCTGAGCCTCTGTCAGAAGTTCCCTGGCCTCAATTGTTTACGGCTTATCCTCAAAATCCCTTGGCTTCAATCCTGAGGGAGATAGTTTCCAGCCCTGCGCCGGGAACAATATCCCTGGCTGCCGGCATGCCTGATCCGGATCTTTATCCGCTGGATACCTTTAGAGAGCTGTTTAACTCCAGAATTGGCAGGACTTCTCCCGCCGATTTTGGCCATATTCCCATAGAAGGTTACCAGCCATTTCGACTGGCAATTGCCGCTATGTTGAATGAGAAAGGTATATTAGCTTCGACGGAAAACATACTTGCTCTTTCCGGGTCTCAACAAGGATTATATTTGCTTAGCAAAGTCTTGGTGGAGCCAGGCGACTATGTCGTGGTGGAAGCACCGACGTTTATCGGCGCCATTCAGGTTTTCCAGGCCGCAGGGGCAAGGGTGTTAAGCTTGCCGTGTTCGGAAAAGTTGTCTTTAGAACTGTTGGAGGACTTTTTAATTCGCTACCGGCCAAAACTGTTTTATGTTATACCTACTTATCAAAATCCGACGGGTAGGGTGATGCCGGAAAACGAGCGCCGGGATTTGCTAAACCTTGCCCAACGTCATCGGCTCGTTATAGTGGAAGATGATCCTTACAGCGATTTATATTATGGTGAACGGCCTCCTCAGGCTTTAAAAGCTTTGGATTCTTACGGAGGAGTTATTTATCTGGGAACTTTCTCGAAAATTCTCTTTCCCGGTTTACGTACAGGTTATCTTGCCGGCCCGCCTGTTCTAATCAACCGGCTTGCTTTAGAAAAACAATTGATTGATCTGCATTCCAACAACATAGCTCAATGGCTTTTGGCGATGTTTTTGCACGAAGGAAAGCTTGCTCAGCATCTGAGCACAGTGCACAGGGAATATAAAAAACGCCGGGATACAATGGCTAAAGCTCTCCGGCGTTTTTGTGCCAACGATCTTGAATTTGTCATCCCTGAAGGAGGGTTTTATTTTTGGTGCCAATTGAAACAGGCCGTCTCTTCCCAGCGACTTTTACAAGAAGCTGCAAAGCAGCGCATTTCCTTTGTACCTGGAGAGGCCTTCTATAGTGTGTCCTCCCGCGATCAGGAGTTTCGCCTCTGTTTTGCAGCCCACAATGAAACAATTTTGCTTGAAAGTGTGCAGCGCCTGGCGAAAACCTTGGCTCAAATAACCAAAAGGAATAAAGAAAAGGAGGCGCAGCCCAGTTTGCTCTGGCCGATTATTTAGCTCTAATTTGTAGAAGAAAAGGAGATGGTGTTGTGAATACAAATACTCTGGCTAAAGATGTAGTCTTCAAAATGATCCAGTATTTTGGCAACGATGTAAGAAGGATTAATCATGCTTTGAAAGTCTATGGTTTTGCTAAGACTCTAGGAGAACTTGAGACAATTGGTGGGGAAGAGCTTCAGGTTCTGGAAGTGGCGGCGGTACTGCATGATATCGGGATTAAGGAAAGCGAGCGAAAACATAATTCATCCTCGGGAACTTATCAGGAGATCGAAGGCCCGCCGATAGCGCGGAAACTCTTATCTGATTTCCAACTGGAAAGGGAATTTATTGACAGGGTTTGTTATCTGATCGGAAACCATCATACTTACAGTAAAATAGACAACAGAGATTTTCAGATCTTGGTGGAGGCAGATTTGTTGGTTAATATTTTTGAAGACAATTTAAGTGCACAGGCCATAAAGCTTCTTAAAGAGAAATATTTTAAGACGAAAAGCGGGATTTCTCTGTTGGAGTGCATGTTTCAAAGTTAGTTTTGCCGGAGTTAAACCATTGGCATTGCCATAAATCAGGGCAGACAGAGGACTAGGGCAGCTGGGAAAAACTGTTTTGCTATTATGGATAGATAAACTACCCAAGACGGGCATCTCGTGGTAAACTATTTGTGAAAAACCTTTAAAAATTAGGGAGGTTATAGTTATGATTGCTGAAGTAGATCAAAATGAGTGCATCGGATGCGAATCCTGCCCGGCGTTCTGCCCCGAAGTATTTAGAATGGGGGCCGATGGATTGGCGGAAGCTTACACTAACCCGGTTCCAAGTGAGTGTGAGGAAGCTGCTAAAGAAGCGGCTGAAGGTTGCCCGGCACACTGCATTACTATTGAAGAATAGTCAATGAGACGGGGAAATACTTAAAACAAATTTTAAATGTGAAACAGAGATAGCCATCAGAAACTTGGCTATCTCTTATTTTTTGGGCAACGCTTGTGATACTAATTTGTGTTTAATATATTACATTTCTCATTTAGGTAAGACACTGTAACAAAGCTGTATGGCAGTCAAGAATTGTGAAATATCTAATCTTTTAGGCGCAAATTAGTATGAGAGTTTAATTTAAACCAAAGGAAATACTTCAGAGATTAAGCCTCGGAATACTTGTTGGTTATGTTAGTAGCCGGGATAATAGCAATCGCAAATTTACATACACTATCCTTTGAAGTATTAATTGAGGTGACATCAATGTGGAAAAAAATCATTTTAGGAGTTGGAATAACGCTGGTAGGTTTGTACGCCTTATTTCAAGTCGGATATTACGCTACATCATATCCTCTATTTTGTGTATCATGTCATGAGATCAAACAATATGCGGCATCTTGGCAAGGGTCGGTCCATAAAAGCGTCAATTGCCTTGAATGCCACCAGCCCAGGGGAGAGTTAGGAAAATTTCATGCCAAGGCCAGAGGCTTGAATTATGTATTTCAACATGTTAGCGGTGATTATACCGTACCAACTCGAGCAATTATATCTGACCAAAATTGTCTGGAATGTCATCTGGGCGATAACCCGGCATTTCCCCAAGCCCTTAGATTAAAAAACACAGCAAAGGTGAATCATTATCAAACTATCAGAAAGTCTCAATCTTGCCTCGACTGTCACAGAGATACCGGGCACGCAGTGGATATATATTTGAACAGCGATTTAAAAAGCAGTAAATAAGTACGTTGATAAGCAAGCTGCCTAAAAGAATTTGGGCAGCTATTTTTTCTTCCCGGGAACCGCAGCTTAATTTCAGTAAAAGAATGATTTAAGTTGTCTTAGGCTTTATAATAAAAAGGATTGAAAGGAGGCGAATTTATGGATCACCGACGTTTAGTCCTGAAGGAAGACAGTGAGTTTAACTTCCACTGCCATGACGGGCTGGATTGTTTTAAAAAGTGCTGCCGGGATATTAATATTTTTCTTACCCCTTACGATGTGCTGCGGATGAAAAATTTCCTGGGCCTCTCGTCGGGCGAATTTCTGGAAAACTATACTCTTAAAGTACATATACCTCAGACGGGTTTCTCTGTAGTTCAGATCAAGATGTCTGAGGCGGATAATCTGAAATGTCCCTTTATCACACCGAAGGGATGCCGGGTTTACCCGGAGCGGCCCTGGTCCTGTCGGATTGCACCGGTGGACATGCTGGGCGGAGGGAAATATTCTTTTGTTTTTGAGAGCAGCCGTTGTCATGGTTTAAACGAGACTAAGGCGCAAACCGTAAAGGAATGGGTTCAGGATCAAGGTTTGTTGATTTATGAAGAAATGGAACAAGGATTTAAGGAGATACCTCATCATTTAAAGCTCACCGCTGACCAGGAAACGGATGAAAGGATTGCAAAACTGTCTTTTACGGTCTGTTATGATTTGGATAATTTCAAGGATTTCTTAATGACCCATCGTGAGCTGTTTAAAGCGATGAACTTAGAATTTGATGAAGAGGCTTTAGATAGGATCAGTCACGATGATGTTCAGTTAATGAAATTTGGGTTCAAACTGCTCTCTTTAGGTTCCGATCAGTTAAAGGATTTGCCCTTAATAGACTGAAACCCTGGAATTTATAATTCAAACAGTCTTAATTTCTCCAGAAATTCCTCAACGGCTTTAGAGCTTGCCGGTTCTTTACTGTGCAGAATACTCAAGCGGCGGGAAAGCTGGAGTTTTTCTTTTGTCTTAATCGGCACCGTTTTGATTACCTTGGCGGCGATTTCCTTGTGAACGACGAGCCGGGAAACAATCGTGATTCCCAGGCCGTTAATAACGGCTTCTTTGACACCCTCGTTGCTGCTAAAGACAAAGGAACGGTTAACTTTCACTTGCAGCAATTTTAGGAGATCGTCACTGAAGGAACGGGTCCCTGAGCCGGATTCTCTCAAAATCCAAACTTGGTCCTGAAGGTCTTGGGCTGAAACTTTGCTGAGCTTACTCAAGGGATGGCCGATGGGAACGATTAAGAGCATGTCGTCCTGCATGAAAGGTTCTGCTTCGATATCGGGAAGGGTCACCTGTCCTTCAACAATCCCGATGTCCAAGTGGTTTTGGTGCAGCAGTTGAGTGATCTCTTCCGTATTGGCGATAGTCACCGCCACATCAACATTCGGATAATTTACCGAAACTTCTGCCAAAAAACGGGGGAGCACATACTCGCCGATGGTAAAGCTCGCGCCGATTTTCAAAGTTCCACTGACAACATGGCGGAGATCATTAATTTCATTTTTAGCCTGATCGTAATGGATGAGAATTTCCTTGGCATGCCGAAGCAAAGCTTCTCCCGCTGGGGTGAGGCTGAGGCGCCTGGAGGAGCGATGCAGAAGTTTGGCCCCAAATTCATTTTCCAGGTTGCGGATATGAAGACTGACGCTTGGCTGAGATAAAAAGAGTTCTTCGGCGGCACGAGAAAAACTGTTTTGCTCGACAACCGTGACAAAGACCTTAAGCGATTCTGCAATCACAAAAAATGCCTCCTTAACCATAAAAGCGTTAATTGTTCCTGATAAGATTTAGAAATATTTAAATAGCTAAAGGTCGATATATTGAATTGCTCAATGCTTATGATAAGACATCTAGATTGTATGTGACTATCTCAACCTTTATAGTTAGGTCAGAAACCTGAAAGCAAAGCAGCCTGTAAGGCACCTGTTCCGGAACAATAGGTGAAGTAAAAATTCAGGAAATTTTGTCTGGAATAGAGAGAGCTGAAAAGAAGATGTCTCACAACAAAGAGCTATTGGTCGGAATGCCGACGCCGGTTATTCAACCTTAATTCTGCTTTAAATTAAGTTAAGAACGATGCATTGGCCGAAAAGATACATGTCGGCCAACGTATTGTTCTTTTTTATAATTAAAACTTAATTCAATTTAAATTTTGTGAGCAAGCGTGTTTAGATTCTCAGCGGTATTTTCAATGACTTCAATTGCCCTGTTGATTTGTTGGATTGCCGCGTGAACCGCTTTAATTCCCTCAGCAACCTGTTCAATCTCTAATCCTTCTTTTGCCATTAAGTCATTAATGCCATGGATTACGTTTTGAGTTTCCGTAGCGTAATTGGCGCTGGAATCAGCCATTTTGTGGATTTCGTCCGCGACTATTTTAAAACCGCGTCCGTGCTCTCCGGAGCGGGCCGCTTCAATAGAAGCGTTCAAACCTAACAATTTAGTATTCCTGGAAACGGAATTAATAAACTGCATCAGCCTTTCTGTTTCGCCGACATGTTGTTCGACTAGATCGGCTGATTCTAATAAGTTTTGTGCGGACTCAGTGAGGTTTAGGGAATGTTCAAGCATATTCTTGGTCAGGACTGAAATTTCCTTTGTAATATGAGCGAGTTCCTGAGACGAATGAACTAACTGCTCTTCCAAGTTTTTTACTGCGCTGGGAATTAAAAAAGCTATCCCTCCAACAACATGTTCGTTTGTTTTAAAGGGTACAGCTACAGTATAGTAGGGAAAGCCAAAAACTTCAGGTCCATTTTCTTTAACGACTAATCTTCCTGTTCTAAGAGCTTCCAAAGCCCCGGATTCCGGGGGCAGCTTGTCTCCGGCATGAACCTTCAAGGCCAAACGGGTTCCTTGCTTTACGTCGAGATAATGTTCCCGATCGAAAACAACAACGGTTCCCTTTCCTGAAATTGCCTCATAGAGCAGCGGTATGAACTGCTTGAGCATATCTAACATAGTACCACACCCTTCTGAATTTAGCGGCTATTCATTGTTAGCTTAGCAAACTATTTCGAATACAAAAATACAGATGCTTTATGTAATATATTAGAAATTACTATAGTTTTCATAGTTTATTTAAGGAGTTCAATACCTCGGGAAAAGTTTATTTTGGGCCTTATTTGTACTTCGAAAAAACTAAATAGCAAATTGGGGGCAGTAACAAATGTTAGGTAATTTTGTTACTGCCCCATTCTTAAAGATGTTGTAGGGGAAAGCTATTTGTGGTTTGGTTGTAAGCAGCCTTTTCATTTTAAAAAAGGTAATTAAAGAAGCAATCGGTTTGAGATCATGCAACTATCTATCTTAAGCAAGCAAGTTGCGTAAATTTTGGGCTACATCTGCCGGATCTACTTTCTTATTGGCCACACCGCTGTCCATGGCTGCAGTGGCGACAGCGGCAGCCACCGCAGGGGCAACTCTGTTGTCAAAGGCCTTGGGAATAATATAGTCCGCGGAGAGCTCCGGGGCGCTGACGATAGAGGCAATAGCTTGGGCCGCGGCAATTTTCATGGCCCCGTTAATTTCTTTGGCCTGGCAGTCAAAGGCGCCTCGGAAAATACCGGGGAAAGCCAGGATATTATTGATTTGATTGGGAAAGTCGGAACGGCCGGTTCCAATCACGGCTGCGCCTGCTTTCAGGGCTTCTTCCGGCCAAATTTCCGGAACAGGGTTGGCTTGGGCGAAAATGATGGGTTTTTCTGCCATGGCTTGAACCATTTCCGAAGTGACAGTGTTGCCTACGGATATCCCGATAAAGACGTCGGCCCCTTTCAAGGCAGCGGCGAGATTGCCCTTGATCAGTGCCCGATTGGTCTTTCTGGCAATCTCTTCTTTATATTTATTCATCCCTTCCGTACGCCCCTCATAAATTGTCCCTTTCGTATCGCACATGATCACGTTTTGAAGGCCGCAGTCCATTAATAGTTTGACGATAGCCATACCCGCTGCCCCCGCGCCGCTCGTAACAATAGTGACATCCTTCAAATCTTTGTCAACCACTTTCAAAGCATTTAATATGGCGGCTAAGGTTACGACTGCTGTGCCGTGCTGGTCATCGTGGAAGACAGGTCCGTCATAAATCTCTTTCAATTTTTCCTCAATCTCAAAACATTCCGGCGCCTTGATATCTTCCAGGTTGATACCGCCAAAGGTGGGTTCTAACAACTTAGCTAATTCCACTATTTTAGCAATATCTTTTGTATCCACACAGATCGGAAATGAATCGACGCCGGCAAAGTGCTTAAAAAGGAGGGATTTGCCTTCCATCACGGGCATGGCGGCACGCGGCCCAATATCACCGAGTCCAAGAACGGCTGTTCCATTTGAGATCACGGCTACGGTGTTGGCTCTGTTCGTGTAGACATTGACCAGCTTGGGTTCTTTGGCAATTTCCATACAGGGTTCGGCAACACCTGGCGAATAGGCAAGACTTAAGTCATTGTGATCACGACAAGGAACTTTTAGAGCGATTTCGATCTTTCCTCTATGATCAGCATGGAGTTTTAAAGCATCATCTTTTAATGACATAAAGGGCACCGTCCTTTGTTTAGAATAGGGGAATTGCAGAAGTTAACATATTCAGGCCGGATTATTTTTTTAGCCTTGCCTCGATTTCACTTTGGGCCTTGAGCAGATCAAGGGCGTTAAGATAAACCGGCGTGTCGACCATTTTATTATTGAAAGAAACGGCCGCTTTTCCTTTGGCGATAGCTTCTTCTTCGAAGACTTTTACGATGTCTTTGGCCCATGCGACATCTGCCGGGTCCGGAGAATAAAGACGGTTTGAGGCTTCGACCAAATTGGGGTGAACAATCATGCGGCCTTTATAGCCCATCTGCCGCCCTTCGGCGGCATTGCGTTCAAATCCGGGGATATCCAGGTAAGAAAGGTATGGCGCATCAATGGCGAGTATGCGGGCCGCTTTGGCCGCTACGCCCAGATATCCCCGGGCGAATTGCTGCTCGACAGCCTCGGATGTCAATTTGACTTGCATGTCACGAGTGTAGTCAACGGCGCCAAAGATGGCGGCGACAACGCGGGGACTTGCCGCACAAGACTGATAGGCATTAACGATACCCAGAGCTGTTTCCACCAGCAGGCAGATTTTAATACTGCCTGTTTCCAGGCCGCGGTTGCGTTCCAGTTCTTCCAATCTCCAGTCAAGGCGCTGTACGTCGGCGGCACACCCGACTTTGGTAAGATTGATCCCTTTGAGTCCTGCGTACACGACAGCTTCCAAATCATCGTTGGTCATATTCGTTTCCCAGCTGTTAACCCGCACCCAAGCTTCCGCACCGGTTGAACCACATAACTTAATATTTTCACGAACCATTTGCCGGGCTTTTTCTTTTTCGGCAGGCGGAACGAGATCTTCAAGATCCAAAACAATGACATCAGCATTAAAAGTTAAGGCTTCCTCCAGAGCTTTCTTATCGTTGCCAGGAACATAGAGCATTGATCTCATAACAGTCATGGTCATTTCCCCTTTATTTAACAAAATCTCACAAGCGCTTGTTTCACCTTCATTGTAGATAGCTCCTGAAGATAAGTAAAATACCGGTTAAGAATACAGTGTATTTAAGCGCTAAATAAATGGTCGCCAATCGAGGCTCATCAGAGCAGCTTTAGCCCTTTTCTTTTCCTCAAAGTCCGGTGTTATTTATTCTTTAAATAAATACGGTATATTCGAAACCAATATTTTACTATTCCTTGTAAGCCCCTTATCATCGAAGTAGAGTAATCAAAAAGATTAAGTAACATCAAGGAATTTTAATCGTTATGGCAATACCGTCATCGTACTTGTCGCGACGGTATTCGGGAGCTCACTTGCCCTTAGTTGCCGCAACGGCGGAAGAAATGAATTTTTTAGAGAATCTGATGGAGGGTGCTTTTTATGAATGAGCCTATGCGAAGCTATATGAAAGTAGGTTTGGTCCATTTTATGGCTTACCCCAGCACAGAGCAGGGCCAGGGGCCAATTTTGGAGACCTTAAAAAGGGTTGCTTCGGACGATTACTTTGAGGTTGTTGAAATGACCTGGATAAAAGACCCGGAAATCAGAAGCAAAGTCAGGAATATCATTAAAACATCGCACTTGGAATTTGCCTACGCCGGTATGCCCAGGCTCTTGACTACCAAACAGAATATTAATAGCCTCAACGAGGAAGAACGCCTGCAGGCTCTGGCTAACTTGAAAGAAGGAATTGACGAAGCCTATGAGATGGAGGCTCTGGATTTTGCTTTTCTGAGCGGCAAGTATTCCGAAGATAAAAAGGAGCAGGCCTACCAGGCGCTGATAAGGTCGACGAAAGAATTGTGTGCCTATGCCAAAGCAAAAGGAGCTATGAAAGTGGCTCTGGAGGTTTTTGATTATGACGTTGACAAATGTTCAGTTATTGGTCCGGTTAACCTAGTGAAGCGATATGCCGAAGAAATTCGTAAGGACTTTGATAATTTCGGGCTCATGGTAGACCTAAGCCACCTGCCGCAGCTGCGGGAAACGCCGGAAGAATCCCTTATTCCCGTCAGGGATCACATAATCCATGCCCACATAGGTAATGCCGTTGTTAAAGATAAGTCTTGTCCCGTCTATGGAGACGCTCATCCAAGATTTGGTTTTCCCGGCAGCGAGAATGACGTTGCTGAAGTTGCAGCCTATCTTAGAGTGCTCTTGTCTATTGGCTATCTGAACAAAGAAAAGCGGCCCGTAGTCAGCCTTGAAGTCAAACCTGTCGGCGATGAGGACCCTGATCTGATTATAGCGAATGCCAAAAGAGTTCTGAATCTGGCCTGGGATAGAGTGTAAAACAAAAAGCCTGAACTATTATTGACGGAACAGCCCTAAAAACCACGGGAGTGTCGCAACTACTTTTTTAAGTGGCAAGTGATACTCCTTCTTGCTATTTGCAGTAAAAATAACTTAGTGGTTGCTTGCGATTTAAATTTTTGCCGTTGCTTAATTTTGGTGTACAAATTGGCCTTCTAGTTAAGGCTCTTTTTTATAACCTTTTTCAAATTCGTAAGTTGAAAACAAAGAACAACTTATAATAAAACGGCATTTTAAATCATAATTCAAATGCCGTTTTATTATAAGTTGGAGGGAACGCGAATTATCACTCCTCCTGTCTTAGAGCAGGCTTAAAATATGATATAATTTCGGAGAGGTACTTTAAACTTGGAAGGCGGCAAAAGTAAGTGGAAATAAGACATTTGGAATATTTTATCGAAGTTTCACGCCACAAAAGTTTCAGTAAAGCCGCTGAGGTTACTCATACCTCTCAGCCTTCTATAAGTAAGGCGATTAAGGATTTAGAAATAGAATTAGGAAAAACTTTATTTTACCGCAGCACTAAATATGTTGAATTAACAGATGCAGGAGAAATCATACTTGAGCAGGCTCAACAAATAGTAGCATCTTTTCGCAACCTCAACACCAAATTAGAAGGGCTTACTAAACTGCAAACGGGAAAAATACATATTGGGTTACCCCCGATAACTGCGGTTACAACATTTTCTCATTTGCTTAGCGCATTTAAAAACGAGTATCCTAAAATTCAAATTCAACTCTTTGAGTTTGGCCCCAAAAAAATAGAAGCATCTCTTCAGGAAGGATTGCTGGATATCGGTATCTTTACTCCCGAAGACAGTGATCTTTTTGAATGGATTTGGTTCGAGCAAGACCCGCTCAGCGTAATTATGCACCCGGAGCATCCTTTAGCCCAATGCGGCAGTGTTAAGTATGAGGATTTTTATGGCGAACAACTCATTTTATTTAATAGCGATTATAAACTTCATGACCTGATTATAGATAAGTGTAAAAAAGCTGGAGTTAATCCGGAGATTGCCTTCGAAACTTCCCAGAGAGAGTTGATGACTCAAATGGTGGCGGCTAAGCTGGGTTTAGCCTTGCTGCCAAGCAAGATTTGCAAAGAACTTGATTCTCAAATTATTGTTTCCCGTCCCTTTTCCGATTCACAGTTATACCTTCAACTGGCTTTAGTATGGAAAAAAGGTCGTTATCTCCCCCACGCGGCTCAAGAGTTTTTGGATTTTTTAAAAGAGAACTATCTTACAATGTAAATTCAAAAAAAACAGTTGACAATAAGAGCTAAAGGATGTATTCTAACAGAGCGCCAAAACGAAGCGCTAAGATTTAAGAGACTGAGATTAAAAACTTCGAGCTTTTAAATCAAATTGATGCAGATTAGTTATTGACAACATATGTTGAAAATGCTAAAATGCAATTCCGTGGTCTTTGAAAACTAAACAACAAGGACAGCCAATGAGAGGGACTCGCAAGAGTTCCGAAAGAATCATGAAATCATGAGCAAGACATCAACTTCTACTGAAGAAGTGAGATAACTTTTTTGGAGAGTTTGATCCTGGCTCAGGACGAACGCTGGCGGCGTGCCTAACACATGCAAGTCGAACGGAAACAACCTCTAAGTTTACTTAGAGAGCGTTTTAGTGGCGGACGGGTGAGTAACGCGTGGGTAACCTACCCAACAAGCCGGGACAACCCTTGGAAACGAGGGCTAATACCGGATACGCTTAAGACCTGGCATCAGGTTTTAAGGAAAGGTGGCCTCTGAAGATGCTA
>NZ_JAVHUW010000064.1 GCF_030954495.1 Candidatus Desulfosporosinus nitrosoreducens | reverse complement strand
CGGTACATTTTAACCTCCAAGTGCACGGTTTTATTAACCTTAATTCATAGTTCCTTGCACTAAAGATTCGACGAAAATGCCCAGAAAACCTTGCAAAATCAGGCTCTTTCCTGTTTTTTTGCACTCGTTAGCAAGCCCTATTTAGACATTGGGAGCATAAAAAAGACGCCGATTAACCGACGCCTGTCACACTTTGTTGGACAGGGCATATATTGTAGTAGGAAGATGTTTTTTTCAAAAAGCAGAAACTCGGCGAGGAGTGGCGCCAGATTCTGCTTTTTGTGTTGCCAGGAATTGAGGAGGAGAGCGATTAGGCTCTTCTTTTTGGTTCGTATATTTAATCTATTATTTGACTATCTGACGGATCGAGTAGTCCGTGAGCATGGGGAATAGCGAAACAAATAATAGGGAGACGATAATTTTTTAATAGTCTCCTCCAAATTAGTCCTCTGCAGAAGGCGTATAGCCACGCCTTTTAGCCTCTCCCAATGTTATGGGGATGCTGCTTTTTGAAAGATACTTAGACCCAGCGGTGTGGTACTTCTTGCCTGTTTTCGTTATATATACGATTGTATTGTCATCCTCCGTAGAGGGGCTTACATTGGCTGATGGGTTGGCTGTTTGGTCGGTTGATGCTGTTATTGAATTATTAGAACTAGTCGAAGGAGGGGGTTGAACCGGAGTAGAAATAGAAGGGATGGGCGGTGTTGAGTCAGGGGTTAGACTTTGGCTTGGTGCTGGGGTTTGTGGCGAACTTGCAGTAGCTGTCGCGGGTTGACTTGAGGTGGAAGAAGAATTTGATTGGGGCATTGTTACGGTATCTGTAGCCGGTGATGTTTTTACATCCGTTTGATGCTTCGCAACAGCGTCGGCATCATTCTCATCTTTAGTTGTTTGTTCAGTTTTTTGAGTAGTGGTTGTCGCATTGGGCGTAATGCTTGAGGCAGAGGGCACCGAGGCCTTATTAGGCGAATTGATTGCAAAAATACAGAATAAAACAAACATAACTAAGGCAGATAATAAAGTTTCTTTTCTTGTGTATTTTTTCTTGCCTTTCGAAATCCATTTAGGATTGATACTGACTATTGACATTAATACGAAGAGCAGGAAACTCAAAATGCCCAATATTTCTAACATTCAATGCATCTCCTTATAATTAATTTTTGACTTCAACGAATTAAGTTGATTTCCTTCTTTCCGACATTCTTAATTGTTTTTCGATAAATATGTAAGGAAAGGGAAATGCCTTCCTGATAAGAATGATGTGGATGAGGGTATCCATGAGGTGCACCGAGAAAATCGGGTAAGTTTCTTGAATCCCAGTTTTAGCATCTCATAGGTATCGATTTGGTCAATACCTATTGCAAGTCTGCTTTAAAGTCAGTCGGTCAAGCCGATTGACCAAGGTAGAGAGGACGATTTTTCCCACGCTTAATATCTGGACTATTACTTATATGCATCAGCAAAAGTGATTTATTGGGGACATATTGGGGACAACACCTATTTCAAGCTGTACAAATTCACCATAATCTGCACCATACTTAAAAGAAAAACCCCTAAAAAAATCAGGGGTAGGAAATCTGTGATAATATATAATAGGTAGGTTTCAAATTGTAAGGAATTGAAACCTGATTCCGAAGTTTTTATGAGATTTAAGGTAAACGTCTCCAGACTATCCAGCCGTCCTTATCTAATTGTTCCATCGTCTCTAACTTATTGGGGAAATCAGAAGAATGATGGTAGTTTGGTTCAAGTGATTGGCGATTTGTGCTAAGAAATACAAGAAAACTAATAAAACCTTCCCTAGTAAATAGTTTTTGCTGTCGCTCCCTACGAAGGAGCAGAGATTTATCAAGAAATGCATAACTAAGCCTCATCGTTTTGCGGTGAGGCTTAGTTATGCATTTTGAAAGCGGCTCATCAAAGCCATGCCGCCCGTCCCAAATTGGCATAAGCTTTCCAATTTGGGACGGGCGGCATTTAGCGGCGGTGGCCGAAGAAATTTCAGCCGCCGGCGATAGGCTACTCCTGAGGATCGTAAAGGTCATTGGTTGTCGTATCAATGACTTTTATATCCCGTATTCCCGTCAGAGCGCCGCTGGGCGTTAAGAAAATATCGCTTGCAATCAGCGAATTCATAACGGCCATGACCTCAGTCGGCTGCAGGTCCTCTTTCGGATCGGAGAGTGTTATAGCAAAAGTTTTGCCGCCTGTGGTATTAAACGTTAACCTGAGTACCTTATTTGTCGAGAGAGCCATAGTTTTGCCTCCTTTACGTCAGGTCTTTTTCCGGTTATTGATCCGTAAGTTCAAAGGTCTTCCGGTAGAGTACGTCCAGCACCGGATTTTGACACAGGCCGAATAAAGCATAGACCGCATCGTAAAGGGCCTGTTCCGAGGCATCGAGCCTTAGGTAATTGAGGCTTTTCTGCCTTTTTACTGGGGCGCCGAGGGCGGTGAGCCCAGCCTGGTAGACAACAATCAGAACCGAATTCAAAGGGGTCACTGCGACTGCCATTTTCTACTCACTCCTTTTCTCCGGATTGACAAGCCGCTTGAAGGACGGTCTGTCCCTATAGTTTATGATTTCTCTTGTCCAAGGGTGACACCAATCTGCCTGTTTGTCATATGTTAGAGATAACAAGGCGCCTCCCTGGGGAGTGTTGGGGGATTCTCCGAGGCAGGACTTTTGATGAAGATAAACCAGTTAATCTCAGATCTGACCGGGCTTGTACCAAGAATCTTACGCGCGTAAGATTCTTGGTACAAGCCGAGGAAAAGGCCCTCACCCTTGCCGGGATAATCCCATAGTATGTGGATAAAAGAAGAGAAAGGACCCGTGAAATAATATGGGGGATATTATCCCGGAGCCTACCCGGCTTTTACTTGCGGCTGCAAGTAATATCATTAAACACCCGCCGGAGAAAATAGTGCTTAACAACTTAATAGAAATCGGCAGACGGCTGACAGAGGCCAAGGGACTAATCAAATATGGGGAATGGGGCAAGTGGTTGAAAGAGTCCGTTGGATTTTCCCAGAACCGGGCTGAAAAACTGATGCGCCTCTATGAGGCGTACGGGAGCCAACAGCCCGCTTTAGGCGACGCCGGAGCACAGGCCCGGGATCTGCCTAATTTGAGTTACACCCATGCCCTCATTCTTCTGGGAGTGCCGGAAGAGGACCGGGCGCAATTTATCAGCGACATAGATATAGAAAGCATGACAACCCGTGAGCTGCAGCAGGCGGTTAACGAGCTGAAACAGTCCCAACAGGCGAAAGCGGGTCTTCAGAAAACCCTGGATGAGGAAAAGGAGAAAAACCTGCAGCTGGCCAAGGAGTGCGACAATCTAAAAAAAGAGACCGACGATTTGCGGAAGTCCAGGCAGGAACTTCAGCAGAATGTTGAGAAAAAGGTTATGGAGAATAAGAAGCTCGCCGAACATTCGAATTTGAGGAGCTACCAAAGAGTAAGTAACGAGCTTGCCGCCACCCAGATCAAACTGCTTACGAGCAAGGTCGCTTTTCGCTTTGAGAGCTTGGATAAAGCTTTTAAGGAACTGACCTATGAGATGAATCTGCTGGCGAAGATTGATCCCCAGGTGCATGGGGAGTATAAAAAAATGCTGAATGATTTTTTAATTAAAGCCATGCAAGAGAGAATGGGGAGTTAAAAAGGGATTTTGAAAAATTCAACATCAAAGTCAGACCAGTCTTTCCGAGGCGGGTTACTTGCTTGTGATTTTTCAGATGAAGTGTATAAAATATGAAAAAAATAACGTTATAATTAGAGCCAGTGTTCAGCACAATATAAATAGGTGGGAGGAGGCTCTATAAATGGCAAATCGATTGAGTCTCTGCCAAGCGTTAAGAAGAAATAGATCAAAAATGTCGTATCTCCCCTTGTATTTTAAATAGAAGGGGAGATACGGTAAAACCATTATGTAATTGATGCTGATAAATAGCTTTAATAGAGCTTGACAATGTCGCATTAAATTCTTCATCTGATTGCTGAGCCGTCAGGCCTTGCGATAGAGCACGCGAAAAGCTGGCGATCAATCCTTGATTACGATAACTTTCGTTTGCTTCAATTTGAGTGTACCCCTCAGACAAAGCCACAACCCGTGCAACATGAAGATCAGTTCTTGTAAATTGCTCCTGTTTTTGTTTATCGGTTTTAGCCAGGACATAGGTTGGGCGAGTATACGAAAGACTCAAACACTTAAACATTTTAGTAATGCCACGAATGGTATAGTCATACCAATATTCCCCCATTTTGAAAATACGACCGGACTTCACAATGTAAACCACTACACAACGGTCAAAGATTGGGCTATGCTTTTAAGCTTATGCTTGGCAGAATGATACTTTCCGGAAGGTTTTTACTTCTTCCCGTCCTGCCACACCACCTACGAATAAGCACTCCCGCGGGATAACCTTTAACAGCCCCATGCTTGAAGAACTCAACAAGCAAAACATTGTTGACGGGGAAATCTTAGAAGGGAAAACCGGATATACCGATGAGGCCGATTTATGTCTCGCGAGTCTCGACAAAGTAGATAACCAAGAATACATTTTGATTTCAGCTGGTGCGCAAGGAGATTACCATACGGAACAGTATGATATTATCGATGTCTTAGCTGTATACAACAGTATAGGAAAACAGCACTACAAGCGTCTTCCAGAATAAGGGCATAAAGTGTGTGACAATTGAATAGAACGCCCTTGAGACTGATGTTGCTTTAGAAAACAGCGAGGGTTTAGGATTTGCCGGATCGGATAGGATCTGGCATTATCTTTCTTTTGAAAGCCCATTGGTATTGGCGGCTTTTACCCCAAGTCCTTGTGCCTCAAAAGCTTGGAAATTTATTTGTGCTCGAAGAACAACTCTTGAGCGTACCTTCAAAAGAATCCTTGTTGACCGTAAAATTGAGAATGCTCGGCCTTTATTCTGTTGCCATTTGGGGAAAAAGCGAGCTTCTCTTTTGCTAAAGGGGAGATTCTCCAAGGAAGGATTCTGGATGAAGATAAATTAGTTAATCTCAGATCTGACTGGGCTTGTCCTAAGAATCTTACGCGCGTAAGATTCTTAGGACAAGCCGAAAGAGAGCTCGTACTCTTGCCGAGATGTTTGGGCCTTTATAAGAGTTTGCATATTCGAGTTAAAAAAGTACAATCCTCTCTGAGAACTTGAGGAAGAGGTCAAAACCCTAAAACTGGCTGCCCTTTTATGAGTCAGTGGTAACGAAAGATTAGTGGGCCAGAAGGGGGTGGGGCTATGTTTCATCCTGGTTTATGATGTTGGTGAAAAGCGCGTAAATAAGGTATTAAAGCGTTGCGGAAAGTACTTAAATTGGGTGCAAAATTCTGTTTTGGAAGGAGATATTAGTGAAAGCAATCTTAAGAAATTGAAAATGGAGTCAGAGTTGGCAGTGTAAGTAAATTAATTTTTAGGTACTCGTGTTGCCCATGATGTTACCCCACATTTCGGGCATTTAACAAGTTTTCTCCCCATTGAATGCGGTGCCAAAGTACCCATAATAGGTGATATGCTAAATTTGCCACCACAGTTTCCACATTGATAGTCAAACTTTTTATTCAAAAAGCCTTGAAATAAAGCTGTTAGTACCAAAACAATTGGAATTATTATAATTGTTCCTATGGATTTTGGCATATAGCGCCTCCCCTGATAAAGTCAAAAAATTTTACTCATATAAATTCAAGCGCTGAATTATGACTGATTAATTTTCGATTTCAATTGTTCATAGAGCGAATGTGTTTCTGCTGATGTTTGATCATTGATAATAACCATTCCGGTGCGAGTTGTAATGTAGATAAACGGAGGTTTAGAGAGGTCGATATAAACCATCATATCATTGCCGTCTGATTGAAACTTTCCTCTAAGTACGGTTCCGTCATTATATCCATAAATTTTCGATAGATTTGCAGGAGCATTATCTTTTTCTTGAATATTTTTTATATCGGAAAAATTAATAGTAGTCCCGTTTGATTCGGAGATCGTAATCGCCTTATTGCTGATACTTATAGCAGGAGACTTGGTTGTTACAAAAAAATGACTGTATATCATTGTGGCAGCAAGAATAATAACCGCCATTATTATTCCCATTCCTCTTTTTCTCATATTAGTAACTCCCTTAATATTTAGAAATACTGATTGTTAAAACCGCATTATCATCCATAACACGCAATTCATATTTCTGGTTACCTTTACCTTCATCGTATTAATATATCATTCGCGTCCGTTCTGTTCAATCGATCCGGGTCTTTGACACTTGCGCTTAATATAGAACTCTCTAAAGGCCTTGGAAGCAGGGCTTTTTTATTGAAAATATGTCAAATTCTCTCTGATTTTTAGTGAGTAAACTTACGTAATGTGTTGTAATGTAAGGGATTGAAGGAAATTATACTATGCGACTTAGTATATCCAAATCTAAAAATGCTACTTCGCTTTATTTGCCATCCAAAGTGATTTTCAATGATCGTCAACACTTCTTCAATGGCGGCATGATTGAAAATAAATCAAGTTGTTCGTGTAAATGCAAGAAGGGTTCCAATAATACGCCGGTATTGCACCACCTGAAGAGGTGGTAGTCTTCTCGCTGTACGATGATAAAAACTGCTCTATACGTGTTAATAAAGCGCCGGTGTCGGCCATACTCCAGAAAGAGGTCTCAGCTAAATAGTATTGAGACCTCTTTTTTCAGTTAAAATTCAGTTATTTCTCAGACCAGTTTCAGATTATTGTTACATAATAATATTATTCTAAAGCAGTTAAGCGAAAGAAGGCGCAAGTATGAAGCATTTTATTTTACACCTCGTAATGATCACTTACTATTAAATTGTGTATGCATTTTGAAAAAGAAGGGATGTTTAGCTAGGAAGTAGAAAATGCAAAATCCCGCCTTAGCGGTTAACATATACTTTCTTTTATTTTTCTTCCTTTTCTTTTAAATAATCCCTCCTAGCGAGGGACTTTTTTATTCTTAACACCTGCATAATCAAAGTGATCGACTGGACGCTATGCTGAAAACCCGCTTCCTTGGTTGGAGGGGGGGTTTCTTGTATTAGTATTTCTAATATTAACCTTTAAAAGATCTAATTTGTCTTTTCCATCGGTAAGTATTATCATTGTGAGTGTTAATACAGCCATATACTTATTATGCCCCTCTTAAGAGAGGGCCTTTTTTTTATTTGCAAGGGTATGAATCTCTCCCGCTTAGGCGAGGGAGGATTTTTTTAATTACCAGAGGCCGCCTGCGCCATATCCTCCAGCAGCCACTTTACCGGACAAGGCCTATATGATTAATAGAATTGGAAATTGTAACGGTAATGACTTTTCCTCTAAGCAGAATCTCGGTGGGGCATACCGGGATGCTGTCTTTTTTGCTCTGATTTAGGAATGCGCTTGTATGGAGTGTTTTGCTACGGATAAACTCGTGTAGAGTTATTTTAGTACACGCACCAGACGAGCCGGATATGGAATATCTTGGAGTATATTTAAGATAAGGGGGAATTTCAATGTATTATGTACGCAGAGGAGATACTTTGCATAAGATAGCTCAATGTCACAGGACTAGCGTTCATCGGCTTATGTCCTTAAACCCGCAAATTTCTAATCCTAACCTGATTTATCCGGGACAAAGAATCAGGATTCGTTAGGGAATATAGCATAAAAAGCCCTGGTTTTGCGCCAGGGCTTCTATTTTTAAGGAGAGATTAATCGTCCTCCTTTTTGGCTATCTTTATATCCATGAGCGATTTTTCGGTTTTCTGGATCGGAGAGTCTTGACCACCATTCTTTCTTAGATTTAAATGGTCTTGCTTTCCTAAAAGATCCGGATGATTTTTGTCGTTGATGCGATTAGCTTTCAAAGTTTTATTATATTTTAGAACTTTTATTGAAGTATCTGTAATAAACCATATTAGTGCAGGTATTAAAGGCAATAGCGGTAAAGGCCATAAAGGAGTTATACATAAAAGAAGACATACAATTACAGATAGCATTGCCTTTTTGTTATATCCGCCAGTAAATTCTCTCCAGCCGATGGTATATTCATTTGAAAACATCGAAGGATTGGAAGTTTGATCGATTAGCTTTCGAAATATAAATCCCATAAAAATACAAAATCCCTTTTCTAAAATATTAGTTATAATGACTTTCGCTTTCCACGGATATCTTGTATTTCCTGCTTTCCGACATTCTTAATTGTTTTTCGACTTACTTTAGATTGGCCGTCAACTTAGCCGCTTTGATCAAATAAATTCCAACCAATAACAAAAGAACAGGCTACATGTGGGATATAATGGAATATTCTATATCTGAGCTTATCGTTAGTTGGGAGGTATTGACATGATTGAAAATGAATCAAGTTGTTCGTGTAAATGTAAGAAGGATTCCAATAATACGCCGGTATTGCTGGGTGGTATTATTGTTTATGAATTGGCAATAGCGATTATTCTATTGATCTGTATCCTATGGGAATTGAAAAAACCCTGTGGCTGCGAACCGTGCGGCGGTGAATCCTGTGGCTGTAAAACAAAAAATGATTTAATTGAGCTGTCTCCGTTGGCAGAATAGTATGTGCTTTTATTTGGGGAAAGAAGATAAAAACTTAATACCTTTGAATAAGGAAGCCTCTGCTAAACTAGAGGCTTCTTTGACATGAGTAAAATGTTTAGAGAGTTGAAAGAATTTAAAGGGTTTAAGGAGTTTAAGGAGTTGAAAAGATAAAGGGGTTAAGGAGCAGGAATTAGGGTATTGGCGGTGAATTACCTATCATGGACTCGGAAAAATTAGTAACTATAAAATCTAGTGCATTCTCATTAGCTTGGAGGTCAGTATGGACAAACTGGATTACAAAAAAGACTTTAAAGAGTTATATTTACCCCCTAAAAAACCGGTTATCGTTGCAGTGCCCCCTATAAAATTTATCATGGTTGCCGGCAGCGGTGATCCGAATGGGGAAGAGTTTGCCTTGAGAACTGCCGCGCTTTATAGTCTCAGTTATGCGGTGAAAATGTCCTATAAGGGCAGTCACGTGCCGGTTGGCTATTACGATTACACTGTTTTTCCTCTTGAAGGTGTGTGGGATTTAGTTGATAAAACCTTACCGCTCACGGACAAAAGCAATTTCAGCTATAATCTGATGATCCGCCAGCCGGAATTTCTGACTGCGGAGTTATTTGCGCAATTCCGGGAAGAGACAGCTAAGAAAAAGCCCAATCCTTATTTGGATAGTATGGAATTTGGCACGATAACAGAGGGCCTGTGCTGTCAGATGCTTCATATTGGAAGTTATGATTGTGAGCCGGAAAGTTTCACAGTCATGAATCAATATTGCCGGGAGCATAATTACCGGAGGTGTTCGCTTCAGCATCGGGAACTATACCTCTCAGATCCCCGCAAAACCGAAACCCATAAGCTGAAAACAGTGTTGCGTTATCAGGTGGAAAATGCCTGAAATTGTATACATCGCCAATAGAGTTGCAAAATCTCCAGCGAATAAATATAATTTGTAACAACATAACCTGAATTTGACGAAGGAGTTTGGATACATGGCACTTGTAAACGAAAACTATTTAAAGTTACCCGGAAGCTATCTTTTTTCTGAAATAGCCCGCAGAGTGAACCAATTTAAGACCGCTAATCCTGAGGCGGATATTATTCGCCTGGGGATCGGCGATGTAACCCGCCCTTTGCCGCCGGCAGTTATTGCGGCGATGCATCAAGGTGTTGAAGAGATGGGTAAAGCGGAAACGTTTCGCGGCTACGGCCCGGAACAAGGCTACAAGTTCTTAACCGAAAAAATTATCGCCCATGATTTTACCCCGCGTGGCGTGGAGATTTCTGACGATGAAGTCTTTATCAGTGACGGAGCGAAAAGTGATACGGCAAATTTCCAGGAGCTTTTCGGAACCGATAACATTATGGCAGTGACTGATCCGGTGTATCCGGTTTATGTCGACAGCAATGTCATGGCGGGGCGAACCGGGATGTTCGATCCTGAGAAAGGACAGTACGGCAAGATTATATATCTTCCTTGCACTGAGGAAAACGGCATGAAGCCCTCCTTGCCTAAGACGCGCGTCGATATGATTTATCTCTGTTTTCCGAATAACCCAACCGGGATGACCCTTTCGCGGGAGGAATTGAAACAATGGGTGGATTACGCCCGGGAGAATCGCTCCATTCTTTTGTTCGATGCGGCTTACGAGTCTTATATTCAAGAAGAGGGTGTTCCCCACAGCATTTTTGAGATTGAAGGCGCCCGTGAGGTCGCTGTGGAGTTCCGCAGCTTCTCCAAGACGGCAGGTTTTACCGGAACGCGCTGCGCCTATACGATCGTACCCAAGGAAGTTAAAGTCTACGATTCTAAAGGCGAAGCTTATAGTCTCAATCAGCTTTGGCTGAGAAGGCAAACTACGAAGTTTAATGGAGTATCTTACCCGGTACAGGCTGCGGCAGTTGCCGTATTCTCGGAAGAAGGGCAGCAGCAAGTCAGGGAAACGATCAATTATTATATGGAGAACGCCCGCATCATTCGTGAAGGCTTACAAGAGGCTGGTTATAAGGTTTTTGGTGGAGTCAACGCGCCCTATATCTGGCTGAAAACACCCAATGATATGGGTTCTTGGGAGTTTTTCGATAAATTAATGACCAAGGCCAATGTGGTAGGTACACCGGGGGCCGGCTTTGGCGCCAATGGGGAAGGATATTTCCGTTTAACCGCTTTTGGCACACGGGAAAATACTCTGCGGGCGATTGAACGGATCAAAACGAGAATGTAAAGGAAAATAATTTAATAACTGGCTTTTTAAAAGGTTATATTAAAACAAGGGATGGGTTTGTCAAATCCATTCCTTGTTTTTCTGCATTTTTCTATATTTTTATTGATAATTTTTAGTGGTTTATGTATAATTTGCATTGCTGTAAAAGTGTTTTAAGGAGGTTGCTGATAATGGGAAAAGCGTTGATTATTGGGGCTGGTGGAGTTGCCAGTGTTGCAATTCATAAATGCTGTCAAAATCCGGATGTCTTCGAAGAAATTTGTATTGCAAGCAGAACTTTGGAAAAGTGTGAAGAGATCAAAAATAAATTGGCGGGAAGTCGCACTAAAATTCATACGGCTCAGCTTGATGCCGATTATACCGAAGAGGTCATTAACCTGATCAAGAGCTTTAAACCGGATATTGTTATGAACCTTGCGCTCCCTTATCAGGACTTGACGATTATGGACGCTTGTTTGGCCACGGGTGTCGACTATTTGGATACTGCAAATTATGAACCCCCCGATGTCGCAAAATTTGAATACAAATGGCAATGGGCCTATCGGGAAAAATTTGCTCAGGCAGGGTTGACCGCCTTGCTGGGCAGCGGTTTTGATCCTGGAGTTACGGGGGTTTTTTGCGCCTATGCTCAGAAACATTATTTTGATGAAATCCATTCCATTGATATTGTAGATGCCAATGCCGGTGATCATGGTTATCCTTTCGCCACGAATTTTAATCCTGAGATTAATATTCGGGAAATTACGGCGAATGGCCGGTACTTTGAAAACGGTTCCTGGGTGGAAACAGCGCCTCTTTCCGTGAAAAAAGTCTATGACCTCCCGGAAATCGGTCCCAAAAGTATTTACCTGATGTATCATGAAGAACTGGAGTCCCTGGCAATTCATATCAAAGGAATTAAGCGCATTAGATTTTGGATGACCTTTTCGGATAATTATCTCAACCACTTACATGTCCTGGAAAACGTTGGCATGACCTCAATTGAACCTATCGAATTTGAGGGACGGCAAATCATTCCTTTGCAGTTTTTAAAAGCTATCCTTCCCGATCCGGCATCTCTGGGACCGAGAACGAAAGGAAAAACGAATATCGGCTGTATTATGCAAGGGATTAAGGACGGAAAGCCCAGAACTTATTACGTCTATAATGTTTGCGATCATCAGGAATGTTACGCGGAGGTTGGCTCTCAGGCTATTTCCTATACCACAGGGGTTCCGGCTATGATTGGAGCCATGCTCATGCTCAAAGGTCTCTGGAAAAAACCCGGTGTCTTCAACGTGGAAGAATTTGATCCCGATCCTTTTATGGAAGCCTTAAATAAATGCGGTTTGCCGTGGCAGGAAAGTTTCTTGCCAACTCTCCTTGATTGAGGTGTATAAATGGACATTGACGTCAGTGCCCTGCCTTCCCCCTGTTATATTGTGGATGAACGCTTGCTTCTCAGAAATCTTGAAATACTGCATTCCGTGCAACAGCGCACGGGATGCAGTATTCTCCTTGCTTTAAAAGGCTTCTCAATGTATTCCCTGTTTCCTTTGATCGGCAAGTATCTTAAAGGCGTCACGGCAAGTTCTTTGTTTGAGGCCCGGCTGGGTCATGAGGAAATGGGAAAAGAAGTTCATATTTATGCACCGGCTTATGTCGAAGAGGATTTTGAGGGTATTCTCGCCCATTGCGATCACATTACTTTCAATTCCTTTACTCAATGGCAGAAGTTTAAGCACAGAGTAAACGGACAAAGCAAGAAAATAAGCTGCGGCCTCCGCATCAACCCGGAATATTCCGAGATAGAGACCCCTATTTATAATCCTTGCTACCAGTATTCCAGACTTGGTGTGACGCTGGCCAATTTCCGGCCCGAGGAGCTTGAGGGCATTGAAGGTCTGCATTTTCATACCCTGTGTGAGCAGAATTCGGATACCCTTGAGCGCACTGTGAAGGTTGTTGACCAGAAGTTCGGGCAATATATAAAAACCATGAAGTGGCTTAATTTGGGCGGCGGGCATCATATTACCAGGCCCGATTATGATCTTGAGACCTTGGTTCAGACCATACAGTTTCTTCAAGATAAATATGGAGTAGCGGTCTACTTGGAGCCGGGTGAGGCCGTAGCTTTAAATACAGGCTATTTAGTAGCCAGTGTTCTCGACATTGTGGACAATGGCATGGAGATTGCCATTTTGGATACCTCAGCGGCATGTCATATGCCGGACGTACTGGAAATGCCTTACAGACCTAATATTATTGCTGCGGGCAAACCGGGGGAATATCCCTATACCTATCGGCTTGGTGGTCCTACTTGCCTTGCTGGGGACGTTATTGGCGACTATTCTTTCAAAAAACCATTAAAAATCGGTGAAAGACTTGTATTTTGTGACATGGCCCACTATACTATGGTCAAGAACAATATGTTTAATGGTGTCAATCTTCCGTCCATTGCCTGTTTTAAGGCAGAGCAAGGCATTAAGGTTATCAGAAAGTTTGGTTATGAAGATTTTAAGACCCGACTATCCTGAGAATTTGGTTGTAAACAGGCAGCCAGCTGGTGAGGTATTTTATGTATGATTTAGTAGACTACAGGAAAACGAAGAAAAAGTATGTTCAAGATTTTCCGGAAGGAATTCTAGACGTGATCGAGGCAGCTTATCCGAGTAAATATCGTTTGCTTGCAGAAGACCCATCTCTGATGACAGCCTTGTTTTCTAACGAGGAATGGACAGATATTTTGACGAAGTCAAGAAATTCTTACAGCGATCATATTCAGCGCCTGATTTTTTCCCAAAAAAAATGGGCTCAAGGAATTTGAAACTGGTCGGATTAAAGTTTAGGAAAACTTTAAACAATATGTTCTGTAAAGAAAACTTGGCTGCAGTCCGAAGACACTGCTTGCGCATGGATTAGCGGAGCTGAGAAGCACCGGACGTGGCTGTCCAAGTGTCCCTGGAGCCAAGGATGGCGGGAAGGGATATTTGGGCGAAGGCGGCTGTCCAGTTGAACGTAGGCCGGAAAAAGTAGGCAAACGAAGTTTCTGCTTTCAGACAGGACAAAGAAAGCCAGGGCCATCTCGGATGGAGTCCCTGGCTTTGATGTATCCTTTTGGAAATATCTTTAACGTTTACTAGTTGACATAAATTGAGAAACCATTAAACTAAATGAAAAGGAAGTCCACCGTTTACATACAACCAAACAAGAACTGGGTCAACGATAACTTACTGAAGAAAGGTGAAGACCATGATATCCAATAAAATGCAGGAGCAAGTCCAAAACAGTTCGATCATTCGGGCAATGTTTGAGGAAGGAAAACGCTTGGCAGGAATCCACGGCGCGGAAAATGTTTTTGATTTTAGCCTTGGGAATCCAAGTGTCGAACCACCTGAGGAAGTTAAGCAGGCAATTCTGGAGATCTTAAATACCGAAAATTCCATAAGTGTTCACGGTTACATGAACAACTCAGGCTTTGAAGAGGTGAGAGCTGCCATAGCCCAATCGCTCAACAATAAATTTGGCACCACTTTTTTGCCTCAAAACATACTTATGACGGTTGGAGCGGCAGGTGGCTTAAATGTTATCTTCAAAACCTTGCTCAATCCGGGAGATGAAGTGATTACTTTTGCTCCCTTTTTTGGGGAATACCGCAGTTATGTCAAAAACTACGAAGGTGAGCTCGTTATAATATCTCCCAATACCCTTAATTTTCAGCCCAACCTGGAAGAATTCAAACAAAAAATCACCCCGAAAACTAAAGCTGTGATTATCAATTCCCCCAATAATCCGACAGGCGTTATTTACTCGGAAGAAACGATTGTTAAACTCGCGGACATATTAAGAGAGAAACAAAAAGAATTTGGGACGGATATTTATCTTGTTTCTGATGAGCCCTATCGCGAATTGGCTTATGATAATGCCAATGTACCTTATCTGTCCAAATATTACGCCAATACAATTATCGGCTATTCTTTCAGCAAGTCCCTTTCTCTGCCCGGCGAAAGGATTGGCTACCTTGTCATTCCGAATCAGGCGGCGGATTTTGAAAATATCATAGTTGCGGCGAACATCGCCAATCGCATCTTAGGTTATGTCAATGCCCCGTCTCTATTCCAACGTGTCGTTGCTAAATGCTTGGATGCTAAAGTGGATGTCGATACTTACAATAAGAATCGGGAACTTTTGTATAATAACCTTGTATCTTACGGCTATGAATGTATCAAACCTGAAGGGGCGTTTTACCTGTTTGTTAAAACTCCTATTGAGAGTGATGTGGAATTTTGCAACCTGGCCAAAGAGAAAAACATTCTTATTGTTCCCGGAACCGCCTTCGGTTGCCCTGGTTATGTGAGAATTGCTTACTGTGTTGCTTATAGAACTATTGAGAAAGCTTTGCCAGGCTTTAAAGCCTTAATTGCAGAGATTAAATAGACTAAATAAGTTAATTTAGACTCTGAATGAAATTATTAGGGTGGCAAGATTAGCAGGATTCAAAAAGTGTAAAATTAGTTTATGGTCCGAATAAATGGAAGAGATGAAAATAGAGTCAAGGAAAACCATTAAAATCGGGGCTAAACAAAATAAAGTAAGTAAAGTAAAGCATCTGCCTATCAATGAGCAGGTGCTTTACACTTGTATAGGTTCATGATTAATTACTGAGGCGGCACATGGTAGCCAAGATATTGGTAGATTGTATTCATCAAAAGGGTCAAAAGCTTCACAGGGCTGAATATCGGCCAATTAAGAGCGTAAGAAATAGCGGTAAACAAGGCTAACAAGTAGATGACACCATAAACTTTGCAATCTCCCCACCTTTTTTTTTGCCATAAAGGTGGCACTTGAATTAAGGCCATAAGGCCGAATCCTAATAAAACCAAGATTACCGCCATTGTTTAAAGAGTCCACCTTTCGGGTCAATGTACGGGATAATGACGCTTTAAGACTTAGGGCTGTGTTGTTTCAGGAAAGAAAGAACATAGAGAAGAAACGGGATTCCCACTTCAAAGGTCGGAACTGCATACTGGCTCCAAACGGACTTGCCATAATAGCTCATTTCCCGGATGTTATCCATACCCGGGAAGGCGGATATGCTGAGGAGGATAACTAAGGGCGGAACTAAGCTGCGGCGGCTTTGAAGCTGAAAAATGTCTCCCAGGAGAATAATCCCCGCGTAAATCCATACGGCAGCCTTCACACTAACGGCTGTCACCCAGACTGTCATCACGAGGGCATCATACCCGCGAATACTTCCGCTGACCGTGGCTATCCGCGTGAGCTCCAAGGTAGGAAATTCGTAGAAAGTGGCTAATGTTGGCCCCATAATAAGTATGAGGACGACAATCAGATACTCCAAAGCAAAGGCATTAAGAATTACGGTCCACAAAAGAGTTCGTTTAGTAATGTGCCGAACTTCCGGAGCGAAGATCAAGGCTAGAATGACCTGATCAAACCAACCGATCGGTGTTATCATACCCGCCAAAACAGGGGATATCCCATGCTCCAAAGGAGGAAACAGCTGATCGACGTTAAAATTTTTGGCATTAGCCACGCCGATTACAAGAAAGGTCAGGATCATCAGGGGAATGACAAACGTATTAAAACGGGCTAAAGGTTCCAAGCCAAGGTAGGCAGCATATCCTGCCAGGCAAGTTAAAAGGAAGACCAAAACGAACATCGGTGTTTCGGGCATGAAAGCGCTTTTAATCATTTCTCCGCCCGGAACGACAATCGTAAGCACCGTAACATTGAAAAATATCGCATACCCCAAGGCGATGAGATTTCCCAAGGGCTTGCCTAATATTTGGCTGAAAATAGTCAAAGCCCTTTCTTGCGGGTGTTTTTTACAGAGGTTTCCGATGAGCCATACTGCGGGAAGACTGAGAACTGTGCTCACAAGAAGCGTGAGGTAAGCATCTCGCCCAGAGTTGGACAATAGGGATGAGGGAATGTAAACCAGGCCGGTAGCCAAGACTTCAATGACAATTAGCCCGATAAGTTGACGCTCTGAGATTTTCCCCGCTTCCAGCTTAAAACACCTCCCGCTTGCTAAAGGATCTGCTGACTATGATGTAAGACTTCTTTCTTTTTTCCTTCAAGGCCTATTCTTTTAAACCTGGATATTTGTCCATAGCACTTGAATTGCGAAAATGACTGTTAACGACAATTTCAATGGGCAGCCCGGCATAGACATCCGGCCAGTGATCCTGGACTTCCTGCCAGGAGCGGAGATGATAGGCGTGAACTTTTTCCGCAATGTTAAAAACGTCGGCTTTGTTTTCCTGCAGATGGGTCATAAGCTGGTCGAAACGCTGGGTTAAAACGTCGTCAAGCCGGTTTTCCAAAGCCCTGATATCTGCCGGACTGCTGAGGTGGCTCGTTGAAGTTTCAGTAACATTAAAGTCACAGGTTACTTGGAGGCGAACATTCAGTTTAGGAGATGTCATGACTTGAAATACGGCCGGGTCTCCGGAAAGCATGACACTCAGGAGAGGAGCACCAGGGTCCGGTACTTGAGTAAAGGAAAAGCGAGAGTTTTGAAAACCGTTTTTCAGCCATTCGTAAGTTTGCCCGTCAAGATCGTCAAGATAGCCCGTAAGCTTATCCTTTTGAAAAAGGGCGCTCGTTCCAAGGAGAAGCTGATCGATTTGAAAGCCCGCCGGAGCGTCTGTGTTTTTGAGATCAATGGCATTGACGAGAATCTGCGATCCGCTATCGCTGTGATAATTAAGCAGAAACTTGAATAAGGTTGGAATTTGAGTTTGATGTTTGCGCACCAATTCTTCCAAGCCCATCGCCGGATAGCGAACTAAGAGGTTGGTTGTTGTCAATAACTTTTGCCCGGTTCCTCCCTTGGCAATAATAATCCAGGCGGATTCCTGCCCCCATTGGTTGCGGGCAAAAAAATCCAGGTAGGGCATGAGGCCCTTTTTGGCGAGGTCTTCGCCAATAAAGAAAACCGCATTGTGTCCGAAGTAGAGAAAACGGGGAGTAATTTTATCGATTTTTTGGATTGCATCCTGAACAGAATTTCCATCCGCCGAAAGGAGAGAAAAGGTAGATTGATCCCCTCCTGTCGGCGAAGAAGGCGTCGATGTGGATGAAATAAAAGATTCTGGCAGAATTCCCTGGAGTGTCAGGCGAATTTTTCCGTTGACACTGTCCAGACTGATCCCCAGGACAATTAAACGGTCGGTTAATTCGTGCCCGCTCCAGCAGCCAGGCAGGAGCAAAAGTATGCTTATGAGAATGAGGAAACAGGTATTGCGGCTCAACTTGGCAAACAACCGGTATGCCCCCTTTCCTTACTTACTGCTGATTGTTCCCATCCTTGTCCTGGGGTCTCATGACTTGTTGTTTCCCTTTAAGAATTTCCCAGGGCGGCCGTAAGAAAACATCGGACCATTCCTTTAAGTGTAAAGAAGAAACCGGAGAAAAATAAGGGACACCTAAGCTTTCCAAGGAAGAGGCGTGCAGCAGGATGGTACACCCCCCCAGTAAAAACCCGTACAGACCGAGAATTGAGGAGAGTATTACCAGCAGGTAAGAAAAAAGGCGTACCGTTGAGCGCAAGTCCTCTGTGGGAACAGCAAAGGTGGAAATGGCTGTCAGGGCAACCACGATGACCATAATGGGGGAGATAATCCCGGCAGATACAGCGGCCTCGCCCAAAACAAGTGCGCCGACGATACCGATGGCCGGTCCGATTGTGCGGGGAAGACGCAAGGCGGCTTCACGAAAAATATCCAATGCCCCGAGCATAATGATGATTTCCGCCACGGTTGGTACAGGGACGTTGACTCGGGATGCCGATAAGGAAAAAAGAAAGCGTAAAGGAAGCATATCGGGCTGAAAAACCGTAAAAGCCAAGTACAAAGCCGGCAAGGTTGCCGCTAAAATGTAGGAAAGATAGCGAATCCAGCGGATAATGCTGCCCACCATAAAGTGCTGAAAATAATCGTCAGGGGATTGGAAATAGGTCCAAAAAGTTGTGGGCATTAAAAGAGCGAAAGGACTGCCTTCGGCGAAAACAGCGGCACGCCCCTCCATAACGGCGGCGACAACTTTATCCGGCCGTTCAGTCGATTGAATTAAAGGAAAAGGTGTATAGGTTTTTTTCGACAGGAATTCCGTCAGAAAACCGGTTTCCTGAACACTGCGGAGTTTAATCTTAGTTAAACGGCTGCTAACCTCGTCAAGGAGAGAGGGTTGGATTTTGCCGTTGAGATAGACAAGGGCAACGTCCGTTTTCGATTCTTCGCCTAATTTATAGATTTCAATTTTTAAGTTTGGATTTTTCAGGCGAGCTCTAATAATGGACAGGTTAGGGTCCAAAGGTTCCGTAAATGCTTCCTGTGGCCCGCGGATTACCGGTTCCGTTTCGGAGCGTTCAATTGAGCGGTGTTCGATCCGGGCCGTCATAGCCAGGAAGGCTTCAGCCGCCCCGTCAATAAGAATCAGGGTACTGCCGCTCATCAAAGGAATTAGGATTTCCGACCATAAAGTAAGGGAATTCTCGGGCAGGAAAGGCAGGGCCAGGCGGAGGGCCTTGGGAAATAAGCCTTTTTGCGGTCCGATTTCAAGGCGATACAAAGCGGGCAGGATCGTTTGACTGATAAAATTCAACTCCGCCGCCGGTGAGGAATAAACAAGCATACCTGAGGAATCGGCCGCGGTTGTAAAAGGCCGGAACACAAAATCATCACAATGCTCCAGTATTTCGTGCAGGTAGGCAAGATTATCTTTGAGAGAAGGAGAAAGAGAAGCTCCCATTTGAGGAGGAGGCTGAGATCTGCGCGGCATGTTCTACCCCCTTGCGGTTGATTTTTCTAAAATAGTAAACGGTAGGAATTTTGTGCTAAAGTTATTCTCCCTAGAAATGGAATATTTATGATAAATTTAGTAATGGGAAATTTGAGCGCTGTTGGACGGGGGTAAAGAAAACCCGGCTTATGCCGGGCCTGCGGGAACGGAGGTCGTTAGTTGCCTCTGTGTAGGAGGAAACTATTAGCGAAATTATACTTTTTGCCCTGATCCTATAAAAATAGCACCTGCCGCAGTGCGGCAGGTGCTTGGACTAAATTCAGATAGTGAGTAGAGTTCAGGAAACAAATTTTATGATTTGCTCATGGATGTCTTTAGTATCGTTATAGCCATTGTGAAGCAGTTCATAGAGTTTAACGGGGTCTTTTTCCAGTCGCCCGACGTCTAATTTCTTTGACGGTCTGATGACGAGTGCTTTACCTTCTTGTTCGAGCTGCTCAATCAACTCCAAGGTTTCATTGTAAACCTTGTAACGGTTCAACATGGTCTCCACCAACCTAGGGTAGTTCCGGTAAGTCAGCTTTAAAAGTCCGTTGAATTTTCCCGGACTCTTTCGGTAGTCTTTGTTTCTGGTTAAAACCACGATGTTTTTGGTGTTGCCGTCCTGCAGGGACTTCCTGATGGGTATGGAGTCGGAAAGTCCGCCGTCCAATAATTTATGACCTTTATAAGTAACTATGGGAGAGAGTATGGGCAGAGAAGCGGATGCTCTTAAGGCTTCAAATTTTTTACCCATCTCTTCTTTAGTCAAATAGACAGGCTTTCCGGTTTGGCAATCCGTTGTCCCCACTAAAAAGTTACAAGGCGAATTGTAAAAAGCCTCAAAATCAAAAAAGACATGTTTGTTGGGAATTTCATCGAAGATGAAATCCATCCCGAAATAGGATTTGTAGAGGAAGAGACTTCTAAAACTCATATAGCGCCAGTTCTTGACATAGTTGATAATGACTTTTTCGTTTCTTCCCGGTTGTTTGGAAATATAGGATACGGCATTACATGCTCCGGCGGATACTCCTATTATATAGTTGAAATATAGATCGTTTTGCATAAACCATTCCAGAACACCACAGGTGTAGAGCCCCCTCATCCCTCCGCCTTCTAATACGAGTCCGACATTTTTCATCTGAAACCACCTCATTTTCACTGACGATTATTCCGCCGCTTAGCTAATTAAATTCAAAATGCTTTAGCCTAAGATCCTCGGCCGGTCAAAGTAAGGAGAAATTTAAAATAGCTTGGAAGAATGAACCAAGTTGTACTATAATCATTTTATATTATTTTAGCAAATAAAGCACTTTGAAAGGAGTTTAAATGGCACATCGAACTTTAAAATCCGGGTACCGGCAATTGAGCGAACGCTTGAATCGCTTTCCTCAAGGGGCGCCTCCTACGGAATATTTTTTTCAAATATTGAAGGTTTTAATGAGTGAAAAGGAAGCGGCGATTTTGGCCAGGCTGCCGATAAAACCCTTTACGCTGCAGACTGCCGGTGAAATTCTCCGCCTGAATCTCCAAGATACTGAAAAGACTCTGACAGAACTGGCCTCCCGAGCCTTATTGCTGGATATTGAGGAGCCGAACGGAGAAAGGACTTTTGTTTTACCGCCGCCTATGGCCGGTTTTTTTGAGTTTTCCCTGATGCGTCTCAGAGGAGATCTCGATCAGAAGCTGCTTGCCGAACTTTTTTATCAATACTTAAACGTTGAAGAGGATTTTGTGCGCGAGCTCTTTGTCAGGGAGACAAAACTCGGCAGGATTTTTGTCAATGAACCGGCCTTGAACACTGTTAATGACCTGCACATCCTTGATTACGAACGCAGCAGTGAAATTATCAAGAAAGCCTCTCATATAGCCGTTGGACTCTGTTATTGCCGGCACAAGATGAGTCATATGGGGAAAGCGTGTGCTGCCCCCCTGGAGATCTGTATGACCTTGGGAGGGACTGCGGCGAGTCTGATAAAATACGGTTATGCCAGGGAAGTAAGTGTTGCGGAATGTATGGGTTTGCTCGAAAAAGCTTATGACCATAACCTTGTGCAAATTGGAGAAAACGAACAGGAAGGGCTGCCTTTTATTTGTAATTGCTGTGGCTGCTGCTGTGAGGCTTTGCTGGCTATTAAGAGGTTTGGCACTCTGAATACGATCAACACCACAAATTTCCTGCCGAAGATTGAGGAAGCCACGTGTAACGGCTGCGGAAGGTGCGTTTTGACCTGTCCGGTCGGGGCTTTGTCCCTCAGCACACAAACAGAAGAGAATGGGACTGTGCTGAAAAAGAGCAAGCTTGATGAGACGATTTGTCTGGGCTGTGGTGTTTGTGTTAAATCCTGTAACCGCGGAGCGATAAAACTCAAACACAGAGATAGGCGAGTGATAACGCCTGTCAATTCCGTTCATCGCATTGTCAGGCAAAGTATTGAAAAAGGGAAGCTTCAAGATCTCATTTTTGACAACCGGGCTATGTATAGCCATAGGGCCATGGCGGCAATACTGGGAGCAATCCTAAAAATGCCCCCCATAAAACAGATCATGGCCAGTGAACAAATGAAGTCTAATTATCTTTTAGCCTTGATCAAAAATTATAAAGGGTAACTCTTAAACAGTAAACTGTGCCTGCGGCACTAAAATAACCAAGGAAATCATCGCGTTGCCATAAGGGCAGGAGATCGGCTAAAGCCAGTCTTCTGCTCTTATTTATCGTATTATCGTATCTTTAAATTTACAAATAGGAAGACAATAAAGGGTTATTAAGTTTGTATGTCGAAATATGACATTGCCGGACCGGAAAGTCGGAAAATCCGGAAAATCAGACGGTATAAGTTACCTGTCCGGCAGCTTGCAATGTCAAAGGCTGGCACTGGCAGGAGAATTGACTTAACAGGGAAATGGAGTGTCATAGGATGGATAAAACACTTAAAACCTCAAATTCTGGCATAAATTTCAACATACGAATTAAATTGCGCTTAAGCTTCCTGGCTGTTATTTTACTGGCCTTTCTTGTCGGGGGAGTGGGATATTATGGCGTCCATAAAATCGATCTGGAAGCAAACGATCTGGGGAACCATTGGCTGAAAGCAACCAATGCTTTGTCCCAAGTGCTGGAAGATACGGAAGACATACAGCGCACTCTTTTGCTGGGCTTTATAGAACGAACAGACGCCACTGCTTACCAGGGTATCAAATTTAGCTTTACGACCTATCGGACGAAATGGGCAAAGGATTTCGCCACTTATACAAGTTATGTGACAACAGCGGAAGGGAAAACAAGAAATGAGGCTTTGCAGAAATCCTTCACCGCTTATATGACCGATGCTGAACAGGTGTGGAAATTAATAGAGGAGCAGAAAGACGCTGAGGCTAGTTCGGTCCTGACAGATAAAAGCAAGGTGAGTTTTGACCAGCTTCTTACAGATATGGAAGCTCAGATGTCTTTTATGGACCAAGGCGGGGCCCAAGCGGTGGCTGATGCTCAGGCAACAGACGGTTCTGTTTTGAAGCTGCTGATTGTGATTGTGATCCTTGCGCTGGTTGGCGGGATAGTTCTGGCGCTTGTGCTGGCCAGGAATATCAGCCGGCCCCTTGCTAAAGTGACGCAGGTTGCCCAGCGTGTGGCCGCAGGAGATCTGGACATTGAGATGCCGGCGATCAAAAATAAAGATGAAATCGGCTTTTTATCCCAGGCCGTCAGTGAAATGCTCCACTCCTTAAGAGATATCATCGGAGAAGTTTTAACCCAGTCCGCGAATGTGGCGACTACCAGCGAATCACTGACAGCGGCGGCAGAGGAAGCCACCGCCGCAAGCGAACAAGTTTCCGGTACCTTAGCGCAGCTTGCCGCCGGGGCAACGGATCAAGCCGCAGCGGTGAAAGATGCCGGTGCTGTCATGGAACAAATGTCTTCAAGTGCCCAGCAGGTGGCCGCCAATGCGGAGATCGTTAACCAAAGCAGTGAAAAAGCGGCACGAGCCGCTGGAGTCGGCCTTGTTCAAGCGGAAAATGCTGTGCAAAAAATTCAACATCTGCGTGACGCATCCGAGCAAGCCGCCGCTGCTGTGTTTCAATTGGAAGAACAGTCCGGGCAGATTGGGCAAATTGTCGATGTGATCAGGAATCTGGCAGAGCAAACCAATTTATTGGCTTTAAATGCGGCGATTGAGGCCGCGAGAGCGGGGGAACAAGGGAAAGGCTTTGCGGTTGTTGCCGAAGAAGTGAGGAAGCTGGCCGAGCAATCTTCGCTGTCAACAGCTCAGATAGCTGAGCTTATCGGCAATATTCAAAGGGAGACCAAACGGGCTGTAGAAATAATGGAGAAGGGTAAGGGCGATGTCGAAGCCGGAGTAGAGGCAGTTAATTTGGCTGGACATTCCTTTAAAACTATTGGCGAAGAGGTCAACACGGTTGCTGAGCAAATTCAGCAAGTTACTTCCGTTGCACAGCAAATGGCCAGCGGAACCGTTCAAGCCGTTCAAGTGGTGAGGAATATTGGAAGTATTGCGGAACAAGCGGCCCTTAGCACGGAAGAAGTCTCAACTGCTTCAGAGGAACAAGCGGCGACGATGGCATCAGTGAGTGAAGCGGCGGAAGCTTTGGCAGGGTTTGGCGATGGTTTAGCGTTATTAGTCGGCAAATTCAAAGTTTAAGGCTGACATTTCATTTTCTAAAATCTGTGTTATATTAGGACTATGGCAAAATTTATAGAAATATGGAGAAATGATGGTTGCTGAGTTTTAAGAAAATCGCCTTAAGGCCGGGATTAGTTCAGGCATTCAGCCGCAATTACGAGATACTTCTCGTAGATTTTTTGTTGCTGCTCAAAATATTCTACCTTAATTTCTTTATAGGAGTCACCTCATCTCTGAGCATGTCAGTCTGCTCCTTGGCAATTTTACTGGCCTTTTCGATTTGGACTTGTTTATTGACACCGAGGAGCAGAAGGACGGCACTATTTGTAGTGGCAGGTTTAATAAGCACCTTGTTATGGGTGGACTTATTATTCTATCGGATCTACCACACTGTTCTGTCAATTCCCGTGCTCTACGAGGCCGGACAAGTTGAGGGAGTGTCAGGCAGTATTGCGACGCTTATTAATAAAGGAGACATAGTTTTCTTTATCGATCTTCTGCTGCTGGCTTATCTGTTTTTTTTAAGAAAATCCAATAAGTATAGTTCCCCCATAGGGATTGTCAGGAGGATCGCCCAAGCCGTTTTGGTATTCCTGATATGTGGCTTGATTTTGGGCATACGCTTGAGGAGTGTCAGCCAATCTTTTGATCAAGATGCCTATATAGGCTTGAACTGGACCAATACAGTTCTTGAGCAAATGGGTATTATTAATTATCATATCCTGGATCTCTATCAATTTTTTAATGTTAAGGACGCCAAGGCCGATTTTGACGGCAAAGTGGGACTGCTGAAGACTTGGATGGAGCATCATCAGAGTCTCGAAGGCACTAATTTAAAAGGTGTTGCCCAAGGGAAAAATCTGATCGTGATTCAATTAGAGGCCATGCAAGGTTTCTTGATTAATAACTCCATCAATGGTCAGGAAGTCACGCCCAACCTTAACAAGTTGCTTAAAAGCAGTATGTATTTTGACAACTATTTTACACAAATTGCCGAGGGCACTACGTCGGATGCCGAGTTTATGTCCCTGAATTCCCTCTATCCGGCCGCTGAAGGTTCGTATTACATATTGAAACCGTTAAATACCTATTATTCCCTGCCCGCTGCCCTCAGAAATTCAGGCTTTACGGGCAGCTATGCTTTCCACGGCTATAAGCCGGAGTTCTGGAACAGAAATATCATGTACCCTTCGGAAGGATTTAATAAATTCTACAATGAAAATGATTTTCAGATCGATGAGAAGATGGGCATGGGTCTCTCGGATGAGTCCATGTTTAGGCAGACTCTGTCCATTCTTGAGCAAAAAAAACAACCCTTTTTCTCCTTTATTGTAACCTTGACGGCTCATTATCCCTGGGACGGTATTCCTGACAACAAAAAAGGATTAAATATCCCTCAAGGTGAGTTTAGCGATATGTTTGCCGATTATCTTCAAGCTCAGCATTATGCCGATGAGTCCCTGGGCAAATTTATGGACAATTTGCAGCAACAGGGAATTCTGGACAATTCCGTTGTGGTAATTTACGGTGACCATTTCGGACAGTATTTAAAAGATGAGGATATCCGGAAATTCCTCAACTCACCTACGCCCATTAATGATGATACTTCTCTTGAATTGCATAAAGTGCCGCTGCTTATTCATCTGCCCGGCGGAAACTATGCCGGTGTGCGTCATATTTCCGGAGGGGAGATGGATTTATACCCTACTTTGGCTAATTTATTCGGTTTGGATAAAGGCAAATTATTTTATTTTGGGCACGATCTCTTGAATATCAAGGAGGGATTCAGCGCCTTCAGAGTCTATGCGCCGGACGGTTCTTTCGCAACGGATAATTTATTGTATATTGCCAATAAAGACGGTATTTTTGAACACGGTGCGGCCTATGACCGTCAGACAGGGAAACAAGTTGACATCGAAAAGGCCAGAAGCGGGTATCAACGTGCTTTATGGCATCTTACCATGTCCGACCTCATTCTAAAGGTGAACGGTCTGCCCCAATTACTGAAAAAATAAAACCAAAGTTCTTTAGTTGCGACCCTATACAAGCCTTAAGGATTTAAGCTTTAAAGAGGATAGTGCCAAGATGCTGAAAATATTTTTTCTTCAAGATAAATTTAAGAACTCCGGGGTATTTGTAAAAGATGGCAACTGCCTTAAACTAAATAGAACAGTCGTTCTGGTTGTAATATCTTTGTTGGTCGCGCTCATTGGTTTGCTGTTTATATCCCATAATGAAGGCTATTATCATAAAACGATTGCTAAAGTTACAGCGCTGACGGACCAATACAGCTTGGACAAACAAACGGACAACCAAAGGATTCAAGCAGTAATCTTGAACGGCAGTTACAAAGGTCAGGAAGTAACCCTTGAAAATAAAGCGGCTAATTCTCAAGCTTTGAACTTGAAGTTCAAGATTAATGACGAAGTTTTCGTACAGGTTCAAGGGGATATAAACAAGCGGGCCATTTCTGCCGAAATAACAGGTTTCAAAAGAGACAATTATATTGCCTATGTGACGTTTATTTTTGTTGTCTTAATTCTAAGCATAGCAGGCTCTAAAGGCTTGAGGTCTTTAAGCAGTCTGGTTATTAATGTACTGATTATTTCCGTCGTCTTTGCTTTGTATTTGCGGGGAGGGAACCTTATTTTGGTTTCCTCCGTCGCCAGTTTTTTATTTATTTTCACGTCTTTGTTCCTTGTCGGCGGCATAAACAGAAAAACCTTTTCCGCAATTCTGGGCACAATCCTGGCTACTCTTATGGCGATGCTGATAGCGCTTGTCATCTTCAAAGCAACCGATGGCAACGGAATCCATTATGAAGAGATGGAATTTCTGACCTCCCCTCCGGAGCCGATTTTTATCGCGGAGATTTTGATCGGTACTTTGGGTGCGATCATGGATATCGCCATTACCATGTCAGCCTCGATACAGGAAATGTACAATAGGAATCCCCATGTTGAGAGGAAGCTTATACTAAACTCAGCCCGGGAAATCGGAAAAGATATTATGGGCACCATGACAAATACCTTAGTCTTTGCTTATTTCAGCGGCAGCATCCCGATGATTTTGCTTTGGCTTAAAAATGGTTATCCGTTATATGAGATTGTCAATATCAATATCTCCCTGGAAGTTATAAGAATTCTTACCGGCAGTATAGGGATTGTGATCAGCATTCCGATTACAATGTATATCGCTATGGTCCTTCTGAAAAATCACAAGATTGGACTGAGATCATGAGTGTGCAATTTTTATTGTTGAGCATCCTCTTTATCCTGATGGCTGTTATTGGCGGCAAGAGAGGCCTGAAAGCTTTTTTCTCCTTATGGCTGAACTTTCTGACCTTGTTTATGATGCTCATTTTAATATCTCTGAATATTGATCCGCTCAAAATAACCATATTGGGTTCGATTATTATTGGCTCGATTACTTTATTTTACATTAATGGAGTTAATAAAAAGACAGTCTCCTCCTTTCTGTCAGTAACTTTAGTCGTTCTGTTAACGATGATGCTCGTTTATAAAATAGCGGCGGCGGCTAAAATTCAAGGATTCAGCAGCGAACAATCGGAAACTATCTCTTACTTATCTCTGGACGTTCAGCTTGATTTCACAAAAATCGTGGTTTGTGAATTTTTAATTGGGTTATTGGGGGCAATGATTGATATTGCTATTTCCATCGCCTCGGCGATGAATGAGCTGTATGTCAATAAGCTGTTTACCACCCCCCAAAGCCTATTGATCTCGGGAATTAATATTGGCAAAGACATTTTGGGTACTATGACCAACACCTTGCTTTTTGCTTTTATCGGCGGATTTATGACCCTGGTAATTTGGTTCAGCAAATTCAATTACTCGCTCACAGATATCTTGAACAACAAGGTGTTCGGAGCGGAAATTCTGCAGGTTCTGTGCAGCGGAATAGGTATTGTCTTAATCATACCTGTCACGGCAATCATAACCTCAAGAATTTTGCTTAGGGATAAGTCCGGCAGCCCTTGTGACGATAGCGGCAAAAGTCCTTCATATTAAGAGCATGGAGCAGGCGATGATTATTCAAGAAACGCTGAAGCAACTCCCGCAATGCCCGGGAGTCTATCTAATGTTCGATTCACAGGAACATGTAATCTATAGAGCCCAGAGTTAAGAGGATTGTAGAGCGGATTACGCTTAGGTGTCCTTCTTAACTTCTTAAATTCTGCGGCGTTTTGTCCGCATGAGCACTTATACTTAAGGCCAGGAAGATTTTCTCATTGATATTGGGAGAGGATCTGGCTATAATAAGAACACAAGTTCGATACGAACCAAATATACGTACCGAGAGGTGGTCTGAATGCGAGATATTTGTGCTGAATGCGCTCAAAAAAAGTGTTGTCCGGAACCTTGTGAAGCTTGGCTGATTGCTCACAATCAATGCCCTGTATGTCGGAATAAACTTATACATACGGGAGGGTGTACGGAATGCATCACGGGCGACTGGGCGAAGTGTGGCTGACATGAAAGCAGTCATAGCTCCCAGCGAAATGACGATCAAAGAAAAGGCTTTGAACTCAAATTTGACAGCGGTATTGGTAAAGAACTTTTGCTTAAAATTTAATGCTTTTTTTGGAGCCTTTCCTGTTCAAAGCAGAGAAAGGCTCAATTTTTTTGTCGGCAGACCTTAATTCTAAGGTCAGAGACCTATAAATTTGAATGTTAAAAAAAATCACTATATTTATTTGTTATTATCGGATTATTTTTTATTATCGGACTATTAGTGACTATCCTGGAAGGAAAAGTATTACAAATGTGGAATGTATAAAGAATATGGAATTGAGGGTCGGACCACTAACTCTTTCGCTTACGCTGTTCAGCTTTAGAGAAGGGGTAAAATTTATGGGGGGTGCTGCTTTTGGTGACTAAAAAAATTAAAGTGCTTGGTTTTGCTGGAAGCCTACGTGAAAAGTCTTACAACAAGGCCGCTTTGCGCGCGGCTGCAGAGTTACTTCCTGAAAGTGCAGAAATGGAAATCCTGGACTTATCGTCGATACCGTTTTTTAATGAAGATCTTGAGGTTCAAGGGGTGCCTCAAATTGTTGCAGACTTTAAAGAGAAATTGGCAGCGGCTGATGCCTTTTTAATATCAACACCGGAATATAATTATTCCATACCTCCGGTGTTGAAAAATGCTTTAGATTGGGCCTCACGGGGGACTGAATTGCCTTTGAGCGGCAAATCTTTGGCCATCATGACGGCTACCTCAGGTGCCTTGGGGGGAGCGCACGTTCAGTACCATCTGCGACAGGTTTGCGGCAGCGTGGGGCTGAAAAACTTAACGAACCCCAAGGTCCTGATAACGAGTGCCGATAAAAAATTTAACCAAGAGGGAAAACTGACAGATGATTTAACCAAAAAGTCCATTGCCAAACTTTTGCAGGCCTTGGTTGACAAAGCCCAGGAAGGGCCAGTAGCCCCCAATGCGGCAAATGGCCTGTCCTATGCACGCTAAGGGTTAATGACTCAAATAGATCAGGCACGTTGAGCACGAAGGGATAGCAAACCTTCGTGCTTTTGTGTTGCCGGCATTTTTCTTGATAATAAAACACAATAAACTTAAAATAAGCTCACCGAATTAAATTTGCTTACATAAATCTTGAACATTATGGCTTAATTAAGCTAAAAGGCAATAATTCTCTGACGACTTTTGTTTTTGTTCATATTCAGTTCATAAAAGCAGAGTATAGTTCATCTCGTTGAAAAGATCTCTTGCTTAGGAACTATACTGAAAAGAAAAGGAGAGAGCTGAATGTCTCACGAAGGATCACAAATTGCAACGACTTCCCCTAATGCGCCCAAAACTGGTGATTGGCGTTCCTTTATTAACCTGCTTAGGCAAACCAAGCCGCCTAAATTGCTGTTGAGTATAGCAATTTTAATGAGTGTCGCCACGACCTGTGCCGGGCTCATCGTTCCCTTGTTTACCAAAAACCTTGTGGACAGTTTTTCCTTGAATTCCATAAACCGAACGCAAATTGTCACTTTAGTCCTTGTCTTTATCACTCAGGCAATTGCCGGCGGGCTTTCCATTTATTTATTAAATTATGCGGGCCAAAATGTCGTTGCCGCCTTAAGAGACCGATTGTGGAAAAAACTGCTGGTTTTACCCGTATCCTATTATGATAACAGCTTAAGCGGAGAGACGATCAGCCGCATGACCAATGATACCGGGGTGGTCAAGGGTCTGATCACTGAGAATTTAACGAATTTTTTTAACGGTATGATCTCTATTATTGGCTCGATTGTGATTCTTCTCTACCTCGACTGGAGAATGACCTTAGCAATGTTGATTGCTGTCCCTTTGTTAGTTCTCGTCTTGGTGCCCCTGGGGCGGCAGATGCATAAAATTTCCAAGGGGACACAGGACGAAACGGCTCGCTTTACGGCGGTTATCACTCAGGTTTTAGCGGAGATTCGCTTGGTGAAGGTTTCCAACGCCGAACCTAAGGAGTACAGCAACGGCAGGAAAGGAATCGGCAATCTTTTGCAATTCGGCCTAAAAGAAGCTAAAGTTCAGGCTTTAATTTCTCCGCTCATGTCCTTCGTCTTGATGGTGTTCCTGGTGATTATTATCGGCTACGGCGGAATGAGGGTCTCTTCAGGAGCTCTGACCTCGGGGGGACTGGTCGCTTTCATTTTGTATCTCATTCAAATTGTGATGCCCATGGGCCAGATCACGACCTTCTTTACTCAATTTCAAAAGGCTATGGGAGCGACGGAAAGGATCATCGCAACCCTGGGTCATTCCGAAGAGGAGCAAGAGGCGGGAATCCGGCTGCAGTATACCAATCAGGCGATTTCTCTGGAAAATGTGTCCTTTGGTTATGAAAGCGAAGAAGAGGTTCTCAAAGGCTTGAATTTCACTATAGAACCCGGTAAGGTCACCGCCATTGTCGGACCCAGCGGCGGCGGCAAAACAACACTGTTTTCTCTTCTGGAACGATTTTATCAACCGCAACAGGGAACGATAAAGCTGGGTCAGGACTCCATTGACAAATTTTCGCTGCAATCTTGGCGGAGCCAGATTGGCTATGTGTCTCAGGAAAGTCCGCTGATTGCCGGTACTATTCGCCAAAACCTTTGTTACGGACTAGCAAGAGAGATCAGTGACCAAGAGCTGGAGCGTGCCGCTAAAATGGCTTATGCCGATGGCTTTATTGCTGAACTTCCCGAGCAATATGAAACCGAAGTCGGGGAGAGGGGAATCAAATTGTCGGGCGGCCAGCGTCAGAGAATTGCCATTGCCCGGGCCTTGTTAAGGGACCCTAAAATTTTGATGCTTGACGAAGCTACTTCCAGTCTCGACAGCAAGTCGGAAATCGCTGTGCAAAAAGCTTTGGAAAACCTCATGAAAGGCCGGACAACTCTGGTGATCGCTCATCGCCTTTCCACAGTCGTTGATGCCGATAAAATTCTGTTCATCGAAAAGGGCAGGATAACGGGAAGCGGAACTCACGAGCAGCTTCTCCAAACCCACCGGCTTTACCGCGAATTTGCCGCCCATCAATTGCGTCTCAAAGAAGCAATCTGACCGTCGTGATAAAATTAAATCCTCAAGAAGAATACGAGATTTAGTTAATAAAACGTTTTAATAAACCAAACAAGCGAAAGGGAGAACTACCATGAGTGAGACAGCCAACCGAACATTACAAGTGCTCGGAGCGAAACTCTATTATAAGGTCTGCGGTTCAGGCCCCCTACTTTTGTTAATTCACGGAGGAAATGGCAACGCTGACGTCTACCACGGTATCGTCAGCCGGCTTGCCGAAGACTATACGGTCGTAACTTATGATCGCCGGGGACATTCGCGCAGTAAGCTTGAGGACTTGACAGAGGCTTATAGTATAGAGACCCAGAGCGACGATGCTCACCGCTTGTTAGCCGCCCTGACTGCCGAGCCGGCCTATGTCTTTGGCAGCAGTTCCGGCGCTGTCATCGGACTTGATCTGACCGCCCGCTATCCCGGGCAAGTACGGACGCTGATTCCCCACGAGCCTCCTTTGCTCCAAATCCTGCCCGAAGCTGAAAGGGTTCAGGCCCAGAAAATCCTGGGGAGTTTGGAAGAACACTATCACAGCGAAGGGGCGATCCCGGCTTTTATGAAATTCAACTCAGCCTTGGGTATGGGCATGAATGACCAGTCCCAGCAATTGAGCGCGGAACAACTGGCCTGGCTTGGTCTCAATCTGGAGTACTTTTTAGCCCGGGAAGCTCCGGGAATCCGCCGCTACATCCTTGATCCGGCAATTTTGAAAACTGTAACGTCACAGATCCTGCCCGCCGGTGGCCGTACCTCAAGGGAATTCTTCCCTTATCATTGTTCAGCCGCTCTGGCGGACTATCTGGGAACAAAACTTGTGGAGTTCCCCGGAAATCATATCGGTTATGTAACGGCCCCCCGGGAATTCGCTGCAAAGCTGCGGGAAATCCTGGCCGGCCAGGCTTGAACCAGTTATTAAATAACCTCCGAAGTTGGGACGGAATCTTATAGGGGATGAAGTAAATTGACGAAACTGCTGATGGTCGATGACGACCCGCATATTCGGGAATTGGTGTGCCTCTTTTTGGAAAAGGAGGGATTCAAGGTTTATGAAGCCGCTGACGGTCTGGAAGCTCTCACCTTGCTTGAAAAACTTAAAATAGATCTGGTCATTCTGGATATCATGATGCCGCACATGGACGGTTGGGAGCTCTGCCGGGAGTTGCGGGAGCATTATGACCTTCCTTTGCTCATGCTGACGGCCAAAGGAGAAACAGCTCAAAAAGTGAAAGGGTTCGAGCTTGGTACCGACGATTACCTCGTCAAGCCCTTCGATCCTTTGGAACTGATCGCCAGAGTGAAGGCTTTACTGAAACGCTACCGCATCTCTGCCTCTCAGAAAGTACAAATCGGGGAACTCCTGCTCAATCGCCAAACCCATGAGATATTCAGCGGCCATGAAATGCTCACGCTGCCTCTGAAGGAGTTTGAACTTCTTTTCAAACTAGCCAGTTATCCCGGCAAAACCTTTGCCCGGGAGCAATTGATCGAAGATCTCTGGGGCTACGACTATGAAGGGGACGAACGGACGGTTGACGTTCATATTAAACGCCTGCGCGAGCGCTTTCCGGAAGACCTGTATGCTTTTAAAATTACCACAATACGGGGACTGGGTTACCGCTTGGAGGTGCACTCATGAAAAAGCGCTGGCCGCTGCAAGCTGCGGCGGGAATCCTTGCCGTTCTGATTGCCTTATGCCTTTGCTGGTCAGCCGCTTTTTTCGCAACCCTTTTCATTTATAAACTCATAGGTATAAACCCCTCCGCCTTTGTGCGACAGCTGCTCAACTCTCTGCTCGGTTTCTTCTGCTTTGGCAATATTATATTTGTCATTGGCATGATTAATCGTCCTAAGCAAAGTGCCGTGTTTCAACCGATTATTGATGCTTTGCGACGAATTGCCAAGGGGGACTTTAACATTAACCTCAGCCTCGGACAGCGCAATCATCCCTACAGTGAAATTGTCGAGAGTATCAACCATATGGCGGGGGAATTAAGCCAGATCGAGCAAATGCGCCAGGAGTTTATATCCAATGTCTCCCACGAACTTCAGTCTCCCCTTACTTCCATCAGCGGCTTTGCCAAAGGTTTGAAAGATGACAATTTAAGCAGGGAAAAACGCCTGCATTATCTGGAGATTATTGAGACGGAGAGCCTAAGACTGGCTAAATTAAGTGAGAATTTATTGAAGCTTACCTCCCTGGAATCGGAGCACCATCCTTTTGAGTTAAAACGCTACCGTTTGGACAAACAGCTGCGGAAAATCGTTTTGGCCTGTGAGCCTCAGTGGGTGGAGAAGGCGCTTGTGCTCGATATCGATCTTGAGGAAGCCTCCATAGTGGCCGACGAGGAGCTAATGAGCCAGGTGTGGGTCAACTTAATTAACAACAGCATTAAATTCACGCCCAGAGAGGGATCAATCAGTGTTTGTATCAAGAAAGAGGAAAGTGAGACCGTTGTCCGCATAGCGGATACGGGGATTGGTCTCAGCGCTGAAGATCAGGCGCATATATTCGAACGTTTTTATAAAGCGGATAAGTCGCGAAACCGTTCCCAAAGCGGCAGCGGTTTAGGACTTGCCATCGTGAAAAAGATTGTCGACCTGCATCAGGGGACGATTGAGGTGAATAGTAAGCCGGGCGAGGGGACGGCTTTTAAAGTGTTTTTGCCCATTTCTTAGAAGATATAGCGGTGAGCTCAAATTAAAATAAGCGGCAGGGAATTTTAAGGCGAGGTAGAATATTAAAGTTAAGACAAAATAAAGATTAAAAGCAAAGAATTTGTCTAAATGAATTCAGACCGCGCTAAAATATGGCAGTGCGGCCATAAAGGAGGAGAAACATGGGGGCCCTAATTGCCGCTCTCGGTTTAAAAAATATTTTGCTTGTCGTTCTGGGGATTGCTGCTGTCGGCTTTGTCCTCAAAAAGTTATTCAAATTGGCTATTACCATAGCCGTGATTGCCGCACTTATACATTTTGGCTTGCCCATACTGCAAACTGTCATGGTAAAGTAAACAGCTTAACCTTGACCCTTGGTTTGAAGTATAGTTAAGCTGCATAGATTCCCTTTCAGCGCGGGATATTAAAAAAATAGCCTATGTTGAAAGGGGACTCCTAAATGCATGGAACCGTCTGGTCGTTATTGCCGTTTCTGGTTGTAATTCCGCTTGCCTTATTCACAAGACAGGTTCTGCCGGGGTTAGTTGTCGGTTTGTTTATCGGAGCGTATATGCTCAGTCCCACGCCTTTTGGGGGGATTGATACCGCCTTGCAGTATATTTTGAAAGAACTGGCGATTTCCGATAATCTGCGTCTGATTGTCTTTATGTACGGTTTTGGAGCTTTTGTCGGTTTGGTGCGTGTTACCGGGGGAGTCAGTGGTTTTGCCCGCCTTATGGAAGAGAAAATCCACTCGGGGCGGGGAGCTTTTATAGTAACCTGGCTTTCTTCTCTCCTCACCTTTATGGCCCCGGATTTTCGGATTATTACCGTAGGTCCGGTGATGAAACAGGTGTTTTCACGGCTTAAAGTTCCCGTCGATAAAGTCGCCTTTGTTGTTGATGCGACGGCAACACCTTTGTGTGCGATTATGCCCTTGGGCACTGTGTTTATTGGCTATTCCATTGGCCTTTTGAGCACGGTGAGCCGGCACCAGGGGGTTGTAACGCCTCCTTATAATCTGTTTTTATTGAGTATCCCCTTTAACTTTTTCTCTTTGGCGATGCTGGTCTTTGCCTTTCTTTATTCCTTTCGGAAAACGAAACCCGATAAAGCTCAGGCAAAAGAAGGCGAGCCCGCCTCTCAGCCTGTCGAATCTCTCGCTAAAATGAGAGCCCTGGGTTCGGCCCAGTTGGCCTATGGCGAAACCTCCATGGAATTGGCCATACATCCGCCAATGTTGACAAGAAAAAACAAGGTCAAGCGTGAATCCGAGATTTATCCGGACCCCGTTGAACTGGTTGCTGAGAAAGTTGCTCCCAACGCTCTCAATCTCATTGTCCCCCTCGCCCTTTTATTGAGCTTAACGCTGTTTTTTACCTGGTGGGACGGTCACTTGCATGCTTCCGGCTTGTTGGGGGCTTTAATCCAGGCTAACGCGGCCAAAGCAATGTTGGAAGCCTTGTTAACCACCTTGATAGTCTCCTTTGTCTGGTATGCCTTTCAAGAACAGCCGATCCAGCGCACGCTTTTCGGTTTTTTGCAAGGCGGCAATGAGATGATGGCGGTTAACGTTCTTTTAGTGTTTGTCTGGGCGGTCTCGGCAGTTTCCACGGATCTTGGCTTTGTGACTTATACGGAACGGACCGTAGGAAGTTTGGTACCGGCCGCCTTGATAGCACCGGCATTTTTTGTTCTGGGTTGCCTGCTTTCTTATGTCATCGGTTCAACCTTTGGCACCTGGGGTATCTTGCTGCCCTTGGGGTTTTCTCTGGCGACCACGGAACATGCCGCTTTGCCTCTCATCGCAGGGGCTGTGTTCGCCAGCGGTACTTTCGGAGGGTTTGTCTCTCCCCTAAGTGACAATACCGTGGCTATGGCAACCGTAATGAAAATTCCGGTGATGGATTACGCTAAGCTGAAACTGCGTTTGGGACTTATGGTCGCGGCCGTGTGCACGGTGATCTATGGCCTGGTGGGGTGGTTTTACCGGGGAGCCTGAGGTTTTTTGCTTGCCGGACGAGTGCTGCCGGTGAAGTTGACTGCTGACTGACATACCCGGCCAATATGAGCGCAACCTTAAGCGAACGGATTCCAATGATATAAAATGATATAAGATAAACACCCGGAGGTTTGTGAGGAGGAGTCTTCCGGTGGATCACCTGAAGATTAACGATGAAATTATTCCCTGTGAAGAACGCCGAAGTAAAGGGTATCGCAGGGTTACCCTAAGCATCTTGGATGATCGTGTCCGAATTTCCGCGCCTAAACATGTGTCGGCCAAACAGCTTAAAGAACTATTGCTGGCCAAGCAGGAGTGGATTTTAACCCACTGGCTGGAAAGCCGCCAAAAGCAGGTTCGTTCCTCAAGGCAATATCTTGACGGCGAACACTTTCCTTACCGGGGGCAGGTTTTAGAACTTCGTCTCAGACGATACGCCCAGCGCTCAATTCGGGTAAGCTTGGAGGGCTTGATTCTCAGAGTGGATTTGCCCCAGGATTTAGCTGAAGTTCAAGGTTCGGCCGATGTTCCGGGCGCTGTTATGGCCTGGTATAAGGTTCAGGCGCGCAAGGTACTCAAGCATAAGCTTGATGAACAGGCGCAGCGTATGCAAGTCATTTATCAGGAGTTTCGGCTGAAAGATCAGAAGACAAGGTGGGGGAGTTGTTCTACTCGGGGAAATTTAAATTTAAATTGGCGAATCATTATGGCCCCGGAAGAAGTCATTGATTATCTGGTTATTCATGAACTGGCGCATCTGACGCATCCCAATCATTCGGAGCGATTCTGGCAGCGGGTACGGGCGTTTATGCCGGAATATCCGACTTGGAAAAAGTGGCTGAAGGACCATGGGCAAGAATTAGTGCTCTGAACAGGTTTGCCTCGGCAACCCCGGCCAAACAGCAAAACAGCCAAGCGGCGGTCAGTCCTGAGGACTTGCCGCCGCTTGGCTGTTTAAGCTATCAGAAATTATGTTTAAGTTCTAAGGCTTTTGTGAGACTGTTCAGCGGCGGTAAAGTAATTCTCGGCAAAGTCAAGCCACAAACGTGCGGCGTGAGACATGGAACGGCCTCTTTTCCAGATTATGGACATACTGTGGATGATTTGTGGCTCTGTTAAGGGAACAGAAACAATACGCTCAGTGTCCAGTTCTTTGCATACCGCGCTGGGGAGAAAAGCAATGCCCAAATTAGCGGCCACCATCTGAGTCATCAGCTCCAGCTGTGAGGTCTCGAAAATAACGTTCGGAGAAAAACCTACACTTCTGCACTGATTGATAATTTCATCATGAAGACTGAAATCTTTACTGTATAAAACAAAGGATTCGTTGGTCAGAGAGGCCAGCTCAATGGCAGGAAACTGGCTTAAAGGATTCTGCGCAGAGATGATCACAAAGAGAGGGTCTTGGGAAAAAGAAAGGGAGTCATAATATTGATGATCCGGTACTATGCAAACAACTCCGGCATCTAAGGTTCCGTCATTAATGGCCTGGGCTACTTTTTTGGAACCGTATTCCGCCAGATTAATTTCGATCAGCGGGTATTTCTTTTTAAATTCTCCCAATAACTCCGCAAAGATAGTGGAGCTGGTTATGGGCAGCAAACCGATGGAAATTTTGCCTTTTTCCATTTTGACCTTAGTTTCAAATTCAGTCGTGAGATTCTGAAACATGTCGACAACTTGCTGTGCTTGTTCAAAAAAGATGACGCCGGTGTCGGTTAATTGGACATATTTAGAATTGCGGTTAAACAGAGAAGTACCTAATTCCGTTTCTAAATCTTTTATCATTTTGCTGATGGCTGATTGGGACACGTGGCTTATAAGGGCGGCCTTGCTAAAACTTTTCTGACGGGCAACTTCTACGAAATATTCCAGATGTCGGATATCCATTATAAACACCTCCAAATTCAGTTTAATATCTATTTATGTCATAGTAAAGACTTCAATTATATGTTTTACTTATGGAAGGGCTGGATTTAATTCTTGGAGGGGCTTGATTAAAAATGCAAAACTGAGCAGCCCAACCCCGGCAAGGAGCTAGACGCTCAGTTTTCAGAGCAAATCAGAATGGCATTGGTAACTCAGAACTGGAGTGTTGGCGGCACTTCAGTTTTTTGTTAGAGTTAACTTCTCATTCAATGATTCGTGATGCTTTAAATTATATAAGATAACTTTGCTTCAGGCAATGCTTGACTTATAAATTTAACGCACTTTAGCTGTTCTTAAAAAGAAAATACTGATTTAGTTGGAGGAATGTGTCAACTTTTGTGGAAAACTGAAACGATTGCAATGAAACTGTATTTAGAACAGGAGGAACATTATGACGAGTAATCTTATGAATTATTTTAAAAATGATAGATTTGCGGCGCTGGTAGGGATAAAGCTGGTTGAAGTAGGACCAGGTTATGCCAAGGCGTCCCTGGAAATCGGCGAACAGCATTTAAATGCCGTCAATATCGTCCAAGGCGGAGTTATATTTACCTTGGCGGATTTCGCCTTTGCGGCGGCCGCCAATTCCTACGGGCAAATTTCTCTGGGGATCAACGCTAATATTTCCTTTTTCCAGCCTCCTAAAGGGAAAATGCTGTTTGCTGAAGCTGAAGAAATTTCCGGCAGCAAGAAGATTTTAAATTATAACGTTGACGTCTTTGATGAATCAGCGGCCTTGATAGCCAGGTTTACCGGTATGGCCTATAGAAAAAAGGATGCCCTGGATTGAACTTAAAGGCTTTGATCTCAAGGATTATAGACGGGGCGGCCTAAGGAATAAGAAAGCATAAGCGTTCTCAATCTCACATTGATAGTGATAGGAGAGCGCTTTTTGCTTGTAAATCTCTTTTAGTTAGGGACTTTTCCTCAGTGCTGATGTTTAATTATTCAAATGTTGCAGGAATTTAGACAAGTCAGACGAATTATTAGACTAGAGACTTATGATGGGGGGAAGGCAATGAAATTCCGTGCATACCTGATTCTTTCAATTTTCTTGCTTGTCGTCACCCCCATTGTCATCACCGGTTTTGTGACGATGGAAGCCGCGGAGAAAGCCTTACAATCCCAAGCCCTGCAAACAGGGTATGCTCTTAGCCTCGAACGGACGGAAATATCCCACCTGCGGGAAAACATTATTTATATTCTAATTATCGGGACAGTCGTTAGTCTGTCGGGAGCGGGGATTTTTACCAGCGAATTGTCCGGTTCCGTTAATAAAATAAAGCAAGGGCTTGATGCTTTAAGCCATGACACCAACCTTATTTTGCTTCCTCAACGGGGCATTTTAGGGGAAATAGTTGCCTCAATTAACCAATTGGCGGAGAAGCTCCGGGAAACCCGCAGTCATCGGGATGCTTTGCTGAAAAGCAGTCCCAACGGAATTATTACTGTGGATAAAAATGGCAAGATTATTTTGTTTAACCCTGCGGCCTCAATTTTAACCGGCATTTCCCAGGAAAAGGCTTTGGGCAAGAAGTATTCCGACCCGGAATTAACGCTGCCCATTGGCCATTTAATCGCTGCAACCTTGGCTGATTGCGAGCCTGTTTTGGCCAAGGAAGAAATCCTTTTGCGGCCTGATGGGAATTCCCTGGCTGTCGCGGTTTCCACCTCGCGGATGCATGATTTCCATGAGGAGCTAATAGGAGTGCTGGCGATCATGATTGATCTGCGTGAAAAGCGTCTTTTAGAAGCCCAGGTCCTGCGGGCTAATCGCCTGGCGGGTCTGGGCGAATTGGCGGCGGGCATTGCCCACGAGATACGCAATCCCCTCACAGCCGTTAAAGGCTATTCCCAGGTCCTGGAGGATGAGTTGGAGCCTGCTGATCCTAAACGGGAGTATACGGGAGTCATTGTCAAAGAAGTAAACCGCCTGGACAAAATTGTGCAGGGGCTTTTAGACTTTGCCAGACCCTCCGCCAGTCGTTTTGAAGCGGCAAATCTCAATGAAGTGCTTGAAGAAACCTTGGCCTTAGTCGGAACTCCATCCTTCAAGCGGCGAATCCTGGTGCAGAAAGACTATGCGGATAATGTCCAGGCAGAAGTGGATAAGGAACAGTTCAAACAAATTTTACTCAATTTGTTGCTGAATGCCAGTCAAGCTATTCCCGGACAGGGCACGATCAAGATTACCACTCAGTGCGCAGAGTCCAATGTTTCCGTCAGCATTCTTGATTCCGGCGTGGGGATTGCGGCAGGAACCCTTGATAAGCTCTTCGACCCTTTTTTTACAACCCGCGAAAACGGTACCGGCCTGGGCTTAGCTATCGCTCATCAATTAATGGAACTTCATGGCGGAAGGATCGAAGTACGCAGTGAAATCAATGTTGGGACAGAATTCAAACTCATTTTACCGCTGAAGCAAGGGGGCATCCTTGATGGCTGAAGTTAAGGGGTCTATTTTAGTCGCTGATGACGAAGAAAGCGTCCGCAATTTAATCCGCCGGGTGTTAACGAAAATGGACTATGCAGTGGAAACTGCTTGCAACGGGGAAGAAGTCCTTGCTCAAATTAAGAAACAGGCCTTCGATCTTTTGATCATGGATATTCGCATGCCGAAACTGGACGGTATGGAAGCTTTTAAGGCCTTGCGGATTGACTATCCGAGTTTGCCTATTATCATGATTACGGCTTACAGCACGGTGGAAACGACGCTGGAAACTATGCGCCTGGGAGCTTTCGATTATTTGACCAAACCGTTTGATGTATCCGAAGTAAAAATGGCTGTAGAAAAGGTATTTTCTTCATGCTTGGAAAACGCTGATCTTCAGGATGCTCCTGTCAAAGCTCCCAATCGCCATATTAAGGCTTTTGTCGGTTCCAGCCCCTTAATGCAGGAAGTATTTAAGACGATCGGCCGGGTCAGCGCCAGCGATTCGTCTGTTTTAGTCCAGGGGGAGAGCGGAACCGGCAAGGAATTAGTGGCGCGCACAATTCATCAATACAGCAACCGCAAAAACAAGCCTTTTGTTACCGTCAACTGCGGCGCTATCCCTGAAGGAATTTTGGAAAGCGAATTTTTCGGACATGAAAAGGGAGCTTTCACTGGGGCACACCAGCAAAAAATAGGGAAATTGGAACTGGCCGACGGAGGAACGATATTTCTCGATGAAATCGGAGAAATGAGTCCCTCTTTGCAGGTTAAGCTCCTGCGGGCTTTGCAGGAAAGGGAATTTGAGCGGGTCGGCGGCAATGAAAAAATAGTTGTTGATGTTCGGATCATTGCGGCAACCAATAAAAACCTGCGCCAAAGCATTCAGGATAAGAGCTTTCGGGCAGATTTATTCTATCGTTTGAACGTTGTTTCCATCCTTATCCCCCCTTTGCGGGAAAGAAAAGAAGACATCCCGCTCTTAGCGGCCTATTTCCGGGATAAGTTCTGCGGGAAATTGGGCATAGAACCGAAAACCATCTCCAAAGAAGTGCTCAATGTCCTGCAGGCTTATGATTGGCCGGGGAATGTACGTGAACTGGAAAATATGCTGGAACATGCGCTGGTTATGAGCAAAGGACGGGTTATTCTGGTCGAGGACCTGCCGGAGGAAGTGCTCAGCAGCCAGAAGGCTTATGGCACGGAAACAGGGACGAAACAAGAAACCTTGCGTTCCATGGTTAAATCCCTGGAGAAAGAAGTTATTGCCCAAACCTTGCAGAAAACCGGAGGAAATAAACTCCAGACAGCGAAACTGTTGGACATCAGCAGACGTGCTTTGCAATATAAAATCGAAGAATACGGCTTAGAGAATCGAGAGAATAGCTATGAACAAGAATAACGGACAGCAGGCGGGATATTTCCGGCAAAAGACGCGCTATTGGTTTTCTGAAGCGATTACCCGCCAACAGGGATTGGTCCTTTTGGCTGCCTGGATCGGCTGGGTATTCGATTCCATGGATTCAACCATTTATGCTATGGTTATGCCTTCGTCCTTGCAGGATTTACTGGGCTATTCGGCTTCCAAGGCCGATGTGGCCTCCCGCGGGGGGATCATCTTAGCCATTTTCCTTGTCGGCTGGGCCTTGGGGGGGACCCTTTTCGGCACTCTCGCCGATTATTTCGGCCGCAGCAGAACTCTGGCCATATCCATTCTCTTTTACGCCGTTTTTACGGGAGTGGCGGCCTTGTCTCAAAGCTGGGAACAGCTGGCTTTGTTTCGTTTCCTGACGGCCCTGGGCATCGGGGGAGAATGGGCTGCCGGCTCGGCCTTAGTCGCGGAATCTTTTGCGGATCAGGATCGTTCCAAAGTTCTGAGCTTTATGCAAAGCGCCTGGGGAGCAGGGTTTTTCCTGGCGGCAATTGTCAATTTGCTGATCGTCCCCTGGGCTACGGGCCACCAATTTACACCCTGGCGCGCCGTCCTGATGATTGGGATTTTTCCCGCCTTGTTTGCAGCCTTTGTCCGTGAAAAGGTAAGTGAACCTGAAAAATGGCTGCTCATTCAGAAAGAACGGGAAAATCTCAAATTATTGGGCAATCAGCCTGAAGGTGCAAGCAAGAATCTTACGGTCTTAACGCTCAAACAGATATTTTGGCCGGAGCTGAGACGGGATACGATCGTGGGCACGCTTTTGGCCTTTTCCGCCACCTTTGGACTCTGGGCTGTGACAAACTGGACTCCTACCTTTGTTGAGGAATTGCTGCGCGTACATCAGACTTCCGAGGATATTATCTCTAATTATAAAAGTTATGCTATCATGGCCCTCAATATCGGAGCTATCTTAGGCTATGTGCTGTTTGGGCCGCTGGCCGACCGGATCGGACGCAAACCGACGTTCTTGTTTTTTTTCCTGGGAAGCATCTTGCTGGCGCCCTATATTTTTTATAATGTCACCAACTATGCAACCCTGCTTTTGCTCCTGCCGGTGCTGGGCTTTTTTAACAACGGTATTTTCTCAGGATTTCCGATTTATCTGGCTGAACTTTACCCCACGCGGCTGCGGGCTACCGGCCAGGGATTTTGCTTTAATTTCGGCAGGATTTTGGCCGCGACCGGTCCGCTCTTGACCGGCTTTCTGGTCAATAGTTTCGGCTCCTACGCTAAAGCGGTTGCAGCGGTGTCCCTGATTTATATTGTCGGGATTATTACGCTTATTTGGGCCAGAGAAACGAAAGGCAAGCCCTTGCCGGACTGAATTGCAAGCGGACTGGGCAGCCTTGGGGAGCTGTAATGAATTTAGCTTACTGACAACTATCCGGGAGTACAATATTGGTAGCTTTAGAGTTTGATTCTAACAAAAGAGGAGATAGGGTAATAAACCTTATCTCCTCTTTTGTTAGATTTTCACTTCTTCCCAAGTTCTTCCCCCATCTTGCTCCGAATAGAACTTTAATTCTTTTAATAAAATATCCCTGTTGGAATAACTTGGATCATAGCATATCATATTTGCCGTACTCCAAAAAGAGAAGACATCTTTTTACAATGGGGACGGTCCTTTTTATACATTCGGCAGAATTATGGCCGCAACCGGGAATCGTCACGCTCTTTTGGGCCAGGGAAACGAAGGGCAATCCTTTGCCGGGCTGAATTGCTAGGGCAGCATAAACTTTCCAGTATTTATACCGTTGTTATGGGAATTATTACTGAAAAGGAGTGATTAATTTATGAGAAAGATAAACGATAGAATTTATCTCGGTATAGTTTCTGGTGCCGTTGGTTTTTTAGCTCAGAATCTTATTGACACCATGGCATCTAAAATGAAAATTTCCCAACGCTCCTATTGGTCAACTGCCGCAGGGGTATGGGTATCTTCGCGCAGAGAGTCACAAAAGTGGACGGGACAGTTTCTGGGAGCCTTAATGAACTTGGGTTTAAGTATGGTTGGGGGAGTAAGCGTTGTGGCAATTTTATCGAAATATGGACGAGACAAATTAGTCCCGAAAGGCATCTTCTTTGGAGTTACTTTTGGAGCCATGATAACTGCCCTGCTCAGCGGTTTTGCTTCCAACAAAATTAAGCCCAAAGATGCTAAAAGCAATCTCTCTTACATTTTAGCGAATGCCGCGTTTGGTTTAACTTCAACTTTGACAGCAGCAAAGTTGGGTGCTGATTCCCTATTTGATGTTATGCCCCAAAATAACTACTTGCAACCGACGAATAAAACGACAGAGCAAAGAACAAAAGGAAAAGATATTAATAGCGTTCAGCCCATTTATTCGGATATTTCCCCTAATTTGGAGGAAACCCCCATAATGTAAATGCAAAAAAGCCCTTAACAGAACAAAAACCATGCATAAATAGTGGCTAAAGTCCACGTTTATGTATGGTTTTATTTATGAAAACTTATAAAGAAGACTAAGATTCAGGTGGAGTTTTAACTCCATCTGAATCTTAGTCGCCCTTATCCGCTGACTAATCCGCTCCTAACTCACCGCTTGCCGAAGCGGGAGTCTTAGAGCGGCTAAGTCAACAGATAAATATTCGTTTTGCAATAGCCCCTTTTATATAAGTACAGCCATTTTGTGGATTGTAATTTAGATACTTCAGTCTGTAAAGAGTTCTAAAACGACAACCTCCTGAGTCTGGGGCAAGGAGGCCGAAGTTATGTCCAGAGTTTTTGCCTTTGTAACCTTGGTAAAACGTGTCAGAAAATTGTCAATTCCCTCAATGGGCAGAGGAATTGTCTTGTCCAGTTTATAGTGCATGGGCAAAACAATTTTGGGATTAAGCTGTTGTACTACTTGGTAAGCTTGTTCCGCGTCGAGGGTATAAAAGCCGCCCACCGGAACACAGGCAATGTCAACATGCCCAATGCCGGCAAGCTGATCCGGGGTCAGAAGATGTCCGAGGTCCCCTAAATGGGCAATTCGCAGACCGTCCAGCTCGAAAGAAAAGAGGATATTCTTGCCTCGTTTGGCACCTTGTTCAGTGTCGTGGAATGTTGTTGTGCCTTGGATTGACAGACCGGAGATGTTGCAGGTACCTTCACTGTCGACAACTTGAGGTTTTCCCAAAAGGGCTTGAACACAGTCGTGATCAGAGTGATGGTGACTTACGGTGACAACGTCTGTTTCGACGTGGGGCAGAGGGTAGCCGACTTTCTCGTTAAATGGATCGGTGACAATCTTTAGCCCCTCCTGGTTAGTAAAGAGGAAACATGAGTGGCCCAGCCAACGGATATTCAATTTTCTCACCTCATCTTTGGAATTAGAAAATACGGGTATGGGCAGTCAAAGTGTGTCTCAGATAATTTTAGCGAGCCGCAAACTAGCTGTCAACGCCTGCTGAGACTAGCATTTTATGAAGTCTATGCTATAAAAGTTTTTCTGATCTCAGGATAGAAAGCTCCTTCCACAATGGGAAAGGAGCAGCAGCTGAAGAAATGGTTCCAATTCCATAGCTCCGGCAGAATTTTTGGCTTCAACTTGAAAGTCTGAGATTTATATCCCCTATAAATTCGTGCAATTTTACACTAAGTTTGCTTTGTAGTATCATGATTAATATAAAAGATAATATTTGATCTAAAAAATTAATTTAAATTATATTTTTTAGATTTAATTGTTATCATCTTTTTAAACTTTAAGCTCATTAAATATTTTTTAAGATAAAGGAGGAAGAAAAATGTCATTATCCCTTGGAAAAGCCCAAAAAGTAATCTTTATTGGACTTGACGGTGCCGATCCGGTGCTTATCAAAAGGTTTATTGCCGAAGGAAGGCTCCCCAATTTTAAAAAAATTGCGGAAATGGGCACTACAACGTCCGATTATGGAATGCAAGGCGCTTTGCCCACAATTACCCCTCCTAATTGGGCTTCACTGGCCACCGGCGCTTGGCCCAAGACTCATGGAATCACCTGCTTTTGGAACCATACCCCGGGAAATCCTTTAGATATTCTTGACTATGGCTGGGATTCCAACCTGTGCCAGGCAGAATTCATCTGGGAGGCTTTCGAAAGAGCCGGAAAAAAGAGTATTATGATGAATTACCCCACTTCCTGGCCTCCCCGGGGTAAAAATTCAATCTTTATCGACGGGACCAGTATCTTTACCAATCTGCGCGGTTACAACGATTATGAAAAATATTTTACTTGTGTGGCAGGAGATTTTCCCATTGAGGAAATTCCCCACCAAGTGGATAACAGCGGCACCGACTGTCGGGTTGAAGGAGAGGTTAGCACTCAGCAGGCCCAGATTAAAAAACTTGAGGGATTTGGCTATTCGGCACCCGGACTTGTAACCGAAGAGGGTGGCAGTGAAGAAGAAGCGGATGCGGCCAAATGCGATAAGGTCATGACGCCGATTAAGCCTGCAGCGGGTTGGAAAAACGCCCCCCAGGGAGCCAAAGAGGTCGTTCTGCCGGTAAACAATGGGCTGGCAAGGCGTTTCGGCTTAATTATTGCCGAGGATGGCCAAACCTATAATAAGCTTCAGATTTATGTCACGAAAAATGACGAGCGGCCCATCGGTGAAGCACGAGTGAATGAATGGAGCAAGTTTATTTTTGACACCTATTTAATCAATGGTGAGAAACGGCCTGTTGCCTATAAAATCAAGGTCACAAAACTAAATCCGGAGGGCAGCAGTCTGGAATTTTACTATTCCTTTGCTCAAGATCTGCAAGGGGACAAATATTTTTATCCGCCTGAACTATGCGCCGAGCTTGTGGAAAATGTAGGCCCGATGCTGCAGCCCTCGAATTATGACCGCCATAATGTAATTGCGGATACGATAGTCATTGAATCTATGGCGGATTATTACCAATGGCACGAGGCTGCCTTTGCTTACTTGCTGACAAACAAAGATTGGGATTTGGTCTACAGCCATATTCACGGCATTGATATGCTTAATCACTACTACATTGATTATACTTTGGCGCAAAATTCCCCTGATTACGAACGCTACATTGGCCTAATTGCGCAGATGTATGAAATAAGTGATCATTACGTCGGTGAATTACTCAAACATGTCGATGAAAACACTGCAGTGGTGATAGCTTCCGATCATGCCGCCATCACGCGGAAAGCGGGGTATGAGTATCCCTTGATCGGCGACATGTGGGGGATGAACGTCGGGGTTATGTCTGAGCTGGGCTACACAAATTTGCAAGAGGTCAACGGCGGACTGCAAATCGACTGGGAAAACAGCCGGGCTGTCGCTCAAAGAGCCATGTACATTTATGTCAACCTTAAAGGCCGTGATCCTCAGGGAATCGTCGAACCGGAGGAATACGAAGAATTGGTTCGGGCTATTATTTCTGATTTGTATAGTTATCGCGATCCCAAGACCGGCCGCAGAATCATCAAAGTCGCCTTGAACAAGACCGATATGGAGGCCTTGGGCTTGGGCGGTCCATACTGCGGGGATATACTGTACGTTCTGGAAGACGATTTCAGCCGGACGCATGGCAATGGCTTCAGCAATCAAACCTTGAACGGCTATTCCTGCAAATGCCTGTTTATGATGGCAGGGGCCGGGGTTAAAAAGGGTCATGCTCTTGACAACAGGACCGTCCGGGTGGTTGACATTGTGCCGACCATCTGCCATTTGGCCGGAGCGCCGATGCCTGCGAATGTTGAAGGCGGCGTAATTTACCAGGCTTTGGAAGGATAGAGGCGAGTAATGGGGGACAAATGATGGAATACGATCTTGTCATTGTTGGCGGTGGCCCGGCAGGACTTACCGCGGGAATTTATGGGTCCAGAGCAAAGCTGAAAACAGCGATTATTGAGAAAGCCGCATTGGGCGGGCAGGCTTCTGCCACGCGGGAAATAGCCAATTTCCCCGGTTTTTTGGAGAATAGCGGCGGACCGGAATTGATGAAGGCCATGTCGGACCACGCGCAAAGATTCGGAGCGGAAATTATTAAAGATGAAGTGACGAAGCTCGAATTGGAGGGTGAAAGGAAAAATCTTTGGACGAAGAAAGGCAGCCGGATGACAGCAAAAGCTGTCATCCTGGCCGCCGGCTCCCAGCCCCGCTCCTTAAATATTCCCGGAGAAAAGAAATTCAGAGGCAGAGGGGTTTCCTATTGCGCCACCTGTGATGCGGAGTTTTTTGAGAATGAGCAGGTCGTAGTGGTTGGCAGTGGGGATGCGGCCCTGGAAGAAGCCGTCTTCATTGCTAAGTATGCGAGCAGGGTCACTGTCATCGTCATCCATGATGAAGGGCATGTCGATTGCAATAAAGTAAGCGCAGAAAAAGCCTTTCAAAATCCAAGCATCGAATTCCTTTGGCATTCGGTTCTAACAGAAATCGAAGGTCATGAGGATGTCGAGTCCGTAACTATAAAAAATTTAAAAACCAACAGTACGACCCGTTTTAAGACTAACGGTGTGTTTATCTATGTAGGCGGAGTTCCTCAGACCGAATTCCTAAAAAAGCAAGTGGCTGAAGATGAAGCAGGTTATATTCTTACCAACGATCTGATGGAAACATCGCTCAAAGGGGTTTATGCTGCCGGGGATGTCAGGGCCAAATATTTGCGCCAAGTGATTACGGCGGCAAGTGACGGGGCTATAGCCGCTGTTGCCGCAGAAAGGTATCTCGCAGAAGAGGCGGATTTTCAAGCTCAGATCTTAAACTCCCCCAAGCCCGTATTGCTCTTCTTTTGGTATCCGGGCGACGAACAGGCTCTCAAGTTGTTGTCTTTGCTGGAAGGGATTGCCTCTGAATTAGACGATAAGATTCGCCTGGCAAAAGTGGATATGTCCCGCAAGCAAGGGATTGCCCAGAAATATAACGTTCAGACGGCTCCGGCAGTCCTGCTGCTGCACAAGGGAGAGGTTTGCCGGGAACTCCCAAGCGATCCTGAGCAGGCAGGCTCACCTGGCTACCGACAACTGCTGCTAAAATACTTAAGTGTGGGAGAGGAGGGATAGTTGTGGCTCAAGACCTGTTAAGCGGTATTTCTGCCGGCGAATTTGACAAAGCAACTTTCGACAGCAGCATACCGTCCCTGGTTTTCTTTGGCGCCGCAAGATGCCATGTCTGCAAAGAGCTGCTGCCGACAGTTGAAGAAACTCTGTCTCACTATAACGGCAAAATCAAGGGGTTCTGGGTTGATGTCGACGAGAATAAACCCTTGTTCCAGCGTTTTCGCTTAAAGGGAATACCTAATTTGCTGCTGATCAGCCAGGGTGAAGTTAAGTGTAAGCTTGGAGGTCTGCACACCCGGGAAGAGCTCCTGGAGATGATTGATCAATTTACGTAAGGAGCGTATTGTGGCAGGCAAGTTTAAGCGTCTTGACAAATTCCTGAGCTGCTAAAGAAATGGGAAAGCGCTTGGACCAAATTAATCCGACCGTCATGTCTAATTTAACATCATTGATGTCAATCGGGATCACTTCACCGCTTTTGAAGTAGGTATCATCTTTGGCCATAAACTTAGGGAAGAAAGAAATGGCCATTCCCTCAGAAATCACTCGCTTAATGATTTCAAAGTTGGAAAATCTGAAAGAGACTTGCGGGATCGTATAGTTTTTAAGGATACTGGAGATCCCCCCGTTGTTTCGAAACTCATTGTTGTAGGCGACTATGGGATAGTTCAGAGCTTCCTTTAACGAAACGGATCTTTTTTGCGCCAGCGGGGATTTCTTGCCGACGTAGATTAAAAATTCGTCATGGAATAATTCCTCGCTGCAAATATCTTTGCCCTGGATTTCCTGAGTGAGAATGACCCCTCCGATCTCAAGTTTGCCGGACTGAATTCCTTGAAGAATATCAATCGACTCTTCTTCTAATAAATCCACTTCAATATTAGGTTGGCGCAGTTTCAAATCCGCTATGGCGCAAGGAATAATTTTATTGCACAGGCTGGGGATCATGCCAACGCAAACGTGGCCGGTCAGGGTAGAGGAATTGGCAATTTGTTTCATGTCCTTGATTTCTTCCAGAATTCCCAGAGCTTTTTTAATAATAATTTCTCCTACTTCCGTAGGGTAAACACCGTGAGTCGTGCGTTTTAGGAGGATAGCACCCAGTTCATCTTCGAGTTTGCTGATTGACAAGCTGATAGCCGGCTGCGAGATGTAATTATGCTCCGCTGCTAAAGAGATTGACTTATACTTAGCAACCTCTACCAGATGAATCAACTGTTCTAGCCTCATATTCCGCGAACCTCGATTCCTTATTTCAGGTAAATTCAATTGTCTATTCTCCAATATCAGGGCGAAATCCTTTTTTAGGAATACACTCCTGCTTGAAATCGAAACCTGAAAAGCAACTAAATCATTAGATTATAAAATTAGTTCCAACAGTCAATGATTGGCATATGAATTGCAATTATATCTGCTTTAAATCTTATACCCGGTATATATGCCTGTCATTGCACTTTGAGCACTGTCAATCCTGTTCGGGCCTTCAAAAGAGCGACCCTTAGCTCGGAAATTTAGAAAATTCCGGCACGTATTCGGGGATTAAGGTTTAAACCACGGCTATTTAAGCTCTGAAAGGGGGGAAACCATTGTCCGCTGAAACCAGTAACCCGAAAGTGGTTGTAACTAATTTAACGAAACAATTCGGCGATTTGCTTGTTCTGGACGACATCAATTTTACGGTCGGCAAAGGAGAATTTCTCTGTATCGTTGGCCCTACAGGCTGCGGTAAGACCACGTTTCTCAATCTTTTATCAAAGTTGATGCCCTCAACCAGGGGAAACATTTACATTGACGGTGAAATCGCCGATCCCAAACGGCATAATATTTCATTTGTATTCCAAGAGCCTTCTTGTATGCCTTGGCGCACGGTCAGACAAAATGTGGCCTATGGCATGGAGATCAAGAAAATACCTCAGGAGCAGGCCAAAAGCAGATTGGAAAAAACGTTGAAGCTTGTCGGCCTGGCTGATTGTGCAGATCTTTATCCCAATCAGATTTCTTCAAGCATGGAACAACGAGTTGCGGTTGCCCGAGCCTTTGCCGTGAACCCGGATCTCCTGTTAATGGATGAACCCTATGGTCAGCTCGATGTTAAATTGCGTTATTACCTGGAAGATGAACTGATACGTATTTGGGGAGAATTTAAAAATACTGTTATTTTTGTCACCCATAACATTGAAGAGGCGGTTTATCTGGCGGAAAGGATTCTAATTTTAAGCCCTAAGCCGACCACTGTAAAATCCGAGCTTAAAGTTGACCTGCCCAGGCCCAGAAACCCGCTTGATCCATCGTTTATAGAACTGAGAAAACAGGTTACAGAGTTAATTAGGTGGTGGTAAGCAAAATTCAGAGAAAGGAGGATAAGGTCAGTTAAAGATATTTTGTGCAAAATTTAACGAATGGAGGGATTTGTTTGAACAGAAAGTTAAGGGGTGCGATAACTGTTTTCACAATCATCGTAGTGACTCTCGTTTCTGTCGGCTGCGGAAATTCGGCCACGACGACAAATTCAGCAGCCCAAAACGCTCCGGTCATAAGGGCTGCGCTGCAAGGTGCTTATGATACCTGGCCCGCCTGGGAACTGTCCCAGGGGGATCAAGCCAAAAATGGCTTCCAGCTGAAGATGACCTATTTTGATTCCGGCCCGCAACAAATAGAGGCTTTGGCCTCGGATCAGTTCGACATTGCCCAGATCGGACCCGCTCCGGCTATGGTAGGCGCTTTAAAATATAACTTGCAGATCATCGGCATAGCGGATGACGAATCTCTGGCGACGGCCATTTTGGCCCGGCCCGACAGTCCGCTTTTAAAGACTAAAGGCTACAATCCGCAATACCCGGATGTTTACGGCACACCGCAGGACCTTAAAGGCAAAGATGTTTTTGTTTCCACGGTCACCACCGGGGAAGTATTGCTGATTAATTATCTCAAAGCCTTGGGTTTGAGCGAAAAAGATGTTCACATTACCAACATGGAGCAGCCGCAAATGCTCTCGGCTTTTTCCAGCGGTAAGGGAGATACGGCAGTCATGTGGTCGCCTTTTACCTATACCGGGTTTGATAAAGGCTGGAAAGTTGTCGCCGATGCTTCAACCGCCAAGGCTCCGGCAGTAATTTTTATCGTCGCCACGAAAAAATTCTGCGATCAACACCCTGAGTTAGTGGAAAAGTATTTAGACGCTTATATGAAAAAAGAAGTGGAACTCAAAAAAAATGAAGCGACTCTGGCCGCGGAATACAGCAAATACCTTAAGGAATGGAGTGCTCTCACTTGGGACGAGAAACTCGCCCAAACCGACATGCAAAAGCACCTTACCTATGACCTTAAAGCCCAGTTGGATTGGTTTGATGATTCCCAAGGTCCCAGCAAAATTGAAAGCCTTCTGAGCGATGCCAGCGCTGCTTTTACGGCAGGCGGTAAATTTACGCCTCAGGAAAGAGAACAGCTTGTCAAATTTGCCTATCTCAACACGTCTTTCCTGAAAAACTTAGGCAAAAGCCAAGGGTTAATTAAGTAGCCAAGATAATGGAGATTAAACCTTTGTTTAAAGAAGTGGAAGTGACTGTCACTCACTTCCGCTTCTTTAGCAATAAAAGTTTATAGTTATTGCAAAGCGCTGGTTTTTCAAATCCTTAGTTCAATTAGCAGTCGTTTGTGAAGTGTTGATCACCTGTATACCCATCTTCTAACAGGAACGAATGATGGAGGGCAGCTATGACGAAACCTGAAATAAGAAAAATAGCCTTGACTTGTATCTCCTTACTGAGTTTAATAGCTTTTTTTGTCTTTTGGCAAATGATCATTGAATTCAAGATCGTTCCCAATAACCTCTTAGCCTCCCCTGTCCAGGTCATAAAGTTATTTTTTGTCAAGTTAACGGCAGTCGATCCGGAAGGGGCAACGTTGATCAGGCATACTATCGTCAGTCTGGAAGAAGCGCTGCTGGGCTATGTCTGTGCCCTGATCATCGGGATTCCTTTAGGCTTAGCCATGGGGTGGTTTAAGGTTGTCGACGGCTTGGCCCGGCCGATTTTTGAAATGATCCGTCCCATTCCCCCGGTGGCCTGGATTCCCTTAGCTATTTTTTGGTTCGGAATAGGGCTGACGAGCAAAGCCTTTATTATTTTCTTTGCGGCCCTTGTGGCGAGTGTCATCAATTCTTACACCGGCGTGCGCCTGACCAATCCAACCTTTATAAGAATGGCCCGGGCCTATGGCGCTTCCAATTGGGAAATCTTCTGGCAGGTTTGTATCCCCTCCGCCTTGCCTATGGTTTTTGGAGGCTTGCAAGTGGCTTTAGCGGGGGCTTGGACCAGCCTGGTAGCCGCCGAACTCGTGGCCGCCGATTCCGGACTTGGCTATCTCATCAATGTGGGAAGACGTCTGATGAGAGTTGATCTGGTAGTCCTGGGCATGTTCATGGTAGGGCTGACCGGTGTGCTGATCGCCTTTATTGTCAACAGAATCGAACGGCGTCTGGTTGCTGGAGTTAGGAGGTAGGCAAATGATTGAGCAGAATACCGGTACGCGCCGGCAGCGGGGAAATCAGGGCGAAAAATTGGCAATACACGCCTTGTTGGGGAGCAAGAAAATTTTGTATTTGATTTCCCTGCTGATATTTTTCGGCTTGTGGCAGCTGGTTCATATCACCGGGTATCATGGGCAAAGCATCTCCGGGCCGCTGCAGGTAATTCAGGAGCTAGTTAAAATGTCCGGCGACGAGCTGGCCGGACATACGATCTTCGGCCATCTTTGGATTAGTTTTCGGCGGGTAATTATAGCCTTTGGGATTGCCGTGGTCATCGGAGTGCCTTTGGGCGTATTAATGGGCTTTAGCCCCATAGCCAACGCCATCGTGAGGCCGGTTTTTGAATTATTTAAGCCGATGCCGCCAATTTCCTGGATTTCTTTAGCCATTCTCTGGTTTGGCATTAGTGAAACTTCCAAGGTATTTATTATTTTAATCGGGGCCTTAGTACCTTTGATAATAAACTGTTATAACGGAATTAGAGTAGTGGATGAGGAACTTTATCATGTTATCCGCATGTTAGGCGGCAATCGGCGCGACGAGATTATTAAAGTCATGTTTCCGGCTTCTTTTCCGACTATTTTTGCCGGTTTGCAAATCTCTTTAAGTATGGCCTGGGGCAGTGTCCTGGCCGCAGAAATGGTAGGGGCCAGAGAAGGCGTTGGTTTTATAATTATCGCCGGAATGAATCAAAACGATACGGCCATGATTTTTGCGGGCATGGTAATTATTGCGTTAACCGCCTTTGCTATTTCAGCTGGCTTAAGCTATTTAGAAAGGTGGATTTGTCCATGGAAAACAGACCTGAATTAAAGGTGAAGATCGAATGTCAGAATGTAAGCAAGTCATTTTACGAGCAGGGCAAGGAACTGCCCGTTCTGGAGAAAATGGATTTGACCATTCGTGAGAATGAGTTTGTCGTAATCCTCGGTCCCGGACAATCGGGCAAGACAACCTTGTTTAGAATGATCGCCGGTTTGGAGAAACCGACGACGGGCAAAATATTCGTGGAAAATAAGGAAGTGACCGGGCCGGGCAGGCATGTGGGGATCGTATTTCAGCGTTATATGGTGTTTCCCTGGAAAACCGTTTTTGGCAATGTGGAAATGGGTCCTAAATTAAAAGGTCTGAAGAAACAGGAGAGAAAAGAAATTACGAATCACTATATTGATCTGGTTGGCCTGAGAGGTTTTGAGAAGGCCTTTCCGCATCAGTTAAGCGGCGGCATGAAGCAGCGTGTAGGCATTGCCCGGGCCTTGGCGAATGACCCGGAAATCCTGCTGATGGATGAACCTTTTGGCCAATTGGACGCTCAAACCCGTATGCAAATGGAACAAGAAACCTCCAGGATCTGGGAAATTGAAAAGAAGACGGTTTGTTTTGTCACCAACAATATTGACGAGGCGATTTACCTGGGAGACCGCATTATTGTTCTGGAGGGGAAATTGCCGGGCAGAATGCATAAAATTTACAAGGTTGATCTTCCCCGCCCCAGGGAATTTACAGATCTGGCCTTTCTTAAATTAAGACAGCAAATTACCAATGAAACTGAATTAGTCCTTTGAGGACAGCGGGTAAACTATGGAGAGCAAGTTAAGGCGGAATCCGGCGTGACTTTTCCCAATGCAAAAAAAGTTACTTCAGATAACTCAGGTTGCTGAGAATCCAGAGTAACTTTTTTGCTTATTTCAAGCCGGCATTATATTTGCGCACGATCCGCGACACCTTGCTTTGGCTGATCTTGAGGGAATTCGCGACTTTATAAGAGCTTTTTAATTCCTGGTAAGTCTGGATAATCAATCGTTCTTCGTCGGCTTTTAATCCTCGGGACAGTGTCTCACTAAACAGGTTTTCCCTATTTGAGCTTGGCTGCAGGGGTGACAGAATTTTTGGCGGCAGGTGTGCCGGCTCAATAGTGATTTCCGAAATTGTAACAACGAGGCGCTCCACTAAATGTTCCATTTCCCGGACATTGCCCGGCCAGGCATAGCCGGACAAAATGTCTAAAGCATGGGGGCTGAATTGGTGGGAAGTTTTATACTTGGAGTCAAACATATTTAAAAAATAGTAGAGCAAAGGCACGATGTCTTCCTGCCTTTCCCGCAAGGGAGGAATTTCGATTTCAAAAACGTTGAGCCGATAGTAAAGATCTTCGCGAAATTTCTGCTCTTGGACTAATTGGGCTAAGTTTCGATTAGTAGCCGCAATTATTCTAAGATCAACCAGCTTAGGACAATTGCCGCCCAAAGGGATAAACTGGTGTTCCTGAATTAGCTGCAGCAGCTTCGCTTGGGTGGCATAGGGAATGTCGCCAATCTCATCCAGAAATAAAGTTCCTCCCGAGGCCAGTTCGGCCAAGCCTTTTTTGCCGCCTTTATCCGCTCCGGTGAAAGCGCCGCGGCAATAGCCGAATAACTCCGACTCAATTAAATGATCAGGAATAGCCGCGCAGTTAATGCTGAGAAAAGGACCGTTTCTGCGGCTGCTTAAATAATGAATCGTTTTAGTCAGGACATTTTTACCTGTTCCCGATTCACCTAAAATCAGGATTGTGGAATCAATCCGGGCAATCTTGCGGGCCGTTTCCAAACAGAGCTTCATGGCTTTACTATGGGAAGTATAGCCCTCAAAGGGCATCTTTTGCCGCAGCTCGCTTACTTCGCTTTCATACTGTTCCACTAATTTGCTGGTTTTCTGGAGGCTTTCTTTTAGTTCTTCAATCTGAGTGATATCCCGGCTGTTCATAACGATAAAGCTAATCTGATTATTCCGGTTAAAGACCGGCGTGGCGGTAACTAAAAGTTTACGGCCAATATTCGTTTCCTGTTCCAAAGTAAGTCTTTTTTTCTTGCGCAGGACAACAGGGGCGATGGGAGGCCAATAATACCCTTCATTAATCAGATAATTGATGGATTTACCGATAACATTCGATGGCTTTAAGCCGTAGTGTCGTTCACAGGCTTCATTTACGTAAACAACCGTTCCCTCGGCATTGACGACAAAAATTTCATCAAAAGAATTGTCCATGATATTTTTTAAGTCAGCCCATGTTAAATCACTTGGGGTAATATCCGTCAATTCCAAACAACTCCTTTGATAAGTTGTTAAAAAGGGAACGCCGTGACGTAATTGTGCTTTAAATTAAGTTTACTATTCGCTGTTTAAAACTAATTTTCCTTCTATGAAATAAGTCTAAAAAACTTAAGTTTAAGTCGAAATGACTTAAACTTAAGTTTTTTAATTAGTTTCGCCGAATATTGTCACGTTTTAAATTTAACTAAAACATGGTATCAAAATTGCAATACAGCAATAATAAGAGGTTTTAACTCAAGATGAGTTTTAAAGAATTGGAGGTGAGAAATGCAATTAACAAGTAATCCTAACAATAGCCCAAGGAAGCTCTGCGTCTCAAGCTGGAAAATCGTTTGGAAGTTAGCTATCACTTAGTAAGAATGGGGGAGATATTATCAATACTGCAAAGGAGAATAAGTCAAAGGTAGAACCATGGGTATTTTTCCCGCCGCTGATTTTTGTAGCCGCCTTTGTTATTTGGGTTTTTCAGAGCACGCCTAAAAATGTGGCCCTCAGTTTAAAATCGGCTTTTAACCTTGTAACGGACAAAATGGGAGGAACTCTGGAGATTTATGTTTTTTTTCTATTCCTGCTCTGCTTTTATTTTGCCTTTGGCCCCTATGCCAAGAAAAAATTAGGCAATGAAACTCCTGAGTTCAGTACTTTATCCTGGTTAGGGATGATCTTTACGTCCACTGCCGGTTTAGGCGTTTTAACCTGGACTTCAATCGAGTTCTTTTATTACATTCAAACTCCTCCCTTTGGTTTAAAACCCATGAGCACGGAAACATATTCCTGGGCTTTGGCCTACCCAATGTTTCACTGGGGATTTACCGCCTGGGCTATGAACACAATTTTTGGTTTGGTTTTTGCTTACTTCTTCTTTGTCAAGAAAAAGGACGACGTTCGCCCCAGTACGGCCTGTGAAGCTTTAATTGGCGGAAAATTGAGCAAAGGCTGGCTGGGCAAGTTGATTGATGCTTTGTTTGTCATCGGTTTCGTGGGAGGGGTAACAACATGCATTGGGGTTAATGTCCCGACCGTTGTCGGCTTGCTGACCAAAGTCTTGGGAATTAACGAAAGTCTGTCGTCTGACGCCGTGCTGATTTTATCCTGGTCCCTTTTTATGGCCGTTTTGCTCTATACTGGACTTAAGAAAGGGATTCGCTACTTAAGTGACATTCGGGTCTATTTCGGCTTTGGCATCCTGGCGGTGATACTTTTACTTGGTCCTACGTCTTATATCATTAATACATTTACGGATACCGCCGGGCAGCTCCTGCAAAATTTTGTCCGCATGAGCTTATATACCGATCCTCATTTTAAATCCGGGGTTCCTCAAGCCTGGACAATTTGGTACTGGGCCTGGTATTTGGCCCTGGTTCTGCAATGTGGCATCTTCTTAGGGAGGATTTCCAAAGGCCGAACGGTCAGAGAATATATTATTGGTTCCTTAGCGGCTGCTACTGCCGGGAGCTGGATCTTTTTTGCCGTATTTTCCAATTTCTCGATGTACGTATTCACCAAGGGTACTGTGCCGATCGCCGATATCATGTCCAAGTACGGCCAAGGCAGGGCCATTGTAGAAATCTGGACGCAGCTGCCTTTAGGCGGGTTCATGATGGCGATTCTCCTGGTTTACGGCTATATTTCCATGCAGACCCTCTTAAATGGCGCCACTTATACCTTGTCGATGGTTACCACTAAGGAACTCTCCGGGGAAGAAGAGCCGCCGAAGTGGAACCGGATCTTCTGGTCTATTGTTCTCGGGGTCATCGCCATCGCCTTGGCCTATGTCGGTGGTATAAGTTCCGCTCAAACCACAACGATCATTGGTGCTTTGCCGATGTTTTTCATTACAATTCTGATTTTGATTTCCTTCTTTAAAGATATCCGCAAAACTTGGGGGGTAAGCAAAACAACCCCAACACCGATAATAGGGGGGATGGATCAGGCAAAGGGCGTGAGAGAAGTCCAATAACTGTGAACAGACGAACTTCAGGAGGTACTGCAAATGGTTCTCAAATCAAAATTAGAGGTTTTATCCCGAGAGGATCTTTTTAAGGTTCACGAGGCCTCTCTTAAAATCTTACGGGAAACGGGTGTCAGGTTTTTAAATGAAGAGGCGTTGGAAATTTTCCGGAAGCATGGAGCACGGGTTGACAACAAAACAGTTTACATCCCGAGTTCCTTGGTAAATCAGGCTTTGTCCCTTGCGCCGCAAACCTTCAGGATGGTTGGGCGCGATCCGCAATACTCCATAACCGTTGGCGAGGGCTTTTTAATTCAGCCGAATGTCGGGCCGGTTTTCATCCAGGATATGGATTATGGCCGCCGCGAAGCTACCTTGGCAGACTATGCCAATATCCAGAAGCTTTGCCAGGCCAGCGACGCTGTTGATCTGGCAGGAACTATCCCGGTGGACCCGGCTGACGTTCCGATAGCGGATAAACACCTTCACATGATGTATCAGGTTCTGAAAAACTCCGCTAAGCCCTTGATAGGTTTCTGTGCCAATGCCAGGCAAGTTCGCGAACAATTGGATCTCGTTGACATCAGCTTTGGAGGACAGCAATTTCTGCAGAATAACCATTGTGCCGCCGTATTGGTGAATTCTTTAAGCCCTTTAAGTTATGCTCCGGAAACTTTGGAAACGATGCTGGAGTTCGCTAAGCGCAATCAAGTCATCTTGCTGGCACCTTGCATTATGGCGGGAGTCAGCGGCCCGATTTCTTTATTGGGCACGGCGGTATTGCAAAACACGGAAATTTTAGCCGGCTTAGTCTTAATGCAGCTGGTCAACCCCGGCACTCCGGTAGTTTATGCAACGGCCTCGACAACGGCCTACATGAAGGCAGCCAGTTATGCGGCCGGTGCCCCTGAGGCCATGCTCATCAACACCGCCAATCTGCAAATGGGACTGGATTTTTATCATTTACCGACGCGGACCATGTGCGGCATCACCCATTCCAAAGCCTTAGACGCTCAAGCGGGGTACGAGACGATGCAAAGTATTTTGCTCGGCAGCTTAAGCGGTGCCCATATGGCCGTTCAATGCCTGGGTGTTCTGGATGCGATTATGACAACGTCCTATGAGAAATTCGTCATTGATGTCGAACTTATTCAGAGAGTGAGGCGCATTGCCCAAGGGATCGACACTTCAGAGGAAGCCCTCTCGGTCGGGATTATTCAGGAAGTGGGGCATGAAGGCAGTTATCTCACCCACCCGTCAACGTTTAAGGATTTTCGCAAAATTTGGACCCCCGCAATTTCCGACTGGAACTCTTATACGGATTGGGAAAAAGCCGGAGCGGAAGACGTGGTGACGAGAGCTAACCGGAAGTTTAAAGAGATCCTCAGTCAGGCGCCGGCTACTTTATTGGATTCCGGGATTGAAAAACAACTGCAAACTTATATTCAGAAAGTCAAGAGTGCTTAATTCGGAAGCAAAGATGCGAATATCCCATACTCTCAAGGGTAAAATTCCGAGCCTGATCAATGATTCTGTAGAAAAGCCGAGGTGGATCTTGTGAGAACGAATGTCATTGCGGGCATGTCCAAGGTCGATGGTTTTGGACTCCATGCTTTTTCCGAGGAAGAGTTGTATGCCATTCATTGTGCTACCGTTGATGTTCTGGAGCATACAGGAATTAAAGTGCCTTGCCGGGAAGCTTTAGAGATTTTTGCCGCCGGAGGGGCAACGGTAGACTTTAAGAAGAAGGTCGTTAAAATTCCCCAATACATTGTGGAAGAGGCCATCCAATCTGCTCCCAGCACTATTTTGCTGGCCGGTCGCGATCCGAAACATGATATCGTCTTAGATGGCAAAAGGGTGCATTTTATCAATTTTGGCGAGGGAATATCTATCATTGATCCTAAAACCAAGGAATACAGGCCGACAACGAAACAAGATGTCGCCGATATTACCCGCTTTTGTGATGCCATGGATCAGATAGACGCCGTGCTGCGGCCTGTTGCTCCCCATGATGTTCCGCCGGAATCCGCAGTATTGCACAATGCCGAAGTGATCTTCAACAATACTGCCAAACACGTTTTTATAGGGACTGAAGGCGGCAGGAACTTTAAAAAGGTTTTCCAAATGGCTGCCCTTGTGGCAGGCGGTGAGGATAAACTGCGGGAACGTCCGATTTTCTCCTGCAATGTCTGCCCGACGAGTCCTCTGCAGCTGGTAGACCATTGCGCCGAAGTGATTATAGAGGGGGCGCGGGCGGGAATTGCCGTTAATGTACTGTCGATGGCCATGTCCGGAGCCACCTCACCGATTACTTTGGCGGGCACTTTGTTAACTCATAACGCCGAAGTCTTAAGTGGCATCGTCTTAAGTCAGCTTACCCGCAAAGGCGCGCCGGTGCTTTACGGCAGCTCGACAACAATAATGGACCTGCGTTTTACGACGGCGCCTGTTGGTTCTCCGGAACTGGCGATGATTAACGCGGGGGTTGCCAAACTCGCTCAGTACTACTTGTTGCCGAGCTGGGTGGCCGGCGGGTAGGTAGACAGCAAAATTCCGGACGCTCAGGCCTCTCATGAATTTACCATCACAGCAATGTTGACAGCGTTGGCAGGCGCCAACCTGATATACGGAGCAGGCATGCTGGAACTGGGAATTACCTTCGATTATGCCCAAATGGTAATGGACAATGAGATGGCCAAAATGATTAAAAAAGTAGTTAATGGGATCAGCGTCTCTGACGAAACCTTAGCCGTGGATGTTGTCAAAAAGGTAGGTACCGCCGGCAACTTCCTCAGCGAAGAACACACTTTAAAGAATATGCGCTCACAATCCCGCAGCCTGGTTATTGATCGGCGCATGCGGGAAACGTGGCTGGAGTACGGTGCTAAAAGTTTTACGGACCGGGCCTATGAGGAAGCAATTTCCATCTTGGAAACCTATAAGCCCGCATTCCTGCCGGAAAGCGTGCAGGCAGCTTTGAGAGGGATCGTGGAAGAAACGGAGAAAGAATACGGAGTTGCCAAATTATAGTTATTTCTATAGCAACTATCCGGGGCCTGAATTTTATTGTCAGGCTTTAAGCAACTAAATAAATTAAGAATTGATCTGCGTAAGGGAGGGATTACTACTCTATGGAGAATTATGCCAAACTTGCTGAAAGTGTTATAGCCGGCAACGAGGAGCAAGTCAAAAATCAGGTTCGGGAGTTTATTGCCTCCGGGAATGCTCCGGTGGATATTATTAACCAGGGACTTATCGCGGGGATGAATGTCGTGGGACAACGTTTTAAAGTTGGCGATATGTATGTTCCGGAGGTGCTGATGTGTGCCCGCAGCATGAACGCCGGCCTGGAAATTGTTCGTCCTCTGCTGGCAGACTCCGATGCCGAAAGCTCCTGCAAAATAATTATCGGTACGGTCAAAGGGGACCTGCACGATATCGGAAAGAATCTTGTCAGCATGATGATGGAAAGCGGCGGCTTGGAAGTCATTGATCTCGGGGTAGACGTCTCCGCTGATGATTTTATTGCTGCCATAGAGAAGCATAAACCGGATATTTTAGCGATGTCAGCGCTGCTGACAACGACAATGCCCAAAATGAAGGAGGTCATTCAAGCATTAGAAGAGATGGGCCTGCGTGATAAGATTAAAATTATTATAGGAGGAGCACCTGTCTCGCAAGCCTTCGCCCAGACAATCGGAGCCGATGGTTATGCGCCTGATGCCGCTTCGGCCACCGAGCTTTGTAAAAGCTTATTTGCTCAGTAAAGCCCTATTTAAGAAGACAGGAAAGATGTTTTAAATGAAATTAACAATTACTATTTTATTATGTATCATCTTACTTGCCTTTCTAAAAGCTTGCTTAAGTGATTAATACACCATAAACGTCATTAAATGCCGGAACGTTTTGAGCGTTCCGGCATTTAATTTTTAATTGCCTGTGCTTGGCGGAGGAATATTCTCCAAAGGTGTAGAATGCTTGAGTGATGGAGATTAAGCAAGATGTTGCTAAGCAAGGAACAGAGTATTGACATGAGGAGTCGGAAGTTGATTCTATTATAGTCTTATTTCCGGCGTCGGAGGAGATTCTCAATGAGACCGAGAGGCAAATTTCACTCTGCAAGACCAAGAACTCGTTCTAATCTGCGTATGTTTTTAGGAAAACTATATTTTACGTTTCTTCGCCACATTCAATGGCGATGCAAACGCTTAAAACCATACGCAACCGGCAATCAGGCGGAAGAACTGCCGGTTCTTGTGACCTCCCATAAAACACCTTTGTATCGACAGCTGCGCAACGTAGAGATGTGGCTGCAGGAAAACAAGGTTAACAATCTCAAACTTGCTTGTGAAAAGCTTAACGGAATACTCTTGAATCCGGGAGAAACCTTTTCTTTCTGGCGAATTGTGGGAAAGCCAACGAAGCGCAAAGGCTTTAAGAGAGGAATGATCTTGATCAACGGGGGCTTTAGCGATGGGATTGGCGGTGGACTTTGCCAGCTTTCCAATCTTATCTATTGGCTGACTCTTCACACCCCGTTAACAGTCACGGAGCGCTGGAGGCATACCCACGATGTCTTCCCGGATTCCAAGCGGACACAACCTTTCGGGAGCGGTGCGACTGTTGTCTATAATTATGTTGATCTTCAGATCCAAAATGATACTCAGCAGGTCTATCAACTGAAAGTTAAGGTTGGAGATCAGGAACTGGAAGGTGAATGGCGCTCCACTCAGCCCTACCCCTTTAAGTATAAGGTGTATGAAAGCGAGCACTCAATCAGCCATGAATGGTGGGGAGGGTACATGCGCCATAACGTAATTAAGCGCAAGATGTTCGACCAAAAGGATTGTGAAATAAGCGATGATTTCATTACTGAAAACCATGCGATTATGATGTATGAGCCTTTGCTGGAAAAAGTTAAATAGCAATCCTTTTACAGCGAAAAGAGTAAAGATAAAAAATTCAGACCTTTATAAATTAAGCCTGGACATAAAAGAATACTCTGAAACAAAACGTAAAATAGGAATCAGCAGCTAATATTCAGACAAGAAATAAATGAAAAAAGTCGAATAATAGAGTATAATTAAAGGGAATTCCAATACTTTTAGGTTATAGTAATTTATAATTGTCTGGCCTTTAAAAGTTTAGTTGTTAGATAACCTGAGTCTAATTGGTCAAGAATTTTAGGCAATAAGTTTTTCTTAGTTAAGGCTTGTGAAAAAGTTTATAAGAACATAAGATAAAGGGGACCTTACAGATGAACAAGCCAATACGAATAGTAATAGCAGATGATAACCGGGAGTTAATCGAAGTATTGAAATCTTACCTTCAAAGTCAAGATGATATGCAATTGCTTGGTGTCGCTTATCACGGCAATGAAGCCTTGGAAGTCATTTACCGTGAGCTGCCGGACGTATTAGTGTTGGATATAATTATGCCTCACTTGGATGGCATAGGCGTGTTAGAAAAGCTGCAGTTTGAGAAACAACGGCCTCGTGTTATTGTCTTGTCGGCTTTTGGTCAGGAAGCAATAATTCAGCGAATCGTTTCTCTGGGGGCTGATTATTATATGTTAAAGCCTTTTGACCTCGATACCTTGGGTAAACGAATTCGGCAGTTAGGCGATGAACCTATGTATATCAGTTCATTTGGCATGAGCTCCCCCCAAAGTACAATTGCTCAAGCTGTCGATATGCCCGCCAAAAGCACCGTCAAAAATTTAGAGGAAGAAGTAACAAAGGTGATTTATCAAATGGGTGTCCCCGCCCATGTAAAAGGCTATCAATATTTGCGTGATGCGATCGTCAGTGTCATCCAGGAGGTTTCTCTAATAGGCGCCGTAACCAAAGAGCTTTACCCTTTGATAGCTGATAAATACCAAACTACTCCCACTCGGGCGGAGCGAGCAATCCGGCACGCCATTGAATTAGCCTGGGACCGTGGCAACATAGACTTTATTAATAAGTTTTTTGGCTACAGCATCAACACTGAGCGCGGTAAGCCTACCAGCTCGGAATTTATTGCTATGGTGGCTGAAAAGTTAAGAATGTAAATTAACCAGGCAAGATTTGCTTTTGAACCTGAGTGGTGGGTATCCTCCGCTGATCAAGCGATTGAACTATTAAAAAGATCAGTTAGCAAAAGCAGGTTAAGAAATGGGTAGACAAGGTTTTGCTCCTCAGGAGTACTTTTATCCGGACATTCAATTTCACCAAAAACTGTGGTAAGGCGCTGTTAGCATTTAGTTGCCTGTCTTACTAATACTTTCTTGTCAGCATAAGTGAAGCTAACGGCTTTGGCTTTTGCAAGCTCGGTACAAACCGAGTTTTTTTTATTGTCTCTTCAATATAGCGGGAAAGAATCAAAAGTTTTAGATTGATATCTAGGACTTTTTTTAATTCTGCACATGACAATTTAGTGTTCTGGGAAGGACTACCTTTGTGAAACACTGTAAACAGCTCTAAAAACTCCAAAATGGTTGCTTAAAGACAAATCCATTCGGAAAAATACTCGTTATAGGGAAGCTTTTGTTTCAAGATGATGAAAGCCCTTTTTAAAATAATAGAAAGGGGCTTGGAAAGGAGAAGCACTTTAAATGGAACAATACTTGCAAGTCTTTAAAGAGGTGGCCGAAACTAAAAACATAACCTTAGCGGCGAAGAAACTCCACATGAGTCAACCCAGTATAACCTTGCAGATTCAGAATCTGGAAAATGAATTTGGTGCACGCTTTTTTGACCGCACTAATAAAGGAGTCACACTGACTAAAGAAGGAGAAATCTTTTATGAGCATGTTCGCAAGGCTCTCAATATTCTGGCAAGAGCCAAAGAACAGATAAACGCCCTGGTTAAAGACCACAAAAAAGTGATTTACCTCAGTTCAGCTTTAACCATTGGAGAATATATTCTTCCCAATATTTTAGCGTTTTTGTTCAAAACTTATCCTGACGTTGAGTTTAAAGTAAAGATCGCCAATACGGAGTCTATTTCTCAAGATCTCATCGAAAGAAAAATACATATTGGCCTAGTCGAAGGATCAGTCTATGAACATAATGGTCTTAACGTAGAAAGTTTTTGGCAGGATGAGCTAGTCGTGGTGGTTCCTTATTTCCACCCTTGGGCAGCAAGGAAAAGCATTAGCTTGGAAGAACTTTCTCATGAACGTCTCGTGACAAGGGAGGAAGGCTCCGGACCCCGCGAAGCCATAGAGAACGCGCTGAGGGAGAAAGGGCTGGACCCTGATCAATTGACGATAAGTATGGAATTGGGAAGTACCCACGCCATCAAGCAAGTTGTTGCGGCTGGGCTGGGAATTACCATTATCTCCTCCCTAACGGTGACTAAGGAAAGCGAACAGCACATCTTTAAACTCTTAAAAATTCAAGATGCCCCCCTTTATCAGGATTTGAATATCCTCACAGATGCTCATGTTGCTCAGAGCAAAGAGGAAAGCGTATTAATCGGCTTACTCCACGATCATAAATTAATTGAGGACATTCTAAGCAGAGATTTTTATGAATTAGACAAATCAGCCAATAAGCTGCATTTGCTAACCTCAAAATAAGTTTGTTAAAGGCTCATGAGGGCTGCTGAATATTTTATGGAGCTGTGTTCAAGGGCAGGAAATAAGGGACAGATGTGGAATGGAGTTAAGGTAGTCATAATAAACTATGACTGCCTTCTTTATTATTTAGTTATTTTAGGGCAGCGGGGTGGAGAGTCTGAAAAGGTTTTACAAACGAAGCATTATCCTTGTAAGCTTAATTGTTTTAGCTTTAGGCATAGGAGCCGGTATTGGCCGCTTGAATTGGGGAGATAAGCTGCCCTTCGGACAGTCTGTACATATCCCCAATATTTCTTGTTCAAGCGATAAAGATAACGACGGTGTTAATGATTTGCAAGATATTGTTAACGGGGCAAGGGCGGAAGTCAAAAGAAAGCCCCGGTACCGCAGTGCCTATTATCAGGGAGGCTATCCGCCGGACAATGAAGGGGTGTGTACGGACGTAGTCTGGAGGGCGATGCGGGATGCGGGCTATGATTTAAAGGCCTTGGTTGACAAAGACATCCGCGAAAACTCCGCAAAATATCCTCGGGTAGCGGGCAGTCCCGATCCAAACATCGATTTCCGGCGGGTTCCTAACCTAATTGTCTTTTTGCGAAGGAACGGTATGGAGCTGACTAAGGATATAAAGCCCGGTGACGTTGAAAATCTTTACCAGTGGCAGCCAGGGGACATCGTCACCTTTGACATCCCCCACGAGCATATTGCTATCATTTCGGATAAACGCCGTCAAGACGGTGTGCCCTATATCTTGCATAATGCGGGTCCCACGCCCAGTGAGACGGACCAGCTGCAAAGTTGGCCTTCGAAAATTACCGGACATTTTCGCTTTCCTAAGCTCGATTGATAAGCAGCCAAGGGGTGTGTGCCGCTTTCAGGCAGACATCCCTTGGCTGCTTTAGCGTTTATTTACTTTTTTTCAGGAAAGGTATTGACTTAAAGTTAGCTTTAAGTTGCATACTTTAAGCAAGCTCGTATTTGCCTTGTAATAGCCAGCATACAATTCTTCAGTCAAGGAGAAGAAAAATGAGTTTTCAAAAGTATGTACTCACAAATGAGCGGAAAGGAAGGGTTTAAATGATGAGGGAAAAGTTTTCAAGCGTGTTCCCCACCGGGGAAAAGAATGAGGCCTATGCAAAATATTTTGTCGGACAAAGCTACCTGAATATGCTGTCCACAACAGGCGTGACGATTGGCAATGTGACCTTTGAACCGGGTTGCCGCAACAACTGGCATATCCATCACCAAGGCGGGCAAATTTTATTAGTGACAGCCGGACGGGGATATTATCAGGAATGGGGCAAACCGGCGCAGGAACTGCACCCCGGCGATGTCGTCAACATCCCGCCGGAGGTTAAACATTGGCACGGCGCCGCGCCGGACGGTTGGTTTGCCCATCTCGCCGTTGAAGTCCCGGCGAAAGGTGCTTCTAACGAATGGCTGGAAGCGGTCAGCGACGAAGCATACAGCAAATTGAAGTAAAAATATACAATAGGGAGGATTGTTCCATGAAGAAGGTTACAGCCGGAAGAGATATTTTGGGCAATTTCGCACCAAAATTTGCAGAGTTGAATGATGATGTCCTCTTCGGCCAGGTCTGGTCGCGGGAGGAACAGCTCTCTCCCAGAGACAGAAGTCTGATCACCGTTTCCGCCCTGGTGGCAAGCGGGATTGTGGACAGTTCTTTGCAAAGCCATATTCAAAGGGCTAAAGAGAATGGCGTAACAAAGGAAGAAATGATTGAAGTTTTGACGCAGCTTGCTTTCTATGGGGGATGGCCGAAGGCTTGGGCAGCTTTTTATATAGCGAAAGAAATCTATGCCGATTGATGGAGGATAGGGATGAAAACCTTGATTTTATATTATTCTTACGGTGGCAACACCAGAACCGTCGCTCAGATGATTCAAAATGAGATTGGCGGCGATTTAGAAGAAATCGAAACCGTAAAGCCCTACAGCGACGATTATAATTCGGTTGTAAAGCAGGGGAAGCAGGAAGTAGAAAGTGGTTTTATGCCGGAAATCAAGCATTTTAAAGCAAATATTGCGGCTTATAACCGGATTGTTCTGGGAACCCCTGTCTGGTGGTACACGTTTGCCCCGGCAGTCAGAACAGTCCTTTCACAGAACGATTTGACCGGCAAGACAATTTATCCTTTTGTTACCAACGGTGGTTGGCTTGGACACACCTTTAAGGACTTAAAAGAAGCCTGTGCGGGAGCTGTTATAAAAACCGGATTAGATATTAAGTTTGATGAAGACAGGTTACGCACCCCGGAATCAAAGATAAAAGATTGGCTGAAAATAATTATCTGAATTACAGAAAACAAGAATAAAAATGGAATTCAACTTCAGGTCAATGCGGCCCGAAGTTGAATTCCATTTTTATACTTTTCCGGGGATTGCCGGGGCTAATTGCTATGTCCATATGGGCGTTCCCCTCGTCTGCTGTCTGAGAGCAGGTGCTTTGACCATGACTTTATTTAGAAGATCCGCTCTAACCTGAGCTCAGGCCAAATGTCTTCTGCTGGATTATTTTCTGGAGGTGTTTGTTGAATAGAAGGGAATTCAATGCTATTATAATTACGTCTAAATGAAGGATATTACTTCGATTTTAGGTAAGGTGGATATGGAAAATATAACGAAAATCTGCAGAGACAGTGTATCGGAACTTGTGTATAACCAATTATTGGATAAAATCATCAAGGGTGACTGGGTCCCGGGGGATAAGATTCCTTCAGAACATCAACTGGCTTCGTTATTCGGTATTAGTCGGGTATCCGTAAGAGTAGCCCTAAAAAAAATGATTACTTTGGGTTTACTCGAAGCAAAAGTAGGCGAAGGTACGTATGTCAAAGAGTTCACGCCCGGAGCCTATTTAAGAGAACTTGTCCCCATTATTATGCAGCCTAAAAACCAGATTGAAATCCTGGAATTTAGAAAGGCTTTGGAAAGCGAAGTCATCCGCCTGGCAGTTGAACGGACTAGTGATGAGGAAATTCAAAAACTTGAAGGTACCTATTTACAAATGTGCCTGGCGTCTGAAAAATCGGATCTGGAGGAGTACTTTTATCTGGACATTCAATTTCATAAATGCCTTTTTGACATGTCCAAGAACAGTATGTTCATTAGCATCTTTGACAATCTGCGCGATCTATTATTTGTTCACTATCAATTAACTGTAAAAGAAAGCTGGGAAGTTGACGGCATACCAAAGGCCATTGAAGACGATGAACATTTTAATATCGTTCAGGGTTTAAAAAATCGCGATGCCGCCCTAGCTTTAAAAGCCTATCTTGCTATGATCAATGCCAAATTGGCTATGTTTAGTAAGAAAAATAATCAGCTCTAATGATTGGAAATATTGCGAAATCATTGGGGCTTTTTTCTATTTGTCGATAAATTGATTTAAAAGTTATATTGACACGAAAAAAGGCGTAATGATAAGATGTTAGTAGTTAGTTGTATGACAACTAACTACTAACATCTTTTTAAAATCCCTTAAAGTGGACCGTTTAAAGCTAATTTTAACCGCGATAAATTTTTCTCTCCCTAAAATTTGCAGATCGTTTAATTGATGATTGGCTAATGATTAGCTTTACCGAATATGATAAAAAAAGCACAAAAGCAAATTCGATCAACCACCTAAATTTTCTCCAAGCCTGTTTTCGAAAAAGGGTTCGCCCAGCCTATGAGGCGGTACTTCAGGTTCTGCGCCCAGAATTATCCGGGAACGGCAAATGCTTAAGTGGGCGTACCTAATTCCAGGCTAATAGCTCTTAAGGAGCTTTTAGAAATATTATTAGTTTTTCTACAATTCGTGGGGGTGAAACTATGAGTTTAATCGAGAAAGCTAGAAACTATGTCATGAGTAGAAGGTCTTTTCTCGGTGCAACAGCAACCTTGGCAGTTGGAGCCGTAGCAGCGGTAACCTTACCAGGTTGCGGGTTGCAAAAAGTAGATTCGGACAGGGCGGCAGAGTTGGCCAATGAACAAGGAGAGTGGATTACCGCCGCTTGCTGGCATAACTGCGGCGGACGCTGCCTAAATAAGGCCTATGTCGTGGAAGGTGTGGCAATTCGTCAAAAAACGGATGATACACATCAAGACAGCCCGGATTATCCGCAGCAAAGAGGATGTGCCCGCGGCCGTTCCCATCGAAAAATGGTCATGGGAGCAGATCGCCTTAAGTATCCGATGAAGAGAAAAAATTGGGAACCCGGGGGCGGTAAAAAAGAGCTTCGGGGTAACGATGAATGGGTGCGCATTTCCTGGGATGAAGCTTTGGATATCGTGGCAAGTGAAATTAAACGTATTAAGGGAAAATATGGGAATGTGAGCATTTTCGCGCCGGTCGGCGGTTCGGGCGGCGGTTTGGAACCCCTTCGGGTGCTCAATGCCTATGGAGGATGCACCGAGCGCTGGGGGAGTGTTTCCTGGGGAGCATGGCCTGTCGTTTGGCAGCAGGTAACGGGAATTGCCGATACCGGAGCAGCGTCGGGAAACGATCGCTTCAGATTGCGCCAGTCCAAGCTGATTATTCTTTGGGGCGCCAATCCCGCTCAGTCCAGTCAAGGACTTCCCACCTTCAACTATTTGCAGGCTAAAAAAGCGGGAGCGAAATTTATCGTTATTGATCCTTTATATTCGGAGTCGGCCAGAGTCCTAGCGGATAAGTGGCTGCCGATTCGGCCTGCTACGGATACAACCCTTATTTTGGGGATGGCCTATCATATCTTGACGAATAATTTATTGGATCAAAAGTTCCTGGACAATTGCTGCCTGGGCTTTGATGCCGATCATATGCCGGAAGGAGCAGATCCTAAAGATAATTTTAAAGATTATCTCTTAGGTACTTACGATGGAACACCTAAGACGCCTGAATGGGCTTCTCAAATTTGCGGCTTAAGTGCCGAGACCATTCGTGAGTTTGCCCAAGAGTATGCGACGACCAAACCTGCCGCGATCATTTCCGGCGGCGCCCCGGCCCGAATTAATAATGGCGAGCATTTGCCGCATGCCATGATAACCTTAGGTTTAATGACAGGCAATGTTGGGATTCCGGGTGCGGGAGTTAGTCCAAATATGCACAATTCTTCGACCAACGCCGGGCCGGCTTTAGTTAAGCCGGGCAACAATGGTATCCCGACAGTTAAAAACCCCTTGAAGAGCAGTATTAACAGCGGAGAAATGTGGAGTGCGGTTCTGCACGGCAAGTACACGGAAAGTAAAGGGAACGTAAAAGATGTCAATATCCAGATGATTTGGGACTGGTTTGGGCACACCATCAATCAGAGAGCGGGCGCTACTCTGGGAATTGAAGCGCACCGCAAAGTGGAATTCTCTCTTGCTCAAAATTTATTTTTGACTACAGATGCCAGATACTCTGACGTTGTTTTGCCTGTTATCTCTCAGTGGGAAAGTCTTGGCGGCTTATTGACCGGAAACCGTGAAATCCTCATCTATTATCGTCAGATTATGAAACCATTGTTTGAAGCAAAAAGCGACATGTGGATTGCTACGGAATTGGCTAAACGTCTCGGAGTAGATCCTAAGATCGTTAACCCTATTTCTGAAGCACAAGCCCTCTACAACCAAATTGCCGGGGCAATGGTCATGAAAACTGACGGCTCGGGTTATGAGAAGTTAGTCACGTTGACGGCTGACGATATCAAGGAGCTTGGGGCTCAGGGAGCTCCTCAGACAGGGCGTATATCGTATAAGGAATTCAAGGAAAAAGGAATTTACCAAGTCCCCAGATCGCCCGGAGATAAGTTGGAATTCACGAGCTTCGTGGATTTCCGGGCAGATCCGGCCGGGAAAAAATTGGCGACTCCGAGCGGAAAATTTGAAATCTATTGCGATTCTCTGGCCAAGGCTATCGAAAAGGTTGGCTTTACGACAAAGTCTCCTATACCGAAGTATGATCCTCCGCGTGAAGGGTATGAGGATGGCGCCAAGAATGGCTATCCTTTCCAAGTGATTACTATCCATTATTTCAGGCGTTCCCACTCTACGCTGGACAATGTGCCCTGGCTGCGGGAAGCTTTTCCCCAGGAACTTAGAATAAATACAAATGATGCTGAAAAAATGGGAATCAAAAATAATGACATCGTTAAAGTAAGCAGCCGCCACGGCTCGGTTATTCGCCCCGCTATGGTTACAGAACGCATCATGCCGGGTGTTGTCGCTTTGGGAGAAGGGGCCTGGATAGAAATGGATGAGCAGGCCGGAGTGGATAAAGCCGGTTGTACCGGAATACTTGACGGACACATTCCTACAGGGCAGGGACACACCGGATTCAATTCCTGTAATGTTAAGCTTGAGAAATATGCCAAGCCCTTGGACCCTGATGTCAAATGGCCTCAACGAATCATTTTCTAAGGATGTGAAGAAAAATGGCGCAGCTCGGATTTTATTATGACATGACCGTATGCAGCGGGTGTAAAGTTTGTCAGATTGCCTGCAAGGATAAAAATAATTTAGATGCCGGGACTCTTTTCCGCAAAGTTTATAGTTTTGAAGGCGGAAAATTCCCCAATCCCTGGGAATATAACCTCTCTATTGCCTGCAATCACTGTGCTCAACCTAAGTGTGCTCCAAACTGTCCGACGGGGGCGTTATATAAACGTGAAAAAGACGGTATTGTTATGCATGATCCCGATAAATGCATCGGCTGCCGTCTCTGCACCTGGTCTTGCCCTTATGGTGAGCCTCAGTATATCGAAAAGTTGGGTAAGGTGGGGAAATGCACCTTCTGTGCGGATTTGCTGGATAAAGGCGAAGAACCGGCATGTGTCGCCGCCTGTCAGATGAGAGCGCTCCAATTTGGCGATATTGAGGAACTGCGTAAGAAGTATGGGGCTCTGGCGGATATTAAACCTTTACCTTCTTCAACGATGACTCATCCATCGCTTACCATTAAAGCAAACAAAGAAGCGCTGAAGTAGAGCAAAAGACTTTTTTTAAGTGACGAAAGGGGGGCCAATTTAAGATGTTTGCTGAAGAATGGCCTTTAATGATGTTTACCCTTATCAGCCAATTGGCCATTGGCAGTTTTATCATCCTTGTCTTTGTGCGCGCTTTTTTGACAAAGCAAGATGCTCCCATGGCCGTGAAATTGACAAACCCCGGTTTTAAAGCGGTGGGAGTGCTGATGGTATTGTCCTTGATCTTTTCCCTGTTTCATTTAGGAACACCTTCGGGAGCATACCGTTCCATTCTTAATTTAGCTTCATCCTGGCTCAGCCGGGAAATTTTAACGGCAGGCGGCTTTTTAGTTTTTTGGTTTGCAAGCTACAGGAGCTACCAAAAAAACAACGCGAGTGCCTTGGGCTGGATCACTTCCTTAATCGGGTTAGCGGCTGTTTTTAGTATGGTTAATATTTATAGCCATTCCGTGCGCCCGGCTTGGACGAATGTTAATACCTATATTGCCTTTTACGGGGCCATGCTCGCCTTGGGCAGTTTAGGTGCCGCGGCCATGATTGCCTATGCGTCAAAAGGAACTGAAGTTTCCTCTTCAGTGATAGCTCAACTAAAGAAGGTAAATATAATTGCCGGCGCTGCCGTAATTCTTCCTCTTGTCTATCTGCCTGTCTATATTAACGGTCTGGCCAACGGGGATGCAGCGGCTCAGGCCTCGTCCCAGCTTCTAACCGGAAGTTATGTTTTCCTCCTGATCTTGAGAGGTCTAATATCTCTGGTCGGAGCAGGACTCCTCTTTTACGCGATCAGACAAATAGGGAAAAAGACGGCTTTTCAAAATTGGGTTTATGGGGCACTGGTTCTGATTTTTATGGGAGAGTTCATTGGTCGTTATGTTTTCTACGGGTCTGCGGTTTCAATAATGATAGGGTTAAATTAACGAATAATTAAGCAAAAGGCTTCCGGAGCTAATTTCTGGAAGCCTTTTGTTTTGCTGAAAATCAAAATTCATGTCAGATCAGTTGAACACAGACTGGCAGTTGTGGCTTTATCAGGAATGATCAACAGACTTGCTTCAATTTTACTTAGGTCGCTCATTGACCCTAAGTCGGCAATGATAACCGACCAAGCCTTGAGAGGGAAAAGATCCTATGCATGAACCAGGCATTGTCAGTAGACGCCTAGAATTTTCCCTTGAGACCTTTTCTATTAAAATTAAAAAGCCGATTTTGTCCAAGTTGCCGGGATCTCTCTTTGTTCATAGGCTATATAAGCTTGAATTAATTTAAGGACTGTGAAAGAGGGAGAAACATGAGTAAGATGGATATTATAAAAAAGTTCTTGACTGTAATCCAAGAATCTCAGCCTGCTCCTGCTCCGGATAGAAGTATCAATGACAACTACGAACCAGTCGACAAGGAGGAGGAGAATATTATGGCTACTTCAGAGGAAGAAACAGTAAAAGAGCTGGCCAGGAATTTTGCGCAAGCCTTAACTGAACGGGATTTTGAACATTTGGACGGCAGGGCAGAGTATTATTTTTACACAGTTGACTATCTGATAGAGCTTATCAAGAACAATGATGAGCAAAGCACGATAAAACTGTTCAAAGAGAACAAAATCAAGTCCAAATATGAAAATTGTGAATTCCTTTCGATTATTTTCAGCGCGGACCGGGAACAAGCTGAGGTGGTTTATAAGATAATGACCTCTCTGCTCAATGCCGATGACAAATACTTTAAAGAACTTAACAAAAAGAACAGTAAGAAAACTAGAATTAGCCAAGGAACGCCTTTCAGTACAACTTACACGCTGCTGGTTAAAAAAGAGAAAGGAACTTGGAAGATAGACAAGGTTGAAGTGTCTGAGGAAAATATAAAAATAACTACAAGTCCTTAAATAGCCTGTTATTAGGCACTCTTTTGAGTACGGAAACATTCGGCTAAAAAGGCATTATTGAATTAATTAAGTGCTTATGATAATTGCTTGGTTAATCACTGAAAGCAGAGAAGTTGAGATTAGTTATGGTATTAAGTAGTTGTTTGTTTTGACAGCAATTTGTCAAAGAGGGCGACCCAAAAATAACAGCCAAACAAATCAATGGATGTAACTAGGAAAAACAAGCCGTTGTGGATATAAATATAACCTGCTTTATACACTAAATATTGAGCAAAAAACAAACAGGATAAAGCTAATGTTTTTATAAGCCGGTTTAGTTTGGCTTTATATAAAAATATAAAAAAGTTAATGATAATAAATTGGTAAACAAATCCGGAGGATGTGTTGTTTTTGTTCATGTCCGTAAAAAATAGTTTGCTCTGTAAGAGCTGTATGCCCAATAATCGTTGACTGAGAAAAATGGTAAACGTACTGACTGAAGCAACGCTAAAGTAAAGTGAAAAATAATGAACCAGACCTTTGTTGGAGTATTTGATTAGTTTATACCATTTTCTGATTATCAGCGAGAAAATAATGAAGCCAAAAATCGTATAGATAGATTTATACCAGAAATGTTCATAGATCCCTAGTTTGACAAAGAGAATATCCAATATGAAATAGATTAAACTAAAAATGCAGTACCAAATATATGAAAGATCGTAAACAGCCAGGAATAAGGCGGTTGAAGACACTGATATTTGCGAAAAGTAATTTCCAAAAATTATGTCCAGGTAAGAATCCCTGAATAATTTAGGATAATAACTGTAGGCATGTAAGCCCAGCACTAAAATTGCTTCTAGTAAGAATGAAAAGCCGATGATAGAAAAAAGAAAGGTAATGGTAAATTTAACCTTCTTAGTTTTGTGCAGGATTAAAATATTAGTAAAAATGCTGGTGATAAATAGTAAGAGGAACCATATTGTATTTGTCCAAAATGTTGAATTCATGCTTGAGTCTCCTTGAGAAGTTCTCTGACTGCGATAAACTCATAGCTAAAGTTAAATCAGCAAAGACAGCCTGTTTTCTAGGGCTGTTCCGTTGGACTAATTACTTGATTACGTTAAACATATTAAAGGGCAAATCAAACCAGTATATCATTGCAGCTGCTAAAATAAGAGATAGAGGCCAAACTAAAAGTGACTTTTTGTAATGCAGTAAAAGAAGTGGGAACATTATAAAATTAAGGCCAAAGGACCAGTAAAGGCTCCAGCCGTTATGGTAAGTAATGAACCCCAGCTTAAATGAAAGCCACTCAATGGAAGTGTATAATGTGGCGCAAAAGAGGAAGAAGAGAGAAATATATACTGTTTTTCGGTAGCTTTGAACTTTCGCGTAAAGGGCAAAAAAAACAAGACATGTACAGGGGAAACATATAAAAGCAATCAGAAATTCGGAAAAATCATTGCTGATAGTCGGCGATTCAAATTGCCAGAGGGTTTTATTTGTTGTCAGCAAAACACAAGATAGGTCCCCGATTATTAGATACAAAATTGTCGAGTAATATTGTTTCCAGTTTCGCCAATCTCCCCATTTCCAGGTAATGATCACGGAAGCCATTGCTAGGAGAACATGATAATCCGGCATTTTTCAAACCTCAAATAGTTATTATTTATGTCTTTAGTCATTTTGTCTTTTTGTTTCTAATTATATGCAGAGAGGATCTAAGGTCCAGTTCGGCATTTTAGGCAGCTGTGTGAAAACATTTTACTTTGTTGCCTTGATTATCCGCGGATGCTATTGACTTCGAGTGTACTCGAAAATATACAATAGGAATTGTGCAGAGGCGTTTTGGAAAACTCCGGTTTAAAAACCCCTCCCCAAAGAAATCATGGAAAGAAGGTGAAGTGCATGGAATATGTGCAATATGGCAAAACGGGGATGAAAGTCTCCAGATTCGGACTTGGCTGTATGCGATTTCCAGCTGCTGAAAAAGAAGCCATTGCAATGGTGCGTTATGCCATTGACAATGGGGTGAATTATCTTGATACTGCCTTTGTTTATAAAGACAGTGAGGTTATAACAGGAAAGGCTTTAAAAGACGGTTATCGGAACAAAATTTATTTAGCGACGAAAAGCCCTATTTGGAATATAACGAAACATGAAGATTTCGAAAAATATTTAGACGAAGAATTGGTGCGCCTGGGCACGGATCATATTGATGTCTATCTTCTGCACAATATGAATCACAGCAATTGGGAGAAGGTTAAACAATTTGATGGCTTTACTTTCTTAGATAAAATGCTGGAAAAAGGGAAAATAGCCCATAAAGCTTTTTCTATTCACAATACTTTAGAGGCATTTAAGGAAATTGTCGACGCCTATGATTGGGAGATGGCCCAAATTCAGCTTAATATACTGGATGTGAAGCAACAAGTTGGGGTTGAGGGTCTAAAATATGCGGCCAATAAGGGCTTGGCGGCAGTTATCATGGAACCCCTTAGAGGAGGCTATATCTTAAATACTGTTCCCCAGGAGGCGCAGGATTTATTGGATCACTATTCTGAAAAGCGATCGCTGGTAGAGTGGTGTTTTAGATGGCTGTACAACATGCCTGAAGTGTCTGTGATTTTAAGCGGTACAAGCTCTTTGCAGCAGCTAAAGGATAATCTGAAGATTTTTGAACAAGCGGCTCCTAATGTTATGTCAGAAGCAGACCTGAATTTGATTGTCAAGATTCGTGAGGCGTATGAAGCCAAAAAGAGCATTGGCTGTACCGGTTGCAGGTACTGTATGCCCTGTCCCCAAGGAGTAGCAATTCCTGAAATCTTTAAGCTTTACAACAGTCAGCAGCTTATGAAAGCACACGTGATCGACACTGCAGTCTATCAAAGCAGCTTAGTACCTGCGGGTTCCGGTGCGGATCAATGTGTGTCCTGTGGAATCTGTACAGGCCAATGCCCTCAGGCGCTGGAAATACCCGAATTATTGGAAAAGGTTCACTCTGAATTCATGAGCACTGCTTACCCACCCAAAAGGTAAGCGGGCTATCCCGGGTCAAAATAATTGACTGCCTGACTTCTCAATATTCTTAAGATTAACCTGAATAGTGACCTAACCCGCTCATGCGGGTTTTCCAGACAGTGACACCCCCCGCGTTTTAGACCAGACGCAGGGGGTGATTTTTTTGTCTGGAGTTTTAATTTGCTTATTTTCCGGATTCATATTAAAGGTAGCAAATTTTTCGAAAATTTGCAGGAATGTGTTTAAACATACATAAATGTATCGAACAAATAACTATTGCTTCATGTTATTGTGTACCTAAGCAATGATTCATTGGTTAAGCAAGGATTATTACTAACAAATACAAGGAGGTATTTATTGATGAATGATTTTAGTAAATTAGCAGATTCGGTATTTAGAGGCGATTTTAGTACCGTGGCGAACCTTACCAAACAATTAATCGATAATGGTGTTGACCCTTTAGAAATTATCAACAAAGGACTTATTGAGGGGATGAACATCGTAGCGCCAAAATTCAAAGCAGGAGAGATGTTTGTCCCTGAAGTTATGATGGCGGCTAAATCTATGCATACTGGTTTAGAATTAGTTAAACCCTTGATTGCGGATTCCGATGTCCCGTCCAAGGGCACTGTTTTAATGGGAACTGTAAAAGGAGATTTGCATGATATTGGTAAGAATCTGGTAGTCATGATTCTGCAAAGCGGTGGTTTTAAGGTCATTGACTTGGGTGTGGATGTTCCCGCTGAGAAGTTTGTGGAAGCGGTAAAAGAGCATAAGCCACAAATTGTTGGTTTATCTGCTTTATTAACAACCACTATGCCGGCCATGAAAGAAACAATTAATGCTTTGCAAGAAGTGGGTTTACGTGATGGTCTTAAGATTCTTGTGGGTGGGGCACCCGTTTCTCAGAGTTTTGCCAAGGAGATTGGAGCCAATGGCTATGCCAACGATGCTATGGCTGCCAAAGAGTTGTGTGAAAACTTGTTAAGCTAAAATTATTAAGCTGAAATTATGTCCCTAAGGCCCTGAATTTTGTATCAGACATCAGGAGTTCGTCAAATTATATATAAAAATTTTGAGTTTGGAGGAAAAACAGTGCTTATTATCGGTGAATTGATTAATTCCAGCCGCAAAGCAATTAAAGAGGCGTTAGAAAAAAGAGATGCCGAGTATATCAGGCAGATTGCTAAAGATCAAGTAGCGGCAGGAGCCGACTATGTCGATGTTAACTGTGGGACCATGGCAAATGAAGTAGAGTCCATGGCATGGTTGGTGAACACTATTCAGGAGGCTGTGGAAGCTCCTTTGTGTATAGACAGTCCTAATCCCCAAGCTATCGCAGCCGGATTAGCTTTGTGTAAATTTGGCCAGCCTATGCTCAACTCTATTTCAGACGAGAAAGAACGCTTTAACACTATCTTACCCTTGGTGGTTAAGTTTAAAACTAAAATCGTGGCCTTGTGTATGGACGATACAGGTATGCCTAATACTGCGAAAGATCGTATGAAAGTCGTTAAAAGCTTGTATGCCAAATTAACCGAGGCCGGAGTGCCGGAAAACGATATATATTTTGATCCCTTAGTTAAGCCGATTAGTGCTGTCGCCTCAGCAGGGCTTGAAGTTCTGGAAACTATTAGGGCAGTGAAAAAAATGTATCCCAACGTTCACATGACTTGCGGACTTAGCAATATATCCTATGGACTTCCCAATCGTAACTACCTGAATCGTATGTTTGTAACCCAAACGAATACGGTTGGTATGGATAGTTATATCTTAAACCCGACCGATAAAGGAATGATGGGAAATATCTATGCATCCCAGGCGCTGCTTGGTCAGGATTCCTATTGTATGAATTATTTGACCGCTTACAGAAAAGGTTTATATGAATAAACATAATAGGGAGGTTTTTTTATGGAACGTATGAAAATGGATGACGATTTAAGACAAATTCATGAAGCTTCTATGGAAATCTTAGAACAGTGTGGGGTAATATTTCATCACCCTGAAGTTTTAGAGGCTCTTAAACAGAATGGTGTAAGGGTCGAAGGAAAAACAGCATTTTTTAGCGAGCGTCAGGTCATGGATTGGCTTGCCAAAGCCCCAAGTGAATTCAAAATATATGCCAGAAATCCGAAATATGACATGCTGATAGGTGGTGACGAAGTTAACTGTGTTCCTGGTGGTTATGGGATGTCCAAAATAGTGGAACTTGATGGGACGAAGCGAGAGGTTACGAAAGAGGACTATATAAATTTTGTGAAACTTATCCAGCAAAGTGACTACTTTAAGGCCAATGGCGGTGTTATTGTCGAGCCGGAAGATCTGGTCAGCGGAACTTATTTCCCCATTATGATGTTAACAGCACTAAACTATTCTGATAAAACTTTGCAGGGCTATTTAGGCGGAACTGAAATGACGGAACAGACAATGGATATGCTGGGGATTGTTTTTGGCGGTAAAGATAAGCTGAAAGCCAAACCAAGAATCGCAACCATCGTCAGTACGACCAGTCCGCTTCAATATGATAAAACGATGCTTGAAACAATGTTGGTTTATCTTAAATATGGGCAGCCGGTCATTTTAACTCCCGCAACAATGGCAGGAACCACTGGCCCTGTGACTCTGGCCGGAACTATTGCTTTGGCCAATGCGGAAACTTTGGCGGGCATTGCGGCTGCTCAAATGTTAAAAGAAGGAACCCCGGTGATTTATGGATCAGCATCGACGACGGCTGACATGAAATCGGGAGGTATAGCCATCGGAGCTCCTGAGAGTGCTTTATGTGCGGTTTATTGTGCCCGCTTGGCTAAGGCCTATAATCTTCCTTGCCGGGGTGGCGGAACGCTGACCGACGCTAAATCTTTATCCGTACAAAGTGCTTATGAAGGCATGATGGTCTTCCTGGCAACTCATCAGGCAAACATGAATTATATTATTCATAGTGCCGGGGTGATGGATGGTTATGTATCGTTTTCCTACGAGAAATTCATTGTTGATTTGGAAATCATCGGAATGGTGAAACGTTTCCTTTCCGGTGTAGCAGTTAATAAGGATACGCTGGCTGTGGATGTGATTAAAGAAGTGGGACCGGCCGGAGAGTTTCTTACTTCCATGCATACTATGCTGAATTGCCGAAAAGAACCTTTCATTCCCAGTATTAGCCTTAGAGAAGCTATAGAGGATGACCCTAATAAGAAAATAATTGAAAACATCGAAAATAAGAAGAAAGCTATGTTAGATAGTTATGTCAAACCTGAATTGCCGGAAGATGTCCAGAAACAGCTTGTTGACTATTTAGTTGGAAAAGGCTTTAAAATTGAGCTCATTAATAGCATGCTCTAAACTGTTTTAAGGAGGAAGAACATGGCTAGCTTAGGGGAGAAATCATTGAAAAAGTGGGTCCGGCTGGCAATTCTGTGTATTGGGGCAGGTATGATTTATCAATTGCCTCTTTTACAGATGACCTATTATAAACCACTTCAAGCTGCCTTGAAATTAACAAATGAGCAACTGGGTTTTTTGACCAGCACTTATGGTCTGGTTGCGATGTTTTGTTACTTTCCCGGCGGTTGGTTGGCAGATCATGTATCATCCAGAAAATTGTTAGCCATTTCCTATGTTGCGACTGGGCTGGGAGGATTTTATTTAGCGACATATCCTTCTTATCAATTGACTATTTTATTGTATGGTTACTGGGGCGTTACGGCCATACTCACCTATTGGCCGGCTCTTATTAAAGCAACCCGAGATTTAGGCGATAGTTCCGAACAGGGCAGGTTATTCGGATTTCTTGAAGGCGGCAGGGGATTAGCCTCTACTTTCGTGGGGATGGCCATCTTGTTTGTGTTCGCCAAACTGGGGGAAGGGGTTTTGGGACTGAGTTGGGTTATCAATCTTTATGCCCTAATGTGTGTGGCTGCCGGAATTTTGACTTGGCTTTTGTTTGAAGATTTACGTCTTTCTGAAACAAGTGAATCACTCTGGGCGGGTGTAATTCGGGCCATCAAAATGCCGGTGGTTTGGATAATTGGGGTCATTATTTTTTGTACCTATACCATGTTTGCAGGCCAGAGCTATCTGACACCCTACGTAACGGATATTTTTGGCGCCTCGGTATCGCTGGCAGCTTTGCTGGGCTTAGTACGCACCTATGCGCTGCAAACCTTGGGAGCTCCGGTTGGAGGAATTATTGTCGATAAGGTTGGTTCGGCAACTAAAATTATTGTTTGTGGTTTTATCGTCATGCTTATTAGTTTAGGCTTGTTTTTGTTAATTCCAGGAAAACCCAATCTTTTAGTATTAGTGATTATTAATATGATCGTTTTGGGATTAATTGTTTATGTGATGCGTGGTATTTATTATGCCACCGTGGATGAGGTTAAGATACCTTCTTCCTTCACCGGAGCCGCTGTTGGTTTGGCATCTTTGATTGGATTTTTACCGGATGCCTTTATTTATCCCCTTTTTGGACGTTGGATGGATTCTCATGCCGGAATCGCAGGGTATAAAATCATATTCACGTATTTGACTGTTATTGGAGCAATCGGTTTAGTGTTTGCCGTTATTTTGTTAGGAATGATTAAAAGCAAAAATGTAGCTAAAAATGATCCCTTAAGAGCGGTTGCCAAGTAAAGTGAGTTCTTGAAAGTTTAAGTTCTCAGGTGATTATAATCATTAATCACCCGAGAACTTAAGGTTTTTAACGGAACTGGTCACAGCTTCCTCCAGTGCTGGACCCAAGGCCGGATATAAGGGATTTATTATAATTGTTAGAAATAGATTTTAAGATATAATCAATGTAGGATATAGTTATATAGGTGATATGAATGAGCAGTATTATTGAAGCGAAATTTCTTAACCAAAAATACATGCATAAAATGTTAGGCAGTTTTAGCCAGGCTACCGGACTTTATACAGAAGCTGTTAATATGGAAGGAAAAACTTTTTTTCTTCCTGGCAATGCGGAGAGATGCGAATTTTGTAAATTTGTCCGTAGTCAATCTAAAGGAACGGTAAAATGTCAGGAATCTTATAAAAGGGCCAGTTTAGAGGCCGCTAAATGGCAGGAGCCGTATTTTTTCCGCTGCCATGCTGGTTTGGTCTTATGGGCTGTGCCGATACTAATTAACGAAGAATCTTTGGGGAGTATAATCTGTGGACAAGTTTTGATGTGGGAACCGGATGAATTTTATTGGGAGGAATTAAAGCCTTTTAATGAAGGAAATGTTGATTTCGAAGAATTAAAAAAATTAGTGCAAAAATTAGAGATTGTCTCACCTAAACGGACACAGGCAGCGGCGGATATGTTATTTGTAGTGGTTAACCACTTCTTAAAAAGAAACATTCATATTCTAGAGGAAAAAGAAGCTTTTCAAGAGCAACTACAGCAATTCAGACAAGAACTGGAAAAAAAGAAAAAGCTGCCTTCTTCAGAAACTGATGATTACGAAGGTTATTTAAAAAAAGAAAGAAACTTCTTAAGCTATATCCGTCTTGGCGACAGGACCAGAGCAGAGAAAACTTTGCGAAAACTGCTTATAGACCTTTATGATAAAGTGGCTGGGGATAAAAAAACAATCAAGCTGCGCTTGATTGAACTGGCAACCTTAGTATCCAGAGCTGCGGTAGAAGGTGGCGCTAATGCTGAACGGGCTATGGCAATGTTAAATGAATTTAACGAGGGTGTGATTGCTCTTGACAAAGTTGAAGAATTTCTTTTCAAGATCCATACAATAGTAGAAAAGCTTTTGGAGGAAATTTTTGCTTTAGCAGATAAAAAACACCTTAGTTTAGTTAAAGAAGCCAGGTATTTCATGATGGAAAACTACTCACGGTCTATTAAGATAGATGATATTGCTGGCCACCTTTGTATAAGCCCATCTCATCTCAGCCATTTGTTCAGAAAGGAATTAAATTGCACCGTAAATGACTATCTTACCAGGGTTAGGGTGGAAAAGGCCGTGGAATTAATGAAAAAACATGAGCTAAGCGTGGAACAGGTTTCCCGCTCTGTGGGCTTTAAAAATCAAAGTTATCTTGCGAAGGTATTTAAAAAATACATTGGCGTTTCCCCGATGGTCTATAGAAACAGCTTGTTTTAGGAGGGATAAGCGGGTGTTTAATTATGCTGATATAAGTAAGGCCGTTTTTGAAGGAGATGCGGATAAAACCATTGAACTGACCAGATACGCCTTAAGCTTAGGCTATCCCGCTAAAAGCATCTTGGAAAAAGGGCTGATTAATGGCATAAATAAAGTCGCAGATAAGTTTCAGGAAAGATCCGTTTTGGTTCCCGAAGTCCTTTTAACCACCCGGGCCTTGAATGCCGGCATTTTAATAGTCAAGCCCCATATGAAAAATATAATTAAAAAAAATAGCCCCAAGATTTTGATTGGGACAGTTGCGGGAGATCTTCACGATATTGGTAAAAGTTTAATCAGGGTTGTGATTGAAGCTGATGGAACTCAAGTTATTGACCTCGGAGTAGATGTTACTATTGAAAAGTTTATACAGGCTGTGCGTAAACAAAAACCTGATATATTAATGATGTCCGCTCTCTTGACCACAACGATGGACGTTATGAAAGAAGTTATAGAAGAATTAGTAGCACAGGGGTTGCGTGATAAGGTCAAGGTTATGATTGGCGGAGCACCGATTACTGATATTTATGCCAAAAAGATTAATGCGGATTATTATTTTAAAGATGTTTTTAGTTTGAAAAAGTTTTTGGATGATAATTCAAATAAACTTTGGGGTAAAGTGAGCCGGTATAATTAAGCCGGTAATTTTTATATAAAAGGAATGCGCACGGTAAAATAAAAACCAGGGCGTATAGGTGGATTTTTCCCACCCATTTAGGCCTGGTTCTTCCACTGTGGCAAGCCGGTTATCGCAGCCATATCGTCATCTTCCTCATCTTTTTTAGAATTATCTGGACAATCATCCGTTTTTCGTGGTAATCTTAGGACATATAACTTAATCATGCGGTCATGAGTGATTCTTATCCAATCCAAGGGTAAGAAATGAAAAGGGAAGTCAGTGGAAGCTGACGCGGTGCCCGCCACTGTAAAAGGGAGTCAATTCACAAATTGTCACTGGAAATATCCGGGAAGACGTGAGTTGATGATGATCTTGAGCCAGGAAACCTGCTCATGCTAAGCACTTATTAAAACCTACGGGATGTTTAGGAGAGAGTGGTCGGTATCTTGGCCTTGTGGCTGGATACTGATTACAGCGTTGCGTCCTTCCGGTGGGAAGGATTTTTTAGTTTGCGGAGAGAGGATAAAGTGATAAGACCAAACTGCAATGACAATGACTGACCGAACGGAAGCATTGCTCATTTTGAGGTTAAAGCAGTGAAAAAAATTTATTCAGGAAAGGAGTGCAGCCAAATCAGGTATTTCACAGGAAGAAACTTTAGACTAAGAAGCTATGACCTAAGCTCATGGCTTTTCAGGCCCGGCTCTGGGAACGACAGGGCAGTATAGCGGTGTTAAAGATGGGGCCGAAACTAATTTCAGGCTTGCCCTTCCGGAGGATTCCAGTATATAATTTGAAAATGATACCGTATAGTTTAGCCAATAAATATACTAGCAAGCTAGGTTTCGTTAGCTGTCAAGAGTAATCAGGAATTGTTTTAGCCTGCAAAAGGGATAGTCAGCTACCAGATAATTTATAAAATGTATTTAAGTCACAATCGGACTTTTCATGAGCCCCTAATTACAACTTGCGTACGCTTGTGATTGCAGAAATAAACAAAAACAACATGATTTGACATAATAATATTAGACAGGAGAAGGTATTGTTATGACAGACAAAATTTTAGGAGAAAGAATAAAAGCAATAAGAAAACAACGCAATATGACTCTGCAAGACTTAGCTGACAGATCGGGGCTATCTATTGGATTTATTAGCAAAGTCGAACGCGGATTAACAAGTCCGGCATTCAGCGCACTGTTAGAAATTTGCAGAGCGTTTCAAGTTGACTTAGTTGAGTTGGTACAAGCCTCAACGGACAGACGATCGGTGATCAGGAAAAGCGAACGCATACCGATGTTTTCCAAGACGGATGATGAGATAAAACATGAGTTTGGAACCCAAGGTTTTAGAAAAATTAAGGGGCTTTGGATAACTATACAGCCTGGCGCAGTAGATATTTCCAGAGGTCATTCGGAAGAGGAACTGGGGATTGTCATTAAAGGTAGTCTGAAGGTTACCATCGGAAAAGAAGCTCATATTTTAGAAGAGGGAGACAGTCTCTATATAGATTCTTATGTCCCACACAGTTTAAAAAATATTGGTGATTGTGAATGCTTGTGCTTTTTTGCCATCAATTAGTTATAATTTAAAAATAATAAGAACTGTATAAATCCGGTTCTAAAAAGCGTTTAAACAAAAAGTTTAGGCGCTTTTTTGTACCACCGGAAAGTTATAAACTTGCGTTATACCTTTCTAAGCATAAGCAACTAGGTGGCCGCCTGCACCAGAGGCTGCAAGAGGGTTAATTCGTGTGAAGACAGTCTCTTAGGGTGCCAGACAAGTTTTCTTTCTGCGCTAGGCAGCGTTCTTGTTTTTTTACCAATTCTTAAGTCCTAGCCGGCAGGCTAGGGCTTAAGAATTGGTGACAGAATAATGAAAAAATAATTTACTTTTCGGTTGATTTTTCTAATTATAAAGAATATTATATATGTATAAAAAGACTCTCGAATTTTTATCTTCTTGAGCAATTTATAATCGCCTGCGTCGAGTCAACTCAAAGGAAAAATGTCCGTTTATAAGTAGTTGTTTATTTTATCTCTAAATTAAAAAAGGTACTAAGGAATAAAGGAGGTGTATTTAAGTGAAGGACGATTTAAAGGAAATTCATCAAGCCTCCATGGAACTATTGGAGAAGATAGGAGTGAAATTTTATCACGCAGAGGTATTAGATCTGCTTCAAAGTAAAGGGATAAAAGTCGTAGGCGAAACAGCTTATTTTAAACCAGACCAGGTTATGAACTGGATAAATAAGGCGCCTGCGAATATTAAAATTTATGCCCGGAATCCTAAGTATGACATGGAAATCGGGGGGGAGAAGGTTGAATATACTCCAGGTAATTCCGGGTTTCCCTGGATAGCCGATTTTGAGGGCACCAGGCGCAAAGCGCTATTAGAGGACTATACTACCTTAGTAAAACTTGTCCACCAGACTCCTTTTTTTAATATTAATGGCGGAATGATGGTTACACCAACAGACTTACAGCCTACTCCCATATACCCAATGATGCTGCTTATTGCTTTGAGCCATTCTGATAAATGTATGTTCGGTGGCTTAGGAAGCGCTAAAGAAGCTGAAATGATCATGAACATACTCCAAATCGTTTTTGGAGGAAAGGAAGATTTAATCACTAAGCCGAGAATTGTCACAACAATCAGACCTTTATCTCCGCTTCAATTTGATGAGACCATGCTGGATACCTTACTTATCTATGCGAAGTTTGGTCAACCCATGATTATCGCTCCTGCCGCAAGCGCCGCCAATACAGGTCCGATTACCTTGGCAGACCGGATAGCATTGTCAAATGCCGAAAGCTTAGCCGGCCTTACAGTTTGTCAAATGATTCGTGCAGGAACTCCGGTAATTTATGGGTCGGCAAGTCCGGCTTCAGATATGAGAACGGCAAATTATGCTTTTGGACCGCCTGAATCAGCCCTTTTTACCGCTTATTGCAGCCGCTTAGCCAAGTCTTACGGCCTTCCTTGCAGTGGAGGGGTGATGTTAAGCAACGCTAAGTCAGTCTCGGTTCAAGCCGGGTACGAGAGTATGCTGGTTATGCTGGTTGGAGTTCAAGAAAAAATCAATGTTATGCTGCACAGTGCAGGGGAGCTGGAAAGCCGTGAGGCAATGTCCTTTGAGAAGTATCTTGTTGATTTGGAAATAATCGGGATGATAAACCGCTTTCTTCAAGGAGTAAAAACAGAACTTAACGATCTGGCCTTGGATGTAATTAAAGAAGTAGGCCCTGGGGGAGAGTTCATTACCCATCCAACCACCATGGAACTTTGCCGCAAAGAACTTTGGAGTCCTGACATTAGTTTAAGAGGGCCTATGATCAATAAAGATCCCAATGAATGCCTGAAAGAAAATATACACAAGAAGATGCAGAAGATGCTGGAAAGTTATTCTCCGCCGCGATTTCCAGGGGAGACCAAATTAAAACTTCGACAGTACTTAATGGATATTGGGGTCGATCCGGAACTAATTAATTGTTAATTTTAGGATAAAAAGGGAAAGAACTATTCATGAACATTATCAAAAATGGACCGGAAGACATGGTTATGAGCGACGAGCTTTTAGGAGAAAGGATAAAAACGGTAAGAAAACAACGCAGTATGACTCTGCAGGACTTAGCTGACAGATCGGGACTATCTATCGGATTTATCAGCAAGGTCGAGCGTGGATTGACAAGTCCGGCATTCAGCGCATTGTTGGGAATTTGCAGAGCGCTTCAAGTTGATTTAGTCGAGTTGGTACAAGCCTCAACAGACAGACGGCCGGTGATCAGGAAAAATGAACGTATGTCAATGTTTCCCAAGGCAGATGATGGCTTAAGACATGAGTTTGGAACCCAAGGTTTTAGAAAAATTAAGGGTCTTTGGCTAACCTTACGGCCTGGTGCGGAGGATATTTCCAGAGGTCATTCGGAAGAGGAACTGGGGATTGTCATTAAAGGCAGGCTGAAGGTTACTCTTGAAAAAGAACCTTATATTTTGGAAGAGGGGGATGCTCTTTATATTGATTCTTATGTCCCACACAGTTTGAAAAATATTGGTAATGGTGAGTGCGTCTGCTTTTTTGTTTTTAATTAGTAAGCAATATTGACGTTGTTTTTACTAAAACGCTACTTCCACCAGTTGGCCCCTTTAAAGTTAATGTGTACCCGGTTATTTAATGGGGGAGATAATAAGCAAGCAGTTTGCCTGAAGTTTATGGACATTTAAGCAAAATATTTAATTATCTAAATATTTAATTTTTTTACCTCCAATTTTTCCTATTGTAAATAATATTATATATGTGTGAAATAAGAAACAGCTTAGCCTAAGTCTATACTGCTCAGCGATAAATTATTTCTAAGTATTGGATAGTTTTTTTAACATTATCTTAAAAGTTGTTTGTTAACGTTTAGATTAATGCCAGAAAAACATTTCTTTTTAAGGGGTTACTAAAATATCGGCAGATAAACTTAAACTGATTTAAAGCAATAATAATTTCAAGGAGGTTGCTGTCTTTGAATCAAGAATTAGCAAAAATTCATGAGGCATCACTTCAAATATTAGAAACCACCGGGGTAAGGTTTTTCCATCCACAAATTCTGAGCATGCTTAAAAAAAAGGGTGTTAAGGTGAACGGAGAAACAGCTTTTTTTTCTCCCAGCCAAGTAGAGGAATGGATAAAGAAAGCACCTGCGGTTTTTTCTGTTTATGCCAGAAATCCTCAATACAATATTCTGCTTGGGGGTGAAACAACAGAATTTGCTGCGGGCTACGGGGCTCCTATTATTATTGATCAAAAGGGTATGAGAAGAAAGGCTAAGTTTGATGATTACTTAAATTTTCTAAAGCTGATTCAACAATGCCCTTTTTTTAATATTAATGGAGGAATTCTTGTCCAACCGGCCGATATCGGCTCGCGTCACGGTTATCCGTCTATGTTGTTCGCCACCTTGGCTTATTCCGATAAATGCCTGATGGGAGGGGCCGGCGGGGCGGAAGAGGTCAATATTGTTCTGGACATGTTGGATATTGTTTTCGGAAGAGAAAGTCTAATGACTGCACCGAGGATTTTGGCGATCTTAAATAGTACAAGTCCCTTGCAGTTTGATAAAGATACTTTAGACACACTGCTGCTCTTTGCTGAATACGGTCAGCCGGTAATTATTACGCCGGCAGTAATGGCAGGAACTACCGGACCGATAACCATCGCGGGAACCCTTGCCTTATCCAATGCGGAAATCCTGGCCGGTATTACTGTAGCTCAGATGATAAGGGAAGGAACTCCGGTTATGTACGGCATGCAGTCCACTGCGGCCGATATGAGGACTGGCGGGATTGCAGATGGTTCGCCTGAAAGGGCGATATGTGTCGCCTACGGAGCCCGTCTGGCGAAAGAATATGGCATACCCTATCGGGGCGGGGGGACAGAAAACGATGCTAAAAGCTTATCGGTACAAAGCGGCTACGAAAGTATGCTGGATATTTTGGTTGCCTGCCAGGAGCAGACTAATTTGATTATTCACAGTGCGGGGACTTTAGATAGTCATGGGGCGATGTCCTATGAAAAATTTATAGTTGATCTGGAAATTTTAGGCATGGTAAAGCGGCTTCTTCAAGGGCTGAATACGGCTCAAGGGTCCTTAGGGGTTAAGCTGATAAAATCCTTTGGCCATGGAGCCGGATATTCTTTAGATGATCAGACAAGGCGACTTAGCAAGGAGGAAACCTATACACCTTTTATCAGTCTCAAAGGGTCCCTGCCTGAAGGCGCCACTCCTGAACAAGAGTTGCTTAATAAGATTAATAGCAAAAAGGAAGAGATGTTAGCTCAATATTGTCAGCCCGAGCTATCGCCCAAAGTCCTTACCCGGCTCAAGGCATACTTGGCCTCAAAAGAGATTGAAACAGCGATTTTGAAGTAGGTAAAAGTCATTAGGTTGTATCAATTAAGTGCACCAAGAGCGAAGGTTCGAATTGAAATATTCCGGGCGCTTTGCTCAGTTAGGGCTAAATTTCCTGGCTGAGGATTATCTGATCAAAGGAAGTGAATCTATGACATGTAGTAAAGCACAAAGCAGATAGTTTAATTAATTGGTCTAATAAGGGGGTTAACTAATGATATTTATGAATTTGTTGCTAGGGGCGGTATTAAGAGGAGGTATTTATGTCTTAATGGCAATGGGCCTTTCCTTAGTCTTCGGAGTAATGAAAATCCCGAATTTTGCGCATGGAGAGTTTTACATGGTAGGGGCTTACTTGATGTATTTCGCCAGTGTGACGTTTGGTTTGCCCCCGGTTGTCTGCATAATTATTGCGGCTATAGGTGGTTTTCTGATTGGCGCTATTGCTGAAAAACTTACGTTACAACCTTTGAGGAAACGATCCAAGGGTGATTGGATCGTGAACACCTTTATGCTGACAGCCGGTTTGTCGATCATAATGCAAAATCTGGCTCAGGTTTTGCTAGGCCCTAACTTTAAAGGAGTGACTCAGCTCTGGAAGGGAGGCATAGGGATTTTTGGCACTAATGTTACGTTCGACCAACTGTTTGGCTTCATAATTGCCATGGGTACTGTCGGCGCCTTCTGGCTCTTTTTGAAAAAGACTAGGACGGGCAATGCAATCCTGGCTGTTTCAGAACATGAAACCGGTGCCATGTTAATGGGCATAGAACTCAATAAAATACACACCTTGACGTTTGCCCTGAGCAGTATGTTGGCGGCGATCGCCGGAGCCGTATTGTTATCGCTCATTCCCGCTTATCCGTTCATGGGTTTAACTCCCTTGTATAAGTCTTGGTTTGTAGTAATTTTGGTCGGGTTAGGCAATGTTGAAGCAACTGTTGTCGGCGGATTTATGGTTGCGATTATTGAAACGCTGGCCGCCTATTATCTGGGGACAGGCTGGCAGGATGTAATTCTCCTTTCCGTAATTATTCTGGTTTTATTAATTAAACCAACCGGCTTGTTCGGAAAAACTTTAAAAGTATAGGTGAGGCGATATAATGACGAAGCTATCCGGAATTTATACTAAACTTTGCGGTGTGGATGCGGTTCTGAAAAAGATGGGACTGTCTTTGCTTAGTGTAGTTATGTTTGCGTTACTGGCACTTGCTCCTTACATTATCGGAGAAGAGTACATCATTAATTTATTAGTTGTAAGTCTCATGTACGGTACCTTGGCTATGGGATTTGATTTATCCGCAGGCTTTATCGACGTTGCGAATTGGGGATATGCCGGACTTATGGGTTTAGGCGGTTATACGTCAGCTCTCCTCCTAACTGACCTTGGTGTTTCTCCCTGGCTGGGAATCATAGCAGGCGCTTTGCTGGCAATGCTGGTTGGAATGATTATTGGTTTGCTCTCCCTGCGTATGAACGGTTTATTTGCAGCCATCCTGGCCTGGTTTGTCGGCTTAGTACTCATGGCTATGGCGAATACCCTTCAAAATTTTACCCGGGGAGCCCTTGGGCTCAATGTGGATTTGTTTTTTCAAACGGCCTGGTCCAAACCTTATTTCTACGTCATTTTAGTCATTTGCGTTATTACTTTCATCGTTTTAAGATTGGTTACCAAATCCAGATTTGGCCTGGCTTTTAAAGCTTTGGGGCAAGACGCCGAGGCGGCCCGTGCTTCGGGGGTAAATCCTTTAAAATACAAGGTGCTTAATTTTACAATCTCCTGTTTTATCGCAGGCTTAGTTGGAGGGTTTTATGCGCACTTCACAGGTATTCTAACCCCGGATGTTATGGCGACTACTCATACCTTAGAGATACTGGTGATTGCCTATATCGGCGGGAGAGGCAGCATATGGGGCCCATTGTTGGCGGCGTTTATTATAGAACCGGTTTTTTCCTACCTCAACGGCCTAATGGAGTGGAAGTTTGTAATCTATGGTCTGCTGCTTATTCTGGTAATGATTTATTTCCCAGGCGGAATTGCTAGTCTGGCGGAAAAAGTTAAAGATTTTGTTCGAAATACAAAATTAAAAAAACAACAACTTATAGGGTGATTTCTCCTTAGGGAAATCAATAATTAACCAATGCTGTGTTTTGAGAAAAGAATGGGGGGTGAACATTAAATTATTTTAACTCTGTACTAAAATACCATATCCCAAAGAGAAGCCAACTTACTTACAAAAAAGGAGGAGTAAAATGAAAAAGCATCTGAAACTGACGTCTCTCGTTTTGGTGGCGGGCTTAATGGTGACTTCAATCTTGACTGGTTGCTCATCAAGTTCGACAAACAGCAGCAGCAATGCGGCGAAAACTCTAACCATTGGTGTCGATCTTCCGCTTACGGGACCTTATTCCAAGGTTGGTATGGAATTCAAGGATGCCTGTCAGATGGCTTTTGATCAAGTCGGTGACAAGATTGGCGATTATCAGGTGAAGCTGGTTTGGATCGATGACCAATCCGATCCGGTCAAAGGCGTTGCCGCCTACGAGCAGGCAATTCAGCGGGATCACATTCAAGTGGGTATGCTGAACTGGAATAGTTCAGTTGCTGTAGCGCTCATGGACGTGGTGGCTAAATATCAAATACCGCACTTCTTCCCCTTGGGTGGCGCAGATACAATTAATCAAAAATGGCTATCCAATCCCAAATACCATTATTGGATTACCAAAGGATGGGCCGAATCAAGTAAAATGACCGTGGCCTATACCGACACTATCCAAAATGCAATTAAGAACGGTGATTTCAAACCAAGGAATCAGAAAATGGCTATCTATGGTGAGCAGACCGACTGGGCCACAAGCCTTGGGAAAAGCCTTGCTGATGAGTTTAAGGCCGCCGGTTGGGATGTAGTGGATCAGCAGTATTTCAAATTAGGTGAAACGGATTTTAACTCAATCCTGACTAAATTTAAGAGTGAAGACGTTTCCCTGATTGCAGGCACCATCGGTTCTCCGCCTTCCATGGCAGCATTCTTAAAGCAGGCCCAGGATCAGAAGTTGCAAAGCCTGATCATTGCCGACGCATTGAGTGAAAACGCCGATATGTACAGTTTAACAGGCAGTGCCTCGGACTATGTTTTAGATAACCGTCCCTTGTTTGTTACGGACAAAGCCCAGAAGTTCGAGGCTGACTTTAAGGCTAAATATGGCTTTGATCCTTCCGCGGCGGCAGGCGGACAAGTTTATGATTATACAAATTTCTTTATTCAGGTAGCTAACGATTGCTTGAAACAAAACGGCGAGCTCACCAGTGCCAATCTTTATAAATTCGCTCAGGATAAGTTATTCACCGGACAAGAAAAATACACAAATGGTATATTATTCAAATCCATAGAGTATGATCAAAAATCTCTTCCGGACCCGGTGGTCGGGGAAGGAAAATACATTTTCCCTGTCTTCCAGTATTCTTCAGGAAAACCGCAAGTGGTTTGGCCGGATGACTTAAAGCAAGCACCGCTGAAGGTCAAAAACTAAGCGGAAATTTAATAGTCGGGTGCCCGGCAACAACCGGGCACCTGACAAAACGTTTGACCTAAACCAGAAGGGAAGGTAGGTGTGTCTATGATCTTGACAGCAGAAGGCGTGGGAAAACGCTTCGGTGGATTGGTTGCAGTCGATAATGTGTCGTTAGCAATTAATCAGGGTGAGATTTTTGGCTTAATTGGACCGAACGGGGCAGGCAAAACTACTTTTTTGAATTGCATATCCGGTTTTTACAAGCCGGAAAAAGGGACGGTGACCTTTAAAGGTCAGAACATTGTCGGACTGTCTTCCCACCAGCTTTGTCATAAAGGGATAGCCAGGACATTTCAAATCGTCAGATCATTTGCCAAACTCAGCGCAGAGGAAAATGTTAAAGTTGCTTTAACCTTTGGGAGGGGAAAGCAGCAAAAATCTTCCAAAAGTGTGCAAGAACTGCTGGATTTTGTAGGCTTTACGATGCCCAAACAAATGATAGCTGAAAATTTGAATACCATGCAATTGAAACGACTGGAGTTAGCCCGGGCCTTGGCTACGAATTGCGAACTATTACTGCTTGATGAAGTGGCTGCCGGCTTAACGCCGTCAGAACTGCCGGAATTCATCGAGTTAATTAAACGTATTAGAGATGGCGGAGTAACGATAATTTCGATTGAGCATGTTATGAAGTTTATCATGGAAGTATGTGATCGTATTGCGGTTCTTCAGTTTGGTAAAAAAATAGCTGAAGGAACTACTGCTGAGATAAAAGATAATCCTAAAGTCAAGGAAGCTTACTTGGGAGAGGAGCTAGTTCATTAATCTATGGCGGTGTTTTAAGTGTTATTGCTGACGTCTTCTGTACTAACTTCCTGGTAGGAGTTGATTAAATGCTGAAATTGAGCAAGGTTAATGCCGGATACGGTAAGCTGGGAGTATTGTGGGATATTTCCCTTTCTGTAGATCAAGGCGAGTTCGTGGCCTTAATCGGCCCGAACGGTGTGGGAAAAACGACAACATTGCGGACGATTGCGGGACTCGTCAAGCCGACGGCAGGCGAAATAGTCTATATGGGACAAAGAATTGATGCCAAACAGCCCCAGCAGATAACCAGGCTGGGAATCAGTTTTGTGACGGATGATGGCTGCCTTTTTTCTGGTATGACCGTTTATGAAAATCTCTCTTTGGGCGCCTACAGCATTCGTGACAAAGGAAAAGCCAAAGCGATACTTAAAGATGTCTTGGAACTATTCCCCAGGTTAGCTGAGCGCAAAAAGCAAAGTGCAGGTACTTTAAGCGGCGGCGAGCGCAAGATGCTGGCTATAGCCAGGGGGTTAATGTCTAGTCCTAAACTTATGTTAGTTGATGAACCTTCCTTAGGTCTTGCTCCCAAGTTAGTATTAGCAGTATTCGAAACCTTAAAAGAATTAACCAAGAGGGGAGTTACGGTTTTGTTGGTTGAGCAGAACGTTAATACGACTTTGAAGATTGTTGATAGAGCTTATGTATTGGAGCAAGGGCAAATTAGTCTGGAAGGTTCGAGTTCTGAATTATTGAAAAATGAACATGTCCGGAAGTCTTATCTGGGGATTGTTTAAAAGATGCAGACTGAAACAAAAGTAACCAGACATGGGCAGTAATTAACAAGACTGAATCGTATTGCTTATGGAAAACGCTGTTGGCAAATCACAGTGACTAATGCCGAAAAATTTTGAAATTAATTTTTCAGGTTAGCAGGAATAAATAAATCAATGAAGAATATTTTCCATATGTAAAAATAAATTTTTAAATAGAAAAAAATTAAGGAGAGGTCAAACATGAGATCAAATTTTACACAATTTGCCACACCCCAAATGCGTGTATTGTCTGACGATCAGATCAAAGCAATCTATTTAGCCGCCCTGGAGATTCTGGAAAGAACAGGAATGAATGTCGACAGTAAGGAAATCCTCCAACTCCTCGCTGATCACGGCGCTCTCGTGGGCCCGAAAAACAGGGTAAGAATTCCGGCATTTCTGGTAGAACGTGCTTTGAAAACAGTACCGCCCCGGGTAGTTCTCTGCAACAGGGATGGGGAAAGAAAATTATTCTTAGAAGATAACAATGTTTACTTTGGCTGCAACCCTGATAACCCTGATTACCTTGATCCTTATAGCGGCGAAAGACGCCCTTTCACAAGTCAGGACGGTAAAGATCTGGCCAAAGTTATTGATTATTGCCCTAATATAGACTTTGTATTAAATGCCTGCTTTAGTGCCGATGCGCCAAGGGATGTTGCCGACCGGGTAATCATCAGACAAATGATGCTTTATATGAGAAAACCAATAGGCTTTAGCTGTACCAACGCAGATTCTTTATTGGACATTATTGATATGGCGGCAATTGTCGCCGGTGGCTATGAAGAATTACGAATGAACCCCTACATCTTCCACATTCAGGAACCGATAAGCCCGCTGAGCCATGATGGCAATGCCATGAAAGAAGTACAAATTTGTGCGGAAAAAGGAATTCCCTTGGTCTACTATCCAATGCCCATGGCCGGTGCGACAGCGCCCGCAACTTTAGCAGGTATGCTGGCCCAGAATTTAGCGGAAGCCTTTACCGGTATGGTCGTTCATCAGCTTACAAAACCCGGCGCACCCTTCATCAGCGGCGGTGTGGCCTCAATTATGGACATGAAGACAACCCGTTTCTCCTATGGAGCGCCGGAAATGAGCCTGAGTGTGGCGGGTCTTACCGATATACTGCATTATTTTAAGATACCTGTCTGGGGCACAGCGGGTTGTGTCGATGCCAAAACCGTAGATCAACAGGCAGCCGCGGAAATAGCAGTATCCTGTTTAATGGCCGGCTTAAGCGGAGCTAATCTTGTTCACGACACTGGTTTGATGGATCAGGCAACGGTAACTTGTCCTGAAGTTCTCCTTCTGGCCAATGAAATTCAAGGGATGGTCAGAAAGATCCTGGGCGGGATTCATGTCAGTGACGAAACTCTGGCCCTTGATGTAGTCAACGAAATCGGAAATGGCGAGAGCTATATTAGTCATGAACACACTTACAATCATTTCAAAGATTTTTGGGTACCGACGTTATTCGATCGCTCTGTCTTACAGAAAGGACAAAAACTTCCCTCTTTAACGGAAAGATTAAACGAAAAGGCTCGTTATGTCATTGAAAACCATGAGGTTCCGCCCCTGCCGGAAGATAAGCTGAATGATCTCTTGGCATTAGAAAAGAAATGGCTGGGATAGTTTCTCAGCTCTGGAGGGGAAAATCGTGACAAAGAAAATGAAACTTGGCTTACACACCTATACTCTTCATCTCTGGGGATTAGGTGAAAATTATGCTAATTTTAACGAATACCGCCCCAAAGCAATGACCTTAAATCAATTAATGGACAATGCGGTTGAGTGGGGGTTAGACGGACTTCACATTACCGGGTGTGATTTGGAAAGCAAGGACGAAGGGCGCCTTAAAGAAGTGAGAGAGGCTATGAAGGATCATAACCTCTATGTGGAATATAATTTTTCCCTTAATTCTCAATTTGATTCCAGAATAAATGACAGCGTAGAGGACGGGATTAAGATTGCTTCCATGCTTGGCGCGGATATTGCCAAGGTTAGTTTGGATGTTATCCGTCCCCGTCCTTTGTACGGCAGTTGCTTTCATCCCCTTGTGATGAAACAACTGGCAGATATTTATGAAGAAATTAAAGCGACCTTGCCCCTGCTTGAGAAAAAAGGGATTAAACTTGCCGTAGAAAATCACACCGATACTTATGCGGATGAAGTTATTTGGCTGATTAAACAAATCAATCATCCTCTGGTTGGCGCCTGTGTGGATACGGTTAATTCCATGTGTGTGCTGGAAGATCCAATGAGCGCGGTTGAAAAACTCGCACCCTATGCTTTTGTCAACCATTTTTGTGACCATAAGCTTGACAGAGATGAGTTCGGACTGCGTTTCCACGGAGTAGCCTTAGGAGATGGCGATATTGATTGTCTCAAGGTCTACAGCTTAATTAAAGAAGTATCGCCAACTGACCGTATTACGTTTGAAATCGAATGGGATATGGAAGGCGACTCCCTCGAAGTAGCTCAGAAGAAACAACTTGAGGCCTGCCTTAAAAGCATACGATATGCCCGGGAAGTTTTAGGGGTGGGAAAAGCATAGTCTGGATTTTGTCGGACGAATTAAAGTCGGCACAAATTGTTGTCATCTTTCGGCAGTCTATTCAAGATAATCGGCAGTCTGTTCAAGAAAAATTGTACAGAAGTTATTTTGGCTAAATTACACAATAGCCAATATGAGAAGGGAGCACAAATATCATGAAAAATTTTGAATCTTTGAAGCAAAGTGTTATTTCCGGCAAGGTAGCAGAGGTCAAAGAAATAACCAAGGCCATGGTAGATGAAGGAGTAAACCCCATTGAAATCATCAACGAGGGGTTAATTGGCGGCATGAATGTCGTAGGCGTTCGTTTTAAAAATGGAGATATGTTCGTTCCCGAGGTACTTATGTGTGCGAAATCTATGTCAGCCGGGATTGAAATCGTAAAACCGTTCATAGCCGAGAAGGATATGCCCAACAAAGGCAATGTCTTAATCGGAACCGTTAAAGGCGACCTTCACGATATCGGTAAGAACTTGGTGGGTATGATGATGGAAAGCAACGGCTTTAAAGTCATTAACTTAGGCGTAGACGTTGCCCCCGACAAATTTGTGTCGGCCATAAAAGAACATAAACCCGATATCCTTGCTATGTCCGCTCTGCTTACCACTACTATGTTGAGCATGAAAGATACTATTGAATTAATCAAAGAAGAAGGCTTAAAAGTAAAATGCATTGTTGGCGGAGCCCCGATTTCTCAAGACTTTGCCGATGAAATTGGGGCAGACGGGTTTGCTCCCGACGCGGCTTCTGCGGCAGATTTGTGCTTAAAGCTGCTTAGCTGATGGAATTGAATTAGATGCCTAAGGCCGGTAAGGCAGAAAAGTTTTTTCTGAGCGGAAGAGTTTTGAGCGTCTCGGGAAAATCTTAAAAAGGAGGACAAGGTATGTTGATCATCGGTGAACTGATAAATACAAGCCGGAAAGCCGTTAAACCGGCTGTCGAGCAAAGAGACGCCGCTTTTATTCAGGATTTAGCTAAAAAGCAAGTTGAAGCCGGGGCCCATTATGTGGATGTCAACTGCGGAACAATGGTGTATAACGAGGTAGAAACCATGGAATGGCTTGTTAACACTGTCCAGGAAGCTGTGTCCGCGCCGCTTTGTCTTGACACGCCGAGGGCCGAAGCGATGGAGGCGGGGCTGGCGGCGGCCAAGAATGGTCAGACTATGGTTAATTCAATTACTGCGGAAAAAGAACGATTTGAAAAAGTATTGCCTATGGTTTTGAAATATAAAGCCAAAGTAATCGCTTTGTGCATGGGGGATAATGGTATTCCTAATTCAGCCGAGGAACGTATAACAATTGTTCGTCAGTTAATCAGGGATCTGACCGCCGCAGGGGTTGCGGAAGATGATATCTACCTGGACCCTCTGATCACTCCCATCAGCACCGGAGAAAAGTTTGGTCTCGATGTTCTGGAGACTGTCCGCTTTATCCGGCAGGAACACCCCCGGGTTCATGCCGCCTGCGGCTTAAGCAACATTTCTTTTGGGCTGCCTAACCGGAAGATTCTTAACCAGGCGTTTATGATTCAGACTATGGCTGCCGGCATGGACGCTTATATCTTAGATCCTTTGGACAAAGCTATGATGGGATTTGTCTATGCCTCGCAGGCTTTAGTGGGACAGGATTCTTTCTGCATGGGATATCTTAATGCCCACCGGAAAGGATTGTACGAGTAACTGAAAATGAATAGTCAATTGGATAAGCCTGGTTACGAGGAGTGATTCAAATAACTGTTAAGAAGAAACTCTATTTAGGCTTTTCGTTGGTTATAGTTCTCTTTATAGCGGTTGCCGTTACCAATATAATCGTGCAAAGCATCGTTTCCCGGCAAAGATCGGAAGTCTATAATTTGCAGGCTGCCCAGAAAACTGCCGCTAATCTCCGCTACCAGACAATGGCTGTCAGCAGTACCGGCGCCTACTATTTGCTATCCAATTCACAGCAGGAAGCCGATAAATATTTTAAAACTTATTCGGAAAATGTCCGGGATGTGATGAATGGTTTTGACGTAATCGGCCAAATGACCATCAATCCGGATAGTCTGAAGTATCTCACTGCCGCTAAAGATCAATTTGATAAATATATAAGCGGTAATAATTCCGCCTTTATGATTTATCAAACTTGTCTCAAACTTGGTAAAGACGGAACAACTCTTGAAAAAGACCCGGCAGGGGTGATACAGGCTCAGAAAGAATACTTTTCGGTCCCCAGGGATCAAGTGTTTGATAACCTCACTAAATTTACGGACACCCTTGACGAGCTGATGGCACAGAATCAGGTGCGTATGGATAGTCTGGAAAATTTAGCGCGCTTAATAAATATCATACTGACCCTGATAGCAATTATTATAACCGGTCTGATCATCTATCTTATCACCAAGAATCTTGTCAAAGCTTTGGCCCTGTTACAAGTTGCCTTTACGGAAATTGCCGGGGGTAAACTGACCGAGCAAGTACCGGTGCGGTCTCATGATGAATTAGGTGAATTGGCCAAGGCTTTTAATAAAATGAGCTCAGACCTTAACCGCATCGTAAAAGAAGTCATTGATACGGCAAGCAGTTTAGCCGCCGCCAGTGAGGAACTGGCGGCTTCGGCCGGGGATGCCGGCAGAGCCGGTGAACAAGTTACGGCCATGATCGGGCAACTCGACAGCGGGGCAATCGGCCAGGCGCAGTCTGTGGCGGAAACAAGGGCAACGATTAAGCAACTGGCGGCGAATTCCAGCCAGGTCGTGGAAAATACGGAGCATGTCAGCCAGAGCAGTGAGAAAGTGGTCCGGGTTGCCGAATCAGGGGTAGTTCAGGCTGAAAACGCTGTGCGGAAAATTGAAGAAATCAGGGAGGTCACGGTGCAAACGGCCGCCGCGGTAGCGTTGTTGGGTGAACGATCGTTGAAAATCGGGCGAATTGTCGATGTTATTAAAGGAATTGCCGATCAAACTAATTTGTTGGCCTTAAACGCCGCCATCGAAGCGGCGCGGGCAGGGGAACAGGGACGGGGGTTCGCTGTTGTCGCTGAAGAGGTAAGGAAGCTTGCGGAACAATCTTCTGCTTCGGCCCAGCAAATCGCCTTGTTGATTGGAGATATGCAAAGAGAGACTGAACGTGTCGTACAAGGAATGGAAAAAGGCAAGCACGAAGTTGCGGCAGGAGTTGAAACCGTGAATTTGACCGGTTCGGCGTTTCATATGATTGTTGCGGAAATCAACGTAGTGGTCGGTCAGATGCATCAGGTATCCACGGCTACTCAACAAATGGCTGCCGGAATTTCTCAGGTTGTTCAAGCTGTGGACAATATTGCCGGTATAGCGGGTGAAGCTGAAAATAGCACCCAAGAGGCTTCCGCCGCTTCAGAGGAGCAGCAGGCGACGATGGAATCTATCGGCAAAGCGGCTGAGGAACTGGCCAAGCTCGGGGAAAGGCTGATGGGCCTGGTAGGGAAATTTGAGGTTTAAGAAAAGACAGAATATTTAGATATGGAGAATTGACTTCTGCAGGTTTGCCGAGATAGATATGCCCTCATTATAAGTGGGCATGATTTTGTATGGTAGTTTAATGAAAATATAAAGGGGGGAAAAAGGTGACGAGATTACTGGACCATCCCATCCTGGGAAAACTACCGGAACGTAAAGCCATTTCATTTCAATTTGACGGCAAGAAATATCAGGCTTATGAAAATGAAACAATTGCCGCCGCACTGCTGGCAAATGGGGTTAGAACGCTGCGGGTGCATGAGGTGAGCGGAAAACCCCGCGGGATTTACTGCAACATCGGCCATTGCCTGGAATGCCGTGTAACGGTTAACGGGCAACCCAATATAAGAGCCTGCCTGACAGTAGTTAAACGGGGCATGGTGGTTGAAAGCGGTAAGCAGCTTCCTAACGCTATTAAGAGGATGGAAGATGACAATGAGTAATGTAATTATCATCGGGGCAGGACCTGCCGGCTTGGCAGGGGCCATTGCTTGTGCGGATTTTGGTTTGAAAGTTACCGTCCTGGATGAATTTTTCAGACCTGGGGGCAGGCTGCTTGGCCAGCTTTATCAAGAACCTTCCGGTAAGTGGTGGAATGGGCTTAAAGAAGCGGAGCGCCTGCGGGAGAAGGCTAAAGCTTTAGCGATTGATATCCGCTGTGGAGTTTCGGTTTTTAATTTGGCAAAGGATGACTCTCTCTGGCAGGTGCATACAACTGCGGGAACGCTGACGGCATCTTATGTCCTTGTTGCAACGGGGTCCGCGGAATATCCCATCCCGGTCCCCGGGTGGACTCTGCCTGGGGTTATGTCCATCGGGGCCGCACAAGTCATGACGAATGTCCATCGCGTTCAAGTCGGGAGCAAAGGAATCATTATCGGAGCAAACATTTTGGCTTTTGCCATTTTGACTGAATTACAGATGGCCGGCATCAAAGTGGAGCGGATCGTCCTGCCGGAAAAAAGTCCAATCAGCCAAGAGGCAGGCGAACCGGAAGAAGTGCTCAAATCCCTCTTAAGTGCGGCCCATCTTGCTCCTTCGTTTTTGCTTCGTTGGGGAAGCGTTTTTATGAAAATCGGCTTGTTCAGAAAAATTGCCTTGAACTTCTATCCCAAAGGCGGTATGAAAATCAGCGGCACTCCTTTACAACTGCGCAAAGCTGCTGTGGAAATCCTTGGGAGGAACCAGGTGGAAGGGGTGCGCGTAGTTGATATTGACCCTGCCGGAGGGATTGTTCCGGGTTCCGGAAAGATTTATGAAGCAGATTTTGTCTGCATTGCCGGAGGGTTATATCCCCTGGCGGAACTTACCGCAATTGCCGGATGCCCCTTCCAATTTGTTCCGGAACTGGGCGGACATATTCCGCTTCATGCGGAATGGATGGAGACGCCTCTTCCCGGCCTTTTCGTGGCTGGAAATATTACGGGGATTGAGAGCGGAAAAATTGCCATGGCCCAGGGAACTGTTGCCGGTTTGGCCATTGCCAAACAAGCCGGCAAAGGAGCAGGTTCTGTCGATCTTCTGCTGCAACAAGCTGTCGCTAAAGTCCGCCAGGAAAGGGAGCAGGCGCCGATACAATTCAACCCTGGCGTAGATCAGGGCAGACAAATGATGAAGGAATTGTGGGAGAGCGAGTTTGTGAAGCCAAGCCTCAAATTATAGGCAATTAACCTTTAAGGGGGGAAGAACAATGAAGGACACTGAGCTCCTGGTTTGCAGATGTGAAGAAATATCGGATGAAGAAATACGGGAAGCCATAAGACAGGGAGCCCGCACAGTCACCGGCATAAAACGGAGAACCCGCGCAGGAATGGGCCCCTGCCAGGGGAGAACTTGTCAAAAGCTCGTTGCCCGTATCTTAGCGGCGGAAACAGGAATGAAGCCGGAGGAAATTAAGATGGGAACGGACAGACCGCCTGTAAAACCAGTTTTATTTGGTGTGCTGGGTGGTGCTGCCCATGTCTAGCAGTGCTGATGTTGTAATAATAGGCGGAGGAGTTATCGGATCAGCCGTTACATATTATTTGGCAAAGAAAAACTTGAAAGTGATCATGGTTGAAAAAGGGGATATTGCCCAAGGGACTTCAAGCAAGTGTGACGGCAATGTGTTGATCCATGATAAACTTCCCGGCTATGACGCCAGTCTGGCCAAGCTAAGCCAGGATATGTTTCCGGGTCTTGCCCAGGAAATTGATTATGATATGCACTGGACCAGAAAAGGAAGTTTGCTGGTTATTGAGAGCGAACAAGAAATGGAAGTTGCCCAGGAGTTTTGCCGAAAACAGCAAGAACAAGGGCTGCCTGTAAGAATTATGGATCAATACGAAGTTCATGAGGATGAGCCCAAGCTGGCTAAGGATATTATCGGCGGCTTGGAGACTCAGTGCGACGGGTCACTTGATCCGATGGCCTTAGCCTTTGGCTTAATATATGGAGCTAAGAAACTGGGGGCTGAAATTTTAACCTATACCACGGTAACCGGTATTGGACTGAATTCAGACGGCAGTGTTGCTAAGATAATTACCGATAAGGGAGAACTATTGACTAAAAATGTTGTTAATGCCGCCGGGATATGGGCTCCGGAAATAGGGGCCATGGTTAATCTCAATATTCCGGTCAAACCCAGACAAGGTCAGATCCTGGTTGCGGAAAGAACATTCCCTGTGGCCAGGCGTAAGGTTGTTGAGTTTGGCTATCTCATGGCTAAATTTGAAGGAAATAATTATCAGAGAAATGTTCCGCCGGAGATGGTTGAATACGGTATTGCCTTTGTGTTTGAACCGACCCATGCCAATAACTTTCTGATTGGCAGCAGCCGCCGCTTTGTGGGCCTGGATATCACCTGCCACAATCCGGTGCTGAAGGCTTTGGCACAGCGTGCTGTTCGCTTTTTCCCAGTGATGAGAGACATTAATGTTATCCGCTCCTATGCCGGTTTAAGACCCTATACACCCGACCATATGCCGATTGTTTCCCAGACCGATGTTCCCGGTTTTTATGTAGCGGCCGGTCATGAAGGTGACGGAATCGGCTTATCGCTCATCACCGGAAAGATTATGAGCCAGTTAATTTGCGGGGAAACGACCGAAATTACGATAGAGCCGCTCAAGCTCAGCCGTTTTGCTGATGAAAAAGTGTCCGCTTAATAATGATCAGGCGGCGGGGAATACGTGCCAAAAACAAAGGAGGCTATCTTATGTCCAAAATTCGCGGGGCTTTTAGCGTACTCATTACACCAATGACTGAGGCACAGGAAATTGACTGGGCAGGTTTAAGAAACAATGTCAACTTCTTTATTAAGCAAGGTGTTGCCGGAATTGTAATCAGTGGAAGTACAGGGGAATTCGTAAGTTTATCAAAAGAAGAGAGATTCCAAATGGTTGAAGCCGTCATGCAAGAAGTAAAGGGCCGGATTCCTGTTATCGTAGGAACGTCGGCGGAAACAACCAAAGAAGCCCTTGAATACACCAAACAGGCTCAAGCCCACGGTGCGGACTGTGCCTTAATCATCAATCCCTACTACGGAAAACCAAAGGAAAATGAAATCTATTTCCACTACAAGCAAATTTCAGATGCCGTCGCTATGCCGATAATGTTGTACAACAATCCGTTTACATCCGGAATTAACATGAGCACTGAATTAATGCTGAAAATCGGCAGAGAGTGTGAAAATGTTAAATTTATTAAAGAATCAAGCGGGGAAATAGGTAAAGCCAGAGACCTGGCCCGGAACGCCAAGGGCGCTTTCGAGGTTTTTTGCGGCTCAGAAGAATTAGTGATGGAATCGTATTTTGTCGGGGCGACGGGATGGATTTCTGTTGCCGGGAATGTCGTGCCCAAACTCGTGACAGATATGTTCAATTATTTCCAGAACGGTGACATTGACGAAGCTTGGGCAATTAACGATCAAATTTTACCGCTTTGTAAATTCCTCGAAGGGTCGGGAAAATATGTCCAAATTATTAAACGTGCCATGGATATTCTCGGCCAGGCCGGAGGCCCCGCCCGCCATCCCCGTTTAGGGTTAACACCTGAAGAAGATCAGACCCTGAAGGATATTTTAACAAAGCTGAATCTCCCGCTGCTGGGGTAGCAATTGAGGTTATGTTTAGCGGGATACCCCTTTGAGGCAGGCGAAAAATGCCGGCAATTCCGGTGATTCCGACGACTCCGGCAAATGAACGATGATAACGACTCAAAGGTAATGGAAACTATTTTAAATAAAAGGAGTGTGCAAATAAAAATGAAGGATTTCCGCGGCAGTTTCACTGTAATGATCACCCCTATGACCAAAGAGCAGGAGATTGATGAAAACGGAATTCGCGAGAATATTGACTGGCAAATCAGTGAAGGAATAGCAGGTCTTTGCCCTCTGGGCAGTACCGGTGAGTTTGTCAGTCTCTCCCGGGAAGAAAGATTCAGAGTGGCGAAAATTGCCGTCGAGCATGTAAAGGGCAGAGTTCCGGTGTTGCTTGGGACCGCGGCGGAGACGACCAAAGAAGTGATAGAGTATACGCAAAATGCTAAGGAACTTGGTGCGGATGGAGCTTTGATCATTAATCCCTATTACTGTAAACCTGCTGAAAATGAAATCTATGAATTTTTCAAAATGATTTCCGAAGCGGTAGATATCCCGGTCATGGTGTATAACAACCCCTTCACGAGCGGTATTGATATGAAAGCGGAGCTGCTGGCCAAGATAGCTCAGCTCAAAAATATGGCTTATATTAAAGATGCTTCCATGGAAATCAGAAGAGTTAAAGAGATTATCAATCTCACGGACGGTCGGATGAAAGTCTTTAACGGCACTGACGATATTGCCTTCGAGGCATTTCTGGCAGGTGCGGTTGGCTGGATTGCGGTGTGCGGCAATATAATTCCCGGCCTGTCGCAGCAATTGTTTGATCTGGTTGAAGCTGGAGAAATTCAGAAAGCTAAGGAGCTTAATCAGAAAATATTGCCCTTGTTAAGTTTTATTGAAAATTCCGGGAAACTTGTCCAGGTCGTTAAGGCTGCGGTTAATAAAATTGGGCATGCCGCCGGGCCAAGTCGCCTGCCGAGACTGCCTTTAACCCCTGAGGAAGACGAAAAATTGGTTCAAATACTGAAAAACCTGGGTGTTCTTTAATTGGTCGATATTATTACAAAGTTCCTCCTTCTAATTTCTATAAAATTGCCAGCATCTTTAATATCGGGAAAATAAAAATGATGCTGGCAATACTTTTTAGAAAAAATACTGAAAAAGATGGGTCTTCTGTAAGATCAAAGCTTAGGCGAAAAGGAGAGATATTTATGGGCTTATTGAGTAAAGATGACTATCATAAAATTGCCCAAACCATTGAATATCCGACAATGGCTCTCATTGACGGGAAAATGGTAAACTCCGTATCCGGCAAAACCTTCAGTACTTACAATCCGGCTACCGGTGAGAAATTGACGGAAATTACTTCCTGCAATGAAGAAGATGTTGATCTGGCTGTTAAGGCTGCCCGCAGAGCCTTTAAGGACAAACGGTGGTCCGGGTTGGCTCCTTCCGAAAGAAAAAAGGTTCTGGAAAAAATGCGCGATCTCATTATTGAACACAAGGACGAACTGGCCGTTATGGAAACCTTAGACAGCGGCAGGCCCATTTCAGATATTGCCGAAACCGATGTCTATGAAACTGCGGAGTGTATTGCCTGGTATGGGGAAGCCGCGGATAAACTTGAGGATCAGATCACGGCATCCGGTCAGGATATTGTAAGTATGATTGTACGGGAACCCATAGGGGTTGTGGGGGCTATACTGCCTTGGAATTTTCCGATGTTGATGGCGGCCTGGAAACTGGGACCTATTTTAGCGAGCGGTAACAGCGTTGTGGTTAAGCCCTCAAAACTTACTACCTTAACCATGCTGAGGATCGCTGAATTAGCCATGGCAGCGGGACTGCCCCAGGGGGTTTTAAATGTCGTCACCGGCTCCGGAGCAGTGGTCGGTGAGGCTATCGCTACGCATCCTGATGTCAATTTGCTGACTTTTACCGGCTCAACGGCGGTAGGACGCACTTTGCTGGAGTATTCCGGCAAATCAAATCTAAAACGTGTTCTGCTTGAGTTAGGGGGCAAAAATCCTTGTATCGTTATGCCTGATGTTAAAGATCTGGATACCGCTGCGGAGGGAATCGTTCAAGCCGCATTTTGGAATATGGGGGAAAATTGCAGCGCTAACTCCCGCTTGCTTGTGCATAAAGACATTAAGAACGCCCTATTAGAGGCGGTCCTTGAAAAAACGAAGGCTTGGACAGTGGGAGATCCTTTAGATCCTCAATTCCGTTTAGGTTCAATGATCGAAAAACCTCATATGGAAAAGGTCCTCGCCTATATTGAAACTGCGAAAGCCGAAGGAGCAACTCTTGTCTGCGGGGGACGTCAAATATTGCCGGAAACAGGAGGATACTTTATCGAACCCACGATTTTTGACAATGTTACTTCAGAGATGACGATTGCCAAGGAGGAAATCTTCGGACCGGTTTTGGCAGTGATGACCTTTAGCGATGAAGAGGAAGCCATCCGGATGGCTAATGATACGGAATATGGTCTTCATGCCTCAATCTGGTCCAATGACGTCAATCAAGTTCATAGGCTGTCCAGAGCAATTCAAGCAGGCACAATTTCAGTTAATTGTTTTTCTGAAGGAGATTTTGGCACTCCCTTTGGCGGATTCAAACAGTCAGGATTTATTGGCAGAGATAAGTCCCTTTGGGCCAGCCGGCAGTATACTGAAATGAAGACTATTTGGCTGAAAATCCGCTAGAAGCCGGCAGCCATGAACCCGAAAACAAAGGGCAAGTATGCATTTTCTTAGGCAAATTGAAGCGTAAACCAGGCTAAGCACTGATAGACTCTGCTTAGCCTGGTTTATAATCCGACTGTTTTCAGCGGCTCGTTTGGAAAGGAGGGCCCATTGCCTTTGCTGGGCTGGTAAAATGAAAATTGGCTGAACGTTTCAAACTATAGATTTTGGAATGCACCTGGAGCCTGAGCAGACGCGCCTTAAGGTTGCTGCAATCGGTCGTCCATGGTGGAAGGAGGAACGATGAAAGCTAAAATCTTCGCTTGTTATACAATGGCTGATGAAATACGCGCAATCCTCCCCCCGGAAATTGAGTTGGAACTATTGCCTTATGCCCTGCATAGGACCCCGCAGAAATTGCAATCTGAACTTCAAGAGCGTATCAATGCCGATTACGATCATGACACGTTGTTGTTTGGTTACGGCCTATGTTCTAACGGCGTTGTTAACCTTAATTCGGAACGGCATACGCTCGTGATCCCCAGAGTGCATGATTGTATAAGTATTTTGATGGGAGCCAGGGAAATTTATGATAAAGAGTTCGAGCAATTTCCGGCTTCGATTTATTTGAGCAAGGGCTGGATCGATCAGGGAGCTGAACCATTGGCTGAGTTTAAGTGTTATGCGGAAACTTACGGAGAAGAAAATGCCCAATGGATGATTGATGCCCAATATAAACATTATCAGCGAGTGGTCTTTATTGATACCGGAGTAGGCTGTCATGAAGAGTTGACAGAGTATACGCGGCAAGTGGCAAAGTATCTTAAAGTTGAATGTGAAGAACGGAAGGGTTCGCTGCGCCTTTTAGCAAAGCTATTGCAGGGAGATTGGGATGACGAATTTGTGGTTTCGCTTCCCGGGAGGATCGTCATAAATCGTAGTTTCTTATAATTAATCTTTGTAGCAATTTATATTATAGTGAAAAGTAGACTTGGAAGGCATGGCCTTGACAATTGAGTTGGTCGGCTGCATTGCGCATGTCATACCCTTGAAACTCATGTTTTTCAGCCACTTTCTAAATAAGCAACATAGAAAGGGATTAATAACATGATATATAAAGATTATGAAAATAGGGATATCAATGACAGGTCTTACTGGAATGGTCCAGGTGCAGCTAACAGAAGGGTTATTTATAAAGCGGCCGGTTATGAGGATAAGGATATTAGGACAAAACCGCATATTGGAATTGCCAATACTTTTTTTGAGGCTTCTCCAGGCACTGGTCATCTGAGAAGATTAGCTGATTCAGTGAAACAGGGTATTTGGATGAATAATGGTGTTCCTATGGAATTTGGCGTTCCTGCCACTTGCGGAAACGTCGCTATAGGTTCGGATGGGCTGAGGTATGAATTAGTCGCCAGGGACATTGTGGCCATGTCAGTAGAAATGGTATGCAAAGTCCAGAAATTTGATGCTTTGGTGATCCTTGCAACTTGTGATAATATCATTGCCGGAGCATATCTAGCAGCAATTCGAATGAATCTTCCGGTCATCGTTGTGACGGGTGGTTCTATGTATCAGGGAGAGTGTCATGGCAAGAAAATCGTCCAGGCGGAGATGGACATTGCGACAATCCGGAGGGATGAAGAAGTTGTAAATATGTTTGAAGAGCATGTTTGTCCATCGTTTGGAGCATGCCCTTCCATGGGTACGGCTAATACGATGCAGATTTTAGGAGAAGCGCTGAATCTGGTTTTACCAGGAACAGCCACAATACCGGCAGGAGATAGTATTAAATTAAGAAAATGTGTAGAAGCCGGACGCGCAATTGTAGATATAGCAATTAAAGGAAGAAAACCAGCACAGCTAATTTCTAAAGAAGTAATTTTAAATGCTATTATGTTAGATATGGCAATTGCCGGTTCCACCAATGCCGTTTTACACATTTTGGCATATTCTAACGAGTTAGGATTAGGGGTCACGGTGGATGATTTCGATAGGATTGCAAATGAAATTAAGTGCTTGGTAGGTGTAATTCCGAGCGGGAATTTAAGCGTTATTAACCTGCATAATGCAGGTGGTGTTCCGGCAGTTATGAAGAGACTGGAGAGTAAGCTCTATCTGGATGTTCCAACTATGAGTGGTTATACATGGCGGGAATATTTAAAGCATGTGTCCGTAGTAAATGAAGATGTGATAAAGACATTGGATAAACCATTTGAAAACATGCCGGGACTTCGGGTTTTGAAAGGAAATATTGCACCGGATGGCGCAGTATGCAGAGCAACAGGAGTACCGCAAGAAATGCTCAAATTCATGGGAAAAGCTAAAGTTTTTAATCTTGAAGAAGATGCCTATGATGCAATTATGACCGATAGGATAAAGCCTGGTGATGTAGTCGTTTTAAGATATGAAGGATGTAAGGGATCTCCTGGAATGAACGAGGTGATGATGGCAACGGATGGACTTGTGGCGAAAAAATTAGCAAATAAGGTTGCTTTGATAACAGATGGAAGGTTTTCTGGATTTAACCATGGGACTATTATTGGACACGTTGCGCCTGAGGCATACGAGGGCGGGGTAATCGCATTAATTCAAGATGGAGATCTCATTGAAGGCGATATTCAGGGAGGTACAATCAATCTTTTGATATCAGAAGAAAAACTGGAGGAGAGAAGGAAAAGCTGGGTAAGACCGGAGCCGAAGGTCAAGAAAGGTGTGCTGGCGCTTTATGGTGCCACCTGCAGACCGTCAAATGAAGGTGGCGCAATGCAGAACTGGCTGAAATAATCTTGGATACGAGTATGAAATAACGATATCAAATAAAAGGGGAGAAGCTATTGCAGGGAGATTGGGACAATGAATTTGTGGTTTCGCTTCCCGGGAAGATCGTCATGAGTCGTAGTTTCTTAATCTCAACCTAACCCGCTCGTGCGGGCTTTCAAGACAACGACATCCCCCGCGTTTTAGACCAAACGCGGGAGGGATTTTTTGGTATGGGGTTTTAAGTTGCTTATTTCCCGGAGTTCAATTTCAGTTCCAGCTCGGATTTTCCCAGGGCAGGAAGGGAGTCCTTTTTGGCACTTGCTTTAATGTAGACGAGCCAGTAAACACCCGCGACAAAAAACGATCCGCCGACAATATTGCCGAGAGTTACCGGAATTAAGTTGTTATTGATAAAGGTTCCCCAATTGAGGGCTGCGAGAGCCTTAGCGTCGAGATGAGAAGCCATGACCCAATTAGGGTTGGCTTTACTTAAAATTCCTGCCGGAATGTAATACATATTTGCTATACTGTGTTCAAAACCTGAGGTGACAAAGAGCCAGATCGGGAAGAAGATGGCAAGTATTTTTCCGGTCATGTCTTTGGCTCCGTAGGCCATCCAAACCGCTAAACAAACCAACCAGTTGCACATGATCCCCAAATAAAAGGCCGGCATAAAGGATAGCCCTACTTTGTAAGAGGCAATTTTTATAGTCATTCCGCCTAAGACATTAGAACCGCTGCTAAATAAACCGGAGTGTACCATAAGGTAAGCGATGAATACCGAACCAATGAAATTGCCTATATAGACAAAGATCCAATTTATCAGCATAGCTCTGAATTTAATCTTTTTTTCTAAAACTCCGGCTAAGATCATGGTATTGCCTGTGAACAATTCTCCTCCGGCTAAAAGCACAAGCATAAGTCCGGTTCCAAAGATAGCGCCTGCCAGAACTTTCCCCAGACCATAGGTCTCAGGTTTGGCGAATAGATTAAAAGCCGCCATATTTGAACCTTCGGCTGCAAAAGCTATGAAGGCTCCCGCTAAAATCCCTAAGATTATTTGTTGGGATATGGGCAAGGCTACCTTTTTTATTCCTGTTTGGATTGTTGATTCAGCAATCTCTGTGGGTGTTAAAAATCCTTTAGCTTCCACAATAAACAACTCCTAACATTGTTGATAAGACCCAACAGCCTAACTGCGTGCTCTGACCACCCCCTGTTTTTCTGCAGGTGACTGAAGCGGTTATTTTCAGTTTAGACAGTATTATCTGAATTGTCTCCATTTTGAAAATTAAAAAGGTCTTTTATCAATATTGTGCATAAAGAAAATGGTTAAAGCTAATTAAGTAAATATTGAAAATAAAAGCTTTTTACTAAATAAAATGCCCTCCCGGATAGCGGGAGGTTCATAATAAGAACCTGCCGCCATGGAAAAGCATCAAAAGTCTTAAATTCAGGAAAAGCTTCAATATGCTCAATTATAAAGGAATAAAAAGTTTGAGGGGGCGGCCAACTGTGCCGTATTTTTGATCGGATTTTAAAACTCCGCACTGTTCAAGAAATTCAAGGTAGCGCCGCACAGTGACCCGTGTTAATTGAACTCCTTCCGCCACTTCCTCGGCTGAGATAGGACGCTCAATCGTCTGGACAAACTTCAGCACATGCTCAAGAGTAGCTTGATTTAAACCTTTGGGCAAGCTTTGCCCTCTAAAGTGTCCCGTGTTTACAGCATTTGCTGTTGGAGGTTCTGCTGCGTTGACAGTGGTGGTGTCATCAAGAGTTGGGTTGGATACAATAGCGTCAGGAGGGGGTGGGGAGTAAATTGCCTCCTCACTTGGCACCAGGTTATTCTCAAAATCACAAGTAGTTTTGTTAATTTCAGACGTCAGAGATTGAAGTTGTTCCACCATTTGATTAAAGGCATTCTCTAATTCTTTGATCTCTTTGGAACCTGATATTTTAATTTTTTGAGTGAGGTGTCCCGTTGCAATGTCTCTGGCTCCCAAGGTGATGTTGTGCAAAGGATGAATAATGAATTTCTGCAGAAAGAACCAAGTAATTAGTGCCACGATAATCGTCAGGGACAATCCTAAAATCCCCAGAGTAATTAATGACCCGTTGATAGTTTTTTGATCGTAGTCGTGGGAAATTCCCACATAAAACATACCTATGATATTGCCGCTTTCCGTGCGCAAGGGAACATAACCGGTTTCATACCATTGACCGACGACGTTGGCTTTGCCGACAAATGTTTGCCCGTTCTGCAACACTGTTTGAGCTACGTTAGCGGAAACCTTGGTGCCAATGGCCCGTTCCTCACTCGAACCGCGGACGGTTGTCGCCACTCTGGTATCACCCAAAAAAATTGTAACTGTGTCCCCTGTCAATAAAGACAAATGATCGACGAACTGATTATTTAGGCTGATTTTGGCAGGCCCTTTGTACAGCTCCCCATTTTGCTCGTGCCAGGGACCGGGGAAGGTTTTATCCATAATCTCCTCGCAAGTTGCCAAATCAGCCTGCGCTTTGATGAACGCCGCATCTTCAGCGCGGTTTTTCATAAACCAGCCAAAAGCAACAATGAAGCAAACGGCAAGTACTATGAGCGAGCCTAAAAGCAGGATTAAAATTTGTTGTTTGAGAGAACGCACATAATCAACCTCTTTTCCGGGAGCGTATTGGGTAAAGTGAGTTAAATTATATGAATTCGCCGAATTCAGCAAAAAACCTTTAAATTAGTAGTAATAAAACTTTGCGGCTATTTTAGTCCGCGGTGAAGCGGACAATGCCGCTCCGTCTGAAGAATATGTTTTTCTGAGATGGGATATACAAGATGGATATAGAAGATGAATATAATGGAAATAGTTTAGCACCGGCGGTAAAAAATAGGTTATAATAATAGACATGAAAAAAGAGGGGGAAAACTGTAGGAATACAGTATGAAAAATTAGTTTAGTCAAATAAAAAAGACATAAAGCGGAGGAGATCAGAAGGATGAATAAACAACGAATCCATCGGGTTACGGAAAACATGAAAAAGGCGGGATTAACACAGATCATTGTGTCATCTACCGCCTCTCTTTATTATCTAACCGGTTTTTGGGTTGAACCTCATGAACGCATGATTGCGCTGTATCTTGATACCTCAGGCAGAGCCGTCCTGTTTGGCAATGAAATTTTTGGGCTTAAAAGTACAGCCGAACTGCCTTTGGTTTGCCATAAGGACAGCGATAATCCTGTCGGAGGTCTTGCGGAAGTTGTCCAGCTGGGAAAATTGGGCATTGATAAGTTTTGGAGCAGCAAGTTTTTGATCGAACTAATGGAGTTGAGAAAGGATATTGTACCGGTACAAGGCTCCGCAGCGGTGGACTTGGCAAGAAAAATGAAAGACGAAAGCGAAATTGCCCTCATGCGTCAAAATTCTTTAATTAATGACCGGGTTGTTGGAGCAGCTATTGCCCTGCTTGAAGACGGCGTGACGGAGAGTCATCTTGCTGCGCAGGTCAATAAGCTTTTTAGGGAAAACGGCGCCGATAGTGAGGGAACACAGATTGTTTGCTTTGCTGCCAATTGCTCGGACCCCCATCACTGCGGTGACAGTACGCTTCTGAAAGCGGGCGACAGCGTAATCTTTGATATTTTTACTCCTCTCAACCGCTATTGGTGCGATATGACCAGAACGGTTTTTTATAAAACCGTCTCCGAGAAACAGCGTCAGGTTTATGACCTGGTAAAATCAGCCAACGAAACGGCCCTTTCCAGGATAAAGCCGGGGGTATTGCTTTCGGAAATTGATAAAGCGGCGAGGGATATCATCGCCCAAGGCGGATATGGCCAGTATTTCACACACCGCCTGGGTCATGGCATCGGGCTTGAATGCCACGAGCCGCCTGATGTCAGTATGGCTTCGGATATTCCGCTTGAGGTGGGGATGATTTTTTCCGTTGAACCTGGAATTTACCTGCCGGGAGAGTTTGGGGTAAGAATTGAAGACCTGGCGCTTGTTACGGAGGATGGCTGCGAGGTGCTCAATCACTATCCCAAAGAATTGCAGGTTATCGCTTGATTTTGCTTGCGCCAGGCCAGACACGTTTCCCGCCGGTTCTGACCGGCCTGGCGCAATACAAACCTGGTGGCTTTATTCCACCAGGTTTGTATTCTTTATAGGTATGCTTTTATAGGTAGGACAGGAATTAAACCTGGGAACTTTGGCGAAGATGGTCAGACGGCTTTGTGTAAATTTCTGGTTATAAGAAATTCGTCGTAGGACTTGACCGGAGTAATTTGAGTTAAGGCCTCATGTGCTATTCGATTGGCCTGCATAGTTGTGATATGATTTTTAGATATAATGTTGTAGCGCCCTTTAAAGGGAGTAGCAACTAATAATTCTATGCCTTTCTTTACCTGGCCCAGCATCTCTTGTTGCGAAGCTTTGAGTTCCTGGGTGTCAATGACAAGATAGTATTCGGCTGTATTGAATGCTTTTAATTTTCTCAGTAAATCCTCCAGATATTTATGGCTCTCCTGATCAGTTATCAGCCCTCCCATAGTAATAAGAAATACTTTCTCGTTAGGTATGAGTTGAAAATTATACATATTATTATCGTCTCCTTAATTCATGTTTAATGATCTGCCCTAATCATAGATGACAAAGCTGAAATACAGCTTAAAATAACATGAAATTTACCTGAAGAAAGCCTGAAAGGTGACTGAAATCAGAGAGGCAGGAGTTAAAGCGGCCGGCAGCTTTTCCGGCTCTTAAGAAATTGAAATAGCTCAGGCTGTAAAAGTACGTGCACAGGAAAAATTAGTCCTCCATAAAATGATTATGGATAAGATTGGAAAAAGAGAGGATGTCCGTGATGTATTATACAGTTCAACCAGGAGATTCTTTGTACAATATTGCTCTGCAATACAATACAACGGTTAATCATTTGACGAATTTAAATCCTCGGATCAGTAATCCGAATAAAATTCGTGCCGGGGAAAGAATTAAAGTTGACAGTCAATGGGGTTTCAATCCCTGGTGGGGAAACGAGTGGCAAGAGGGCATTGAAGCATATCAAAAAGGTGTTCAGGAATATCGAAAAGGCCGCGCCCAATATCATAAGGGCCGTAAGGAATACGCAAAATATCGCGGCCGCTGAAGGTTTCTCTTAATACCTGTAATCAAGGGCCTAGCTGCAGGTTGTGGAGATAACTAAAGGATCGTAAGGTTTACGGTCCTTAAATTTTGCAGATCCGCTCCTTATTAGGATAGTCTGACAATGGCCTCGCAGGGTGATATAATAGTGGAAAACGTTTGGGGAGGTAAAATTGCATGCCAAGTTATGATATGCTTTGCCAGGAGTGCGGCCATAAATTTTCCGTGTTTTGTACTATCAGTCAGAAGGAGCGGCAAGTGTGTCCTCAATGTCAAAGTTCTAAGATTTCGCAAAGGTTTACCTCTGTCAATATCGGGGGCAGTAAGGGGAGCGGAGGCTCTTGCTCAGCGTCATCTTGTTCCGGGTGTTCAGGGTGTTAACCCGTTATGGTTCTAATTGCCGGTCCTTTCCAGGTCAGCGAACCATAACGGGTTAACACCAACGACATTAATCAAGCCATCAGCTATGCTGATGGCTTGATTAATTAGGCTTTTTTACTTACGTGCTTGCTGGTCTGTTTAACAACTTTTTGGACTGCTTTCGTTTGTTTTTTAGCCTGATGCTGGGTACTTTTTGTTGAAGTCTGAGACACTTTGGCATGATGGACCGGAGAAACTGTTTTAGCACTGGCAATGCTTGCTGTTCCTAAGAGTAACCCGAACATGGAAATAAGTGCGATTCCAATTTTGATTCGTTTCACAAGATCATCTCCTCTGTCGTGATGAGAATATTATTGACTGCTGGAATTTTATTATGTATTGCGGCGAGGTAGGATAATGTTTTTTAACTACTTTTAGCCAAGCTTCACAAATAATTCATAGATAGTTCACAAATAATTCACAAATTGTTCGCTTACATCGAGCGGTTCAATAATCAGGCTGAGAATGCGATACGGTCATTTATGCTAAGAGGCAAAGGCTTGTCTTTTGTACAGGTGGAATGTGGATGCGAAACTCAGACGAGTTTAGGGCTAAAAAGAATGATATGAATATCTACAGAACGTATCCGGATCAAATCTGATCTCTGTGTCAGAAAACTGTTGACTTTCCTGGAAAATAAGGTTATTCTTGTGTTGACAATTGAGGTTCCTCGTTAGGTGAGGCTCCTATACGAACAAAGGCTACTGCCCCGAAATGTCGAGAGACGCCAATGGGTATAACAGGTATTACCGGCTTAAGGTTTTACTTAATGTAGCTGAATGGTTGCACATTCTACGTCGTATAGTGCCAAAGCTCAAACGAGTGGGGAAAGCGGTTCTGGTTGCAAACCTGGGCTGTACACTTTTTGTGTGCTTTCCCCAGGTTATTTTTATTTTATTTTAATTAAAAGGTGGTGGTTGGTTAATATATGGATAGGCCTGCTCGATGTTTCTTAAGGATCAAATTACAAAGAACTGACCACTATCTCAAGTTATAAATTTTAGTCATAAGATAGATAGTCAGTAGGGAACCGGAGGTGTTACTTGTGCGCAGAGAATTAATTCAGGCTCAGCGGCCTAAGCGGTTTGGCTGGGTGGATATTTTGGTGCTTGCCTTATCTGTTGGTCTATTATATTTCTTACTCACCCTGGGCAGTGGGATGAAGGCCTCTTTTATACCTGAACGGGCCTCCGAGTTAGATCTTAATCCTATATTACTGCCGTATTACGCTGGGCGTTCTTTATTAAGAATGTTTTTAGCTTATGGTTTATCACTGATCTTCACCTTTGTTTACGGACGTATCGCCGCCTATAGTAAAAGAGCGAGTATTGTCATGGTCCCCTTACTCGATATCCTGCAGTCAATTCCGGTTTTGGGTTTTTTATCCGTTACGGTGACAGGGCTGATCGGCCTCTTTCCGGGAAATATGCTGGGACCCGAATTAGCTTCAATTTTTGCGATCTTCACGGGGCAGGCCTGGAATATGACCTTTAGCTTCTATTATTCCGTAACGGCCATCCCCTCTGAGTTTCGCGAGGTTTCAACCATGACCCGTATGTCCGGGTTCAGCAGATTTAGAAAGCTGGAAGTTCCTTATGCCATGATTGGTTTGGTCTGGAATAGTATGATGTCTTTCGGAGGAGGGTGGTTTTTCCTCGCCGCCAGTGAAGCGATAACCGTGTTAGGCAAGGATATTAAACTCCCCGGTATTGGCTCTTATATGGCGACGGCGATTGACAAAGGGGATATGAAGGCTATTTACCTGTCCATTGCCACCATGATCTTAATGATTGTCGTCTTAGATCAATTATTGTGGCGCCCGCTGGTTGCCTGGTCCCAAAAGTTTAAAATGGAACAGTCGGAAGGGGATAGTCAGGAATCCTGGTTCCTGGATTTATTGAGAAAATCGCTTGTTATTTCTCATTTACATGCTGTCCTTAAGGCTGTTTCGCTAAGAATTGCTGAAATGTTTCTGAGGATTAAAAGTATTAAGCGACCGGCTGAGGAAAATTCCAGCCTAAGTGCCATCATAAATTTCTTCATCCGCCTCCTCAAATGGGGCCTCGCCCTTGGGCTGCTCTATCTTATAGCCAGCCATGTCCTGCAAGGGATACTTTTAGTTTTGCAGTTGGGTCAGGACGACCTGCTTAAACCTTTAGAATACGGCGGTTATACCTTTTTGCGCGTTTTGCTGGGAACGCTGATCGGAACGCTATGGACTGTACCCGCAGGGGTAGCCATAGGGTTAAACCCCAAACTGGCCCGCTTTGCCCAACCTTTGGTCCAAATTGCGGCTTCTTTTCCGGCCAATATGGTATTTCCCTTTATCACCTTATTTTATCTTAACTATCACATTAGCCCTGAGATAGGTGCCGTGCCCCTGATGATGTTAGGGACACAGTGGTATATTCTCTTTAACGTTATTGCCGGCGCTTTGGCCATTCCCAATGATTTAAAGGAAGCGAGTTCTGTTTTGGGGCTGAGTCGTTATGAAAGATGGAAAAAACTAATATTACCGGCGATTTTTCCTTATTTGGTGACGGGTTGGATCACCGCCAGCGGCGGGGCCTGGAATGCCAGCATTGTTTCCGAAGTTGTCTCCTGGCGCAACCATGATTTGGTCGCTACCGGTTTAGGGGCCTATATTGCCTCGGTAACCAATGAAGGCAATTGGCCTAAAATCATTTGGGGAATTACTGTGATGGCCCTCATCGTTGTTATAACCAACCGTTTGATCTGGAGAAAGCTATATGTGATAGCTAATGAGAAATTTAATATCGTCTGAAGGAGGGAAGATCATGTCCAAAGCCTTAATCAAATTAGAGCATATTTTTAAATCCTATGATCTGCCGGGCAACAATAATGCCACTGTGCTTTCCGATATAAGTTTGGAGGTAAAGGAACGTGAATTCGTGGCTATCCTGGGGCCATCCGGCTCCGGCAAATCTACGCTGCTGCGCATCATTGCCGGTTTGGTCAAACCGACTCAGGGTAAAGTGTCTTATCAAAAGGAAGCCGGAGAAGGAGAAGGCTTTAGAAAAGGTATGAGTATGGTCTTTCAATCCTTTGCTTTGTTTCCCTGGCTCACGGTTTTGGAAAATGTCAAATTAGGCCTGAAAAACAACCACAAGCTTAGTGAAAAACAGAAACAGGAAAAGGCCATTGCCACGATTGATATGATCGGCTTGGACGGGTTCGAAGGAGCTTACCCCAAAGAACTGTCCGGTGGTATGAAACAAAGAGTCGGCCTGGGACGGGCCTTGGTTATGGAACCGGATCTCTTGCTGATGGACGAGCCGTTTTCAGCCTTGGATGTTTTGACTGCCGAAAACCTGAAGCGCGACTTGCTGGAACTTTGGATGGAGAAGCGGATACCCACCAAGTCGATTATTATGGTTACCCATGGAATCGAAGAGGCAGTGTATATGGCCAACCGGGCGGTTGTTTTATCCAGAGATCCGGCAAGAGTCGTGGCCAATATTGCCATCGATCTGCCGCACTGGCGGGATAAACAGGATAAAGCGTTTACAGCTCTCGTTGATAAAATTTATTCGATTTTGACGGCCAAAGAGGTCGAAGTCAAAACTCAAAAAGAAGATGTACCCAAAAAGATAAAACAATTACCTCACGCACGGGCCGGGGCTTTAACAGGTTTTATTGAGCTGCTGGACGATATTGGCCTGAAAACAGATTTATATAAGCTGGGCGAGCAATTGAGCCTGGACCTGGAGGACCTTCTGCCGATTGTGGAAGCCGCCTCCCTTCTGAAAATGGTCGCGGTGAAGGAAGGAGACATTGAACTAACCTCTATTGGCAAAGAGTTTGCCGAAGCGACAGTCCTGCAGCGGAAAGAACTCTTCCGAGAGCAGGCCCTGCAGCACGTTGCCAGTTTAAATACGGTGATCTCCGCCTTAAATTCCAAGTCCAATGGCAAAATGCCGGAAGAGTTTTTCCTGAACGTCTTAACCCGTCATTTTGGTGAAGAGGAAGCTGCCAATCAGTTGACGACGATCATTGACTGGGGTAGGTATGCGGAGCTATTCGCCTACGATGAGCATATAGGGCAAATCTATTTGGAGAAAGACGATATTTAAGTCTTGGGTTTAGAGAGCGATCATGCTAAAATTTGTTTGTGTTGTTTTCACATCCCCGCTTTTGCCTCTATAGTCAGCAATGAGAAAGCGCCCTCACTCCACTTTGCCAGTGAAAGGAGGACGCTTTTTGAGCGTTGCAACCACTTGGGATTTTAGGGACTGAGTTTCACACAGACAGTTTTCAGGACAGTCCCGTCTGTTTTTTGTACTCTCCCAAAGCAAGAACAGCTAGCGGCCGCCTGCATAGTAAAACCCTCCTACTGCAGTAAATTCTTCAATAGGAGGTTCCTTTGTTTTATAAATTGAGTTTCGTTAACCGGGTAGGCAAATGTAGATTATACGGACCTTTTCGGAAAAAATCTAAAATAGTTTAGACACGAAAGAGTTAATAACATCAAATGTGGCAAAATAATCAGCCGGTGTTTCCGCACGGCGGATCAGTTCAAACGAGCCGTCTTCTTTTAATAAAACTTCGGCAGAGCGCAGTTTTCCATTATAGTTATAACCCATTGCGAAGCCATGGGCGCCGGTATCATGGATCACAAGCAAATCACCGATGTCAATTTTAGGCAGCATACGGTCAATGGCAAACTTATCGTTATTCTCACACAAGCCCCCTGTAATATCATATTTATGGTGGTAAGGCTCATTTTCCTTACCCATAACTGTGATGTGATGATAAGCGCCGTACATTGCCGGACGCATAAGATTTGCCGCGCAAGCGTCCAGTCCGATATATTCTTTATGGATATGCTTTTCGTGTATTGCGGTGGCAACAAGACAGCCGTAGGGTCCTAACATAAATCTGCCAAGCTCGGTGTATAGTTTAACGTCCCCCATCCCTGCAGGGATGAGAACCTTCTCGTAGACTGTCCGAACACGTTCACCCACATCAAAGATGTCCGCAGGCTGCTGTTCCGGGTGATAAGGAATACCGATGCCACCGGAAAGGTCAATAAATTCAATGTGGGCACCTGTTTCGTTTTTTAATTCTACAGCAGTTTCGAACAGGACTTTAGCAAGATTAGGATAGTATTCATTGGCTACGGTGTTGCTGGCCAAAAATGCGTGCAAGCCGAAATGCTTAACTCCTTTGTGCTGCAGCCTTTTAAAACCTTCTGTCAATTGTTCACGTGTAAAACCATATTTTGCTTCATTCGGAGTGTCCATTATTTCATTGTTAATTACAAACAAACCGCCCGGATTATATCTGCAGCCAATTGTTTCGGGAATGCCGGCAACTTTTTCTAAATAGTCTATGTCTGTAATGTCGTCAAGAATAATTGTGGCATTTAATTTGCGTGCCAGTATAAAATCCTCTTCCGGCGTAACGTTTGAGGCGAACATTATTTCCTGCCCACTAAAGCCAACCAAATCAGCCAGCATAAGTTCGGTGAGGGATGAGCAATCCACACCGGCAGCTTCTTCTTTTAAAATTTGCAGTATTGCCGGGTTTGGTGTCGCTTTAACTGCGAAATACTCCTTAAAACCTTCGTTCCAGGCAAATGCTTTTTTCAATTGTCGTATATTTTCCCGAATTCCCTTTTCGTGATACAGGTGAAAAGGCGTTGGATATTCTTGGGTTATTTCTCTTAACTGGTCTAAGGTTACAAAGGTTTTTTTCATTTTAAGCATCACTCCTTTCGTTGCCTCCCGGGCACTACAACTATATAGATACCAACTCTTTTCAGCCTGCCTCTGACAGCCGTTGCCAGCGCTCTTCTAACCAAACAGGAATTTCTGCATAGTATTGGTATGGGATTGGGGAAATATTATCTTTTTTTTCTCAAATAAGAACTAAAGTTTCCAGCAGTACAACTTGTCTAATAGCGTTGGCATTGAGAAAAACTTATATAGTTCATGTTTCTGCCTTATAAAATCTTTCTCGACAGCTTTCTCAATTTATTCATTCGACGCTTGTGATAATTTTTCCTCCCGAAACGCTTAAGGGCTCTGTTTCTGAGAGGAACGCTTATCCGCTGACTAAGCCGCTCTAAAACTCCCGCTTCGGCAAGCGGTGAGTTAAGAGCGGCTTAGTCCCTGGATAAGTGCGACTAAGATTCAGATGGAGTTAAAAACTCTACCTGAATCAAGTCTGCTTTATCCCAGAGACAAAAGATTGGGAACTTCATTTAGGTGCTGCTTAGTTGCAGGCTTGCCGCCCCAAATAGATATTAGTTTAAAACCGAAAAAATTCGGCCGCCGCACAGTTCGGGCTGGGCTGCGCTGCGGTTTTAAGTTTGAGGATCAGGGGGTTATGGCTTATAAACGTTCCTGAAGCTTTGCCTTCCTGGAACCAGGGTGAACTGTAGTTGCGTCAGAAATAAGAATAAGCTGGTTGCTTAGATTGACATAATGAACCAGAGGATATAAAGTAGAGTCAGAATTACGTGCATATACACGTGTGTTCTGTTTTTAATTCAAAAGGTGGTGATTTGATGCAGCAGGCTAAGGGCAAGCCCAAATCTCTCAGTCCCTGTCACTGTTTAAATATCCGGCGGGCTTCCCGGTCGGTTACTCAATTTTATGAAAAAGTTTTAGAACCAAGCAAGCTTAAAATCACCCAGTATTCGTTACTGCGAAATCTGGAAGCGGTAGGGCCCGCAACTATGAGTGTGCTGGCAAAAATTATGCGTATTGACCGGACGACTTTAAACCGCAATATGAAGCCCCTGCTGGCTGCCGGGCTGATCACCGTCAATCCCGGTGAGGATTCCAGATCCAGACAGGTAATACTTACTGAGGCAGGCCGGGATACGCTGCTCAAAACCTTGGAGTTGTGGGATCAAGCCCAAGCATTGCTGGAAGAGTATTTGGGCAGGGAAGAATTAGACAGTTTGGAGCAATCCCTGGCCAAATTAGAGGCTTTGTTCTAAAGGTTTTCTAAAAAACTCACGTAAAAGATGTTTTTATATGCAAATGAGTGTATATACACATAAATTGCCTTACATATAAATTAATATACATATAAGTGCACTCATTGATTAATTTTCAAGGATCATCTCCGGAAAGTGTGGGACAAGGACCCGGGCGCTTCCAGAGTATCCAGAGGGCTGATTGAATTTGAAAAAATAGTTTATGAAGTGAGGAGAAATTAGCATGTCGCTGACATCACAAATTAAAGAATTTGCCTTAGACATCGGCTACAGCAAAGTAGGAATCATTCCGGCTGACAGCTTTCCCGAATATGCCGCTGATTTACAGCGCAGGCAGGAGATGTATTCTTTTTACCTTAAGAGTCCCTCCCGGCCGCTCGCCGCGGCAGAGCCGCTTTCCCTGATGCCTGAGGCCAGGTCCATTATTACAACGGTGTATGACTATGCGCAGAAAAACTTCCCCCAGGAATTGAGCGGTAAAATCGGCCGGATTTATCAAGCGAGGTGCTACGACGCGCCGCCGGAACGCATCAACGGGGCCAGACCGGAATTGCTGAAAAGTTTTCTGCGCAAACTCGGCTGTCAAGTAGGGGAGAAGATAAGCTTGCCCGAACGATTGGTGGCGGCAAAAGCCGGTATTGTAACTTACGGCAGAAATAATTTCGCTTATGCCGAGGGAAGCGGTTCTTTTATCTATCTTACGTCTTTTGTAGTCGATAAAGAGCTGGAGTACGACCAGCCTAGCGTGGAGGTTGGCTGCCCCGAAGGATGTTCCGCCTGCATGAAAGCCTGCCCGACCAAAGCTATTTACGAACCGCTGAAACTGGACCCTCGCCGCTGCATAGCTTTTAACACCTTTATGACGCAGGAGCGTATCGCGGGCAGTCGTATTGAACCGGAAATCCGTGCCAAGATGGGGACGAAAGTTCATGGTTGTGATATTTGCCAGGAAGTATGCCCCCGCAACCAGGCTAAGTTAAAGTCCAGGCGGCCGGATGATGAGTTTTTAGTGAAAGTGGCCCAGGATTTCAGTCTGACGCGCATGCTTAATCCTACGGAGGAGTTTTACGCCACCAGAATCCAGCCCCTGATGTACAATTACATCAGGGAGAAAAAATATTTCCAGCGCAATGCCGCCATTGCCCTGGGCAATTTGGGCGATCCAACAAATATTCCCGCTTTGGCCTTGGCCATGAATGATCCCGAAGAGCTGGTGCGCGCTTATGCCGCTTGGGGTTTGGGAAAAATCGGCGGCGGGAAAGCTCAGCAAATTTTGGAGGGAAAAATTAAAGGAGAAACGTCCGCGGCTGTCAAACAAGAAATAAGAGAATCCTTATTGGCAACAGGATAATAAGCGGGACATTCAAGTCTGCCGTGGGAAGACCCCTTTGGGCCTTAGGCGCCAATTTAAAAGAGAGTGGGGGAATGGACGTTGGAAACGAACTATCGGATTGCCTATGACAAATACTGGAGAGACGTAAAGAAAAAGGTGCCGGAAGAGATCGCGGCGCAGCGTGCCGTGAGCTACTTCAGCGCTACGCGTCAATTTGTCGTTACCTTTTTCGGCTCGGAGTATATCTTGGATTGCGATACTGAAACCATAGCGGGAAAAAGCGACGGACACGTTCCGGAAGTCACCACCTCCATCATCATGCTCAATTATTTGGCTTATGCCCAAGCTCCTCAGGAAGCCGCTAAAAAATGGGTCAGCCTGAAGGAATTGCCGGACGGCGGCATGCTCTTTTATCCGGCCTTTTACAAGAATTCGATTTTAAGCCTCACCAAGGCCTTCGGCCATCAAGCACACCGGTTGCTGCCCTGCGCGGCGGTTTTGGGCGGAGTGCCGGGCACCTTTGGCAGTTCCTCCGCGATCTTTCAAGCCTTCCCCGAAATTTCTTTGTGTGTGATTATTTGGGAAGGGGATGAAGATGTCCAGGCCAACGCCACGGTCCTCTTCGAGCCTAGTGTTGAACATTTTTTGCATATTGAGAGTACTATCGGGCTCGGCATGTATTTGGCCAATAAATTAAAACGGCTGGCGCTTTCATTATAGATACTACTACTCTAACTAGTTTAAAAGGGGAGTTAGATGAATAGGAAATTATTTTTCAGTCGCATTTTCTTAGTAATAAGTATAATTTTTGCAATAGTATTTTTGGTGTGTAATTTTTATATTCAGGATATAAGGAACTATTTAAATTTGTATCGTTGGATTGCTTTAATCGCAATAGTATGTAATGCAATTAGCTTTGTTTTAAAATTTTTAGCGCATAAAAAAGATGGTATTGAAATTAAATATTGGTAGCACAGCAGCGAGTTCTTTTTGCCCCAGGCAAAGATTGCCGGCAATGTGCCGGCCAAAAGCGTTTGACTTATAGTATGCTCCAAGTGGTATGATACTTTATATTAAAGCAAGGAGCGATCATCGGGTGGCCCCGCATTCGAGAGAATCAATTTGGAGGTGTGTTGTAATGATCGTGAGTGAAGCTTTGCAAATCCGCCGTTCCTGCAGGGCGTTTAAGCCGGACCCGGTTGACAGGGATACGCTGCTGGCCGTCCTGGGTGCTGCGCTGTGTACTCCGTCCTGGGCGAACTCGCAGCCCTGGGAACTATTTGTTGCCGGCGGTGATGTACTTAAGGAGATCAATCAAGCCTATTTGGAGAACCAGCGGAAGGGCGTTCAGCCCAGCCCTGATCTTCCCCGGCCTAAAAACTGGCCGGCCAGTATCAACGCCCGCCGGCAGGAGCTTTTTTCGGGACTTTCTCTTGCCGCGGGAGAAGCCGCCAAACAGTTCGGCGAGCTGAATCAAAAGTTCTTCCATGCGCCGGCGGTCATTTACCTGGGCATGGATAAAAGCCTTACTACCTGGTCGGTGTTTGATTTGGGAGCGATTTCCCAAAGCATCATGCTGGCAGCAGTCGAACGCGGTCTGGCCACGATACCTGCGGTGACCCTGGTTCATTATCCGGAGGTTTTGCGCGGCAAACTTGGTATTCCGGACAATTTTTCCCTTGTTTTAGGGATCGCCATCGGCTATGAAGACAAGGAGCATCTGATCAATAACTTTAAAAGCACAAGAAGGCCGCTGGCGGAAGCGGTCAGCATCAAAGGACTTGAGTAGGGATTTAAGTCTATAAGTCTGTAAGTCTGAAGGTGGGAAATCCGGCAGGCAAAGCAGAGTGTCGATAACCGCCTCAAGAAGATACTTCTCTGGAAGATACCTCTCTGATAGAGTGATTAGAGCGATAATGCCAGACTATGAGAAATTACAGGATAAAACTGTATACCTGAACTGCATATAACTTGAACAGAGCGCAGCGTGCTGCCGGATGAGGAGAAGAACCTGATCCGACAGCCACGGGCGCTTTTTTATTATGTCCGCAAGCCTAATGGACAAACGGACCCGGTCCTTATTAAGCAACGAGTGGGGCGGAATGACCGCCCCCGGGCTTTTCCGGACATATTCCGCTTTCTTGAGGGCGCTGGTGTTCAATTCCTGCGGTCGAGCGTCCGGCCTCACCCGGAATATTCGTTCCGAGAGCAGTGGGAAGCCTGAGGGCGGCCGGGCACTAGCTTTGGTCTATATCCCGTATAGCTGTTTAGTATATTACAGTTTTAGACAGAGGTACTATAATTGAAAAGCGAAGAAGATTGTCGAATTGAGCGTAAATAATTAAGCATAAATAGTTGAGGCATAATCAGTGTTCCGGCAAGAAGCAGAGATTATTGCCGTTAACATACCCGTACCCGCGGGCTTAGAGAGCTTTGACCACCTTGGCAAAAGCATTGGGGAAATCAAACCGTCAAAATAGAGGTGTTTTTTCATGGCATACTCCGGAGAAGAGGCCTTGGGCCTTGTGGAAACAAGGGGAATGGTTCCGGCCATTCAAGCGGTGGACGTGATGTGCAAAGCTGCTGATGTTGTGCTTGTTTCTTACGAGAATATGGGTTCCGGCCTGGTCACCGTCATGGTCAAAGGGGATGTGGCCGCAGTCCGGTCCGCAGTGGAAAAAGGGGCGGCGGCGGCCGCGGCGATTGGGGAGATGGTGGCTGCGCACGTTATACCGCGTCCCATCAGCCGGGTGGGCAAGATTGTGTCCCGGCACGATATTGACAATTAAGTTTGATGATTGGGAAAAGGAGAATCCGCTTGGAGAGAAATGATGCTTTAGGGTTCATAGAGACTTATGGGCTTGTGTCGGTTCTGGAAGCCGCGGATGCGATGTGTAAGGCTGCAGACGTGGAGTTAGTGGGGTATGAGAATGTGGCTTCCGGGCTGATTTCCGTTGTCGTGCGCGGCGACGTGGGAGCGGTGAAAACGGCGGTAGAGGCCGGCGTTCAAGCGGCAAGCAAAGTAGGTAAGATCTATAGTGTCAATGTGATTGCCAAGCCCCATCCGGATGTGGAAAAAATCGTCGCCAAGCATGTTATTGATTGGTAGCAGGACCGCTGTCCAGCCTTAGACTTAGTCTTAGTCTTAGTCGTGGAAAGGAGGAGAAGAAATGTATCGGGTTGACAATGATTTGCTTTCCGTTCAGGAGGCGCGAATCCTGGTGGAAAATGCCCGCGAGGCCCAAAAGCTGCTGGCAGCCTTTTCCCAGGAAAAGCTGGACAAGATTGTCGGCTCTATGGCCGCGGAGGTTAGGAAATATGCCCGGGAACTCGCCCTGATGTCTCAGGAAGAAACGGGCTTTGGCCGCTGGCAGGATAAGCTTATCAAGAATATTTTCGTCAGTGATTATCTCTGGCGTCAGATAAAGGATATGAAAGTTGTCGGCATTATTGCCGAGGATCGGGAAAAGCGGACGCTGGATATCGGGGTGCCGCTTGGCGTGATCGTTGCTTTGCTTCCGGCCACGAACCCGGTGTCCACGGCAATCTATAAAGCCTTGCTGGCCGTCAAATCAGGAAACGCCATCGTTTTTTCACCGCACCCGAAAGCGAAGAAGGCCATCGGCAAAGTTTTGGAGATCCTGATCCGGACGGCGGAAGGGAGCGGTTTGCCTGCCGGGGCTATCGGCTATTTGCAGAGGAGCGCGCCGCAGGGAACGCTGGAAATGATGCGGCACAAAGACACGGCGCTGATTCTGGTCACAGGTGTGCCCAAGCTGATCCGGGAGGCCTATAAATCCGGAAAACCCGTCATTTACGGCGGTCCGGGCAACGGACCGGCTTTTATCGAGCGTTCCGCGGATATCCGGCAGGCGGTTGCCGATATTATTGCCAGCCGGACTTTCGATAACGGCATTATCTCGGCGTCGGAGCAGTCGATTGTCGTTGAGGAGTGTATTGCCGCCCAAGTCAGGCGGGAACTTGAGAAAAAGGGAGCTTATTTCTTGTCCCCAAGAGAGGCGGAAGAACTCGGCAAGTTGTTCCTGCGTCCGGACGGCAGCATTAATTCGGAAATTGTCGGCAAGCCGGCGCTGGATTTGGCGCGGAGAATTGGGATCTCCGTCCCGGAAACGACCCGGGTTTTGCTTTCTGAACAAAGCTATGTTTCCGGCAGCAATCCCTATTCCCGGGAAAAGCTTTGCCCGGTGCTGGCTTTTTATATCGAAAAGGACTGGCAGGACGCCTGTGAAAAATGTATTGAGTTATTGCTCAATGAAGGTCAAGGACAGACCTTAGTTATTCATTCGCGCAATGAAGAGGTAATCCGGGAATTTGCCCTGAAAAAACCGGTGTCGCGCCTGCTGGTGAATACGCCCGCCACCTTAGGCGGTATCGGAGCGACGACGAATCTTTTTCCGGCTTTGACCCTGGGGTGCGGTGCGGCAGGCGGCAGCTTTACTTCCGATAACGTCTCACCGCTGAACCTGATCAATATCCGCAAAGTCGGCTATGGCGTGCGGACCTTAGAGGACCTAACCAAGAGCGCTCAGACGCTGGAAGACGCCGGACTTGCGGTCGGCGTTGGTCCCGCGGTCCGGCAGTTCCAGGAGAGTCCGGAGGATTTAAAAGAGCTGCTGAAAAGAATATTGGCCCAGCTTACAGCCCCGGGCAAGGTTTAAGTTTGTAAAAGAGGGAGGACATAGTTTTGGATGTCAAGGAATTCTCAGCAAAATTTGCGGATATAAGCAAAAATTTGCCTCCGGAAGAGGCGGCGGCCATTATGAAACTCTTCCGGGGAATTTCCCGGGAACTGGCGGCCAGAGGCGGGAAGAGTGCTTCTGAGCGTGAGGGAAAAGCGCCGGCTTTGGCCGGAGAAATTACTGCCTTAACTCCGCGTTTGCAGCGGTTGCGGGCAGCCTATTTGCAGGCCAAGCCCAGTGTCACTACTTTCCGGGCCAGGGCCTTTACCCAGGTGGCCAAAGAAAAGGCCGGGCTGCCTAAAATTTTGCTGCGGGCCATGTGTTTTCGCCGAGCCTGTGAGACAGCTCCTTTGCTGATTCAGGCAGATGAGCTGATTGTCGGGCATCCCTGCGGAAAGCCGCGCGCCGGCGCTATCTCGCCGGATATCGCCTGGCGCTGGGTGCGGGATGAATTGGATACTATGGCGACCAGAGCTCAGGACCCTTTCCAAATCAGTGAAGAAGATAAGCGCATCTTGCGGGAAGAGATTTTCCCCTTTTGGGAAGGCAAAAGCGTCGATGAAATCTGCCAAAGGCAATATGAAGAAGCGGGGATCTGGTCATTTTCCGGTGAGTCCTTTGTCAGTGACTTATCCTACCATCAGCTCAACGGCGGAGGGGACACCTGCCCGGGGTACGACATTATTTTAATTAGCAAAGGGATTAAAGGGGTAAGACAGGAAGCCGCAGACAGATTAGCCGAATTGTCCCCGGAAAACCCGGATCACCTTGATAAGATCTATTTCTACAAAGCTGAAATTGAAACTTGTGACGGTATTTTGGCCTATGCCGAGCGGCTGGCGGCTTATGCCCGCGAACTGGCCGAGAGGGAAGCCGGCTCCAAGCGGAAGCAGGAGCTTGATGAGATCGCGGAGATTTTGACTCACGTGCCGGCTAATCCGCCCCGGACGTTCCAGGAGGCCCTTCAGTCCATCTGGACTTTGGAATCTCTCTTTATGGTGGAAGAAAATCAGACCGGCATTTCGCTCGGACGCTTGGATCAGTATATCTACCCTATGTTCCAGGCCGATATGGCGGCAGGGCGCCTGAACAAACAGGAAGCCTTTGAGTTGTTGAGCTGCTTTATCATCAAGTGCGCCGAGGTTATGTGGCTGTCCAGCGAGGCGGGAGCAAAATATTTTGCCGGCTATCAGCCTTTTATTAACTGTACTGTCGGCGGGCAGAAACGGAACGGCGGGGATGCTACCAACGAGTTGACCTATCTGATTATGGATGCCGTCCGCCTGACGAAGATGTATCAGCCGGCCCTGGCCTGCCGGATTCACAACAAATCCCCGCAGGAATACCTGAAAAAAATCGTTGAGGTTGTCAAAGCGGGCATCGGCTTCCCCGCCTGCCACTTTGACGATACGCACATCAAAATGATGCTGGCTAAAGGGTTCAAGATTGAAGACGCCCGGGATTATTGCCTGATGGGGTGTGTCGAACCCCAGAAGTCCGGACGGATCTATCAATGGACGTCTACGGGCTACACCCAGTGGCCGATTGCTATTGAGTTTGTCCTGAATCGCGGTCTTATGCAGTGGCGCGGCACGCTGGAAGGGCTTGATACGGGGGATCTGGACCAGTTTAGGACTTACGAAGAATTTGATGCGGCCTGTAAAAAACAGCTTGAGCATATCATCCGCCTTTCAGCTATCGGGACCATTATCAGCCAGCGGGTTCACCGGGAGCTTATTCCTAAACCGCTGATGTCTCTGCTGGTGGAAGGCTGCATGGAAAAGGGCCTTGATGTAACCGGCGGCGGAGCACTGATCAATTACGGTCCCGGTTTGATTTTTTCCGGCTTGGGGACTTATAGCGATTCTATGGCGGCCCTGAAAAAGCTGGTCTTTGATGAGAAGAAATATACCCTTAAGCAAGTCCGCGATGCCTTGGCGGCTAACTTTACCGGGTACGAAGTATTGCGGACGGATTGCCTGAACGCGCCGAAATACGGCAATGACGATGATTACGCTGATTTCATCGCCTCGGATATTATTTCCTGGACGGAACGGGTCAGCAGTTCCTTTAAGATGCTGTTTTCCCACTTAAGCCACGGCACCCTTTCGATTTCCAACAACACGCCGATCGGAGAAATTACAGGCGCGACAGCTAACGGACGTCTTGCCTGGACACCGCTCTCCGACGGCATCAGTCCGACCCAGGGCGCCGACAAATTGGGGCCCACGGCCATTATTAAATCGGTCAGCAAGCTTTGCAACGAGTCCATGAATATTGGCATGGTGCATAACTTTAAACTTCTGCGGGGGATTTTGGAAACGCCGGAAGGAGAAAACGGTCTGATCACCCTGCTCAGAACGGCCTCGATCCTGGGCAATGGGGAAATGCAATTCAGCTATGTCGATAATGAAGTCCTGAAGCAGGCGCAAAAGGAACCTGACAAGTACAGGGACCTGATCATCCGCGTTGCTGGGTACAGCGCTTACTTTGTGGAACTCTGCAAGGAAGTGCAGGATGAAATCATCAGCAGAACCGTCTTGGATCATTTTTAAGAGTAAGCGATGGAGAGGTTATGAGTAGAGAAAGCGGCGGCAGCCTGGAGCGAAAAGCGAGGATCTTCAATGTTCAGAAATATTCTATCTACGACGGCCCAGGGATAAGAACCTTGATTTTTTTTAAAGGCTGCCCCTTGAGATGCCGCTGGTGTTCCAATCCTGAGGGGCTTGAGCGCAATTATCAGGTCATGTATCAGGAAGACTTGTGTGTGCATTGCGGGAACTGTGTTGGGGTTTGTCCGGAGAACATTCATTATTTTCAGGAGGAAACCGCTGAGCCGGTTATTCTCCGCAGCGACAGGCCGCGCCATAAGGTCAACAGAAATTTGCACTGCCGGGGGTGCCGCAGCTGTGAAGCTGCGTGTCCGCGCAGGGCCTTGTCGATTGCCGGCCGGGACATGACGATTTCCCAAGTTGTGGAAGTCATCCAGCAAGACGCGCTCTTCTACTTTAGCTCCGGCGGAGGGGTCACTCTGGGGGGAGGCGAGGTGACAATGCAGCCCGAGTTTGCCGCTAACCTCTTAATGGAATGCCAAGGCTTGGGCATTCATACGGCGGTGGAGACTTGCGGCTATGCCCACCCGGATGCCTTGCTGCTGGTGGCTCAGTTTACGGATTTGTTTTTGTACGACCTTAAACACATTGACTCCGCTAAGCATTATGAGCTTACAGGGGTGCGCAATGAACGGATTCTGAGCAACCTCGCGGAACTCCTGCGCCGCGGCTTTCAGGTCAAGGTCAGGATGCCCCTGCTTAAAGGTCTGAATGACAGCCCTGATACCCTTCGTCAGACTATGAATTTTTTACAGGATTTTCGCAGTTATAAAAATTTCCAGGGCGTGGATCTGCTTCCTTATCACAAATTAGGTGTCAACAAATATAAGCAGCTGGATATGAATTACACGATCAGCGCAGACTTAAGCTTCCAGGCCGGAGAGCTGGAGCAGCTGGCGGGGATCGTTAAGGACTTTGACCTGCAGGTCAATATTATCAAACACTAAACTTGGCGGGAGTTTCAACTGCCGCCTGAAGGGAGGGGTTTCGTGAGTGCAGCGGATGAAGGGGAGCGCCAACGTATTATCCAGGAATATGTGCCCGGCAAGCAGGTCACTCTGGCTCATATCATAGCCTCGCCCGACCATGATCTGTATGAGCGTCTGGGGATTGAGGAGCGGGGAGCCATCGGCATTGCCACTCTCACTCCCAGTGAAACGGCAATTATCGCCGCCGATATCGCCACTAAGACGTCGGAGGTGGAAATTGGATTTTTGGACCGTTTTACCGGCTCTTTGGTCATATCCGGCGATGTGGCGAGTGTCGAAGCGGCTATGACGGCAATTAATGCCACGCTGGAAAAGCTGCTGAATTTCACGCCAACGAGGGTGACGCGCACATGAAAAAACGCATTATGCTTGTCGGACCCGCTCAAGCAGGCAAATCAACCTTGGCCAATCTCTTAAATGGGACCTCCAGGCCTCTTAAAAAAACTCAGGATGTGATTTATGGCCCGCAGACCATTGATACGCCAAGCTCCTACCTGGAAAACCCCTCTATGTATAAATACCTGATCGCCACGGCCCAAAGCGCGTCTCACCTCTTGCTGCTGCTTGATTCGTCGCGGATAGCCAGCATCTACCCGCCCGGCTTTGGGAAAACCTTTACCTGTCCGGTCAGCGGCGTGATCACCAAAATTGATCTGGGCCTGGAGAACGTTCAGTTGTGCCGGGAGATGCTGGAGCGCAGCGGGGTTTGCGAAGGCTTTTTCCCGGTCTCTCTCCAAGAGGGTTCAGGTGTGGAAGCTTTAAAAGCCTTCCTATTTAAATAGAGTGTTTTAATGTCCAAGGTTCGGCTAAAATTGCTGCCTGAGTCCAAGAAGCGGAGGTGAGGCCATGAAATTTATTACTGAGATGGAATTGCGTGATTTGTACAGAGCAGAACCTTTTACGACCTATGTTCTGGCAGCGCACCAGAAAATCACACCCGGTGCCCGGCAATTCCTCGCAGACAGGAAGATCAGGCTGGTACAGGTTCAGGACAGCGGCGGCACAGCTGTGGGCATGGCTCCAGCCTCAGCTCAAACTCAAACTCAAACAATTCAGGAACCGCCTCAGAGCTGGTGTGCTCTGAGGCTGAGAAGCAGCATGGAATACCTGGAATCTTTGTTTTTGCTGGCGGGAGCCGAGCTTTTGAGTAGTGAGGACAGTATCCTGGGTGAGGAAGTTATGGAGCTGGGGGCGTGTTTCCGCAAGGTGCGCCAGGCGGAACAGCAGCAGACTGCGCCGGAGGCCATCACCTTTTGGGAATGGTCAGAAGAGCGGATCAAAGGCTGTGCGGCCAACCTGGGACAGGATTTCGAGATCCGTGAGTGTCATGTGCGCTTAAAGATGGGCAAAGCCGTTGCCTTGTTAAACCATCTGCGCGCTTCTCTGCGCGAGCTTGAAGCCGCTATTGGGGAGACCTACTGGGACGAAGCTCGGCAGGCCTGTCGGCGCGAGGATTTAAGAGAGAAAGTCAATGTGATCATCAATATACTCTGCATTATGATGTGGAAATGCCTGGGAGGACAGAAATGCCAACAGTAAATTCTGCGTTTGCCTATTGCGATCAGCTTGTCCGCGATTTCGAGCAGGTCATTGCCCGGCCTGTCAGGAGTGAGTCCTCAGTCTATTACACGGGGATCGACTTGGGGACGGCCTATATTGTCCTGGCTGTTCTGGATGAGAATTACCGTCCTGTCGCTGGAGCTTATCGCTTTGCCCATGTGGTCAAAGACGGCATGGTGGTCGATTATATCGGAGCCATGCGCATCGTCAAAGAACTGAAACAGGAGCTGGAGGAAAAGCTGGGCAGGGAATTGCTTTATGCCGCGGCAGCTCTGCCTCCGGGAACCTTTGCCCTGGACTCGGGAGCCATTAAACACGTGGTGCAGGGAGCCGGCTTTGAGATTACTAAATTGTTGGACGAACCGACGGCGGCCAATGCCGTACTGCAAATCAGGGACGGCGCGATTGTGGATATCGGCGGCGGCACTACCGGGATCGCCATTTTGCGGGACGGAGAAGTGATTTATGTCGCCGACGAACCCACCGGCGGGACGCACTTTTCCCTGGTCGTTGCCGGCGCTTATAAGCTGAGCTTTGAGGAAGCGGAACTTTATAAGCGGGATGCCCGCAACCACCGGGAATTGATGCCGGTACTGCGGCCGGTGGTTGAAAAAGTTTCTTCTATTATAAATCGTCACGTGCGGGAGTACCCGGTGCAAGAAATCTATCTGGTCGGCGGAACTTGCTGTCTGGCAGGAATCGAAACCATTATTGCCAAGCAAACCAATCTGCCTACGTATAAACCGCAAAACCCCATGTTTGTCACACCCTTGGGAATTGCTCTGAATTGTACGCAGGAAATCCTGTAGGAGGAGGGCTGTTTTCCTATGGACTATAGGATCATAAAATCTCCCTCGCCGGGGACTCTGGCTCTCCTGTTGCGGCGCAAAGGTTCGGCGCCAAGCATCCCCATTGAGAATTACGATGCTGTCGGCCTGGTGCAGGGGCGGCTGATTGATATGGTCTTTGCCGCCGATATTGCGGAAAAGGCGGCCGGAGTGGTCGTAGAGGACATTAAAGGTCACTGTCCGCAAAACCTGATTATGATCGCCATTTTTGGCGATACAGCGGCGGTGGAAGCCGCCCTGCAGGAGATCCGGGCTAAGTTAAAGGCCGGGGACAACTTTTAAACGATACCTAAATTAATCTTAAAACTAGGTGAAATAGATGATTGCAGCTAAAGTAATCGACAATATCTGGGCAACGCGCAAAGCCGATTCACTCCGAGGGCTGAAATTTATGCTGGTGGAAGTTCTGGGGGGAATTGACGCCGGGCGCATTATGATCGCCGCCGACACCATCGGCGCCGGGGTGGGAGAGCGCGTGCTTGTCTGTCTGGGCAGCTCGGCCCGCAAAATGCTGGACCAGGACGATGTTCCTGTTGATGCCGTTATCGCGGGCATCATTGACGAGGATTGTCATTTTTAAGAAATCCGGAGGTGAAGAAGGTTGGATCTGCTGAACATGATTAGAGATGCGGGAGTTATCGGAGCAGGAGGCGCGGGGTTTCCGACTCATGCCAAACTAACCTCCAAAGCGGAGTATCTCTTGCTCAATGGCGCGGAGTGTGAGCCCCTGCTGCGCGTGGATCAACAATTGCTGGATCGCTTTGCCGCTGAAATTATCCAGGGCCTGGAAGCGGCCAGACAGTATCTTAAAGCCCGCAAAGCCCTGATCGGGATTAAAAGCAAGCACGGGGAAGTTATCCAGCGCCTGCGCTATCAAATCCTGGCCCAGGGCCTGGAGGCCAACCTGGAGGTCAAGGAGCTGCGGGATATTTATCCGGCGGGGGATGAGCAGGTTCTCGTTTATGAGCTGACGGGGCGAATTGTGCCGGAAGCTTCCATTCCTTTAAAGGTCGGCTGTGTCGTCATTAATGCGGAAACGGCGCTCAATGTCTTCCATGCTCTGGCAGGAAAAGCGGTAACGGAAACTTATATCACAGTTGCCGGAGATGTTCCCCGGCGCCTGACGCTTAAAGTGCCCGTAGGTGTCCCCATCCGGGACGTGCTGCGCCAATGCGGCCTGGCAAGTTTTGAGGACTACGCCGTCATTGACGGGGGACCGATGATGGGGGCTCTCCTGGACAACCTGGACGGGCATGTCACGAAAAAGAGCAAAGGCTATATTCTGTTGAAAAAGGAGCATTTTCTCATCCGCCGCAAATCCCTGAAGCTGGAACAAGCGAGGGTCATCAGCAAAACCGCCTGCGAGCAATGCCGCATGTGTACCGACTTGTGTCCCCGTTATCTTTTAGGTCATAATCTGCAGCCGCATAAAATGATGCAGGCCTTGAGCTACAATCTGGACAATCATGAGGAACAGCAGACAGCCCAGTTGTGCTGCGAATGTAATGCCTGTGAGATGTTTTCCTGTCCGGCCAATCTCCATCCCAAGTCCGTCAATATCTTCTATAAGCGCAAGCTGGCGGCAGAAGGAATCCGATACCAGCCGCCGTCCAGGGAAATGTCAGCCAGGTCGGCCCGCGACTACCGCCTGATTCCCAGCAAACGCCTGGTCGCCAAAATCGGCTTAACGGACTTTGACCGGCCGGCTCCCCTGACGGAGGCGGACTTTCAGCCGGAATACCTGGAGATCGCTCTGCGGCAGCACATTGGAGCTGCGGCCGTCCCGGTTGTCGCCGTGGGTGAACAAGTGCAGGCCGGGCAGATGATCGGCAAAATTCCGGACAACAGCCTCGGAGCCGCGGTTCACGCCAGCCTGGCAGGTACTGTCCGGGAAATCAAGGAGAATTCTATTGTGATAAAGGTGGGTTCGTATGTATAGAGCAATTGGCATGATAGAGCTGACAAGTGTCGCCAGGGGGATTTATACGGCTGATCAGATGCTCAAGACGGCCTTTGTGGATGTGGTCAGCGCAACGTCTGTTTGTCCGGGCAAATACATCACGATTATTCACGGCGATGTGTCGGCGGTGGAAAGCTCGGTCAGCGCGGGCGTGGCTAACGCGGGTGAGTATTTGCTGGACAGCTTTGTTCTCCCCAATGTTCACCCGGGAGTTTTCCCGGCCCTTACGGCCACTACGATGCCCGAGGGAGCGGGGGCTTTGGGTATTATGGAATCCTTCTCCATGGCCTCCATGATTACGGCGGCTGACGCCGCGCTGAAGGCCGCCGATATTCAGGCTCTGGAGCTGCGTTTAGGCAGGGGGCTGGGCGGCAAAGCTTACTTCACTTTTACCGGAGATGTGGCCGCGGTGGAAGCGGGGCTTGAGGCCGGGAAAGCTGTCGCCCTGGAAAAGGGCTTGCTTGTCGATACGGAAGTTATTCCCTCCCCCTCGGACCGCTTGTGGGCCTCCTTGTTTTAAAGAAAGAGCAAATCCGGTCGTAAAGCGAAAGGAGGTGTGATCTTGAAAAAACTAATTTGTGCCAACGAGGTAAAAGCGGCAGTGGAAAAAGGGGAAAAGACCTTTTTTGTCGACTGCGGCACAATTATTACTCCCGCCGCCCAGGATTTAGCCAAAGAATCAGGTCTGGAGTTTACTACAGCAAGCCCCGCTGCCGGCCCCAAGCAGAGCTGTGAAGAGAGCGGACTGCGCCAAGAGGAGAGCCTGGCTGCCGGGCTTGACCGGGATGTGATTTACCAAGTAGTAAAAGCGCTCTTCAGCAGCAAGCTGCTGGCCAATGTCCCGGGGGGTGTTCCGGAAGCGCCATTTCTGACGGAGGGTGACCCGGGCAGCGGTTTAAAAATTGTGCGGGGCAGGACGGTAAACTTTGAGACCTTTGCTACCGGAAACCCCGGGGACCATGTGGCCTGCCGTGAGGTTGTCAGTAAAAAGGATTCCCAAATGAGCGCCGGTTTTCTGACGATTGAAAAGTCCAGTTTTGTTTGGGAACTGTGCTATGAAGAAATTGATATTGTTCTTGAGGGCAGTCTCACTGTCACGATCAACAACAAAACTTATGAAGCCTGCCAGGGGGATGTGCTTTTTGTGCCCAAAGGCTCTAAGGTAACCTGGAGTTCTTCCGGCTATGTCAAACTTTTTTATGTCACCTATCCGGCCAACTGGTCTGAGCTTAAAGCACAAGAGTAGAGCGCAAGAGGAGGTAAACTATGCAAGCGCTTGGCCTGATTGAGACACGAGGGCTCCTGGCAGCGATTGAATGTACGGACGTCATGCTCAAAACGGCCCAAGTGGAACTTGTAGGGAGGACCTTGGTTGGCGGCGGGCTTGTTACCGTAGCCGTGAGGGGGGACGTGGCTGCCGTGGCAAGCGCGGTGGCGGCAGGCGTGACCGCGGCCGAGAAGATTAACGGTCTGTCCGTAATTTCCCGGCACATAATTCCCAGGCCCCATGAGGAGATTGAATCTATCCTTGTTCTGAGTGCGAACCTTGTTCAGGAAGGGTTGGCCCGCCCTTCGCTTGCGGAACCTGCCGAGGTTTTGCCAAACCCGGATTCCGAGGCCCCAAGAAGCGAACCTTTCCCAGACCCGGGAATTGCCGCAAGGGCAGGAGCAAAGGAGGACGCCCAGGAACCTGCCGGGGTTTCGCCCAAACCTTTGCACGGCTTGAGCAAAGAGGAAGTAGACCTTTTGGTCCGCCAATTCGGGCTGGAAAAAGGGTTGCAAGCCTTAAAGGCGCTTTCCTTGGTAAAACTGCGCAAATTAGTCAGAGAATACAAAGAACCGGCCGGGCCGGGCGGCGCCCTCAACAAAGCAGGTAAAGACTTACTGCTTCAGGCCCTGAGGCGCTACTACGAAAAGGAAACTAAACCCTAACTGGAGCGTAAAACCACTGAGTGTGTACAGGTTATTCCTGTGAAAAAGCACGTGACTGTGGAAGGAGGAATGGCAATTGGAAACCTTTGATTATGATTTGCAGTCTGTGCAAGAGACTAGAAATCTGGCTCGTCAAGCCAAACAGGCTCAAGCCGAACTTGCCCAATTCAGCAATGAGCAGATTGATAAAATTCTGCGCAGTATGGTGCGGGCCGCCGAGGAGAACGCTCTTTCCCTGGCCCAACTGGCCGTGGAAGAGACGGGGTTTGGCAAAGTGGAGGACAAGACCTTTAAAAACCGTTTTGCCTCGCTGGAGCTTTATGAATTCATCAAATCCATGCCCACCATCGGAGTCGTCCGAGAAGATAAGGTCAATAAAGTCGTGGAAATCGCCGAGCCTGTGGGCTTGTTGATGGGGATTGTCCCCTCGACCAATCCTACCTCTACGGCCATCTACAAATCTCTGATTGCAATTAAAGCGCGCAACGGGATTGTGTTCTCGCCCCATCCGTCGGCCGTAAAATGCACCCTGCAGGCGGCTCAACTGATGCATGACGCCGCTGTGGCCGCTGGCGCTCCTGCGCATATTATCGGCTGCATTTCCAAGCCCTCGATGAATGCCACGAATGAACTCATGAAGTGCGACGAGGTCGAGATGATTATTGCCACCGGCGGTTCGGCGATGGTTAAAGCCGCCTACAGTGCGGGCAAACCCGCCCTCGGCGTAGGGCCGGGCAATGTCCCGGCTTACATCGAACGAACGGCTGATGTCGCCAAGGCCGTTCAGCGCATTATCGCCAGCAAGACCTTTGACAACGGCACGATCTGTGCCTCCGAGCAGTCGGTTATCTGCGATGAATGCATTCGTGCCCAAGTGGTGGAGGAGTTTCGCCGCCAGGGCGGTTATTTTATGACGCCCGGAGAAACGGAGCAGGTCAGCAAAAAGCTCTTTCTGAAAGGGCATGCCATGAACGCCAAAATGGTCGGCAGAGCCGCTCAGGTTATTGCCGAACAATCCGGTATATCTGTGCCTCCGGGCACTAAAGTGCTGCTGGGTGAACAGCAGGGAGTCGGGGAGGGCTATCCCCTTTCCTATGAAAAGCTGACGACAGTCTTAGCTTTCTATAGCGTCAAAGACTGGCAGGAAGCCTGTGATTTAAGCATTCGCTTGTTAAAAAACGGCGGGGTCGGTCATAGTATTTCCCTTCACACCGAAACCCCTGAGATTGCGATGAAATTCTCGGCAAAACCCGTTTTCAGGATTCTGGTCAATACCTCTTCCAGCCAGGGCGGTGTGGGAGCGAGTACCGGACTGGCCCCGGCTTTTACCTTGGGTTGCGGTACCTGGGGCGGAAGTGCAACTTCCGATAATGTGACCCCTCTGCATTTAATCAATATCAAACGCGTGGCTTATGGCCTCAAAGACTTCACGGAAACTCCCCATCCTGTTTCTGCGGCTTGCGCGGCCCAGGCTGCAGCGTCCTCCGCTGACCTCAGCGAAGACCAGCTGCAATCCCTGGTGGAGGAGGTTCTCTCCCTGCTGAAAAAAAGAGGTGACTGCTGAGGTGGGAAAGTACGACGCTTTAGTAGAATTGCTGCTCGAAGTCATTCAGGAAGGGGGGGACTCCCCCAAGGAGGATAACTCTATACCTGTGGGAATTTCCAACCGGCATATCCATCTTTCGCCAGAGGATTTGAATCAGTTGTTCGGCGCCGGATACCAATTGACAAAAACCAAGGATTTGTCCCAGCCGATGCAATACGCCTGCCAGGAAACCCTCACCATCTGCGGTCCGAAGGGGGCCTTGGAGAAGGTGCGCATCCTGGGTCCGGTGCGCCGGGAATCGCAGGTGGAAATACTTCAGGCAGACTGTTTTAAACTTGGGCTGAGCGCACCACTGCGCTTGTCCGGGGAACTGGCGGGAACTCCGGGTATAACCCTTGTCGGTCCCAAGGGAAGTGTCATGCTTGCGCAAGGTCTTATCATTGCCCGGAGACATATTCATATGTCCCTGCAGGATGCCCAACGTTTCGGGGTCAAGGATGGGGAAGAGGTGACGATCCAAACCCCGGGGCCGCGAGGGGGAACGTATGCGCAGGTTGTGGTCAGAGCTAACGACACCTCCAGGCTGGAATGTCATCTCGATACGGAAGAAGCCAATGCTATGCAGCTTACGTCCAGCTCCAAAATAACTATCGTAAGGTAAGAGGCTTTAATTTTGATAAAGAACTTTAATTAATAAAAACTTTAACAAGAAATTTTAATTAAGAAACTTTAATTTAAGAAACTTTGAGGAGGCAATCATAATGAACAAAACAGAAGCTTTGGGATTGATTGAAACAAAAGGGCTTGTCGGGGCTATTGAAGCGGCCGACGCTATGGTTAAGGCTGCCAATGTTTATCTGATTGGCCGGGAATTTGTGGGCGGCGGTCTTGTAACCGTCATGGTGCGCGGAGATGTGGGCGCTGTCAAAGCGGCTACCGACGCCGGTGCCGCTGCTGCCCAACGTGTCGGCGAGCTGATCTCGGTTCATGTTATACCGCGCCCTCATGGCGACGTGGAAATGATACTACCCGCGGCTAAGAAAGAAGTACCCTAATTTATTATAGTAAAGAGTTCACTCTTGGCGGGGAAAATTCATTTTAGCAACACTTTTTGCAAATAAATGGCAATAGATTAAAACCTTGGAGGCCTTGCAAATAGCAGGGCCTTTTTATAATTAGCGGATTTTTAACACAGTTTCAGCAAGAAATTAGCAGCAGAAGTATTTATTCTGCGAATAAAAGTATGCTAAAATTTTGCGATTCGTGATGTAAAAAAAGAGAATAGGCTTATAGTTATCATCAGAAGCGTAATAAAATAGAAGCATATGCTGATAGGGCTATGATTTGAATGACGTTATTTATCTGACAATAAACGTTTATAACAAATTAGGATAATGAACATAATATTGTTAGATTTTAAATCACTGCCATGCTCTTTCCTAATTTTCTCTTTTGACATTTAATTAGGTCCTGCTATAATGTAAGTAAATTATTACTTACCTAGTGAGTTAAGGAGAACAGCAAGATGAAGACAATTCCTCAAGAAAAGAAAGTGCGTGATTCCCAAAAAACACGAGTAGCAATTCTGGACGCCGCTGAAACGGTTTTCGCTCAAAGCGGGTTTGCCGGCGCAAGAATTGAAGTCATCGCCAAGACCTCAGGCTACAATATCGGCCTAATTTTCAGGTACTTTGGCGATAAGCTCGGCCTCTATACTGAGGTGCTCAAGCGTTCGGATCTGGAAATTAGTGGAGTTCTGTCCGGTATCTTTACACCCTTGCTCCTTGATGAAACGGTTGCCTCCGATGACCATCAATTTAGGACCTTGCTCGAAACGATAATTCGAACCTTTTTTGACTATTTGCTCGCACACCCGCACTTGGTACGCATTTTAACCTGGGAAATGGCTGATGGCTGGCAGATGTTCGCCAAAATTGCCGGCCAATTCCCAAGTGAGAATAGTGAGCAATTCGAGGCATTCTTTCAAAAGACCTGGAGAGCAGGTCTGCTTAGGTCTGATTATGCCCCCAAGATTCAGTTTTCCTTAGTTATGCAGATTTGCCATGTATATCTGGCTTATCTTCCTTTAAATCAGATGTTACTTTCAGGTGAGGAATCCTTGGTAAAAGCACGGGAGTATCTCGTAAATTTTATCATTGCCGGGATAATGAGAAAATCTGAATAAGTAAACAATAACTTAAAATCATGTTAGGAGGGATATCATGGATACCACAACGCTTAAACTATTATTTGCCAACTATGAGAATTTACGAAAACAAGAGCACTTAACCCGCCAACAGCTTGAGTCCTATCAGGCACAGGAATTTAAACACCTTCGTGAGTATGCCTATGCAAATTCGCCTTTCTACAGGGAATTTCATAAAGGTCTTTTCGACGCTCCCTTACAAGACCTTCCGGTGCTGACCAAATCAATGCTGATGGAAAACTTTGATGATTTGGTTACAGACCGGGCAATTCATCTCCAGGATGTCAAGGAATTTGCCGCCAGCAAGCAAGGAGATGAGCTTTACCTTAATCGTTATGTGGTCCATGCAACTTCCGGCAGCACAGGTAATCCAGGATTGTTTCTCATGGATTCCGACGAGTGGATTACCGCGCTGGCTTCTTCTTTTCGCGGCTTTGAAGAAGCCGGCGTTAAGATGAATCCCAACCAACCTGTCAAGATGGTGCAGATTACTTCAACAAACCCCACGCATATGTCGAGCGGGGGTGCCACAAGCATGGGAAATATGGGAATACCAATCAGACAACTGACTGCGAGTGAAACAATCCCAACCATGGTGGAAAAATTGAATGCCTGGCAACCGGAATTGCTGCTTGGATATGCTTCTATAATTCGCATCCTGGCTGAGGAGCAGCTTGCCGGTCGTCTCCGGATTGCGCCTTGCACCATAATCAGCGGTTCTGAGGTGTTGACTCCGGAAACACGACGCCAAGCTGTACAAGCCTGGGGTAATGTGCTTTTCAACATGTATGGAACTACCGATTGCGGTGCAATCGGTGCTGAATGCCAACAACATCATGGAATGCATCTTCAGGAAGACCTCGCCATCATCGAGGTTGTTGATAAGAACAACCGTCCCGTACCCGAGGGCGAGTATGGAGAGAAACTTCTTGTCACTGTCCTTTGGAAACGTGCACAGCCGTTAATTCGCTATGAACTTGATGACAGTCTGCGCCTCTCCCCGTCTCTATGCTCATGTGGGCGTCCCTTTAGACTGATTGAAGAAATCCAGGGGCGTGTCCATGAAATTTTATCTTTTCCCAGCGCGACTGGCGGAAATGTAAAGGTTCATCCGATAGTCTTCCATAATATCATGGATACATTACCGGTGAATGGGTGGCAGGTAGTACAAGAGGCTGATGGTTTACATCTCTTTTTGGGCGGCCTGCACGGGACGTTCGATGAAGACGGGCTTTTAACGGCTGTAAAACAAGCACTGATAAAGCAAGGGGCGGCCATACCGAATATTGAGGTGCAAAAAGTACCTTCCATTCCGCAAGCTGCATCCGGTAAAACACCTTTAGTAAAGTCTAACTTATCCCATAGCTGAGAGCATACTCCTCTTTAAGGCAACTTAATTTGGGATAGATAATGGCCAAGCCGATGAACTTCTTTAAAAGTCAAAAATAGCCGTAATTTTGAGCGATGCCAAAATCCGGCTGCTGAATGTTTAAGGTTGGCGATAAGGTTGTCTATCCGATGCACGGTTTTGGGTTAAAATTTTGCGATGTGCTGTGCTAAAAAGTTTTTAAAATGCTGCAATTTCAGGTGCGATTTTTGATTTTCACGCCAAAAGTGAACCCCGTAATTATCTGGAACCGGCATCTTAGTCATTAATAGAAGTTTAGGAACAGGGGCCAGGACTTTCTTAACGGAAGTTTTGGCCCCTGCCTGTTCAGGGAGAGAATTTTTATGCTTGGTGTACGGTGGCGGCATGGACAGGAGCAGGAAAATTAAAGCCGTGGCTATACAGGGGGGAAACCCACGTCTAGCCACGGCTTAGTGCAGAAACTTATAAATACTCCTTAGGTCGGCGTCCTATGGCCGCTTGTGTTGTCGAGATGACATGTTCAAACAATATATTTCATGAGGCGTGTACCATAATCCGTGATCTTATAAGAAATGTTCAGCTTCCCGTTCTGATCGAGCGTGACGTTCGTTTGCTCGATCAGGCCGGAGGCCGTTAGGGTCAGGAGATAATCTTGGACGCCTTTTTCACTGACACTCCGGTCCAAGGGGTATTCCTTTCTGAGAAGTTCCAGGAGTGTTTGATTGGAGATGTTTTCGTTCTGATAAATTGCCTGTACGGCTCTGAATTTGACCGGTATTTGACTCATAATTAAAGCTCCTTAGCGAATGTTCAAATTTAATAAGTTCTTGGGGTTGCCGATGGTGAGGATAGTACCCAGGGAGATGACAATAACTCCGATAATAAGGTTGGGAGTCAGGCGCAGATCGTTTAACAGCCAGCCGAAAAACACCGACCAGAGGGCAAAGGTCACACTTAAGCCCATGGTCCGGCCCACACCGGTCATATTCATGGCCCGGTACCAGGATAAAAAGGAGGTTCCGCCCACTAAAGCGATGAGAGCGATATACCAGCCCGAGGGGGTAGTAAAACTCTGGCTCAGAATCCGGAAAGCGCCCCCTCCGGCTAAAGGAAGGATGATACAAATATAGATGAGAAAAGAGGCGGCTTCTCTGATACCGATGGCAATATCCGAATCGACCAAATCCATTCCGTAAGTCGACAAGACTCCCTCCACGGCCCAGCCAATGGCACTGACTACGGCCAGAGCAATGCCGAGATAAAAGTGGGGGTAGGCCGAGCCGTCGGGCGGGACAAATCCCACCAGGAAAGAACCGGCAATAGCCAAAAGAAGGCCGGCCCAAACGCGCAGGGAAATTTTTTCTTTCAGAAAAACAGCTCCCAGAACAGCGCCGATAGCCGGATAAGCGGCCGTGATCGCCGCCGTATAAGAAGCGCCCGCGAAATAAATCCCCAATAAATTTCCGGACATACCGATAGGGCCGCCTAAAATAGCGGCAATTATGATGATTCTGGCGGGCCGGGTCTTTAAGGTGCGCCCATAATCGCGCCATTTGCCGTGCAGGACATTATAAATAAAAAGCCAAAGCGCGGCAAAACCATCGTGAATACAGGCCCCGACTAAAGGAGCGGCAAAAAGACTCATCGTATTTGCGAAAGGCGCCAAGCTGAAGGCCATTCCCAGCAATACTCCGTCCAAGCCCCAAGCGGCACCTGACAATAATCCCCTGCCAACTCCATTTTTAGCAAAAGCCAAGTCTCTTTTCTGTAAAAGCTGTTGTGCTTGTTGTGCTGTTTGATCCATTTTCTTTATGACTCCTTAAGTTCATGAAAATAAGATAAGTTATATACTGTAGCCTAGAGAGCGGTTCTTTGCGAACAGGTTTTTTTAATGGCGCGGATAAATTCCTTTTCAGCTAAAGAAAGATGGTGGCGATTGGACCAAATTAAGATGACCGAAACTTCCAAATCCGCGTCTTTGATCAGGATCTTTTTTATTTTATTGGCTTTGAGAAATTCGTCAGCCATAAATTGCGGGACAAAAGCTATGCTTTCGCCTTGGGATAAGATTTTTTCCATCATTTCCAAATTATCGACGCGGTAAGAAACATTGATTTCCCCAAATTTACGCAAAAGACTGGATACGCCGCAATTGGTGATGTACTCCGTGTTGTATAAGAGGATGGGCAAGTCAAGCGCTTGCTTTAGAGGTATGGATTCCAAGTTGATTTTGGAGTTGGCCCCGGTAATGATGACAAATTTATCGGAAAAGAGTTTTTTGCAATTAATATCTTTGGACTGGCAAAATTCCTCAGTATCTAAAATAATGCCAAAGTTAGCCTTGCCGGTCCGCACGTCCTGCAAAATGTTATTGGATTCCCCGACTTTGAGCAGAGTATTAACTTTAGGATGATTGCGCTTAAAGGTTGTCAGGATATCAGGCATGATGGTTATATTGACACCAGGGTCCGCCGCCGCTGAAATATTGCCGTTAAGTTCGACAGAGTTGCCTTGGGCAATAGATTTGATATCATCAATTATATTCAGGACTTCTTTAGCCTTGAGAATGATCAATTCGGCTATCTCCGTTAAATGAGCACCGGAATTGGTCCTTGTCAGCAAAACTACCCCCAGCTCATCTTCAAGCTTGCTGAGAGCAGAACTAAGAGCAGGTTGTGATATGTGAGCGCGTTCGGCTGCAAGCGAAATGGACTTGGATTCCTGGACGGCAACTAAATAAGCTAATTGTTCAAGACGCATATTCTCAACCTTCTTTTATATGGATTTTGGTCGTAGAAAATGTTGAAACACATTACTAATTATATTATTTGTGATTTGAATTACAACTAAAAACGGCTCAAAGCTCAACAAACTACAATAATTTTAGTTATACGGGATATAACGACTAAGTATTTCACAGAAAAAGTCTTAACCCGTATAATGCATTTCAAGTACTAATTATTACAAGAACAAATACATGACGGAGGGAAAGAAATTTGGCAAACAACGGGGAGGGATGCAAAAAAATAGTAAAGAAAGGTAAAGTTTAGGGTAAAACAAAGGTAAAGAACGGTAAAAAAGTATAAAAACACGTTTTTAAACCAATTCTGAAAGTAGAAAATTTAATAAAGAGAGGCTAAGTATATGGCTGTATTAACAAATTCAGAGACAACCGCTTCAGAGACAATCGCTGCGACGAGTGAAAAGAAGCATTACTTAGATGAAGCACGGATGTGCTTGGAACATTATAAGTTTTTAATTATTCTTGCTCTGGCCTATGCTTTCGACCAAATGGATTTATTTACTTTTTCCTTTGTTGCTCCCGCTCTGACCAAACACTGGGGTGTTTCCATGGAGTGGATCGGAATCGTTAACTCCTGCACCTTCGTGGGCATGCTGTTTGGCTGTTGGTTTGGCGGCTGGCTGTCCGACGTCATTGGCCGGAGAAAAGCATTTTTGTTTTCAGTGGTCTTTTTCTCCACATTTTCCATCCTCAACGGTGTGGCACCGAACAAAGAGTTATTTTTAGTTTTTAGAACCCTGACAGGTTTTGGGATTCTCTCCATGGTTGTCGTGGCCATGGTTTATATCACGGAAATTTTACCGGCTGCTTCCAGGGGAAAATGGCAGGCCATATCGCTGGCCACCGGGCTGCTAAGTGTCCCTTTAATCGGACAGATAGCCGAAAAAATTGTGCCCAGCAGCCCCAATGGCTGGAGATATATTTTCTTTATTGGTGGAACAGGTTTCATTATCTTCCTTTTGGCTCTGAGCTGGCTGAAAGAATCTCCCCGCTGGCTGATCACCAAAGGCCGCTATGCCGAAGCCGAAACTGTCATCCAAAGATTCATGACAGGGGTTAAGGTTGACATTAAGAATGAAGCTAGTATTCCTGCTGCGGGTTCGGTGACTAAAAAAGAAGCCGGAACCGTGGAGGCTCTCAAAGAGATATTCAGCCACAAGTATGCCCAGAAAACCAGTGTCTTAATTATTATGGTTTGCTGTATTACTGTGGGATATTTCATGTTCTTTGCCTGGATGCCTACTTTGCTGAATGAATTTGGCTTCTCTTTGGACGATGCCCTGTGGATGTCCGCTCTGGTGTCCTTTGGCAGTCCTATCGGCAACTATTTGGCGGCTGCCTTTACCGATAAAGGCGGCAGAAAGATCCCGATCGTGATTTACAGTGTCTTGGTTGGAATTCTGACCATTATTTTCGGTACTCTGAAGATTCCTATGGTTATCGTCGGTATAGGCTTTTTCATCCGGGTGCTCATGGATGGCGTTTTCGTTGTCATGTGGTCTTACCTCGCCGAATCATACCCCACACACATCCGCAACAGCGGCACCGGCTTTATTTACAGTACAGGCAGACTTCTGACCGCTGTGGCCATGGTCGTTGTACCCATGATCTACAAGGGTTTTGGCTACGCCACCTTGTTCTCGATTATCGGTGTCATGTTCTTGTTAGTAGCGGTTACCACCGGACTTTGGGGCGAGAAAACGGCCGGACGTTCTCTGGATGAAATTTAGGTATAAAAAATATAAAATCATTCGAGGAGTTGAGATGAAATTATGAAAAGAACAGCGCTTACCAATAAATTATTGGTTTTAGGTGTCGATGGCATGGACCCGAGAATTAGTAAGAAATTCCTGGCAGAAGGGAAAATGCCTAATTTACAAAAATTCATCGAGCGTGGAGCGGCGCGGGAAGATATCCGTCTTCTGGGAGCAATTCCGACGATTACCCCTCCTTGCTGGACTACTCTGGCCACCGGCGCTTATCCGGGAACCCACGGCATTACCTGTTATTGGCGGCAATCTCCGGAAAGCCTCGACGCAGTTGTCTACAATATGGATTCCCGCAATTGTCTCGCCGAACAAATTTGGAACATCTCCGCTGAAGCGGGTTTGAAGACCTTAGTTTGGCATTGGCCCGGGAGCTCCTGGCCGCCAAGCTCGCACAGTGAAAATCTCAGTGTTGTGGACGGCACGCAGCCCGGTTCGGTTAACATGGGAGTTGCCCAGCTTGATTGGGAAAAGGTCATTGTCGCCACTCCGGACATTAAGGAAGTGCGCTATGCTCCCAGAGTAGATAAGCCGGCAGGCGTAGGCTGCATCATTACTGATTTGGAAGACACTTTGGACAATGACGTTGATGATGAAATGATGGAACTTTGGTGGGGAGACACAGCCCGCCAAGGCGGAGAAATCCGCACTTACGTGATGGATGACGAAGATACGGAAGTTGTCATCGGCAGCAAGGTTGCTTACGATATTGTCAATTCTCCTCTTAAAGAAGCAACGGGTTGGGCTAATGCTCCGGAAGGGGCCAAGGAATTTACGGTTTTGACTTCCGGCGGCGTTATGAGACGCCCTGCCTTGATCCTTAAAAATCAAGCCGGCGAGTATGACCGGGTAGCTGTTTATAAGAATAAAAAAGCAGAGACACCGCTGGTTATCTTAGAAAAAGATAAAATGGTCACCGGGATTATTGACGACGTAACTAAAAAAGAAGTTACCAAACCCGCCTGCCGTTCCATGAAGATCTTAGAACTTGATCCGGCCGGCAACAAAGTGAGATTATGGATCAGCAATGCCCTGGATATCTCCAACGACCAATTGTGGCATCCCAAAACCTTCTATCAGGAGATTGTAAAGAACGTCGGAGAAGTTCCGCCTGTCAGCTTGATCGGCGGGGAAGACGACGAATTAGTCCGTGAAATCTTTGAACCCTCCTGGGAACTCTACAATCAATGGCAAGCCGATTGTCTGAATTACAGCATTAAAGAAAAAGGGTATCAAGTCATCTTTTCTCATCTGCACAACATTGATTGCGCCGGCCATCAGTTGTGGCATCTGGGCAAGACCCTGCCCTCATGGGATCACACCGATGAGAAAACGTATCAGGCTTTTATTGAGAAGTTCTACGTGCAAACCGATAAGTATCTGGGCGAATTCCTCTATTTGCTGGATGAAGGCTGGACGATCCTGGTCTTAAGCGACCATGGCCTCATTGTCGGCGAGAACGTCCCCCCGATTATCGGCGAGTATGGCGGTCTCAATACCAAGGTTATGGAAGAACTGGGCTACACGGTCATGAAAAAAGACGAGAACGGCAATTCCATCCGGGAAGTCGACTGGGAAAAGACCAGAGCCATTCAGATTCGCAGTAACTATATCTATATCAATCTTAAAGGCCGTGACAAATACGGAATTGTGGACCCGAAGGATAAATATGATTTAGAGGAACAAATCATTTCCGATTTATACAATTACAGAGATGAGAGAACAGGTAAACGGGTTATCGGCATCTGCCTCAGAAACAAGGATGCCGTCTTAATCGGCACCAACGGGCCGGAGTGCGGCGACATTTTCTTCTCGGTCGAAGAAGGCTACAACCGCTTGCACGGGGATAGCATCTCCACTTCGGAAGGTTATTTTGAGACCTCCGTGTCTCCGATTTTTGTCGCGGCAGGTTCCGGGATCAAAACCGGGTTTACAACAGAGCGCACAATACGTCAAGTCGATGTCGCGCCCTCCGTTGCCGTTTTGCTGGGTCTGCGCTTCCCCGCCCAGTGCGAAGGAGCTCCAATTTATCAGATTTTCTCCGAAGAAGTATAATTTACGTGCTATAAGCAGCTATCAGAAAGTAGCACACTGATAGCTGCTTTTTAATCGAACTGAAAAAAGCCGCAGCCTAAGGCAGGATGCGCGGGATGTTGAAGGACCCGCCCGGATAATCTTTAAGGAGTGATACTATGTCTTTGCAACAATTAACCTCAAGCCGTTTTGAAGAAGTTATTTACGACGATGGCGCAGCCTGTTTGGTGATCTTTTCGCGCAAAGGCTGTCATGTCTGCCAGGAAGTCGTGCCTATGCTGGAAGAATTGCAGCCGCAATATGCCGACAAATTTGCTTTCTTTTATGTGGATGTTGAGGAAGAGAAAAACCTGTTCCAGAGGTTTTCTTTGAAAGGAGTCCCTCAGATTCTCTTCTTCCGGGATGGAGAGTATCAGGGGAAACTTGCCGGCAACGTTGAGGCGGAAGCTGTCGAAGAAAAAATTGCCGAGGTTCTTGAGACGGAATAAGCGAAGGACGTTCCAGCAGAAAAGGAGTAGAAATCATGGCTAATACCTATGACCTGATTATTATAGGCGGCGGACCTGGAGGATTGTCGGCAGCTATTTATGGTGGCCGGGCCAAGCTTAAGACTTTAGTGATCAATAAAGGAACGATCGGCGGTTTGGTCAATACTACCCGGGAAATCGTCAATTATCCGGGATATGTTCACATCAGCGGCCCGGATCTGATGAAGGATTTTCATAACCATGCCCAAAGCTTTGGCGTGGAGTTTCTCAAGGATGAAGTGGTAAACGTCGATCTTTCGCACGAAGAGAAAGTAATTTTCACGAAAAAGGGCAAGATGCTTTCCGGCAAGGCGGTGATTATTGCCTGCGGCAGCGAGCCGCGGCTGCTGAATATTCCGGGTGAAAAACGGCTGCGGGGCAGCGGGGTTGCCTATTGCGCCACTTGTGACGCGGAGTTCTTTGCAGGGGAAGAGGTTGTCGTCGTCGGCAGCGGGGATCAGGCTATTGAAGAAGGAATGTATATCACCAAGTTTGCCCGCAAGGTGACTGTGCTTGTTTTGCATGATCAAGGCGTTCTCGACTGTAATAAAGTGAGTGCTGAAAGAGCCTTTAATAATGAGAAAATGGAATTTATCTGGAACTCGACGATTGAGGAAGTTCTCGGGAAGGACCAGGTAGCAGGCGTAAAAATCAAGAATCTGAAAACAGGCAATTCCACTGAGCTCGCCTGCCAGGGCGTATTTTTCTTTGTTGGTATGCTTCCCTCGACGAAGTTTCTCCAAGAAAGCGGTCTGAAGATTGACGCCAAAGGCTATATTCCCGTGAATGAACTCATGGAGACCAATCTTGAGGGAGTTTATGCCGCAGGGGATAACCGTACCAAATACTTGAGACAAGTGGTTTCTTCCGCGGGTGACGGCGCGACAGCGGCTGTCGCCGCCGAGCGGTACCTTGAAGAGCTCAATGTTTTCAACAATAGTGTTCTGCAAAGCGAGAAAGACGTTTTATTGTTATTTGAAAATGCTTTAGTTAATGAAAGCTTAGAGTTTGGTACCCTGTTGGCAGAGGTAGCCGGAGGAGAGGGCCGGAATTACAAAATCGTCAAAGTTGATACGGCGACTAAGAAAAACCTGGCCCAAAAATATGAGATTCAAGCGGTACCCGCCGTTGTTGTCCTGAATAAGGGAAAAGAAATTAAACGTCTGGTCTGCAGTATGGATAAAGAGCAGCTGAGGGCTCAATTGGGCTAGTTATGCTGCGAATGATAGATCCTTGGGGTCGGGCAGCTTCGCCCACATCGCTCACTCAACATTCCGAGGCTCGCCCACGCGCTTGCGAGGGAGCTCCGCCAAACCTCCGGGCAATACCTGAGGTGAACCAATGGCTCCGCTTCCCCTCGCAAGCTTTGTGGGCTTTACCGCCTCTCCATGAAATGAGTTCGCTTTTGTGGGCGAAGCTGCCTTCCTTTTGGGTCTTTAGATTTTTGGAGCGGAAAATATAACTTCATTAATACTTTCTGCCGGCACAAGAGCAACCGCAGACGCTTGCGCCGGAGGCTTCTCCGCGCTGACCCGCGCGCAGAGAGTTCCTTCGGGTGCCGTTAAGTTTTTTTATTTATCCGCTGACTAAGCCGCTCTAAGACTCCCGCTTCGGCAAGCAGTGAGTTAAGAGCGGCTTAGTCCCAGGATAAGTGCGACTAAGATTCAGATGGAGGTAAAACTCCACCTGAATCAAGTCTTCTTTATAAGTAGGAGCGTCCCGGAAGTTAACTTCAGGGACGCTCCTATTGGTTTGCTTGGGAGCGGGATGGGCAGGAAAGCTTGAAAAATTAACATTAATCTTATCAGGGTCAGTGACATTTTAGTTCCCAATCCTGTTTCAGGCAGGAAAAGGGAGGTCATCGTGGAACTGATATGATATATACTGATAGGCCAGGGCGGTTTTTCTTAAAGGACAGTTCGGATAAGAGGAGGCTGGGGTAGTATGGCAGTAATTGTCGTACATAGGGTTACAGGTCAATATTACGCCTTGGTTGGTACTGGATATTCATTTTACAAAGATTCCAGGCCAAGTTTTTTAGGAGGAGTTTTATTTCCCCATCAAGAAGAAGGAGAATTTAAGGGTGCTGCAATAGCTGATGAACAGGGCTCAATCAGTTGGGTGCATACGAGTGAACTTAAAGTAATAGAAGTAGACGGAATTAAAGTAGGAGAGCTGCTCAGTCCTTATGCAGATATGAATTCCAAAACCGGCTTGTTGGGCGAGTTTTGTTCGTTTTGTGGAGCAGGGGTGTCCGAGCAGGAAAAAGTGTGTCCCTTTTGTAAAAGTCGCTTAAGGGAGTCTGATTAAAGAATTTAATGTATTAGATTTAATTTATTATACGAAAATTAGGCTTCAGCTTTAATCCGGTGGTAGGTTATTGGAGTCTGAAGTGTTTAATGCGCCGAGAGGGGACAAGTATCCTCTTTCGGCGCATTTTTTGGGGGCTGAACGATAAAGCATGGACCTCTTTAAGAGTGGAATCACTGAAACGGTTTTAATACTTCCTTAAAGTTTATCCGCTGGCTAATCCGTTCTAAGACTCCCGCTTCGGTAAGCGGTGGGTTAAGAGCGGATTAGTCCCTGGATAAGTGCGACTAAGATGCAGCTGGAGTTAAAACTCCACCTGAATCAAGTCTTCTGTATGTGCTTTTGCGGCTGCCGGCGCCTGCTCCGCACAGGCCAAATCAATTTTTTATCTTTAACTTTCAGCTGATTTTCAGCCTGCTTTCAGCTGTTACTAAAGTTATTATTGCATAATGTCTCTATACCAAGCGGATAGGGGTCTGAGTTCCTGCCTCCTGCTTCGTGCTGATACATAGGCGAAGAAAGTTTTGACGTTAAGGCAGCGAGCGGGTTTTGCCTTCTTTGTTTCCTAATCCGTCTATGTCCCAGGCAGAGGGGATTCCCGCTGAGATAATGGATAAGACCTTACTGTAAGGAGAGAGTGTATGAAGAAAAAATGGGCAGTCCTTGGAGTTATCAGTGTTCTGGTTTTGGGAGGCGGATATTGGGGTTATCGTCATTTTGCCGTCAAACCTGCTGCGACACCATTAGCTACCGCCAAAGCACAGCTGGGAGACGTTAAAAAAGTAATCACTGCCACCGGAACTGTCAAATACCCGCACGCGATTACTCTGACATTTCCGACAAGCGGAAATTCCTCTTCAGCGGGAAAAATTGTGGAACTCAATGTTAAGGCGGGGGACGTTGTCAAAGCGGGGCAAGTTCTTGCCAGAATAGACGATACTAAACTAAAAACCTCCGTCTTACAGGCGGAAGCTAACGTAACTTCCGCAGAGTCGAGTCTGCAGAACCTTAAAGACTCGTTTAATGAAAAAACATACGCGGATGCCCGGGCAGCTTTAGCCCAGGCCCAACAAAGCTTAACCTCCGCTCAGCAAAAAGCAGCTCCAAGCTACTTGGCCAACCAAGTTACTCTGGCGGAAGACAATGTGCAACTGGCCAGCGACAATTTGGCCTCGGCTCAACAGAGCGGCAACTCTTCTTCAATTCAATCAGCTCAAAACGCTTTGAGCACGGCTATGGATTCTTTGACTTCCGCCCAAAACCTGCAGAATGGCGGAGCAGCCAAAGCCTTAGCTAGTGCTCAGGCGAATGTTGTATCGGCTCAGTACCAAGTTGACCAGCAGGCTCAAGGTCCTAAGGCGGCGGATCTTAACTCATCCCAGGCAAATATTCAGATAGCTCAAGCTTCCTTAGCCAGTGCCCAGGCAGATCTGGGCAATGCGGCAATTGTTGCGCCGGTGGATGCGGTGGTTGTCAGCTGTCCTCTTGAACTTGGTCAGGATTCCGACTCTACTTCGATTATTACCCTTACTCCGGTAGGAGATAAGTTCGAAGTGGACGCGTCTATAGACCAGGCAGATATTACGGAGTGCAAAGTAGGCCAGAAAGCAGATATTACCCTTGATTCGAATCCTGATCAGGTTATCAGTGGGACGGTCACCTCCGTTGCCTTGCAAGGGTCAACGACTTCGGATGTTACGACCTATACTGTTGCCGTAACGGTCGATCAGGACAGTGACTTGCTGCGTGCCGGCATGAACGCCAACGTGAGCCTTATAGTGGCTCAGGCCAAGAACGTTTTGACCGTCCCCAGCGAAGCGCTTAAAACTGAAAATGGGCAAACCGGTGTAACGGTTCCTGAAAGTTCGGCAGACAATGCCGGGCAAGACAACTCCTCTAACGGTTCAACGAGTAACGGTTCAACAAGTTCCGAGACGGGCAATTCCGCAAAGACCGGAAAAGATACGAAAGAAAGCGCAAAGCAAACTACGAGTTTTATTCCGGTGGAGATTGGCCTTGATGATGGAACGAATGTGGAAATTAAAAGCGGTCTGAAAGAAGGCCAGGAGGTTATCACCGGTACAAGCGCAAGTACAAGTACAAGTGCGACGACCTCTGCTGCCAAGTCAAATTCTAATTTAGGCGGTTTATTAGGCGGTCCCGGTCCCGGGGGCGGCGGTCCTCCGCCGAACTAAATAAAGGGTTCGTCCAATTTTCAGAAAAATAATATACGCCAAGGTATTGTTTGGCGGCAAAAAGCCGGTTTTTCCTTGAGAGCAAGGAAAAACCGGCTTAATTAGTCTAAAAGACTTGGGTTTGAGCCGCGTCCCAGCAAGTGATTCATACATAAGCTAAATTGTCTATACTCAGGACTTTGGCGAGTAGTTCATGGTTATGCAAAAGATCGATAATTAAGCGTTCATTTTTAGTCTGAGCCGTTTGAGCGTGGGTTAAAATATTGAGGGACCGTTTAATTGGCGATTCCTGGATAGTCAGTTTCTTAAATATTTGGTGTTCGCATTCCTGACATACTGTCAAAGCGGAAATAATCGTCATGCCCAGCCCTGCGGCTACGACTTGTTTTATGGCGTGGGTACTGCCCAATTCCATGGTGATATTTAGATTGTCAGGGTCAAAGCCGCGTTCGCTCAGGGCTAATTCTATGACTTTGCGTGTGCCTGAGCCGACTTCACGGGCTATCATTAGTTCGTTGGGCAATTCAGCTAAGGTTATATTGTCTTTTTTGGCCCAAGGGTGATGATAGGGGATAACAACCACTAATTCATCCTCCCAGAAGCTTTCGATCTGAAGCTCCTTATGAAGATAAACAGGCCCTTCAATTAAGCCAATATGCAGGCGTTTTTCCAGGACTTCCTGGGAGATAACTTCAGTGTTGGCAATTTTTACTCTAAAATCAATATCGGGATGCAGCTGATTGAGATAAGTCAGGATCGGCGGCAAAACATATTCTCCTATGGTAAGCGTAGCACCCAGGTTGACAAGTCCATGTTCTTCGTCCCTCAAGGTCAGGATAGTCTCTTGCATATTCTGAAATATCTCCAGTACCTGACAGATGTGTTCATAGAAAACCTGACCGGCCTGGGTCAGGCTTACTCCCTTGTTGGTTCGTTCCAAAAAACGCGCTCCATATTGGCTTTCTAAGTTTTGAATCTGCAGGCTGATGCTCGGCTGGCTCATGTGCAAACGTTTGGCTGCCAGAGAAATATTTTTAGTTTCTGCAACCTTTTTGAAAATAAGCAGTTGTTCCTCAATCACCAATTTTCCCTCCTCATAGTTTCCTCGCCAAAATGGATTAGTTATGAACGACAGAAAAACAAGAACCGCAACTCCAATTACCCCAAAGATTTGCCGCTGGTCAAGCCTAATCTCAAGGTAAAAGATGGGTTCTAGCAAGAAAATAAGTGTTTCCGGCTACATTGAAACTAGAGCCGGAACAGCATAGAATATTAATCAACCCGAAAAATATTTGACTATTCATAGAATAAAGCTTAAGATACTATAAGTAAAATTACTACTTGTTATTTGAATGATAAATATATCTTATCATTTATCCGCTGATTAATCCGCTCTAAGATTCCCGCTTTGGCAAGCGGTGGGTTAAGAGCGGCTAAGTCCCTGGATAAGGGCGACTAAGATTCAGATGGAGTTAAAACTTCACCTGAATCAAGTCCTCTTTACCTCTCCCCAAACAAGAATCAGTTAAGGATGCCACATCCTTGGAAAAGGGTGATTAATTTGGACCAACGTCTTCTCACCTTCATAACCGTGGCGGAAGAAAAAAGTTTTTCGCGGGCAGCTAACGTTTTACATATTACGCAGCCGGCAGTTACCCAGCATATCCGGAATTTAGAGTGTGAGTTTAATGTCATTCTCTTGGAACGGGGCAAGCGTTCGGTTAGCCTGACGAAAGCGGGCAAAATTGTTTTTCACCAGGCCAAGCAAATTCTGACTCATTACAAAGAGACTAAACGTTTAGTGGATGAATTGCTTTACGGAGACAGTGGGAGCATAGTAGTCAGCGCCAGCTATACTTTCGGCGAATACATTTTGCCCTCGGTTCTCAGGCGGTTTCAGAAAGCTTATCCACACATTACCTTTATGGTCAATATTGTCAATAGTGATGAGGTCATTCATCAGGTTAAGAGCCGGGAGGCGGATATTGGGATTATTGAAACCGACTTTTTATCCAGCGAAAACCTGAAGGTTGTTCCTTTTGCTCAAGATACCGTCAGCTTTATCGCCGCGGCAAACTCTAACTTTTATGCCGGCGAGGTACCTACTCTGGACGAATTGACAACGCAAACATGGATTTTAAGGGAAAAGGGATCGGGAACACGGAAAGTTGCCGAACGAGTGCTGGAAGAGTTTAAGATAACTCCGGCTCATATTCTGGAATTAGGGAGCACGCAAATTATTAAAGAAGCGGTGGAAGCCGGGTTGGGTATTGCGCTTCTTTCCAATTGGACCGTGCGTAAAGAGCTGACTTTGAATACTTTGAAATTAATTAATCCGGTCAATTTCTCCCTGGTAAGATCCTTTTCCTATATTTATCTGCCCTCGGAGTGGCAAACGAAAACGATCCAGTTGTTTGCGGGATGTTTAAGCGAAATTCCGGGGTTCTGACATGAGTGTTTTATGCCGGCATCTTAGAGAAAGAAGTGCCATATAGCTAATCCGCATAAATTGTTGGAAGAAATATTCCTATTTTTAGAAAATTTAAATAACCTGGTGGTGTGTAATGAAAACTTTAAAAGTAATGTCAATTATCGGCATCATCTATTTTTTGTTTTGCTTATTGGCCAACATTGGCTTAAGTAAATCTGATCCGGTTGCTGCCGCAGGATGGGGCCTGCTAAGTATTTTCTATGCAATACCTTTCAGTATTGTAGTCTTAATCCAAGCCCTCAAGAAACCGCATAAAGCTCCATCAGAACCTGATATAATTTTGGCAAATGACCTGAAGGAACAGGGGGAATCGCCAAAATCAGAACTTGGTTCCCCAAATCGCCAAATACTTAAGGTTGAGCCTGAAGAGGTAAAAATTAACGAAGGTCTAGAATCGCAACAAAGCTATGAGGTATTTAAGCGCTTAAGGCTGCGATGGCTGCCTATTTGGCTAGTGATTAGTCTCATCATTACCTTAGTCATAATGGGTATTGCAAAGGTTAATTTTAAAAATCCACTTATCAACAACCTTATGGAGCTAATTCCTTATGTCTTAGCTATTATCTGGCTATTATTCAAGAAAAGAAAGCTCAATATTCAATTGATGAGCTTAATTGGGAAACCCCCGAAAAGGTATAAATGGTGGAAATTAATACTTGGAGTTTTGGTGGTTCTTTTATTCTCACTTGGCTCGGCCTTTGTTCTCAATTACTGCCTATCGTATTGGGCGCCGCATTTTCTGCTATCTCATTATAATGAGCCCAAACAAGCATACTCCACATTTAATGAGGTATTTAAGCTATTTGTGGCGGTACTCGTAGCTCCTTTTGTTGAGGAACTCTTTTTCAGGGGTTTAATGCTGCATCGGTTCAGCGTCAAATGGAATATTCATGTTGCAATTATACTGTCATCTATTCTATTTGGTATCTTACATTTTAACTTTATTGGCATTACTATGGTTGGCTTTATTATGTGTATTGTTTATTTAAAGACACGAAGCTTGATACCAACCATGATAATGCACTCATTAAATAATTTATTAGCCGAGTCAATCACTTTGTTAGGCAGTAATGGTGCTAAAACGCCCTTAACGATTGACAGCATGAGATCGACATTTTGGTCGGGAATTGTTCTGATGGCAATGACCGGGCCCTTTCTTGTTTATTACATCTACCGTAATTGGCCAAAGAAAGACGATGATTTACCATATTTTGCAAAACCTTTCAGTGATGATTTTTAGGTTGGGGCAGTGTTTGAGGTTGTAGTTGTATTGTTGCTTTTTGGGATTCGTTTTGTAGAATGCTCTCTATGGATGTTTCCTGATCTTGGGTAATTGTGCCGTTGGATACCAAAGTATCTAAGGGATCTAAGACAAAAAACAAAAGACTTAAAGCTCTTCCAAGTTCTCTAAATGTTTTGTAAGTGAAATGGAGGAAAAATAAATGAAAGTAGCAGTTGCACAAACAAGACCTAAAAAAGGAGATATTCTTCAAAATCTCCATGAACATTATAGATTAATTAGATTAGCTGCCGATAATGGAGTTAAACTAATTGTATTTCCTGAAATGTCTATTACAGGATATCAGAGAGAATTAGCTAAAAATCTCTCATTTACAGAAAATGACTCTCGATTAGGTAAATTGAGGGAACTGGCTGTTGATAACAATATAATTATTATTGCAGGTGCCCCGATAAAAATGGATTCAGGATTGTATATTGGTTCCTTCGTTATATTTCCTGATAATTCTATTTCAATTTATACAAAGCAGTTTCTTCATACTGGAGAGGATGAATTTTTTAGATCAAGTTTTGACTATAATCCAATTATAAAGCTTGACAACGAAAGGATTTCCTTGGCAATTTGTGCGGATATTGACAATCCTGTTCACGCAGAGAATGCAAATAAAGTAGATTGCACAATTTATGTTGCAAGTATTTTCTTTACACCAACGGGAATGACAGAAGCTTATAATTTACTGAGTAATTATGCAAAAATGTATTCTATGAATGTACTAATGTCAAATTACTGTGGGGAATCTTGGGGTCTTGAATCTGGTGGAAAAAGTGCACTGTGGTCTAATAAAGGTGACTTAATAGCTGGACTAGATGTTTCAAGTTCTGGATTAGTAATTGGACAGAAAAGTAAAGATATATGGAGAGGAATGATTATAAAAGATTAGTAATTGTAGGGTCGAGGTTAAAAAAGCGACTCAAAAAATTCCGAAACTTACACTATGCGGAACTCAAAATTCTATACTTTAAAGACATATATGCACAGTGGAAGCCCCAATTATATTCAATGTCATTAACTTAAGAGGTCAGTATAGATATCAATTCGCTAGAGGGGATGGTACCAACGAAGTGAAAGTTACGCTGGTATTACCCCCTCTATCGTGATTTGGTGAATAAATCCTTATTTGGATTCCGAGAAAGCGAATCCTATAAGGATTTGCTTAAACTGTTGTTAGAGTTAAGAAGTCCCAAGCTGTCTAAAGATTTTAAACCCTCTTCTATTTGCGAAATCTTAATGAAAGCATTGCCTCCTTTGCTGGAAGAAGAATTAGGGTCCCTATCCGACTTGCTGGAGGAAATGGACCAGATTACAGACCACCTGGAAGAATTACAAAACCATTTAAAAGAACTTAAGAAGATTGAAAAAGTCTACGATACTTAGGGCTTGCTAACCAAACCCTTTAATCAAGCAAAAAACCAAAATCTGTAACTATAAAATACCTCTTCAAAAATTGGACAAAAAGAACTCTGAGCTTATGCTCCAAGTTCATGACAAAGAATTGCATGCTAATCATACAC
>NZ_JAVHUW010000024.1 GCF_030954495.1 Candidatus Desulfosporosinus nitrosoreducens | reverse complement strand
TGACTTTGCCGATTAAGGTTACATTCGCTGCTTTGACCATGGCATCGGCCGCTTCAATAGCCCCGACGACTCCCCGGGTTTCGACCATGCCTAAGGCAACGAGATCATCTCTTGTAGCCATTTTTTAGTCTCCTTTCTTTGCACAACTTGGAAAGTATTATCCAAAATAATGCTGCTTTTAATAACTCGCTGTTTCTTCGAGTTTCACACCGGATAGTTTCCTGTCAAGAATCCGTTTGATCAAACTTGCCAGGTGTGCTCCGGCTTCTACGGCGGGAGTTCCCCCCTTATGGATATTGCTGACAACGGTACGTTCACTTTCTACCATGCCTTGCCTTGGCTGATAACCAATATAGGCGCTCATGCTCTCTGCCGTACCTAAGCCCGGCCGCTCGCCGATAAGGATGACGGCAACCTCCGGTTTCAGTTCTTCGCCAATTACATCCATCACAGCGACACGGCCACTGCGCACAAATATAGTGGTTCCAAGCTTGACCCCCATGCCTTCAAGCCCTTGGATCAAAGCGGGAAGTAAATTGGGGATGTTGGCTTCCAGCGCTTTGCTGGAGAGGCCATCAGAAACAATAATCTGAACCGTAGCACCCCTAGGACATTCCCGGCGAAGAACTTCCAGGCTTTTAACATCCAGCTTCCTGCCTAAATCCGGCCGGGTTAAAAATTCATCTTTAGATTGGCAAAGACTCTGAACAGTGACCATATGGTACTTAGCCGGAAAATCGTCTGCAACTTCTCCCATGACAGAGTCCTGAGCTACCGCATGATCTGCCCGAAAGCGAAGCAGTGTATCCGTTAAAGGCCGAGGCCCGCAGCGCCAGACCCCAATACGCGCTGGTGTAGAGAGTTTCATACTTTCATAAAATGAAGCATTGTTAGGATCAGGAACTTGTAAATAGCGCTGTAAATCAACTTGGGCTAAATCCGTCGGCTGATGCTCTTCAAAGTCCGGATTGCTTCCTTGAGGAGCAGTGTTTAAAGAATGTCGTTTCTCTTGAGCTAATTCTTGAAGCAGCTCCTCGACAATTAAGCGAATATTGTCTTCCAAACTCATAGCTTCTCCCTCCTCACTTCGTGAAAATTGAAGCATCTCCGGCACGGGCTGTCAACTTGCCCTGGGAAAGGATTCCTATAGACTCTGCCCAAGCTTCAAAATCAGGCAGTGGGCGGAGGTTGAATAACTCTCTGAGTGTGGCAATGTCATGATAACTGGTCGTTTGATAGTTCAACATGACATCATCCCCCATGGGAATGCCCATAAAATAAGTACAACCGGCGGCGGTTAGCAGCGTTGCCAGATTTTCTATGTCATTCTGATCCGCTTTCATGTGATTGGTATAACAAGCGTCAACGCCCATGGGCAAGCCCATTAATTTTCCCATAAAGTGATCTTCCAAACCTGCCCGGGTTACTTGACGCGTATCATAAAGGTATTCCGGGCCAATAAACCCAACTACGGTATTCACTAAAAAAGGATGAAAATGTCGGGCAAAGCCATAGCAACGTGCCTCCAGAGTCACCTGGTCGGCACCGTGGTGAGCCTCAGACGAAAGCTCCGAACCCTGTCCTGTTTCAAAGTACATTATGTTGGGACCTGTTGCTTGGCCTTCTTTCAATCCAAGGGCATAGGCTTCATCGAGCAGCTCAAGATCAATCCCGAAAGCCTTATTCCCCAGTTCAGAACCGGCTATGGATTGGAACAGTAAATGAACGGGCGCCCCCTTGCGCAGAGCTTTTATCTGGGTGGAGATGTGTGCTAAAACACATATTTGGGTGGGAATATTCCACTCCTGAACAAACTGATAGAGACTTTCCAGACTGCGTATCGTAGCCGGCAAAGAATCGTCAACAGGATTAAGCCCTATCACGGCATCCCCAACACCGTAAGATAGTCCTTCACATACACTTGCTAAAATGCCTTCAACGCCATCTGTCGGATGATTGGGTTGAAGTCGGGAGGCTAAACAGCCATCATGGCCGATTGTCGTATTACAATGCGCAAGGTTGTTGATTTTTCGAGCTCCGAGCAACAAGTCCAGATTACTCATCAATTTAGCAGCGGCGGCAACCATTTCCGAGCTCAGGCCGCGGCTGATTCGCTTCAGGTCGGAACCTTTCGTTTCAGTTTGCAAAATAAATTCCCGCAATTCGGCAACGCTCCAATTCTTGATGGAGCGATAAACCGGCTCATTGATTTCAGAATCGATAATCCGTGAAACTTCGTCAATCTCTAAAGGTATGACCGGGTTTGTTCTTAGATCCTCTAAAGTTAGCTCCGACAAAACCCTTTTGGCTGCGATTCGCTCCGCAGCGTCAGCTGCTGCAATCCCGGCAAGGACATCTCCTGATTTAATCTCATTCGCTTTAGCCAAAACTTCTTTGATGTCTCGGAAAGCAAACGTCTGACCAAAAAGGCGTGTCTTGAGATTCATAAATTCACATCCCTTCTCTAATACAATTCGAATGAATAAATTAAATAGAACCCTTCATCTTTCACGGCTAACCGGAGGAGATGAAGGGCCTTATTGCCCGCTATTACTTTGTAAACAACCTAACGCGAATTTTTAAATCCTGGTTATAACTATATTGATGAACTATTTCGGCATAAATTTGATTATTCCTTTAATTTAAAATTATTTTTGCGAGAGTTTGTTATAAAGAAACCTGGCTGCCAACTTTAACAGTATCGGCATCAAGATCCCCTAAATCATCAAATGCTGATTTTGGTCCTCTAAACCAATGGCGTACGCTGAGTAAATACCAAGGGATAAGTAAAACCCAGACGATTAACAAAACCACACCCGTGAAATTAAAATTACTGACGGTTATCGGGAAGGACACAGGCAGCATAAAAAGGATTCCGCCAAAAACTGTCCAGAGGATTGCCGTCCAGCCAATAATTGGGCTCCAGGCCCCGAGAGTCCAGGGGCCGCTTGTAAAGCGTTCCTTATGGATATTTTTCAGGAATACCGGAGTGACGTAAGCAATATAGAGCCCAATAACAGCAATAGACGTCACGGCTGAATAAACTACTGTGCTGAATAAAGCGGGCAAGGCGAGGATAAAGGCGGAAGAAATAGATAAATATAAAGCGTTTAAGGGAACATGACGATCGCTTAGTTTGTACCAGCGTTTAGAATAAGGCATGCCGCCATCCCGGGCAAAGGCAAAAATCATCCTGGAATTAGAGGTTATTGAAGCCGTGCCACAGAAAAACTGAGCTACTATAGCAATTAAAAACATTAATGTTCCGAGGGTCCCTCCCAGGCGTGTAGTCAGAATATAAAGTACGGCATTTGTAGAACCGAGAGTATCCTGGAGATCGGGCATGGCAACTAAAAAGCCAATAATGAGCAGGTAACCGGCTATCGCCGATACCACCACAGACATCAAAATTCCACGGGGTGCGCTAAGTTCCGAACCCTCGGTCTCTTCCGAAACGTGAGCGGAAGCGTCATAACCGGTAAAGGTATAGGAAGCTACCAATAGCCCCAGCAAAAAGCCATACCAATAAGGAAAACCGGTAGCAGTAAATTGAGTATTGTACATAAAGCTTAATGGATTTGCGTGATGCGGGGCAAAGAATAATAAAACCCCCACAATAAGTATAACTCCGCAGATATGCCACCAGGCGCTAATATTATTCAGGGCGGACACTAAATTAATTCCTCTGGAATTGATAAAAGCCTGAGCTATCAGAATGACGGCGTAAATTATTAAAGTGGCAACGGAACCTGCCTGGCCTTCAGCAGGGATGACAGGAACATATTGATTTAACAAAGCATCCACAAACATGGCCAAGCCATAATCAATTCCCGCAGTCACGGCAATTTGTCCTATAAGATTAAACCAGGCCGTGAACCAGCCCCAGCCCGCTCCTCCTAATTTGGAAGCCCAATAATAAAGTCCGCCCGCAGTAGGGTAAGCCGAAGCAATCTCCGCCATGGAAGCAGCTACGGCAATTGCAAAAATACTCACGATTGGCCAGCCATAAGTAAGCGCTGAGGGCCCGGCTACGCTAAGGCCAAAACCGAATAAAGTCAAAGTTCCTGCCAATACTGAAATAATTGTAAATGAAATGGCAAAATTGGTAAAACCACTCATGGAACGAGCCAATTCTTGTTTATAGCCCAGTTCTTTCAGGCGGGCAGCGTCTCGCTTCATGATCTCCTCACGTGACGATTTAGTGGCCAAATAACTCACTCCTTAGTCCGTAATTTATGAATTCAGCAAAAAGTAATGCTCTTTTTCTACAAAATAACCAATAACGCAAAGTAACTAATGTAAATCTGCTTCACTCCTCTCTTTTTAAATCTTTAATAAAACAAATCACCCCCCGCTTAACTCTGATAATTTTTAGTATTTTAAAATTGAACAGCGCTGTAAATTTGTAAGCATACCTGTTGTTTCCCCAAAAACGCAAGCCCTTTATCCCAACCGGTTAATCCCGTTTGAGATAAAGGGCGCTCTTGCCATTATTACTTTGTAAATAATACTTCACCATTAACCTAAAAATTCCTGCTTATTTATCCGAATATTATGTCTATTGATATTATTCAGTCAATACTGCTTGCTCTTCTGTCCGCTTGCGGGCAGATTCCTTCCTTGCCAAATCAATAAGGCCCTACATTCAAACCGGTATACCCGGTTCAATGTAGGGCCTCTATGCCCAAGTTCCCTTCATCGTGAAGAAATATTGTTTAGATGCTCAAATATTAGTAGTAGTATATACTATAATTCACGACATTACAATAGTTTTCTTATAAGCCTTCATTGACAATTTTAGCCGCAAGCTTTACGACGGAGATGCGCTGATTCATGGCTTCGCGAATCAACAATTGATGAGCTTCATAGACATTTACCCCTTCTCGTGCAGAGAGAATCGCTCGTGCCCGGGCAATGAGCTTTTGACTCTGCAATTCATGCTGGGTATTTTGCAATTTGAGACGCACGTCCTGCATTTCACGCCAGCGGGCATAAGCAATTTGAACGGCAGGCAGCAAAGTATGCTCAGCGATGGGCTTGACCAAATAACCATAGACACTGACTTTTTCCGCTCTTTTGATAAACTTGGGCTGACTGTAAGCAGTGAGCAGCAATACAGGTATATTCATACTGTGTAAAGCCATAGCCGTATCGAGGCCATCCAGCCCCGGCATCATAACATCGAGAATCGCTAAATCAGGAGTCATGGATTTGGCAAGTTCAATGGCCTGCAAACCGGTGCTGGCCTCGCCGCAAACCACATGTCCCGCCCCCTGGAGCATTTCTTTGAGATCAAGGCGGATTAAGGCTTCATCATCGGCTATTAAAATGGAAAGACAGCTCATGATGATCTCCCCAAATAAACGCTTGGAAAACATACGGTGACGCGGGTCATCCCTTCAACACGCTCCATACTGTACTTCCCTCCTAATTGTCCTTGAACCAGAGATTCTACGATTTGCAAACCTAAGCGCCGACGGCTTTGCTTTAAGGAAACGCGGGGTTCTGGTCCGTTGTCTTGGACAGAAAGATAAACCCAGTCATCGGCTTGACTAATTGTCAGCGCCAGCAAGCCTTGGGGAGAAAATTGAACGCCATGCTTCAAACTATTGGTGAGTAGTTCATTAATTACTAGAGCCAACGGTACCGCCTGAGAGCTCGGCAACAGTATGGCAGGCCCTTCAATTCGGGTTGCCACGTTTTGTTCCGGCAGCGTGGCGGCATCCAGCAAGCCTTTTAATATTCTTTGGCAGAGTTCTTTTAAATCAATGGAATCGGTATCCTGATAAGCAAAAACATCGTGTACCGCGGCAATAGAACTGATACGATTAATACTTGCGGAAAACTCAGCTTTAACAATCTCCAGATCTGAACGCCGCATTTGAAGGCGAAGCAAGGCGGCAACCGTCTGGAGATTATTTTTAACCCGATGGTGAATTTCTCGAATAATAGTACTTTGGGCGTGAAGTTCCTGCTCTTTTTTTCGCAGGTCGGTAATATCGCGAAAGGAAATTACACACCCGCTCAATTCCCCGAAAGTAACTAAAGGATAAGCCTGAAAGTAAAAACTCTTATTTAAAATCCGGAATTCAACCGGCTTTTTAAGGGAACTTAAAAGTTCCCCGCAGGAAGAGCACTGAAGCATAGTAAGCGGAAAATCATGGCCAAAAGCTTCAAAACCCTGATAATCCTTGTAGACTTGAGCCGCTCTTTTATTGGCATATGTAATCTTGCAGTATTTATTTAAAATAAAGATCCCGTTTTCAACCCAGTCTTCAAATTGGGAACCCGTAGCTGAAAGCTGCATCAAAGTGTTGCTTAAGCGTTCAGCCGTTTGAGTTAAAAACTCTACTTGTTCCTCTTGGCGCAATTCCTCGGAAATATCCCGTTCCATGATCAACGTGCCGATGATATCATCCGTTAGATTGCGAATGGCGACAACGGTCTGGGCTATGGGCACTCCTTCCTGGCTGACTCCGCGAACATTACGGCTGGTTATACCTGTGCGAAATGTTCGGTAAACAGCGGGTTCACTTGTGGCAAAGGCTAATTCGCCGACAACGCTGCGTTCATAAAGAGAGCGGCCTTTAGGGCGGGCCCAGGCCAGTACTACACCATCGGCTCCGTCTTTTAACATAGCGTCAATAAAAACATCCGTTCCGGTCAGTTCGGCCATGTAGGGGATTTGCGAAGCCAATGTTTCCAGGATCTGAACATCCGCTTCGGTTAAATTCGTGTACCCGGAGCATAACCTTTTAATGATTTCACCGCTCATTCAACCCCTCCAAGCGCTGACGCAAAGGCTCAATCCCTTCTCCGGTGATAATCGATATAGGATAAAAAGGCTCTTTAATTCCTGCGTAAGTCAAATAAGACATTGCCTGCTCCAGACTGGATTTAGGTAAGTCTGTCTTGGTAATCACACCGATGACCGGTTTATTAAACACCTTGGAAAACTTTGGCGGATAAAACGTTCTCTGTTTCGTGGCATCTTGAAGAGCCCATATTTCCGTTACTTGATGACTGGCGTCAATCAATACATGATAATAGCGGGGGATCTCCAGATATTCTCCCGGACAATCAATAAAGGTTTGGGAAAAATTAAGCATTTGCGTTTTTCGATAGTTGACCGCTTCGTTCATAAGCATTTGTTTTAAGGAAGTCTTCCCCGCTCCAACGCCGCCGATAAGCAAGATTCTCCCCATCAGCTTCTGGTCACTTCGGTCGCTGAAAATCCAAGAATAGTCACAAGGGTATTAACGGCAGCATGCAGAGCCGCTTCAACACTGGCGACATCCCCGGTAATAACTAAGGAGCCGGTAAAACGATCTAAAAAACCCACTTCAATATCCCCAGCTTTACTTGCGGCATCGGCCGCAATAATAGCGGCCTCGCTGGGAGTAATCGTCATAATCCCAATCGCACCTGCCGCTGAGATCCCCAAACGTTCGTGAATGTCACCCTGAGGATTGGGAATAATGTGGGCCATCGTGACCTGTTTTCCAGGAACGTATTCTTGAATCACACGTTGCTTTTCTGCCAAGTGAATCACCATTCCTTATCTTAATCCGGTTACTTCATGTCATTTCGTCGAAAATTCACAAAGTCCTGCTCATTTGTACCCTTGATCCTTGAAGTAATTTCTTTCAATGACAAGATTGGCTAAATCGATCCCCATAATTTCACGGTCTTTCTCGCTTTGACCGGCAGCTTGCCCGATGTACTGCTTGTTAGCCAAAACCGCAAAATCCTTTTTGGTATTGAGAAGATTTCGTCCAAAAGCGGTATTGGCATAGGTGCTTTCATCTATTCCCATCAGGTAAGCTAACGTAGGCAAGGTATCAATTTGTCCCCCGGTGAGCGTAAAGTGCTGCCCTGTCATTCCTTTGTGAAAAATGATCAAAGGGATACGCTTACTGTCATCCAGCCACCATTTTTCTTGAGGCTGGACCTGCTTAACTTCGTCATTATAATATTTGTGGACGCCTGTGTGATCACCGTAAATAACCACAACGGAATTGTTCAACACTCCGTTCTGATCAAGAGTATTAAAAAAATAGCCGAGTTGTTCGTCCGTATAGTGAATGCTTTGAAAGTAGCCGCCCAGTTTTGATTGGTTCATTTCTTCACTTAAGTTGAGTTTACGATATTGCAGCGGTAAGTCGAAAGGGTTATGGCTCGTCAAGGTGACGATAAAATTATAGAAAGGCTGCTTTGCTTTTTCTTCCTGTTCGATCATCGGCCCGATTTGTTTCAAATAACTCCCATCACTGATCCCCAGGCCAATTTTCTCATCCTGGTTAAAATGGGTAACATCAATTGTCTGTTGAAAGCCTATGGCTTTCAAGGCAGGCATCCAATTCCAATAGGCCCCTTTATCGGGATGAATGGCCATTGTCGTATACTTTTTCTCCGCCAACATTTTTGGCAGGGAATTATAGGTGTTGTTGGGAAACCGGAAAAAAGTAGCGCCTGTTCGGATGGGATAAACGGAGGTGTTCGTCATGAGATCGGCATCCGAGCTCGTACCATTATTAACTTGTTCGTAGAAATTAGAAAAATAGAGACTGTTGGCTAAAAGTTTGTTGATGTTGGGCGTAATCACTTGACCGTTGATTTTCTGGTTAAGTACAAAATTCTCCAGCGATTCCACTTGGATTACAATTAGATTCTGGCCCTTAAATAGCCCGGCAAACTGATTGGGCGGCAGATTTTCTTGTTTTTGCTGAAACCACTCTTTTATTTCCGCACTTTGCTCCGGGCTGACCTTCTTAACCTGTTGGTTTTCATAATAATTGTAAAGATCAAAGACATGATATCCTAAAGGGGAAAGATTAGACATCGTCTGATTGGGGGACCAGGAAACTCTGAATAGCATTTGTTCGCCTTTTCCGTGGAGATCAAGCCGGACGTGTTGATAATAAATATAAGATATTGCAAGCACTACAGTCATTAAAAAGATAGCTGGGCTGCGGAAAGCTTGGCGGGAATAAGATTTCCCAATCAGCCCCAGGATTAAAAACACTGTCAGGTCAGAGATCATTAATAAATCAATGGGGCGCAACATGGAAATAATACTGCTTGACAAATTATCCAAATTTGTGGTTTGGCTTAAAACATAGGGAGAGATAAAACTGTTAAAGCCGCGATAATACATTAAATCGGCGATCAGCAGCAGAGTTATCAAAAGATTGCAGAGCAGCAGAAACCAGAAGCGCCTGCGTCCTTGACATAAGAAGCCCAGGCTGACGGGAACCAGAATCATAGCAGCATAAACCAGGAGCGGCGGGGGTGAGCTAAAACTGAAGAAGGCCTTGGTAAAGTCGAAGGTTGCGGCATTGTCATTATTGACAAGCCCCAGGAACAAAATAAATTTCCCTAAAAGCGTCAGAGTTGTTAAGACGGATAAAAGGATGTTTTCTTTAAGCCAAATTAATCCGGCTTTCCAGTGAGTCCATGGTTTGGGGGCTAAATAGCGGTTTGAAGTCCCTAAGCCTGACGGATTGAAAGCTAAGTCCTCGTTATCTTGCGTCAAAAAGCACCAATCCTCTACTTGAATTTAGAAAACTTAAGTTTATTCGCCAACTATCCGCAAAATCCTTTTATTTAAACTTCACAAATTAAACTTCACAAACCGATAGCGATGATTTAATGTTCCTATAGCGCTTAAAGGAGACCTCGCTTGACCTTGAACCTTAAAGAATTGTAAAGCTAAACAGCAAAAATGGGAGACCAACAGAAAAGTATCCGAATCCATACTCCCTCTGTTGGTACTCCCTTTTAATTCTCCTGCTTACCCCATTAAAGTGCTGGCTTGTTCTGCAAAGACGGTTTTAAAATTCTCATTGCGAATAATTTGAGCAATTAACTCCTTCTTTTCTTCTTCGGAATACTCATAGAAAATAGGATTGAGATCCCATTCACGGCTTGAGGGATAATACCTTAAATTGGCTCTTACAACCTTTTCATTGCCGCTGTTATGGAAGACGAGAGTTAAAGCGTAGTTATTAAAATTATACTCCCGATCATAGCCTGAGCCGTCAACTGTAACATCGGAAATTTCCATTTGTTTTATCCCCCCGTTATCCGAGATTTTGTCCATAGTATGTTGCTCCTGCAACTTAGTTATTCAATGTTCTTTGGCCAGAAAAGTTAAAAGCTGTTAGCTAATAAACTCCTATCGTGTAATTGTTCTGCAAAACCGGTACCCATTGAGTCCCGGCTTTAGTTCGGGGCTCGGTTTTGAGATTTTTCATCTCCACTTTTGTAACGTTCCCGTCTGCTTGAAGAACGCAGAGTACATCTTCTTCCTTGGCTTGAACGATACTAACCAGGAAACCGATCTCCTCTGCATTTACTTTAGCAATCATTATCCCCTTACCGGCCCGGCCTTGGGGCTTAAATTCTTCAAAAGACGTCCGCTTCAGAAACCCTCGTTCGCTAAGCGTAACCAAATCACCTTGAGGAACTTCCGCTGACGTTGTCAATACTAAGGCAGCGACGACCCGGTCATCCTCATTGAGAGCGATCCCTTTAATGCCGCGCGCTTTACGGCCCATAGGATTAATATCTGTCAGCGGGTAACGAATCGCCTGACCTTTATAAGTTGCCAGAAACAGCTCCTCTTGATCGCTATTTAAAATTACTTTTACTAAAGCATCTCCTGCTTTGATGCCCATACCTTCATTATTGCGCGCGTTGACAAAATCGCTGACCGGGCTCCTCATCACTAATCCGTCTTTAGTCACAAAAACAAAGTAATTCTGATCTGTCGTCTCTTTTAGAGCCACAATAGAAATAACGGTTTCCTGTGCGGGCAGTTGAAGTAAATTATTCAGAGGTCCGCCTTTCTCTTTAGGGCCTGCTTCAGGAACTGTTTTAACTTTTATGCTGTAAAAATTGCCGGACTGAGTAAAGAAATAGAGGGTTTCCCGATCCGTGGCCGGGATTCTGGCCGCTATACTGTCACCATCTTTAAAAGCGAGGGAAGGAATTGTTTTGCTTCTCTTAAGTGCTAAGGGAATGCGTTTAATATACCCTTGTTTGGTCAGCAGAATTTCAAAGGGGTGCTCGGCTTCCTCAAAAGAACTTAAGTCAAGCTCCTCCCGCATCTCTTCGGGTAAGATATGGGTACGGCGTTCGTCTCCATACTTCTCGGCAATCTCTTTCAGTTCGTTTTTAATAATTTGATAGACCTTAGACACGTCGGCCAGGATGCTTTCTAATTCCGCAATAAGTTGCAAGGTCGCCGCATGCTCGGAGCGTATTCCTGCAAGCTCATAATTTGTCAGGGTCTGAAGCTTCATATCGAGGATAGCTTGGGCCTGAACTTCTGAGAATTCAAACCGGGTAATCAGCGCTGCTTTGGCCAGTGCCGGTGTTTTACTGGAACGGATCAGCGCAATCACTTCATCGAGATGATTTATGGCAATCACCAAGCCCTCCAACAAATGGATCTTATGGCGAGCCTTTTCCAAATCAAACTCTGTCCGTTTGGTGACCACTATTTTGCGATGTTCGATAAACGCCGCGTTAATTTCTTTGAGACCCAAAACCTTGGGCGTTCCGTCAGCCGTTATCACAAGGTTGATGATGCCAAAGGTCTCTTCCATCTGAGTGTACTTATAAAGAAGACGCAAGACATCCAGAGGATTTACTTCTTTGCGGCATTCAACCACAAGTCTGATTCCTTCGCGGTCTGATTCATCGCGAACTTCACTGATGCCGCCGATCTTCCCGGAATCAGCAAGAGCCTCGATTTTCGCCGCCAAGGTTGACTTATTGACTTGATAAGGAATTTCGGTAATTAGGATTAAATTTTTGCCGTTTTTACCTTGCTCAATCACCGCTTTGCCACGCATTGTCACTTTTCCGCGGCCTGTTTTATAGGCGCTGACAATTCCCTCACTGCCGATAATCAAACCGCCTGTGGGAAAGTCGGGTCCTTTAACTTTTCCCATCAGGTCTGCAAGCGTTGTTTCAGGATGGTCGATTTGCAGGATAACTCCGGCAACAACTTCGCGCAAGTTATGCGGCGGAATGTTCGACATCATGCCAACGGCAATCCCTGAGCCTCCATTGATTAAAAGGTTGGGGAAAGGGCTGGGCAGAACGACAGGTTCTTTCAGCCGTTGATCGTAGTTGGCTTTGAAAAGAACTGTGTTTTTATCCAGGTCCTGAGTCATCAGCTGGGCTAAGGGAGTCATTTTCATTTCTGTATAACGCATGGCGGCCGCGTTGTCGCCATCAATTGAACCAAAATTTCCTTGCCCGTCGACCAAGGGATAGCGTGTGGCCCAGGGCTGCGCCATGCGCACTGCGGAATCATAGATTGACGAGTCGCCGTGAGGGTGATATTTCCCCATGCAATCTCCGACCAAACGGGCTGATTTACTGTAGGGCTTGTCCGGCGACATTCCTATTTCATCCATCGAATAGAGAATTCTGCGGTGCACCGGTTTAAGCCCGTCGCGAACATCCGGCACAGCTCTCTGTAAAATTACATGTTTGGAATAGCCTAAATAGGACTCAGGCAGAACTTCTTCCAATGGGCGCTGACTAATTGTTTCGTCCAGGGTATTCATTAGGCGTTACTCCCCTTTTCACTCACATATCATCATCGGTAAAGACAATATTGTCCATTAAAAAATCACGTCGCGGCTCAACCTGGTCGCCCATCAAAATTCTGAGCTTGCGTTCCGCCTCTAATGTATCGTCTATAGTTACCTGGATCATGCGCCGATTGGCAGGATTCAGGGTTGTTTCCCAAAGTTGTTCCGGGTTCATTTCTCCAAGCCCTTTATAGCGTGAAACCTTGGCCGTTTTTCCCAATTCTTTAAGCTGCTGCTTCAACTCGCCATCGTCAAAGGCGTAGCGGGTAATCTTGCCGCGTTCTTTTTCAACTTTGTAAAGAGGGGATTGGGCGATAAATACCCGGCCGTTTAAAATCAGCGGCTTCATATATCTATAGAAAAATGTCAGCAGCAAACAGCGAATATGGGCTCCGTCAATATCAGCGTCCGTCATGATGCAGACGCGGGCATAGTTGCCTTTCTCTAAATCAAACTCTTTGCCAATGCCCGAACCAACCGCTGTAATAATACTTCGGATTTCCTCGTTTTCTAAAATCTTATCAAGTTTCGCCCGGTAGGTATTGATAACTTTCCCGCGCAAAGGAAGAATTGCCTGAAAACGCCGGTCCCTCCCCATTTTGGCTGAACCGCCGGCGCTGTCCCCTTCCACGAGAAAAAGTTCATTGCGGTTTTTGTCCTTACCGCTGCAGGCCGCTAATTTGCCGCTTAACGCTTTAACTTCGGCGTCCCGGGCTTTCTTTTTCAACTCCTTGGCCTTTTTGGCGGCAAGTCTCAGCAAACAGGTTGTCAAGGTGCGGTTAATGACTTGTTTCGCCAGAGCGGGGTTTTGCTCCAAAAACTGACTTATCCCTTCGTTGGTCAGTGATTGGACAATTCCCTCAACCTCCAGATTGGAAAGTTTCGTTTTCGTCTGCCCTTCAAATTGAGGGTCTTTAATCTTCAGAGACAAAATACAGGTCAAGCCATCACGAAGGTCGTCCCCGATGAGGCTTTCTTCTTTTTTAAAGAGATTATTTTTGCGGCCATAATTGTTAAAGGCTTTTGTCAAAGCCGTACGAAACCCAGACTCGTGAGTTCCGCCTTCATCGGTGGGAATATTGTTGACATAAGAGTGCAATGCTTCATCCTCTCCATCGCTGTACTGAAGAGCACACTCCATAATGACATCTTCTTTCTGGCCCGTAAAATAAATTATTTTCTTGTGGACGGCCGACACTCCGGCCTCTTTCATTAAATGTTCAACAAAACCAATAATCCCTTGCTGTTGAGAAAAGGTTTCGGACTTCATCTCCCCCCGCAGGTCGGTTAGAATAATTGTCAATCCTTTGTTCAGAAATGACAGCTCCAGCAAGCGGCTGCGCAAGGTGTCATATTTAAAGGTCGTTGTTTCTTTGAAAATTGAAGGGTCAGGCTTGAAAATTACCGTCGTTCCTGTCCCTTTTATTTTTTTCCCAACTGCTTTCAGATCGGACTTTAATTCCCCGCCATGAAGGTATTCCACTCGATAAAGCTTGCCGTCGCGTTTGATTTCCACAGTCAAAGACTCGGACAAGGCATTGACGACACTGGCTCCGACTCCGTGCAGCCCACCGGACGTCTTATAAGTATCCCCGCCAAACTTGCCGCCTGCGTGAAGCGTTTCAAAAGCTAAACGCACTGCCGAAATCTTTTTTCCGGCATGAATATCCACCGGAATTCCCCGGCCATTGTCTTCAATGGCGATTGATCCGTCTTGGTTTAAGGTAACAGAGATGTGATCACAAAAGCCTGCTCCTGCCTCATCAATAGCATTGTCAATTATCTCATAGGCCAGGTGATGCAGCCCCCTGCTGCCGGTAGATCCTATGTACATTCCCGGACGGCGGCGCACCGCCTCCAGGCCCTCTAATACTTGTATCGATTCAGCGTTATACTGATTTGCCGACAAACAATTCACCTCCGATGTGATTTTACTCTACATTTGACATTATGTACAATACCACCTGTTTCTCTACTTTGTCTAGCCGCAAGATAAAAAATCCCCTCCAAGTCAGGTACAGAATTCTGCTTACCCACTTGGGGAGGATTTAAAAAGGTTGGCTCTGGGCGGAAACTTGGCTATTTGACAATCATGACGGGACAGTTTGCCTTAGAAAGAACTTTTTGACTGACACTTCCGAGCAATGACCCTGAAATAGGGCCATAGCCACGGCTTCCCATAACAACAAGATCATAACTTCCGCTCTCAAGCTCTTTGAGAATCATGGCCGCAGGGTGTCCCGGCAGATGCTTTACCTCTACTTCTATGTTTTTAGTGTCTATCCCCGCCAGAGTCGCCGCCAGGGCCTCCTTGCCGTAGATGTTTATTTCATCTTGCGGTACGGCGATGCCGCTTCCTAAAGTGTAGCCTAAGGCCTCCGGAGTGAAAACCACATGCAAAAGAACAATGCGGGAACCAAGTTCCCGGGCAACTTCCAGGGCAGTGCTTAAAGCATGCCGTGCTGAGTCGGAGGCGTCAGTCGGAACCAAAATAGTCTTGAACATACGTTCTCCTTTCTTGCTCTCTGATTAGAACATCAGAACCAATATCTGGGATAATGCCGATTGGGAGAGAGATTATTGACAAGTAAACCAATCAGAACCATGGTAACCGCCCCCACGGCAATCGGGTTCAAGATGTAACTGGGCTGGGCTTTACTTAATACGGCAAATAAAGCGGTGGCCCCACCGGGCGGATGGGTCGTTTTCGTAAGCATAATGGCAACCAGGGCCAAAGCCGTGCCTAAAGCCGGGGACCACCAGGTTAAGCCAAAGAGCATATAAGTGGCAACTCCTATTGAGGCGGAAATTATATGACCCAAAATAACATTTCTCGGCTGGGACAAGGGCGCATCAGGAACCCCGTAAATCAGCACCGCAGAGGCCCCAAAAGAAGCGACAATCGGTAAGTCAAATTTATGACATAATAAGACAATGGCAATTATCCCCGCAAAAGCGCCCAGCCAAGTAACTATGATATCCAAAGGTGGCGGAGATTCCAAAGGCGTTGTTCTTTTATAGCCTTTCATTTTGGATATGTAGCGAATCAATAGTTCCAATATCACACCCCCTGCTCATTTCTTGATACCTATTATAAGAATTTTAGAAATGAGTTGGCGTGAAATGTGTCACACTTTTACCAAAAAATCCAAAGCTGAATACTGAGGCTTGACTTACCCGGCTAAAGCTGGATAAGGCTTCTTCTTGAGTTCAATCAAGTGTCCCTTAGTCCCCCCCTCTTTTCAAGACTTATTGCCGGATAGCTTCGGCATAAGCATTATGAATGGCATCCAGGGCTTTTCTCGGGTTGAGAGCATCCCCAATGACGCTTAAATTTTTCACTTTTCCCTCCAGGGCAGAATACAATTCATTCCGGGAGCGCGAACCTACGGCAAAAATCACCGTGTCGGCAGGAAGCAAACCTTTGGACCCTGAGCTTTCCACTGAGACACCCTCCGGCAATACCTCCAGGACTGTTGTCTCGTCCAGACATTTAACTCCGTAACGCTTCAGATCAGTTAACATCGACCAGCGGGTACTGGGGCCGATATCCCGCCCAATTCCCTTGGCCATCTCTAAAATCGTTATTTTCTTATGACTTTGGGTCAAGAGGCGATAAAGCTCTTTCTCTGCTTCCGCATGTTCCAGCATGAGGAAGCGAAGGGTTTCATTATCCAAGGTGCCCGCTTCTGCCAAATAGAGAGCAGTCTCCACCCCGACAGCCCCGCCGCCTACGATTAGGATAGTTTCCCCTGTTTGTTCACAGCCTTTAAGGACATCCCAAGCCTGGAGAACTTTTATCCCACCCTGCCGGGAAATTGAGGGGCTGACAGGGAGAGACCCTGTGGCAAGAACAACTCCGGCAAAACCTTCTTCCTGAACCGCGGTCAAAATGCTTTCCGGAGTAGCCGTGATTCCATAGCTAATGTTTACTCCCAGTTGCTGACAAGCTTTCAGCAAATACTCTCTAAGGCGGAGGAAATCTTTTCGTCCGGGAGGAGCTGCGGCCAAAGTCAACTGCCCGCCAGGCTCCTGGCCTTCTTCCCATACTGTCACACTGTGCCCGCGGAGGGCGGCAACCCGGGCATACTCTAATCCGGAAGCCCCGGCGCCAATCACAAGGAATTTCTGAGGATTTGAAGTTGGTTGAAGCGGTTCTAACTCAGCTTCCCGTCCCGCTTCAGCATTGACTAAACAGGTCACTGGTTTCATGCGAAAGACATTGTCGAGACAGCCTTGATTACAGCCGATGCAAGGACGGATAGCCGCGGAATTTCCTTGCAGGGCTTTCTGGGGAAATTCTGGGTCCGCCAGGAGTTGCCGGGCCATGCCAATGAAATCGGCTTTTCCCTCTTGAAGAATCCTTTCGGCAAGTTCGGGGGTATTGATGCGATTGCAGGCGATGACCGGAATAGAAACAGCTTGTTTAATTCCATAAGCCAAATAAGTATAAGCTCCGGGGGGAACGTTCATGGTCAACTGAGGCACGGGAGTTTCATGCCAGCCCCCTGTCACATTAAGCGCATTCACTCCGGCTTTCTCCAGGGCCTGACAAAACAGGCGTGACTCTGCGTTCGTATGACTGCCGGGCATAAAGTCATTTCCGGCCACCCGCACAATGATGGGATAGTCCGGACCAACAGTACGGCGAACCGTTTCAACCACTTCCAAACCGAACGTCATGCGAGCCTGAAGGTCTCCGCCATAGCGGTCCGTGCGATGGTTTGTCAAAGGCGAGAGGAATTGAGAGATTAAGTAGCCTGCGCTGGCTAAAATTTCAACCCCGTCAAAGCCCGCTGCTTGAGCTCTTCTGGCGGCATTTTCATAAGCAACCATAATTTCGGATATCTTTTCCTCTGTCAATTCCACAGGCATTTGTCCCGTCAGCCGGGAGGGAATCGCCGAAGGAGCTACAGAGGGCTGACCGGTGTGAGCCGAATGGGCATAGCGGCCGGCCTGATAGAGCTGAGGAACAATTTTCGCACCTTCGGCGTGAACGGCGTCTACCAATTTACGCAGACCGGGCAAGCAGGAATCGTCGTCCAATTGAGTCATAGCAAAGGCATTGCCAATCTTGTCAATACCACATCCGCCTACAATAATCAGTCCCACACCGCCGCGGGCCCGGGCTCGATAAAACTCGACCAGCCGGTCGGTAACCTCTCCTTTAGGGCTATACCCCAGGTGCATCGGAGTCATAATCAAACGATTGCGTACTTGAAGAGTGCCTATCTGGGCGGGGGAAAACAACAGCGACATCAAAATACCCTCCTCTTTATTTCTTGGCCTTGTCCTTTTTCATGCCCTATTCCCTATGCTGCTTCTGCGAAGATTGAGAATAATAGTTTGATCTTTAGCGGAATGAGTTCATTTGCCTTCTTAATCTTGGAAAAGTTTGTCCAGAACATTTTCAAAGGTTTCATACTCTTCCTTCGAGAAGCGCCCTTTTATTTCTTGGTCCATCTTCTCGGCAAGATAAGTAATTTCAGATATGTTCTCAAGAGCTTTCTGTTTAAGAAACACTAAGAGCGAACGTCTGTCTTCGGGATCGTCCCTCCTCTCTGCCAAATCCTGCCGCTCCAGGCGATCCAAGATGGAGGTAAGCGTTGAGCCATCCATCTCTAAACGTTTCGCAAGATCTTTAAACTTAAGTCCGTCGTGTTCCCAAACTACACTTAAAACGTAGAATTGCGACGGAGTAAGTCCATAATGGGAAAGGTTGCTTTCATAATAACGGTTAATTTTTCTCATCACACGACTGAGTTTATAACAGATATATTTTGAAGGGCTGCACCTATCGTCCTTAGCCATCCTTCAGTCACCTCATAAATTTTTATTTGTATTCGGATTAATTGTATACAAACGTTTATGGCAAAAGTATATCTTAAATTTTTCTCGGCTTCAATATCTTCTATTGCCAATTTATAAAATTTTCTAAACTTTTCCCCTTCTCAGTTTAAAGAGAAAAAACAGGCTCGATTAAAAAACCGGCCTGTTTTTCTCTTTAATTTCAGCGAATAATCCCCCGATTGACAAACTCCTGTTTGAGGACTTCCAATCTCTTAGTTCCATCAAGACGTTTTTGCCGCATTTCATCCTGAATCGCTTTCGTCTCTTCTATCCCTTTTACGATAGTTTGCCATGATTTTTCCAAGGTCTCAATGCTGACGGAACTTCCCGTGGCCAGTTTGGCAACCATTTTGGACTGTAAAGCTGTATTTTCCGCGTTGCGCAGCAGCAGCTCATTGGTTTTCTCATCTAAAGCACTCATAGCTTTGGCCTGTACGGATTGGCGTTTTAACATGATGGCTTGAACTAAGCATTGTTTGAAAATCGGCATGGTGATCACAAACGCCGAATTAATTTTACGGACTAAATTGTAATTTCCGTATTCAATTGACTTAATAGTCGGCATACTTTGTACGGCGACATTTTCTGCCAACTGTAAATCATAGATTCTTTGCTCCATGATCTCTTGCACTTGCAGCAAGTTATTGACACTTATTTGGTCAAGCTGGTTGCCTGTCTGGTTCGCTTTGTCCTGGGCTGCGGGAATGATATTGTTCTTTAGTTCGGCCAGCACCACTTGACCGGCATAAATATATTGACCTAACTGCTCGTAGTATTCGGTGTTTTTGCCAAACATGTCTTCTAAATGTTTATTGGCGGTATTGATCTCCGCCTCATATTGTTTTAAAGTCACAAAGACTTTATCGACTTCATCCCCCATAGAATTATATTTGTGAAAGAGGGCTTCCACAGAATTTTTGGCCTTAGAAAACATTTTGCCGAGAAAACCCGGCTGCTTTTCTTCAAAGTCCTTGATATCGAACTTGTCCATTATTTTATTAAGCTGAAGCAGCAGTTCCCCCGAATCCTCTACTTTGGTTGTTTGCATGGAATGCAGAATGGCATCGGAAAATCGGGAGACCTCTTCCGCTGTGTTTTTGCCAAAGGACATAATTGAGCTTACATCTTCGATGTTGATTTGCCGCACAATACTGCGCACCTCAGGACTTTCTTTTACTTTGGTCATAATTTCATTTTTAGTCTGTTCCACGTTAAACTCCGGAATCGGTGCGGCGACTAAGCTCTTATCCTCAGTTGATGTTGTAAAACCTTGAATTTCCATGGTTTATACTCCTTTCTCTGTCCTAAATTGAAGCTTTTTTACGGATACAACCTCATATTCCCTGCTTGCCCCATTAGCGACCGCCAAAGAGTCGCGCCAGCAGACCCGTTTTTTTAGCGGAAGAGGAAATAAGGCTATATAAAGGGGAAAGATCAAGCTCATATTTGACCAAAGGCAACTGATGAACATCGAATAGACTGGGCTTCAGCCATTGTTCAAGGGTATTATACTTTGTTGGGGTGAAAATGAGAATATCAAGTCCGACAAGATTAAAATAAGCCAACAAAATAGCGTCTATGTCGGAAAAACTTTCCTTATTGCGATCATAAACAATAATCTTGGGAATCTCTTGCGGAAAATCAAAATTTTCGATGAGTTTGATCAGCGAATCTTCCATAGTTAAAATGGTCATTAAAATTGTAAGTTTCATTTTTTCATCAATTTCAAAAAGGAACATCTTAGATGCTATAAGCTCATTAAGTTTGGTTAGCAAAAAGTGCTGCAAAGGCGTGCGCAGATAGCCGAATTTATAATATTGGCTTTTCATTACTTTCAGTTCATCGACATAGCCTTGCCCGTTCAACAAATAATCTGCTTGATAAAGTTCCTGTCGCGTATAGCTTACCCTGCTGAAAGGCACAAATTCGATTAACCGGGTGTTCGGAGCCGTAGAAAAAGCTTTTAGATCCTGCCAATAGGCACCGAGATCCTCATTAACACCATTAATTTTCGCAAAAAGATTAGGAATATATACTGTTTTATTTTGTACTTTAAATTCAGGCCTGATTTTTGAGGGTTCTTGCCAGAGAATTTTGAGTTCATCATAGGTCGTCTTTAGAGTAATAGGCTGGGTCAGGTAACTCTCGAATTGCCAGGGTTTATATAATCCGACGTCTTCGCTGTAGATGACTTCTTCTATTTCTTTGGAGGCATTATAGGCAACCGTACTTTTACGGATTAATCGTTCACTAACGGGAAAAGGAGCTAAAGGTAAACTACGCGGGTTCCTGAGCACTTGAGTAAGGATATTGTCCTCGTCAAAACTGCGAAAAGGCAGGTCTCCCTCCAATTCCGAATGAATAAAAAGCACATCGGAGCCAATTTTATAAAAAAAGTTCAGCAGGTAAATTTCATGGGGTTTAATAGAGCCATAAAATAGGACCCTAAACTGACAATCCTGGTTTAATTCCTTTTCCCTGGAGTCCTTATTCTCCAGAAGCTTCGGCAGATAGCGATTTATCCAAATCACAAGCTTTAAAGAAAAGTTTAAAAGAATGGTAAAGGAGAGATTGCTTTGTTTTTGACTGAACAGATTCACAGTGTCAATAAACGACTGTTTGATCGTGTTGTCCAAGAGCAAATTCTTTGTCTGCGGCAGAAGATTGGCCCGAAGAATATGGACTAAAATTTCTTCTCGATTTTGAAAAACCTGCTGATTAAACTGTTGCGGAATTGAGGCAATTTCTATAGGGCTGGGGACTGGGATTCCTTCCTGAAACTTTAGATAATGACCCGAGATTTGCAATGTCCGATCCAGGTTATAAAGGGTATTATAGTATTCCGCCTCCCAATCATCTGTAGAAACAGGTACTCCGAGACAGCGTACAAACAGAGCGGGTATGATGGGAAATGAACCGGAAATATAGCCGCTGCGTTTGTGCATTGGAACAAGCAGCTCCTCAAAAGGAGCCTCCGTTTGTTTTAATTTAACGACGATTGAAGGATCGCTGTTCTCCAGAGAGCTCAAGTTTAAGGATTCCTTAACCACCGGTGTCGGGGCGTGAAAAGAAGGTTTGTCTGCGGGGCGGGGTTCCTTATCTGCTTTTTTAGCGGGAAAAGCGGAAAGAGGGCGTTCTTTAGCCATTGTCATAGGAAGAGAGAATTTATTTTGCTGATCTACCTTTTTAAAACGATCGTCAAAGGTGGTATTTACCACTAAGACATCGCAGTCTAAAAGGGACAAAAGGATAAGGAAGTATATTTCATGGGTCTTAGGGCTTCCCCAGTAAAAAATCTTAGGATTATAGAGGTTTCTTTCCAGGCTTTGCCGGCCATAAACTGAAAACCAGAGCAAAATTTTCGTGACAAAATTAAGGGATATACTGATATTGCCCGGCGGATCATTAAGCATATATAAATTTAAGACAATGCCAAAAGCCTCTCGAATGTTTTGTTGAACAGAAGGATCTGGGGTCAGGGAGAAATACCCTTTTTCTTCAAGTATGCTTAAAAGAACGCCGTTGTTATAATCTTTCAGGGCAACGGATTCCAGAATCTTTTTGGTTTTCTCGATTAAGATGGGATCATTTGCCAAAGGGATAGCCATATCAAAAAAAATATAATTATTCAAAGACCGAAGTTTTTCCTGAAACCCTATGATCTCAGTCAGAAACTTGTTCTGATCCTCATAACAGCCTAAAATGCGGTAAAAATAATGGGCAGACTCCTTCCCCCGTTCATTCAGAGGAGACAACAGTTCTTTAAATATCGTTGCAGTTTGTTGTAATTGCCTTCCATCATTGCGGTTTGTCTCCACACTTTCTCACTCCTCAAGCTAAAACGCCTTTAGCCTCTACTCCCAAGACGACCAGACCTCAGGTTTATACCCTACTGTCGCGAGTTTTCCGTTGCGTACGATAGGAGTTTTGTAAAGACTGGGATTATTAAACAGTACTTCTTCTCTGCCGCTTGACGTTATCAGGCGATCCATATTTAAGGACTTGTAGTCTTTAGCCTCACAATTAATCAGGTTGATCAAGCCGACGGCAGACTTGACACTTTGCAATTCTCCCTTACTCAAGCCAACTTGGGTTAAATCAATAAATTGGTATTTGACTCGTCTTTCTTTAAAATAACGCTCGGCTTTTTTAGTGTCAAAGCATTTTTTTACTCCAAATATTTGAATATTCATTGCGCTGATTCCCCTTACCTTTTTCGCCGAATCCTTGCTTAACTAAGAGCATTATTTCTCTGTCAATATTTTAACCAGATCCATGACAAATTTTATAGCCGCAGCATTGCCCAGCAATTTAAACTGCTTGATCTTTTGTCTCCGCCGAGCTGAAACTGTGCAATATCATTCCTAATATCACAAGCCCTATTCCGGCAAAAGATAAAGGCGTAGGACTTTTACCGTTTAAAACAAAAATTTCTCCTAAAAGTGAAAAAATAATCTCACCGGATTGAGTCGATTCCACTGCCGCCAGTTTATGCAGATCTCCTTTAGTAAGATCAGTAGCTGTAAAAAAAAGGACGGTAGCAATAACTCCGGAAGACAGGGCCACAATCAGCGACTGATTCACTTGCTGGCAGCTGGGAAGTCCAACCCTCACCAAGCCATAAATCCCCAGCACAAACCAAAAAGGCAAGCTTGCTAAGGTCATTCCCAGGACTCTCTGGTAGGTATCAAATTCCCCCCCGCAAACTTCCATCATTTTTCGGTTTCCTAAAGGATAGGCGAAGGCTGCCACTACGACGGGGAGTACCCCAAGCATTACTTGCCTGATGGTCAGCTGCTGTGTTTGCTGTAGTTGAATAACGGCAACTCCGGCCAGGATAATTAAGGAAATCCGCAAACCTTTCAGAGGAACTTTGGCCCGGACTTTTTGCAGTCCCCTATCAGAAGGCACTATCTTTAAAAAAAGCGGGGACAATAAAGAACCCGCGATAATGGTAATCTGCCACATACTTGCCACCAGCCAGGCCGGTCCGTAAGCCGCAGCAAAACACAGGGGAGCGTAAAACAAGCCGAAACCGACGGTACTCCAACCGAGCCATAGCCTGGGCCTCTTTATCAGATCACTAAGCAGTTTTTTTAAATTACCGCGCAGGAGAACAATTACTAAAAGAGGAGGCACCATAAAGCCATAGCGCAGAACTGCGCTCCAAATCCAACTGCCGCCTGAAAGATTCATTGCCCGATTAAGCACAAAGGTAACAGCAAAAAAGAACGACGCCAAAATACCTAAAATAATTGCTTTCAACTTTCTCCTCCTTTATAACTATCGGACCTTATATCAGGCAAGCGTTAATTGAAAACCTTTACATTATTGTATAATAATATTTAATGAACAACAAGGATCAGTCTTCAGACCTTTTAAAAGCTAAAGAAGACTTGATTCAGGTGGAGTTTTAACTCCATCTGAATTTTAGTCGCACTTATCCAGGGACTTAACCGCTCTTAACTCACCGCTTGCCAAAGCGGGAGTCTTAGCGCGGCTTAGTCATTGGATAAATTCTCTGGGATCTAAATGAACTTCATGGCAGATTTCATCGACAACATTCTTTTCCACCGGAGCAAATTCTCCATCGGCAAAGCCGATGGCACAGCAGAGACGCACTACCAGGCGGGCCGCCTCCGGTTTGCTGGCTATTTTGCCGACCGCCCTCAAAGCTTCTGCCTTCCCTATAAGCCGGTCACTTCTAATTCCCTGGACATAGTAACTGAAGCGGCTGTCAACTTCATGGATATTAATTCCCCGCATTTCCTGACTGGTCCGAAAATATTCTATAAGCTTCTCCCGTTCCGAAGGATCGATGACTCCATCCGCCATAGCTACCAGAGCACTGCCGGCTACCAGAGCCTCTGTAAGATCCTTCCCCATATATTTGGTTACAATGTTTCGGGCGTTTTCCGTTTGTTGCTGCAGCCATTGTGCCGTATTCCTGTTGCTGGCGGCATTCCAGCGCCCCCGGCAGGTCAGGCAGACAAATTCCAGGTTTCTGCTGCCGATAAAACCGGCCAATAAGCCCACGGGACCTAACATCATCCCTCCGATGGCAGCCTTGCCGATGCCAAATCCCTTTCTGCCGGCTGTCACGCGCGTTGAATTGCAGCGGGGGCAAACTATGCCTGGGTCTCGGGAATAACCAGGGCCTGAAGGGGATTCATAAGCCGGATCTGCCGGATAATTTGCCGGGCCGAAGGATGAAGTATATCGAGGCGGATTTGAACTTTCATAGCCGCCATAGCCATAATTTTGCTGACGATGACCAGAATATTCTGCACCGCCGTAATTGGCAGCTCTATTGTCGCTATTGGTGATTATCGGACGGTCTTCTTCCACTTCCAGGCCAAAATTACGGCAGAGAGCTGCCAAACCGCCCTCGAAACCGCTGGCAATGGCATGAAACTTCCACTCACCCGCATGGCGATAGATTTCAGCAGCTACGATAGCTGTTTCAACGGAGAAATCTTGACCAAGATCGTAGTTGAGAAGCAGCTCATTCGTGCCGGCATTAACAATGCGCACATAGGAACTTCTAATATCTCCAAAGCTTTGTCCTTTCAAGCGGGCATCATTAATAGTAATGGTAAAGGCAATTCTCTCGATATAAGAAGGTACGGCCGGAAGATTGATTCGTATCTGCTCATCATCGCCGCCGCCTGAACCTTTTTTATTGTCTCCGCTATGTCTCACGGAACCTCGACCACCTGAGGGATTATTATAAAAGACAAGATCCTCTTCATCATTTACCATTCCGTTTGAACCCAACAAGAAAGCCGAAGCGTCTAAATCGAAATTATAGCTATGGGCAGAATTATTGGGAGTCCACCCTAGACCGACTATGATCTCCCGCAATTGAGGGTTACTTTTGGTCAGATCAACTTTTTGACCTTTGCTAAGTCTCACGGCCATTTTTTCTCCTACCTTTCTATGTCCTGTGAAAAATCTATGCCTATTAAAGAAAACTTGGCTGGCGCAGGCGGCCGCCTAGTTGCCCTGATATTTTCTGACAGGTGAAAAAGCTCCGAGGAATAGAATTAAATGAAGTTTACCATATTAAATCAAAGATAAGCAAACCATAAACGTCTTGCGCCGGGAAAATCCCAAAGAGCGAAGCTCCTTTAGACAAGAGTGGAGAGGCCTTCATAAGGGTTGATGCCAAACAACTCGCTAGGAGATTATTCCTGCGAGTTGTTTCAAGGAAATCAGTCATATAAATGAGTTGATTATAAGGTGCTGATACAATAACTTAGTCAAATAAGATTAAAGCCAGAAACTCCAAGTTTGCCGATCCTGTGTTTTCAATAGAGTGCTTTTCTCCGTTAGGGGTAACAATCACATCCCCCGCTTTAACCGTCTTTAGCTCTCCGTTATCATTAAGCAAACCTTCCCCGCTTAGTATCACATACGTTTCAAAATCTCCATTGTGTTGATGCAAACCAAGGGATGCCCCGGGAAGTAAAACATTTTTGGCAAATAATCTACCCTTAGCCTTGAATTCATCCCCCTCTAAGAAGTGGGTAATCTGAAGTTCGCCTTTTCCTCCGAAGCGTTCAAAAACCGTTTCTTTTCTCAGTGTATCTGCCTGTTTCAACATTTGCTTGACCCTCCTTTATGTTCTTTTAAATTATATCATATTCTGTGTTCTTAAGCCGAAAGTTTAGTTGTTATAGCTAACTCTGCCGACATGACAGCACCCGTTTTATTTGTTAAACTCTTATTGGAATATCTTGAAAAGAAAGGATCGATCCTCATGAATAGCCATGATCTTGAAAAATATGCTCTTCTTATCGTTAAAACCGGCTTAAACCTTCAGCCCCAGCAAACCCTGGTTATAAATGCCCCGCTTGAAGGAGCTCCCTTTACCCGCCTGGTTGCTCAAGCAGCCTATCAGGCCGGAGCCAGGGATGTTGTCATCAATTGGCGGGATGAACTATTTTCGAAAATTCGTTTTCTGCATGCCCCAGAAGAAATATTTGAGGAATTTCCGGACTGGCAGAAAGAGTTTTATCTCTCCTATGTTCGTCAGGGAGCTGCTTTTTTGAGCATCTCGGCTTCAGATCCCGAACTGATGCAGGATGTCGATCCCGCGAGAATGATGAAAGCGCAAAAAGCCGGCAATACCGCTCTCAAAGAATATCGAGACCGGCTCATGAGCAATAAAAATGTCTGGAGTGTCGTCTCAATTCCTACTTCGGCCTGGGCCCGCAAGGTTTTCCCTGACCTTCAGGAAAACGAAGCGATGGAGAAGTTATGGGAAACTATAATCATGACCGTGCGGGTTAATACGGCCGACCCGCTGAAAGCCTGGCAAGAACACCAGGCGAACCTCAAGGGGAGAATCCATTATTTGAACGCTCGCGCCTTCAAAACCCTGCATTATAAGAACTCCATAGGAACCGATTTGCTTATAGAACTCCCTGAAAACCACCAGTGGCTGGGCGCCTCCGACAGCACACCCGAGGGGATAGAATTTTTCCCCAATATGCCTACTGAAGAAGTATTTACTTTGCCACTGCGAAATGGTGTCAACGGCAAAGCTGTCAGTTCAAGACCCTTAAATTACAACGGAAACCTTATCGATCAATTTTCCTTGACCTTTAAGGACGGAAAAATCGTTGACTTCAGCGCTGAGAAAGGCTATGAAACTCTGAAAAACCTCATTGAAACTGACGAAGGTTCTCATTTTCTTGGTGAAGTCGCCTTAGTACCCTATGATTCCCCCATCTCTACATCTAAGATATTATTTTTTAATACCCTCTTTGATGAAAATGCTTCCTGTCATTTAGCCATAGGCAAAGCCTACCCCGTGTGTATTAAGAACAGTGAAGCCATGAGTCCGGAAGAATTAGCGAAATCAGGAGTTAATGATTCTCTTACCCATGTTGACTTTATGATCGGAACCAGAGATTTGGAGATTAGCGGCGAAACAGCGGCAGGGGAAAAAATCCCTGTCTTCCGCAACGGTAACTTCGCATTTTAAAAGACTAACATTATGTACAGACCTTAAAAGACTTTAAAAGATCTTAAAAATCTCTCAAGCCGAAGGTCTCTTGTCCACAATGGCCATAGTACAGCGTGAGACACAAATCAATTTTCCCTCTTCATCCGATATCTTGATATCCCATACCATCGTCGTCCGACCCTTGTGCAGAGGAACGGCAACCGCAGTCACGATCCCATCCCTTTTTCCGCGAATATGGTTAGCGTTAATCTCCAACCCTACCGTAACTTGGTTTTTTTGATCGATTAAGTTGTAAGTTCCCACACTCGCCACCGTTTCGGCTAAAGCCACGGAAGCCCCGCCGTGCAGCATGCCCGCCGGCTGCCTGGTCGCCCCGTTCACAGCCATAGTGGCTACAACTTTTTCCGGGCTGATTTCCACTAGTTTAATTCCTAAAGCTCCGATTAATGTGTCTTTGGCTAACGTCTCTTCTAAACTTATTCTCTCCGTCACTTTGATTGCCCCTCCTAATAAAAGTTCCTATATTGGAATATTATAGGTTAAGTGTTAAGAACCTTCAAGTTCTTGACAACTAAAAGGGACTGTCCTGAAAACTGTCTATGTGAAAACTCAGTCTCAGTCCCTAAAATTCAAAGTGGTTGCAACACTCAAAAAGCGTCCTCCTTTCACTGTCAAAGTGGAGTGAGGACGCTTTCTCATTGCTGACTAGAGAGGCAAAAGTGGGGATGTGAAAAACAACATAAACAAGTTTTAGCACAACCCCTCACCAATTAATTATAGACATAAGTTATTTATTATTTTTCTTCCGATAGAGCATGGAGCGGTGAATTCCTAAGCGCTGGGCGGCTTCACCCACTCGGCCGCCGCAGTCGGCCAATACTTGATTTACATACTCTTCTTCCACCGACTTGAGAACTTTTTTTAAAGTCCCCTGATACACTCTAGCGCTTGGCGCCGGCGATTTTTCGGCTGAAGTCTCACTACGGGCTATGCTGTTCATAAAAAAATCATCTTCAAAATTCAATACCTCTCCCGCTGAGGTAATAAACAGCCTTTCGATGACGTTGCGGAGTTCGCGTACATTTCCCGGCCAACTATAGTTATAGAGCGCCCGAGTGGCTTTAGGGGAAAGAGTTTTTTTCAGAGCATATTTTTTGTTTAAAGTGTCTAAGAATTTATAGGCCAACGCAAGGATGTCCTCGGGCCTCTCCTTGAGAGGGGGTAAATTTATGGGTATGACATTCATCCGGTAATAGAGGTCGCTTCGAAACAACTTTTGGCTGATCATCGCTTTTAAATCCCGATTTGTGGCGGCAATAAAGCGAACATTAGACTGGTAAGCAGCCGTATCTCCCAACCGCTTTGCTTCACCGGATTCCAGAACCCGCAGTAGTTTGGACTGCATAGCCAAAGGCAATTCCGCAATTTCGTCCAGAAACAGGGTGCCTTTATTGGCAATTTCGAACAGGCCCGGCTTGCCTTGGGGATTAGCGCCGGTAAAGGCTCCGCGCACATAGCCGAAAAACTCAGATTCCAGCAATTCATGAGGTATTGCGGCGCAATTTACAGGAATAAAGGGTTCTTTAGAGCGGAGACTGTTTCTGTGGATATGTCTTGCCATAACTTCTTTACCGGTCCCGGTTTCGCCGATAAGCATAACGGTACTGTCGGTTTTAGCGATAAAATTACTGGTTTTGATGACTTGACGCATTTGCTTACTCTCGGCGACAATTTCTTTATTCTCCATATCGCTATCACTCAAATACTTAACCGCAGTTTTATAGAGACGAACGGAGGTTCTTTCTTTTTCCAAGGCTTCGAAATATTGATTGACAACATCAGTATCACGTGCATTGGTAATAACCATGAGGATGTCATTCACTTCATCCAGCAGGGGCTTGCTGGTGACCATCTGCTGATTACCCCGGTTGTTTCTGACAATTCCGGATACTACGGAACGGGTTTCAATGGCTTTGATAGTCGGAGACCAGTCATATACACCATGTTTTACAAAATCTTTAACATTCCTGCCAACCAGTTCCCCGATACTCAGCCCCATGAATTTCCCCGTACCTTCATTAGCCAGCAGCACGTTGCCAAATTTATCGGTAACAAACATCGAGTCGTAGGAATTATCGATAATCTGTTGTAAAAAGTTTTGTCCAAAGGTTTTTCTTATTTCCTCTTGAATAGCTTCCTGCTGTGTAGGATTGGGCTTTTGATTTTCACAGACCACATTATCACCTTCTCCTTAAGGGTTGCTAACGAAAAGATAATCTTGGTCAGATGGAGCGTCTTACCTTTGTTGTACTTTTAAATATTTGTTAAACTATTTATAATATTTTGTTATTTTCGGTATTAATTATTCGCCATTTGCCTTAAATTAACCTTTATTACTTAATTCAAATAATTGAAGTTGACGCATGCAAAATAAAGAAGACTTGATTCAGGTGGAATTTTAACTCCATCTGAATCTTAGTCGCACTTATCCAGGGACTTAGCCGCTCTTGACTCACCGCTTGCCAAAGCGGGAGTCTTAGAGCGGATTAGTCAGCGGATAAAACCGCTTGGAGGTCTGAAAATATTTATGAGAAAACTAGAACCAAGCATAATTGGCTTACGTTCGGTCCTAGTTCTAAAAGTTAGCTCTTATCCTTAAAAGGGCTTATAAACTAACGTTAAACGTTGTCACATCTTAGATCAATTTTCCTAGCTCATGTTGGGGATGAACCAGTCAATCCTGTATCTAACTTTAGGAAACTTTGACCACAAGAGCCGCGGCGGTATCTCCGGCCGCACATCCGGCGAATAAACCATAGCCCCCGCCCAGAATAGTCAGCTCTTCAATCATTTCGATAATTGCCCGGGCGGCGGTAGGTCCTTGCGGATGCCCGTAAATAAGGGAGCAGCCGTAATTGTTGATGGTCATAACATCAATGCCCATTTCCCTCGCCATATAAAGATCATTGGCGGTAAAGGGACTGTGGGTTTTGACCGCCTTTACATCCTTGACAGCAATTCCTGCTTTAGCCAGGGCCATTCTGGCCGCGGGAACCGGAGCCATAGCCATATGCGCTTTTTCAGCCCGGGCAAAACCATAAGATAGGATTTGAATTTCAATCCCTTTATCAGTACTCAAAGCCTGGGCTTTATCCCGGGTTGTAACAATCACTCCGCAGTTGCCGTCGGCAGGATAAGTTTGAGCTCCGTAGGAAAGAACTCCATCGGGAATAACGGGCTTTAACTTGCTCAACCCTTCCAGGGTTGTGGGAGTCACGCCTTCATCTTCTGCCAGGACTCCCCTTTTCTTTTTGCTTACTTTATATTCCACGGGGACCATGTAACGTTTCTGGAAACTGCGCTCATCGGCTAAAGCAGCCTGATACTGCTCATAGCGCCGGAAGGTTACCCTGTCGACCTCTTCCTTGCTGATCCCGCCGGCTTTTTTGACGACATTTTCCGCTGTCTGAATCATAGCTACCCCGCCCCAAGGATCTTTGGCGAAGTTATCCATCATCCAGCTTTCCGCAACAACCTCCCCACCCGCTCCCATTGGATTGGGCCAGACGGTAAACGGCCCATTGGAGCAGCGGTCCGTGAGCAGGCAGAAGGCAGTCTCATAAAGACCTGTTTCGACAGACGCCGCCGCATGGTTAAGGGACGTGGTAGAAGTCGAGCAGGCCTGCGGAATATGCACTCCGGGAATATCCGGAGCTCCCATAAGAGCTGCCGCCCAGGGAGCGGCGTAAAAGGTGTGCAGTTGCCCGACGGTTTTGCCGAAGACAAGGTATTCAAACAGTTTGGCATCAATTTCCCTGGTTTGAAGCCATTTTTTAGCGGTTGCCGCCGCCAGCTCAATGGAATTTTCATTCTGAAGGCTCCCCTGCCAACGGGCAAAAGGGGTACTGTAGTAACCACCGTAAGGAATAAAGGCTTTGGAATACATTAAATAACCTCCTTCATAGTCTGCCGCTCAATTACCTGCTTTCATGGTTCCTGCCCGGCCTGTCGTTGTAATCAGCGATTCTTAAAGACGGCAGGACGTTTATTAATAAAGGCTTCGAGGCCTTCCTGAAGATCTTCAGTCCGGAAGATTTTTTCAACCTGCTGCATTTCCATTTCCAGAGCATCCCGCAAAGGAAGCTCCGTACCCCGGTTTACCAGATATTTAGCGCAGGCGATAGCTACTCCTGCTCCTTGAGCCAGCTTCCGGGCCAGTTTAAGAGCCTCCTCCAAGGCTGTACCCTGGGCCGCAATTTGATTAATCAAACCCAGGCGCAAAGCTTCTTCGGCAGTGATAATTGTGCCGGTAAACAACAATTCTTTCGCTTTGGCTTGCCCCACCAACCTGGCCAAGCGCTGAGTGCCGCCCAAGCCGGGGATTAAACCTAAGGTCACTTCCGGCAAGCCAATTTTGGCCTTTTCATCGGCTATACGCAGATCACAGGCTAGGGCCAATTCACAGCCCCCGCCTAATGCTAAGCCATTTAGAGCGGCAATAACCGGTCTGGGGGTTTCCTCCAAGTAGGTAAACATCTCTTTATAAATTGTGGCGTTTTCCCGCGGACCGCTTGCCATCTGCTTAGGAAAGTCTTTGATGTCCGCTCCTGCGACAAAGCACTTCGGCCCGGCTCCGGTAATGACCAAAACCCTGACATCCTCATTTTCCTCGACTTCCTGAAGAACTTGTTTCAATTGTGCTCTGACTTCTAAGGTAAGAGCGTTGACAGGAGGATTGTTAATGGTTATAACAGCCACCCCCCCTGTATACGTAAGTTCGACGGCCTTATTCTCGGGCATTTGCAGTTCCTCCCCTCACTCAATCATGGGTGTAAAATCCTTTTCCTGCTTTGCGGCCAAGGTGTCCGGCTTGTACCAGGCGTTTGAGGTTATTGATCGTAATTAAACCAGCCGCCGCCGGTCTTTTTGCCGAGCCGTCCGGCACGAACTAAAGCCTTGACGGTCTGAGGGGGATTCCATTTCATGTCTTTAGATTCATTAAATAAGTAATCCGCCACATGAACCGAGATTTCCACTCCGGTAAAGTCCATAAGCTCAAAAGGACCCATTGGATAGTTCAAGCCCAGTTTGACGGCCGTATCCACGTCTGCGGGAGTGGCGATGCCTTCTTCGACAATACGAATGGCTTCCAGGAATTGCGGCATCATAATCCGGTTTACGATAAATCCGGGGGTATCTTTCTTTACCACCACAGGAGTTTTACCCATGGCCTGAGCAGCTTCCGCTACCAACATGACCGTCTCATCGCTGGTATAATAGCCCCGGATGACTTCGACCAGGCGCATAATCAGGGGAGGGTTGAAGAAATGCATGCCGACAACCTTGTCGGGACGTGAGGTGGCGGAAGCCAGAGTAGTAATCGACATGGAGGATGTATTCGAGCCAAAGATCGTCCCGGGTGCGCAGATTTTGTCCAATTTTGCAAAGGCACTCTTCTTTATTTCTAAATCCTCAAAAATAGCTTCGATGACCAGATCCACTGAAGCCAAATCTTCCAGATTAAGCGTTGTGCTTATTCGTTGCAAAGCCGATTCCTTTTCTTCAAGAGTCATCTTTTGTTTGGCGACGCTTTTATCCATAAAACCGGCTATACGTTTAACAGCACCTGCCACAAAACGTTCTTCCACATCACAAAGTACAACTTCAAAACCTTTCACCGCTGCCAAGTGAGCAATCCCGCCTCCCATGGAACCCGCTCCTAAAACCCCTATTTTCTTAATTGACATCATCAAACCCCCTCGTCTTTTTAGATAGGCCAAAAGTAGCCAAGGTTTTATTCCTTCCTATATAAATGCCTTTGAATCTAAATACCTTTAACTCTGTGCTAAAGCTTTCTTTTAATCCCCCTTTCACTGCTCACCGGCTCCCAAGAATTTGTCTGCAAACTGCCGCCTATTGGGAAAAATGTTATCTTTTGCTCATGATAAATTGTATACTATGCAATTCCTATGCCAGACAGTTTAGTGAGCCGGCGCCCTTTCTTTACAGTAAAAAGGAGACCACAGCGGCCGCTTGGCAGCCTTTTTTGTCAAAAATCTTTCCTGAGCTTGTAAAGAATTTTGACAAAATGTTGTCACAATGCTGTTACACGACATACCTGCCGTTTTCTGAAATTGCGGCGGCAATCTCCCGCCTCAAAGCCACTGTGTTCTGAGGGGTATAACGGGTTAACCTGTGCAGGTTTTCCAGGTTGTCGGCCAATTCTTTACCCTCGGCAAGGGCGGCCAAAATTTCTTGGGCGGAATATTCCAAGCGGCCAATAGTGGCATAAATATAGGCTTTGGCCAAAGTGAGTTTAAGCTTTGCCTGGGCCTCGCCCTCCTTAGCCAAGGCCTTTTTAGCTCTAAGCCAGGCGCTTTCCATGGCAAAGGCTTGAATCGCCAAATCCGCCTGTTTGCCCAGAATTTCCTGGTGTTTCGGCAATTCTTTTCCGTACTTTTGCAGGGCGATATCCAGGGTCAGCAGGAAAATATCCTTTGCGGCCTGCACTAACCCGTCTTCTCCGTCTCTGCTTAGGCTGCCTGAAGCCATAGTTTCCTTCAGTCTTGCAAAGGCTTCCTGCAGGGGAAAATCTCCTTTAGCTGCGCGGCGCAGCATTGTCGTGGGAATCAGGACACGGTTTATCTCATTGGTACCCTCAAAAATCCGATAAATCCTGGCGTCTCTGTAGAGTCTTTCGATGGTATATTCCGCGCTGAAACCGTATCCGCCGTGGATTTGAACCCCTTCATCCACCGTATAAGCCAGGGCTTCTGTGGCGAAAACTTTGTTCATCGAACATTCCAAGGCATATTCCTCAATACCTTGGGCAGCGACCTGACCGCCGTCTTCCCCGGAGGTGTCCAAACTGTTCATCATGTTTTCCAGCAGCCCCCCTGTTCGGTAGACCATGCTCTCCATCACGTAGATTTTCATAGCCATTTCGGCTAATTTTTCTTTGATAAGGCCAAAGCCGGCAATGGGGCTGCCAAATTGTTTGCGTTCATTGGCATAAGTGGCGGCAAGCTCCAGGGCAAACTTAGCATTGCCTAACGAATTGGCGGCCAGCTTATAACGGCCTAAATTTAGAATGTTAAAAGCGACGATATGACCCCGCCCAGTAGTAAAGAGCAGGTTTTCAACGGGAACTTTGACATCTTCGAAGCTTACAGACCTGGTCGATGAGCCTTTTATGCCCATTTTCTTTTCTTCCGCTCCCGTTGACAGCCCTTCGGAAGCTGCCTCAACGATAAAGGCTGAAAACTTATCCCCGTCTATTTTGGCGTAAACGATGAATATATCGGCCATGGCGGAATTGGTAATAAACTGTTTTGTCCCGTTCAGGAGGTAATACTTGCCGTCAGAGCTTAAAACCGCGCTGGTTTTGGCGGACAGAGCATCCGATCCCGCTCCGGGTTCCGTCAAAGCATAGGCTCCGATGATCTCGCCGGTGGCTATCCCGGGGAGATATTTTTGCTTTTGTTCATGAGTGCCAAACATGACAATGGGCATACTGCCGATCCCGGTTTGACCTCCCTGGGTCATGGCAAAGGAGCCGGAGCGGCCCATACACTCCGCAATGATCGTGGTGCTGATTTTGTCCATTTCCGTGCCGCCATACTCCTCCGCAATATCGGCGCCGTTAAGTCCTAATTCCCCGGCAGCTTGAAGAAGTTCCCTGTTTAAGCCTTCTTGCTTGGCCTCTAATTCATCCATTCTCGTCAGAACACTGTCCGTCACAAAACCGGCGGCAGTTCGATAGATCATTTTATGCTCTAAGCTGAAATCTTCGGGCGTAAAAATATCCTGGGGCAGGGTTTGCTGAAAAAGGAAGCTTCCTCCTTTAGGTAAGCCGTTCATTGTTTCACTCTCACTTTCTTTGCGAATTTAACGAAGAGATTGTCGAAACCCAGGCTGTTAAGCCTTAACTCCGGTAACATTTTCCATACTTTTTCCCTTGGTTTCAGCGACAAAGGCCAAGGTGATCAAAGCGGCGATGACTGCCGGAATCGCGAAAAAGATAAATATGCCCGTAAAGCCAACCCCTAGCTGTTGGACATAGCCGGCAGCGATAGGTCCCAAGAACCCGCCGACGCGGCCAAAGGCTTGCGCCCAGGATACGCCGGTAGTTCTGAATTCTGTCGGGTATCCTTCTGTCAGAAGCGGCTGGGTACCGCTCAACCCCCAATTCATGGCCAGGCCTACCAGCATTCCGCAAACAACTACCTGCCATTGATTGGTGGCGATTCCCAGCAGGAGAATGGCCACGGCCGTAAATATCCAGCCAAAAATCACGTTGATTCTGCGCCCTATAATATCCGCCACATATCCCGTGCAGAGACCGCCAAGCATACCGAAGACATTCTGCAAGACGGCGAAGGAATAGCCTTTGACCAGGCCATATCCTTTGCCAACCAGGAGAGTGGGCAGCCAGCCGTTGATACCATAAATGACGACTGAGCCCATGAAGTAAATAAGCCAAAGAGCCATGGTCGTTCTGCGAAATTCCTGGGAAAAGATAGCACTTACTCCAACCTTGACGGGAGACGGCGGCGCCATTAAGCTGCCGGGAGTGTATTCGCCCGCTTTTCCTTTAGCTACGATCTCCATTTGTTTGATTTCCCGGATCGCTTCCGCTTCCCGTCCCTTGCCCAAAAGCCAGCGCGAAGATTCAGGAAGCAAGGCCAGCAAAATGAAAGCGTATACAACCGGGATACCGCCTATGAGATAGCAAACCCTCCAGCCATAAGTAGGAACCACGTAAATCGCGACGACACCGGCCACTACCCAGCCGAAAACATAAAAAGACATGATCGACGAGGTGAAATAACCTCTATTTTTCGTAGGGGAACTCTCCGACAGCATGGTTACGGCAACAGGTATAATCGCTCCAAAACCAACGCCGCCTAAGATCCTGAGCAAAGCAAAGGCTTGAAAGCTTTGCACAAAATAAATGGGGAATGTTAAAACGGAAAAGACTAAGCAAAATAAGACCAGCGTCTTCTTACGGCCAATGCGGTCGGAAATAACCCCGGCGATTATCCCGCCGATCATTAAGCCGATAAGACTCCAGGAAGCAAGGCTCCCTGTTTGAACTTTGCTCAGGGTCCACTCCTTGGTCATCTGCGGCATTGTATAGGAAACGATCATATAATCAAAGCCACAAAAAAGCAGAGCCAGGCCGATCAAAAAATAAATCTTAAAAGTATACTTGGACAGTCCGATTTTATCAATAATCTCGGAAATTGATTGTTTAGCCATTGACATTTCCTCCTCTACGCCTATGGGCTGGTTGGGAAAATCAGACGATGCCTTTCTCTCGAAAAGCTGAAACTTCACGGGAACTATAACCGAGAAGAGTGTTCAGAATCTTTTCCGTGTCTTGCCCCAGGGACGGCGCTCCCCGCCATACCTGGGCCGGAGTTTCACTCATCTTAGGACAGAAGCCAAAGGCTTTCACCCTTTCGCCGAGAGTCTCGTCTTCATACTGGATGAAGTTTCCTCTCTTTTGATAATGTTCGCTGGCTGCAAGATCAGCCGAGTTCCTGACAATTCCACAAGGCACTTTTAAACCCAGCAAGTACTTCATACCCTCTTCAGCCTCACGGGCTGCCACCCATTCCGTTGCAATCTGATTGAGTTCAAGCCCCAGTTCGGAGTTGATCGCTTCGACGGAGCCGCCTGCCGCCTCGTGGGAATACTTATTCAGATCGAGACCGAGAGCTTTGACAAACCGTCCGTAAACAGCCGAGCCATAGGCGCCGATGTATAAATACTTGCCGTCCTTGGTTTTAAATAAATTGCCCGGCTGGAAGATAGCCACCTTGTTCCCCTTTCTTTCCCGGATCTTGCCGAGCAGGAAATATTGTACGAAGGTGTCATTGAGAACCTTGCTCATGGCTTCGATTTGAGCAACGTCAACCGCTTGGCCCTTCCCTGTTTTTTGGGCGTGAAGATACGCCATGAGAATTCCGTTGACGGCAAACATTGCCGTCATATAATCATTAATAAATGTCGCGGCATGAGATGGAGGAGACGGCTCGGGAAAACCATTGACAAACATATATCCCCCCTCCGCCTGCCCGATAGGATCATAGGATGGCCGATCACACTCTGTGGCAACACCGCCGAACTGAGGCCTGCCAAAACCGCTGATATGGGCGATCACTAACTTAGGGTTAACTTCCAACAGCATTTTTTCGGTTATTCCCAGCTTCTCGGTCCAAACCATATTCTCGACCCAGACATCGCAGTTTTTAATGAGGGAGAGAAAAATCTCTTGGCTCTCCGGGACTTTAAGGTTAATTTCCAGGGTTAAACTCAGTTTATTTCTCGCTTCCTGAACCCAACCGGCACTAACCCGCTTATCCCCCCGTTCGATCACCGGAGCTTGTTCGCGGTAGGGGTCACCTATGTTGGGCCGTTCCACATGAATGACCTCGGCGCCGTATTCGGCAAGCAAGGATGCGCAAAACGGCGCCGCGACAATGCTTCCTGTCATCAGGACTCTCATGCCTGTGAGCGGCCCATAGGCCGGAATTAAAGCCGGGGCAGGAATCCGTTCAATTTTTTCCCATTTTTCCATGTCTCTCATTTCCCCTTTCCTTTTAATAATGGTTGCTCTGCATTTGACCTAACACTGAATAAGATTGTCATCCCGACCCTGATTCCGTGAATTTAAAATATTCAGTATATTCTTGTGAATATGCAATAGTCATGCCAGGCTGGTTTTCCTGTCAACAGCCGCTGACAGTAAGGAAAGGAAAACTAAGGGCTGGTTAAAACTAAGATCACCTGGAAAAATTCTTTTCCCCTCTGTAAAGAATTTTTCCATTGCTTCACCGGGCTGCACCTTCGTAACCGATAATAAAATTTGGCTGGCACCCGAAGACACTGTTTGGGTACGGGTTAGCACAGCGGAGAAGCCTTAGCGGCCAATGATCCGGCAGCTAAGGCTTCATAGTTCGGAACATATCAGGTTTGTTGGGCCACCGTCCTTAAATAATATCTCCTGCGGAGAGTAAATCTTCAGCCAGCTTGGATATTTCTCCAATAGACTTTGTCAGATTAATCACATCCAGAGCTTGATTCTCACTGACAAAAGCTAATTGCTTTATGTAGTCAATCAGGCTGCTCACCGAGTCGGTGACCTCTCTGATATCCGTGGAAATGGCTAATGAGGATTGCTTAGCCCCTTCTGACAACTTTCTCACTTCCTCGGCAACGACAGCGAATCCCTTACCCATAGTTCCTGCTCTTGCCGCTTCAATCGAGGCGTTAAGTCCCAGGATACTGGTTTGAGTGGAGATCTTGCGGATATCATGAGAGATGCCGCTTATTTTTTCAAGCTTGATCTTGGCAACAGAAGTCGTCAGCTCCATGTTTTTGGCTGTAGCCGCCAGCTCTTCGCTGGAAGCAGAGAGTTCTTCAGATGCAGTATAATTCCTTTTTACCAGCCCGGATAATTCTATCCCAACTTTTTTTAAGGCTTCATAGCGTTTATCGGATACTATTATGGACATTGCACCTTCTAATTCACCGTTATTCCAGAGGGGGTTGGCGATTGCCATATAGGAAATTCCAAACTGTGATTTTTCCAGCGGCACTCGTTTTACGAGTCTCTTTTTCTCCCTTAAACACCTGAAAGTAACGGTTTTCTCATTTGTAATTTCCCCCTTCCGGACGCCCAGGTTTAAATTCTCATGGTTGATGGCGAGAACAACATTTTGGAGATCGGAAATATACACGGAAATATCCTCATCATAAAAACCTTGCATCATTGGCGCAATCGTTATAGCCTGTGCTAAATTCATTACTTCGTCCTCCTTGCCAAAGAGTAAAGACTAAAGCTTAATTCTTTATTCCCTTCTGTTTACCCATAGGATTACCCTAAAATGCCCTGGCGGATCACTATCTAATTGTAGTTCAGCATTTTCAACAATGTCGGTCTGCTGATACCGAGCTTCAAGGCTAATTCACTGTTGCTGAGTTTGCCGCTTGCTCTCATTCTCCGCACAATTTCACTATTCATTTCAGCTAATGTGCTAACATACACGCTGATTTTATTTCTGGAGTCTTCTTCCGCCCCAATTCCCCAGGCGTTTTCGGCGAATTCCTCTTCCAAAAGCTCGCTTAAGACAGACGGCGCATCCTTCTCGTCACTGGCTAACACGACACACCGTTCCAGTAAATGTTCCAGTTGCCTGCTGTTGCCGGGCCAATCCATACTGGCGAGCTTTTTAAGCACAAAGGCCGGAAAATTGTAGATCGCTTTACCATACTTAAGGGAAAACTTTTTCAAGAAAAAAACTACTTGATAGGGGATGTCTTCCCTTCGTTCGCGCAGGGGCGGTAAAACAATTTTTAAGACACCCAAACGAAAATATAGATCTTCACGGAAAGTTCCCCTGCGTACCAGATCGCTTAAATCTTCATTAGAGGCGGCAATAACCCGAACATCCACCGGAATTAGGCGATCACTTCCTATGCGCCTTACTTCTTTTTCCTGTAACACCCGCAACAGGTTGCCTTGCTGGTCTAATTTCATTTTCCCAATCTCATCCAAAAATATAGTCCCGCCATTGGCCAATTCAAATAAACCTTGCTTGCCGCCTTTAACGGCGCCTGTAAAAGACCCCTCCGTGTAACCGAAAAGTTCACTTTTAAATAAGCTGTCATCTAAAGAAGCACAATTCAAGGCAATAAAAGGCCCTTTGGATCTAAAGAGATGTTCGTTATGCATACTTTGGGCCAGCAACTCTTTTCCCGTACCACTTTCCCCTTTGATTAAAACCGTACAATCAGTGTTTGAGTATTTTTTGGCCTTCTCAATAATAGACGACATTTTACTGTTGGCATAAATAATATCGTTGAAAGAATATTTAGCCCAAAACCCTCTGGCCAATAACTCCTTTTTATTTTTAGGTGCGATCCCTTCATGAGCATCGACCAATATTGCTTTCATCTGGTCAAGGTTATTTTTTTCACGAATCTCAGCTTCTAAAATATCTTTGGCCCTGATGAGGGCATTCCTTATGGTTTTTTCACCTGCGGATACAGAAATATATCTCAATCCCGCTTGCCTGACTAAAGCGGAGAGTCTGTCCCCTACTCCTAAAATCACTTCAGTTCCCTTTTGACGTGCTTCAATGACTTGAATCTCAAGCTCCCGCCAATTGTGATAAACATAAATTTTTACATCAAGACCAAGTACGCAACAAAGGGTTTGGATAATTCGGGGATCTTCCGTACCGGCAATAAACAGTCCGATACTTTTTCCCAGCATTCTTGCCCTGTCCAAGGCCAGAACTATCTCATACTCCGTGGGATGGATGCTGACCATCCTTATGGCAGGCAGTTCTTTGCGCAAAAGCTCCAGAGTGGCCCCACCGCTTACGATTACTTTAAGGCGATAAGGATCTTGGTGTATAATATCCTTCACTAAATTTACTGCTTCTTCGAAAGAGATTTCCATTACAGAGACATAGAGATTAAGTTCCTCCCGGATTCTTTCAACGATTTGGGTCACTTCTTTATCCGGCGACGTAACGAATATCTCGGCAAGCACTTATATCCCTCCCAAGTACGAATCACATAATTCAGTTGAACCAGGCCTTAAGGCCCAGGAATCCTTTCCATGCTTTTCCTTTTGGTTTCTGTTGCAAAGAACATAACAATTACGGCGGGCAATCAACTATTAATCCCCTCCTTTTTTCCTACCTGGACGATCTGATTCAATATTATTGCAAAATTTATACCAAGTCCTTATAGTTAGCACAATAATTCAGATTAACCACAATAGTTAGAATTTACATAATAGTTGGGCGATACTTTTTGGGTTCATTAATTTTATAAACTTATCTCCCCTCAGAAGAGGTTGCATAAATACAACAATTTGGTTTTATTTGAGCAACATCGTCTCGGATATGCAACCATAGCTGGAATTGTGCCGGACAAACATCTTACAAATGACAGGCATCAATTTTGAGATAACCAAGCCGCCGAATTATTCGAACAAACCGAGAGTTAGATTTGAACTGCCAAAAATAAAGGGTTGTGATACCTCTCTTCCCTAAACCTTGAAACAGCTTGAGGACGTCAGATGTAAACCTTTAGTTTTTCAATAGATAAAAATAATTTTGAAATGAGGTAATATTCTATCTATTTGTTTAAATAAGATGTTATAATAGTACTAAAATTTATTTTCAGTAAAGGGGGTGATGAAAGGGCTGTTTTGTAACTTAAATTTAGTTTTAGGAGCACACTATCTAAAAAGGCTAAAGGGGGGATAACTCAGCATTTAGTTAAAACTTCTTAAAATCAAAAAAATATCAATCCTTTTGCCAAGGGCAAATTGAGTTCCAGCACAGTTTAGATCCAAGTTTACATTCCGGAAACTTAATAAAACCGCAATTATATTTTAAGAATAACCATAGTGAGATCTGATAAATGAATAATTTAATCTAATATGAAGGAGATGTTTGCATGAGCACTAATACTTATTCGAATCCTGGCCCCTGGGCGGTCACCGCCTTTTCTACCACTTCTTTTATGTTGGGGATAATCAATGCCGGTATTATTTCAGGCGGCTGTACACCTGTAGTGTTGGACGTGGCTATATTTTTCGGTGGAATAATGCAGATAATAGTCGCTATTCTGGAGTTTATGAAAGGCAATACTCTGACTACTACGGTATTTGGAACTTATGGTCCGTTTTGGCTCATGTTTGCCATGTTTGAATTATTTTTTGCTAAAAGCATTCCACCCTCTAGTATCGGATCAGCAGTGAGTCTTTTCTTGGCAATGTTTGCGGTCATTACGTTCTACTTTTTTATCGCTTCTCTTAAAACCGATAAAGTTCTGGTTGTCATATTCGCCCTAGTGTTCATCGCCCTTGTGTTATTAAGTGTTGGAGCAGCGACCGGTAACAAATCACTTGATGTAGTGGCTGGTTGGCTTATTATGATTTTTGCCGTTTTAGGATGGTATCATGCTGCCGCAGCAATCATCAATTCAACTTGGGGCAGAGAAGTTTTAGGGGTTGGCTCTTTAAAACCCAAGCAATCTTCCATCTCTGCTAAATAAATTTCCGGAAATAATTATGGTAGAATTTATTTAAGGAATGTGGTCAAACCAGTCTTTAAACCCAGAAACAGTAAAGGCTTCATGATGGTTCATGAAGCCTTTACTGTTTCTGGGTTTTTCCTATTTCAGCTATTTTTTAGCTTATTCAATCCAAATTTTTAGACTATCCTTATGCTCAATGATCTTTTCAGCGATGCGGGTTCCAACATAATGGAAGTAATTCTCTCCAAAAAAGTTTTGGTTTTCAATGAATTTCCCGCCGGAATTAACTCGATGCAGTAAGGGAATCCGATTGATTTTAGCTATATCAAAATTTTGAATCGCTTTGCCAAATTCATCTCCTAAGATAGCGTTCCCCCAATATACAGGTCCCTTCTCCGGCTTGATCTTAAAAACGCGACGCAAGAATTCATAAGGAAACGCCCCAAAGGTAATAATAATTTTCGGTTTATATTCCAAGACAATTTCTCGGAACATCTCAATCTCTTCCCCTACTTCGATGCCCCACCAGTTAAGTGTATTAGGAACTATTCCGCTATCAACTACGGCATTTCTAATATAGAGATTCGTTGTATCAATCCTTGTTTGAATTTCTCGGTATACCTTATCTTGAATTTCCGCAAGTACCGGCGTCCAAATTTGATGGCGAACAGCAGGATATTTGGGGTTAACCAACAGCCAGATAGGATAACTTTTATCTCCAGTTTCTCGTTTTGCTTTTTCAGTTTGTGATATATAATTATGGCGCATCAGGCTAGACAATTCGGATCCCACCCTTCAGTAATCTTAAAATATCGAACAACGCACCACTGCTATGTCAGACTTCGCCTAAAATTGTTGGGGCCTGATAGTTCCTAAAGTGTGCTAGCTTTCTTATTAGAACTATTCCCACCGTTGAAATTTGTGACCGATTGTAACAAGTGATAAGAGAAAGTATTCTCCGTGTTATCGTTTTCACAAGAAATAACTCGGGCCTTTTCAAGATCAATCGGATTATTTGTGAAAACCTCTTCCTCAGTCAAGGTGAATTTACTATTCATCCCAATCTCCGTATCAAAATTCGATTTTAAGAGTATAGAGTCAATATCTGGCCTTACTCCGCAAATAATTACCTTTCCGCCGGATCTCTTGACTGATTTAATGAATATCTTCAGAGCATTGAGTGATGTGACATCTATTGAAATAACATTCTCCATTTCCAGGATAAATAGCTTAGATTTCTCAACAAGGCCATCGAGCTGCTGTTCGAGGTCATAAGCTGAACCGAAATATAAATGCCCTTCTAATTGAATTATCAAAGAATCAACTTTATTGTCGATCACACTAAGTTCTTGGCGAATGATTTTAGAATCGCGACCTTGTAAAGGAACAAACAATCTAACGGGCGTTTTGTTCGTGTCTTTGAGATAGAGGATGATCGACAATACGATTCCCGTATAGATCGCATAATCAAGGTCCGGCATCAAGATTGTTGCTAAAAAAGTCACCGCCATGGCTATGGAATCGGAGTTTGATTTGCCTAATTTTAATACTTTTTTAATTTCCTCTTGGTCAATCAAACTATAGGCTGTAACTAATATCACCCCGGCCAAGCATGGGTTCGGAATATATTGAGCATACGGTGCAAAGAACAAGAGAACTATTGCAATAACAAGGCCGGACATAATTCCGGAAAATCTGCTGACAGCACCGTTGTGATAGTTAATTGCCGAGCGTGTAAAAGACCCTGATGAAGGAAAACATTGAAAGAATGAGGACACCAAATTGGAGATCCCCTGTCCGATAAATTCCTGATTAGCGTCAATTCTCTGGCGTGAGGTGCTGGAAATTGATTTGGAGATTGAGATTGCTTCAACCAGTCCTATGACAGAAACTGCGATTGCCCCGCTAAACACCTTACTGGCTGAATCAAAGCTGAATTGAACCATTTTAAACGGCGGCAGTGACGAAGGAATGTGGCCCGTAAGCGTAACACCTTTCTTATCCAAAGCAAACAGGATGATTATCACGATGGGAACGACGATACCGATTAAGGCTCCAGGCAGGTTTTTATTGATCTTCTTGCAGCCTAAAATGATGAGAATCGTTAAAATTCCAAGCCCAAGTGCATAAAGGTTTGTTTGGTTAATATGCTTGAAAACATAGTATACTTTTTCCATCGTCGGCATTTGCGCAGAATTCTTGATTGAGATGCTGAGAACAGTGTTTAATTGTCCCAGAGCGATTAAAACACCGGCGCCGGCAGTAAAGCCTACGATAACACTATGAGAGACAAAATTTATGACTTTGCCTAGTTTTACAACCCCATAAAACATCTGCAAAGCGCCTACAATAAACGTCATGAGAAAGAGCATCTGATAAGCATTATTAAGCCCCATGTAGTTTCTCATACTGCCAGCCACAAGCAAACAGATGGCATTCGTTGGACCGGTAACTAAATGTTTGGAACTGCCAAATGCTGAACCGAGAATTGAGGAAATTATCGCGGTATAGAGTCCATAAACAGGATTAACGCCTGCGATCAAGGCATAAGCCATAGATTGAGGAATCGCAACAACGGCAACTGTCAAAGCGGCAATCAAGTCTTTAGTGAAATATTCCTTTTTATAATTTTTAACCGTTCCGATGAGAGGGATATATTTAAATCGTGTGAGGTACAACGTAAATCCCACCTTTCTTTGAACTTGCAAAGACTATAAGCGCCTTCCCCCAATTTTGGCAATAGAAAATTAAAGCTGAAACTATGCAAATCTAAATGACTTTCTGTCACCCTAGACTTTCACAACCTACAGCGAAGCTTTGCCGATGCTAACCTCGTTTGGGGTTTGGTTGCAGTTAACGCTACAGCTTAACTGCAACCAAACTACTTGCTTATATCTTTACTTATCAGCATTTTAATCAAGCGCTGATTTGTTTCGTGTGGCTAAATCCAAGAGATTCTGCTATAATAATTGTAGTCACATTTTTTAGCGGCCTTCGAGGCTGCTTTTTTTATCTGTTTGTTTCCTGAACGATTGCCCGAGAAAACGTTTCTTGTAATAAAGCTCTCCATTTAGACATGCTCTCTCCCTCCAGTTTGTCGGCTAAAATGATCAACTAAAACGATCCCAAAAGAGGCTATCATGACGATAATTGCCATTATACCGCTCACCATTCATCTCTCACCTCCAAATTAAATTTTTCACTATCTCTGCTTAAAGGGTAACATTATGTTTCTATTCTGTCTATAGCAAATCAATATGTTCATCATCGATTAAAGCTATGGTAAAAATGTTATAAACTGTATATCGATATGCCTTATCCTAACCTGGAAACCATAATTTTGCGCACATAAAAACTTATTGACCAGATTAAATCAACTCATCGCCCTTAAAAAAGCTTTTAAATCAACGATTTTCTACATGAAAAGATTAAATTTGCAGATATATTGACGATATTAGCTAGGACCAGATCTAGGGGTGACAGTAACTAGCCAATAATTATTAACGATGCCGAATGAATGATTCAAAAAAAAATCCTAAAGAGATCTTATTCTCTTTAGGATTAATTAATTTGGTTCAGTTATTTAACGTTAATGGACATTGCGAATTACTGAGTTGAATAATTCAACTTCAGAAAGATGTTAAATCATTGCTCAAAGCATGACAATGATTGTCGATAAACTCTTGGGGTAGTTTTTTTACTAAAAGTACGGGTATCGGAGACTTATTCAGTAAATTGTGGGCCAAACATCCAAAAATCAGCCCTTTCAGGGTCGTAAGTCCCCTCGTCCCCATAATGATCAGCTCAAAGGATCTTTGAGTAGCATAATCAATAAGCGCCTCGACGGTTTCAGAAATACTGGGATTGCAATAAATCACTTGAAAACTAATGTCTTCCTCTCTCTTTTTGAAGAATCCTTTGGTTTGAGAAAGTATTTGTTCGTATTGACTTTTAGTAGCTTGATCAGCTTCATCGCTAACTCGCTTTTTCCACTCAGATGCCAGATTAATCGGCCAATTGTCCGACCCGTTGATTTCCGGATTTAACGTATCAGTGTCGCTTTCTTGAACTTGCACAACAGTTAAATGCATGGTAGGCATTTTATTTAACAGGATAGCCGTATAAACCGCTGCTGAAAAAGCTTGCTGTGAACCGTCAGAGTATAACAGTACTTTAAACGTTTTATCCGTCATATCAAAACCTCTTTTCTTATTTCTTCCGGAAGGTTATAACTCCCTTTGAATACCTTCTATAGGTCCTTCTTCTCATTCCTCGGCTTCAGGGGACGCCTGGCCATCCCTGGCCGGGCAGATAACGCAATTTGATGTCAAAGTCCGCAACGCCTACAGCCTCGAATAGAAATTAGGTTGTTTCTCTCCGAGGCTGTATTAGCTGTTCTTCTAATCAGACAAATAACTATCTATGAATTTTTGAGGAAGCTTTTTAATCAGCATTACGGGAATTATAGACTTGTTAAGTAAATTGTGAGCTAAACTGCCAAATATTAAACCCTTTAACGTTGATAATCCCCGGGTTCCAATGATAATTAAATCGAAAGAATTCTCCTTAGCATAATCAAGAATGACATCCTCAAGATGTGAAGTGTCAGAAGCATCTTCTTTATTCTTTTTTGCATATAGTTCCTGGAAAACGACATGGTAGCCCTGATTAAAGAAAATTCCGTTTGTCTTATTCAGAATTCTATGATACTCAGTCTCTGTCTTGCCATCGGAATCTGACAAAACATGTTTCATCCACTCCGCTGTGGGGCTTATCGGCCAACTATCTGTCCAACTATGTTGCTCGATAGATGAAGCTTGATTGTTTTCTAAGATTCTTAAAACAGTTAAATGCATATCAGGCATGTTTTCAAGAAGAGTTGCTGTATAAACAGCGGCGGAAAAAGCCTGTTGTGAGCCATCAGAGTAAAGTAACACTTTAAACTGAGAATTGTTCATAACATCACCCTCTCTTAAAATATAATATTTTATTATACATTTTAGCATAATACAGGCATTTAGTCTCAGGGGCGACCTGCCGGTGATTAATTATTTCCAAAGAAGGGGTTGGGACATCTGAGAATAGAAAAAAGCTGAATCAACGCCACAGGGATTCAGCTTTCTAAGCCTATAGATAAGATTAATCATCAACCGGCAACATGGAAAATACCGGAAGCTGCTGAAACAATAATAATAATTTCCAAACCAACCATAATTGCATAAGGGAAATCTTTTTTCGCCGTATAATTTACAAATAACGAAATATAACCCAGTACTGAAACTAACCCCAAAAAAGCTAACCCAATCAAATTCATATAGTCCGCATGATTTATCATAGCAAACCAACCCCAGCCGGACGGAGCGTGAGTTATTTTCGCATATTCGTGAACAGAAAGTCCCCAATATTGCGGCATCATCGAAGGGGCAACAACAGGATTAAACATTCCTGCCATATAGAGAACAAATGTGATCGCCATAACAACTATACCGATCCAGGAACAAACTAATAAAATACTGGCATAACGATTCTGTTCGGGACTGACTTTAGAACTGCTTTGAGCTTCATTTGACGGACCAACGACACTCTTCGGTTCACTGCCGGAAACAGACACTTGACTATTCATAATTTTTTACCCCCATCCTAATCCATCTAATAAAGATTTCAACCCAGCAAACAATAACATAAGGATTACAATATAACGGATTGATTTTGGTTTGGTAATGTTAAGGATTCTTACTCCTACCCGCGAACCTATCATGATGCCAAGAACCGAAGGAATCGTGATAATTGCGAGCACAGCACCCTGGTTCAAATAAATCCATGCCGCCGAAGTATCTGTAATTGCTAAGAGAGACATGCTGGTACCAACTGCAATTTTCAGAGGTGCTCCAAGGAGAAGATTTAATACTGGCACGTTAGCCCAACCTGCACCAATTCCAAACATCCCGGCAATAATGCCAATTCCGCAAAAAAGTATTAGACCTTGTGGCAGTCTCCAAACTGACCAATTAACATCTTTACCGCTAGAAGACTCATAATAGGAACCGCCAATATTAAAATAACGGGCTAGGGAATCAGGACGGCCGATCTTGGGAATCTCGCTATTTTTAGAAAAAACAAACACAAAAGCAATTGCTGTTATTAAAACTCCCAGTAATATTTTTAGAATATTTTGGGGTAAGGAGAGCCCTAGATAAGCACCTACAATACTTGAGGATGAAGCAAGTAAGGCCAGCGGAATCACCAGGCGTAAACTAGCCATATTGGCCTTTAAAAGTTTAGGGCCAGCCGATAGTGAACAAGCCAGAGCTACAAATAAACCGGTACCGCGGATAAAATCAAAATTAAAAGGAAAGAAACTGCTGATTATAGGAACGAAGAGCGTACTTCCTCCAATTCCAGCCAATGCCGATACAATTCCGATTAAAAAAGTTGTTGCCATTAGGGCCAGAGGCCACACCCACCAGGGTACACCTGGTGTGCTAGCTGCCTTCGCCACAGCAAGACTGGTTGAAGCGAATATTGAACTAGTATGGGCGAAAAATTGTCCTATCATGTTCTGGGCCTCCTATGTTTAGATTATAATTTCCAGACGCTTACAGTCGTTAATCGTTAAAAGTGTTAATAACAGCTAAATAATTTGTATTCTTAAAAAACCTCCTTATTAAGTATGTGAGTCTTCTCACAAATAGATTATCATTTGTCTTAGCTTTCTGTCTATAGCACAACAATATGTTCATAATCAATTTTATATATGTCAAAAATTTACAATATAAAAATGCAAAAAATAAAGACCTGTAGAACTACTCAATCTCCAGGCCTTAAGTGGTTTTTTTCTAAGGTTTTTCGGGTAATTTAACTGATTTGTCCCAAAATAATTTTATTGGAACTTTACAGAATTTCAACAAAGTTTTGCCACAGGGTAAAAACGCTTTGAGATATGAAACAAATCCTTTAAAAGGAACTAGCCAATAGGTCACAAGCAATTGATTGGCCCGCCTGATTTGTTGCCTCACAGTTTAATACTGCTTTAGCTCTTTCTAAATCTTTGGAGGAAAAAGCAAAGGTTTCATTCTCCAATATAAATTTGTTATCGGTACCGATGTCAGTATCAAAATGTGATTTAACAAGAATTGCATCGATGTTTGTTCTAACACCGCAAATAATTACACTTCCTCCTTTTTCTTTCACATACCTGGTAAATCCCCTTAAGACATTCAGCGCTGTTATATCCAGACTTGCTACATGATTCATTCTTAATATGAATACTTTGGACTTATTGACAAGGTTGTTAAGTTTGGCTTGAAGATTCTCTGCAGACCCGAAATAAAGATTTCCTTCTAATTCAATAATTAAAATATCCACGTTTTCCTTCACAACATCAGTTTCTTTTTCAACAATTTTAGAGTCCTCCCCTTGCGAAGGAATAAGTATTTTAATGGGCACTTTATTCGTCTCTTTTAAGTACAACATAATAGTCAAAGCGATACCGGTATAGATGGCATAAGAAAGATTAGGCAGTAAAATAGTTGCCAGACAAGTTACCCACATAGCGATTGAATCAGATTTTAATTTGCCTAAATTGACAACTTTCTTAATCTCTTCTTTGTTTACCAAGTTATAGGCCGTTACCATCATAACCCCTGCAAGACAAGCAGTAGGAATGTATTTGGCATAAGGGGCAAAGAACAGCAGTACCAGAGCCATAATTATTCCCTGCAGAACTCCTGCAAGCCTGGAAACGGCGCCGCTGTGATAATTAATTGCCGTCCTGGTGAAGGAACCAGACCCCGGGAATCCCTGAAAAAATGAGGATGCAATATTGGCAATTCCCTGACCAATAAATTCTTGGTTGGGGTCAATTTCTTGCCGTGACAGCGTAGCAATAGATTTTGCACTGGAAATCGCTTCCACACACCCAATGATAGCGATAGATAAGGCTCCGCTGAAAACATTCTGGATAAAGTTCAAATCAAAGTTGATCATCTTAAAAGGAGGCAGCGAAGTTGGAATGTTGCCTGTTAGTTGGACACCATATTTATCTAAGGAGAAACAAACAATAAAGATAATAGGAACAATAATTCCAATCAAGGCCCCAGGCAAATTCTTGTTAATTTTTTTACAAATAATGATCAAAGCTATTGTCATTAAGCCCATACACAAGGCATAGATATTAGTTTGTCGGAGATGTGTCAGCACGTAATATAATTTCTCTGTCGTTGCCATTTGGGCGGAGTTTTTAATGGGAATACTCAATAAAGTACTCAATTGTCCAAGAGCGATTAAACAACCGGCTCCCGTTGTGAAACCTACAATAACCGTATGAGAAACATAAGTTATCAATTTACCGAGTTTTAGAATTCCAAAGAGCAGTTTGATGGAACCAACAAGAAATGTTAAAAGGAAAACCATTTGATAAGCGTTGTCAAGATGCATATAGTTCTTCATAACACTAGCTACCAGCAAGGCAGAAGAATTGGTAGGTCCCGTTATCAAATGTTTTGAACTCCCGAAAGATGCACCGAAAATCGCCGATACTATCGCCGTATAGAGTCCGTAAACCGGATTAAGACCTGCAATAAGAGCATAAGCCATACATTGTGGAATGGCAACGACAACCCCGGTTAAGGCTGCCATAAAATCTTTACTAAGGTAATCCAATTTATAGCTCTTGATTGAATCGATAAAAGATAGATCTTTAAAGCGCGTAAACTGCAAAAAAAACCCCACCTTAATAATCAGTAGATTTTTCAACAAACAGCCAAGAAAAGAAAACTGCTTGTTGAAACTTGATTAATTATGGTTTGATGACGTCCCCGTCTTAAATCCAGATATCAAGACTATCCTTGTGTTCGATAATCTTATCTGCAATCTTCGTTCCGACATAATGAAAATATGATTCGCCATCTTGCCGACCGGAATAATTCGGATCAACCGTAAACTTTGCAGTTTCGATAACTCTGCGCAGCAAGGGAATCCGGTTCGTCTTGGTGATATCAAAATTATCGATTGCTTTGCCGAATTCGTTGCCTAAATTGGAGGTGCTCCAAAATTTAGGACCTTTTTCAGGTTTAACTTGAAATGCTCTCCTTAAAAACTCAAAGGGAAATGCTCCGAAAGAGATAATCAGCTTTGGCCTGTGTTCTGTAACAATTTCTCTAAATAACTCTATCTCTTCAGCCGCTTCGACGCCCCACCAGTTTAAAGTATTAGGAACAAGTTCACTGCTTTTAACAGCATTCCGAATATAGATGTTTGAGGTATCAATCCTTGAATGCAGCTCGCGAAAAACTTTATCTTGCATCTCGGCTAATACCGGAGTCCAAATATTGTGCCGCACGGCCGGGTGTTTGGGATTCACAAGCAGCCAAATAGGATAACCTCTTTCACCTGTCTCTTGCTTAGTTTTTTCCACTACAGGAACATATCTGTTAAGTGTTAAGTTAGCCATAGAAATCCCTCCTTTCAAAATCAAAAGATGACACCATATTTAACTTACATGAGCATAATTCCTGTGTTACGGCGGTTATACGCATGACAATAAGCTCATTTACCCAAGATCAAATTTCTTAACACCCTTTATCTGGGGAAACTGTCTCTTGCTTTAGTCTTTTGGCAGGGTGTTGATTGACGGGGCATCTCAAACCTCCCTTAAATGAATATGTACTTATCCTCACAATTAAAGATTATCATTGTGTTGAGATAATGTCTATAACAAGACAATATGATCGTAATCAGAATAACCTATGGGAAAAACTGTGGATAAATGAGTCCGGCTTAAAAGCTTATTTTTATATGGCGGTCTTTTACCACACTATTATCTGTAACCAAGAAACGAGAAAACTATTAGATTCCGGAGCTATAATCTTGATTGCAAAAATTCCTTTAAAATCGCGCAAAATCCGGATTTTAGAAGTGCTTTGCTTAACTCTTAACTCTTGTCTATCGAAAAGGATTTTTATTACTTGCTTATAAGCCTTTCTTAAGCACTTAGAGTTCACAAAAGAGGGCTAAATTTATTATTATTTTTTTTTATGATCTTAGCTTAAAAGCTAGATTTTTCAAAATAAATTTTGCTTAAAAACAAATTTCTGTGAATAGGAACTCTTATATTTCTTAATTATTAAAACATGACCTCTCAGGAATGATTAGCCAAGCTCTCTCCTTGAAGCAAAAAACCCGAAGAAATTGACTCTTCGGGAAAATGATGCCGTGCTTCAAATTGTGCGCTATATTATTCTATCCAGATCTTGAGGTTATCCTTGTTTTCGATAATCTTTTCAGCAATTTTTTTGCCTACATATTGAAAATAATTCTCGCCATAATAGTTATGGTCCTCGATAAATCTGCCGCTTTTGACGACTCTGCGCAATAGCGGGATACGGTTTGTTTTTGTAATATCAAAGTTTTCAATCGCCTTGCCAAATTCGTCTCCCAGATTGGAGGTCCCCCAGAATTTAGGCCCTTTTTCAGGGTAAATCTCATAAACTCTGCGCACAAATTCGAAGGGAAAAGAACCAAAGGAAATTAAAATCTTAGGCTGATATTCCACGACAATTTCCCTAAAAAGCTCAATTTCCTTAGCTAATTCGGTCCCCCACCAATTTAAAGTGTTAGGAATGATCCGGCTGTCAGAAACAACCTTTCTAGTGTAGAGATTTGCCGTATCAATTCTAGTATGCAAGTCCCGGTAAACTTTATCCTGTATCTCAGAAAGAACAGGCGCCCAAATATTATGCCGCACGGCCGGATGCTTGGGATTCACTAATAGCCAAATAGGATATGATTTATCTCCCGTTTCTCTCTGTATTTCTTCAACTGGCAGCTCAGATTCTTTTTCCTCAATGGAAGACAAGTTGATCCCTTCTTTCAGTAAATAAGATTTTGATTTTATCTTTATTGCCTTATCAGATGATTAAAACAAGACATTAACTGAACGGCCGTTTACTACTTGTGGTATATCATAAGGGATTTCAAGCATGGCATCGGACAAGTAAGCATCAATAAATTCCTGAGGGAGTTTTTTGATTAGTAAGACTGGAATTGCTGACTTATTAAGGACTTTATGGGCTAAACCTCCGAAGATTAAACCTTTTAGCGCCGATAAGCCCTGGGTGCCCATAATTATTAGATTAAAGGAATTTTTTCTGGAATAATCAAGAATCATATCCGCAGTATCTGCTATATCTGTTTTGCTGACGTTAGAAAACAGGACTTGATGTTTAATATTCGAGGCGTTTTCCGCGAAAATTTGATTTGTCTTGGCAAGTATTTGAGCATATTGATCCTTGGAGTCAGATTCCTGAGAAAGCAGCCTCTTGAACCACTCTACTTTCGGTTCAGAAGGGTAAGTATCCGACCAGCGAGCAGTTGATTCCGTCCCCCAGTAATATCGTTTATACTTTGGCCTCAATTCAATCCAACTATATTCCGTCCCCATGAAACCTTCCTGACTTTCTTCTATTTGCAGAACGGTTAAATCCATGTTAGGGATATTTTTTAACAAAGTAGCTGTATAAACTGCCGCGGAAAATGCCTGATGTGATCCATCGGAATAGAGCAACACTTTAAATTTAGAATTATTCATCCTAAATAGCCCCTTTCTCAAATTAACCTGTGGATGAGCTAGTGATATTATGCACTTACCAACCCCCTATTAGCTCAACCAACTAAGTTATAAGACTATTTTCCAAGTTATTTTACTATTAATTTCTCATCAAAACGAAGCATTTCCTATTTCTTTATGGTATAATAAACATGTCAAATTTCTTAACGGCCTTTTAAGGCTGTTTTTTTACTGTCAGAAAGTATGACTTTATTAATCCTTTCTGCAGTCCTTTCTCACCACCGGTGTTGGACCATCTTAAGCCGATACGCCCAATTAGGTTGCCACCTATGGTCCATGACTCTGTCATAGAGCTCTTTTTAAATTGCTCCATTTATAGTTAAAGAATTAAAGTTTAGAAATTAAGAAAAATAGTTAACGATCCCGGGAATCTTTTTATTCAAGTTCACCCCCCATTTTCTTGTGACTTTCCTAACAAGTACAGATTAGCATTGTATTAGCGCGGTGTCTATATCTAATCAATATGTTCATAATCAATATAACTAATAATGAAACATTGGCTTCAAAATTTATCCCTCTCAAATATAACTTTTACTAGGGATATCGCTCTGAATTATTGAGCATAAATAGACCTTAAGAACATTCATTTGTTTTTAAGGCCTATAGTTATGCGCGTAATAAAAAAAATAAGCATAAATACCGTTTATGCTTAATCAAGATTTTAAATCTCTATTTAAAACTTTCTGTAATTATTTCTCTAATTATTTGGGATAACCTCATTTTTAGCTAACCGAAATTGTTAAATAACTGTCGATAAAGTCCTGAGGCAGCTTTTTAATTAATAATACGGGCAGCTTGGATTTATCAAGAACTGTATGTGCCAAGCTGCCAAATATCAATCCTTTTATCGCTGAAAGGCCTCTCGTACCCATAATAATCAATTCAAAGGAGTTTTCCGCAGCATAATCAAGAATCATTTTAGCAGTTTCAGAAATGCTTGTTGTTTCATTGAGACTGGTGTTTAGGTACAATAGTTGATGCTTCACATTGTGGGAACGTCTGCAATAGATCTCATTGGTCTTTTTCAAAATCCTGGCATATTGCGTTTGAATCTCCACACTGGATTCAGATTCCTTAAGCACGCCATTCATCCACTCAGGGCTTGGGTTAGCCGGCCAGGAATCAATCCAGCTATATTCATTGTCTGACGTACGCCCCCAATGGTAACGTTTGTATTTAGGCCGCAATTCCAACCAACTATATTCCATTTCTTCTGATCCATCGTCACTCTCTTGAGCTTGCAGGATTGTTAAATCCATGTTGGGAATTTTCCTCAAAAGCGTGGCTGTATATACTGCCGCTGAAAAGGCTTGATGTGATCCGTCGGAATAGAGCAATACCTTAAATTTAGAATCTTTCATGTCTTCAATACCTCTTTCATTGTCCAATCTAATAAGACCCAATGGACATTGAATCTCAATGTCCACATCTTTAAAAATATCTATTATCTACTTATCTATTATCTACTATATGAGGTCTATTATCTACTATGAGGCACTGCAGTTTTAAGCATAAAGGACAATCCCCACGGCTTATTACGATTTATTTTAGAATAAAAGTACTCCGATTATTCCTGAAGCTAAAATTAAATACGCTGGATGAATTTTAGTTTTAATTAATAAGACAAAGGCAACTACTAATAATATAGCACTTTTAATGTCAAGATAGTGACTCCCGCCAATGATGCCGTTGCTTACGGCAAATTTTATTGCCGCATAAGCAATAACTCCGATTATTGTGGGGCGAAGTCCATAGAAAGCCGCTTTGACGATAGGATGTTCTTGAAATTTAAAAAATAGTTTTCCTACTAAGAGAATAAGTAACAGTGAAGGCAATGTAACCCCAACACAAGCAACCACAGCGCCCAATAAACCTGCTAATTTATCCCCCACTATCGTAGCCGTATTACTCGCAATAGGTCCGGGAGCCATCGCTGATATAGCAATCATGTCTGTGAATTGACTAATATCAAGCCAATGGTGATTCTGCATCTCAGTTTGAATCAGCGGGATCATAGCATATCCCCCGCCAAAGCTCACCAGTCCAAGTTTAAAGAAGGTTATCAGCATTTCCAAATACAAACTCATAACGTTTCACCACTTGCTTTCTTTTGATCTAGCTTGTGATCCAATTTTTGATCTAAATGCTTATCTTGTAACCCCTTCACCTTCATTATAACTATACCTATAAAAGCACCCAAAAAAATTACTAAAATTAAATTAAGATTTTTGAAAATCAGCAATGCTAAAATACAAACGGCACAAATTGCCACGCAAATCTTGTCTACTAAGGAAACGCGGCCCATCTTGAAAGCAGCGGAGGCTATTAAAGCCACGACAATAGGTCTGATTCCCGCTAAAGCAGCCTGGACATGTATATTATGTTGAAATGAACCAAGCAACGCTCCCAGAATAACAATAATGATAAACGTGGGGATTACTATGCCGAATAAGGCTGCCAGAGCTCCTGGGACACCTCCTATCTGGTATCCTACAAAAGTTGCGGAATTGACGGCGATGGCCCCCGGTAACGATTGAGAGACTGCAAAAATATCAACCAAATTCTCTTTGGCCATCCACTTCTTCTTATGAACTATTTCTTCTTCCATAATTGGTATCATGGCAAAGCCACCACCAAAAGTAATTGGAGAAATCTTAAAAAAAATAATAAATATATCAAATAAAAATTTGAAAGTATTCTTACTCTTCTCCATGTTTGACGCCTCCTATTGCAATTAGCAATTTGACAAAATTATAGAAATTTTATTTTGAATAAATAAACTTCTCCAAACAAACTTAATTACCTAACCTCCTTCTAAAATTAATATTTAAGCTTGTGCACTATTTAATAAGAGATTGTAATAGAGATAATTTTCACTTAATCACTAAGGCTACAACTACTAAGTCTAGCTCAAAGAGGGTTAATTTAATTAATGGGTGAGGTTCAAGTTTACCGGAGGTCATTCATTGTAAATGCTGATTACGAATAAACCGACTTGAAAATTTAGCAGCAATTTCTGATTTCTAAATTCATGAATCATCAGCCTGAAGAGCCCTTTAAAATCCCGTGATCAGAGGATTTATGATCTAACACCCAGTTAATTTATGACTTAAGATTATCACCGAGATTATTTCTAGTCAATATGGTCGTAATCAATATATATTATGGATGATTAAATTTATGTGAATTTTTTGTTAATTATTTTTGGATTAATATTGTAAATTATTAGTTATTTTCCAAGCCAAATTTCTATTAATCTCTTAGCCATACATTTTAAACATATTAATACTCTTTCTCATAGATCAAAACCAAGGATTTTTAGGATATTCAATAAAAATTGACTTCTCAAACTCTTCTTTACGAAAAACTTTTATATATTTAACGATGCACAAATATTATGGCATAGTAAAAATTATTGACTTACTGACGAATTGCCTTTTATACTTTCCTTATAACTTTTATCACCCAAAAAAGGAAAGGACGAATATAACTTTTCAATACAAAAAGTTATATTCGCCCCTTATACTTATCCTTTTATAGATAATATCAATACTATCTAAAAACGTTTCTTAGAATTTAACATCAAACATATCAATGACCGGACGTTTGAAGACGGACCATTCATTGGTTTCCGGATTCCACTTCATATTGACAAAACAATGCCAGTTCTCTTCGTCAATGGCCGGTATGTCTGTTCTGATGTAATATCCGGGCCAACGGGTTTCTTCACGGAAGGTTACAGCACGAAGATGCGATTCGGCTTGCCACATTCTGTGTTTGTTTTCCCATACTCTCAACAGTTCATAAATGTCTTTCGCTGCCAGTTTTTCCGAGTCTTCTTTCAGGAACACGAAGAGCTCGGCTGCTCTTTCCAGGGAGGCT
>NZ_JAVHUW010000016.1 GCF_030954495.1 Candidatus Desulfosporosinus nitrosoreducens | reverse complement strand
ATAAACCACCTTGTAAATCCAATATTATCGCCATTTTTCGGCAAAATCCTTATTGTTTTGCGGTGCGAATCTCCCAGTAATTTTATGTTTACTATACATTCGCACTAAATAATCAAGGTATCCCTTAACAGCAAAAAAGCTTTGTTCATTCGTTAAAGCGGCTTTTGCTTTACAATATAAAAAACCGCGCCGCCAAATCTGTCACATCGTCTTCCTTAACCTCCAATCCGAATTTATTTCATTTAACAGCCGTAGTCCGGCTTTTTAAGCTTAAGAGGTTCTGGCCCAACTAATGCTTACTATCCCGCCTCCCTAATTCGGGGTCATGTCTTACTCAGTTTCAATTCCTTAACTCCCGTTGGGTACTTACCGCTCAATGAGTTTTTCTGTGATAATTTAAAAACCTTCATCGTATCATATTAATTCCACGCTTACCCTCTATTTCCTTTGCGCACGTTGCTAAAAATGTACTAAAAACATGCTATTTCAGCCGCGATAAAAAACAGCGTACGCTCCGGGATAATATCCCCCCTATTATTTCACGGATTTATCCCATACTATGGGATTATCCCGGCAAAAACGAGGGCATTCTCCCCAGCTTGTACCAAGAATCTTACGCGCGTAAGATTCTTGGTACAAGCCCGGTCAGCCCTGAACTTAAGTAATTAACTTCATCATAAAACCCTGCCTTGGCCTCCCCCCCAACACGCCCCCCTTTTTAGTCCGGAGCAGCGGATTCCGCCGGGCATACGAAAAAAGGTGCCGACTTCTCAACACCTTGCCAAGTTCCCCTTACGCCTATAACACCGCCGCTGAGCGGTGACGTTTTCAATTTGAAAGATTCTGACGGCATAGTTATCTGCGTTTTCAGAAACATTGAAGATCATGGCCAGACAAAGCGACCATCTTATTAAATTCCAACACCTTTGTCAAATTCCAAAAAATGATAATCCCCTTTAGGCAAATCCCGTCTGCCTGAGCGCATACTGAAGAACTTATTCCCTGTCTTCAGACGAGCCGCGGCTGAAAGGCTCCTTGATTTCCTTAACATAGATTCCCTCGTCGGTCATCCGGACCGGCTCATTGCCGAGCAGCGGAACCCCCTTCTCGACTGACCAGCCACCCACACTGAATTTTATATCCTGCACGGCAGCCAGGATATAACTGCCGTCCTCCCTTAAGGAAAGCTGCCAGCCGCTTTTGCTGAGGTAGTCCCCGACTAATTCCTCAGCAAGCCGCTGATCGTTCCCCGCCTGTTCTGCCTCCCGCTTGGCCGCTGCCGCGTCACTGAGGGCCCGTTCCTTGTCATCCTTGCCCGCCAGTTCCTGCATCTGCGGATAAACTTTGTCAAAATCCAGTCCCAACAGCTTACACAGCTCGCGCAGATAGCCGCCCTGTTCCTGATAATCAATCTTGCCGCTCAGGGTGCCGCTTTTATCTTCCTCAGCAGCAACCTCCTCCACCAGGGCGCGTACCCTAAGGGCCATCATGGGGGCATAGTATTGGGCGGAGCGCGCGTCGTCCGTAATATAGCCCAACTCGTGCAGAGCGTCGATCAAGCCGTAGGCCCCCGCTACACCTTTGCTATAGAGGCTGCCGGTTAAGTCATTGACCCGTAGGGTAATCCCTTCCGACAGCGAAGGGACATCCTCCGCCTTAAGGCGCAGATAGCTTTCAGGATTCGTATCGGTCACCGCACAAAAAGCGGCGACGACGCTGCCCGGAGCGGCCGGCATCATAGCCGGCGACCCCTGTATGGGCCAACAGTTGCTCGTCGATCTGCTTAAGCTTCGCCGGTAGATCACCCCTGGGAAAGAAATACGATCTCGGTCATGGCGCCAATCGCCTTGAGCCGGGCGTCTTTGGCCAGCCCCTGATAATCAGCCAGGGTCAGAACCAGCACATCGGCCATGGCCTGGAATGAATGCCGCTGGAACAGACTAGAACTACAAATTTCTAAATTCTTGGAGGATATATTCTCTAATTGTCGAATTAATGTAGGAATAAATGCAAAATAAGGTTTTTAGAGAGAAGACAGAGGCAATATGATACACACCAAGACAAGTTCCCGGAGACCCATTTTCAACCAATTTTCCTCAAATTATTTTCGGCTTGGAGTCTTACTGCTGGTGATCGTCATTGGTATCTCCTGTAAAATTTTCTTCCATGAATCCGACGCCAAAGCCAACGCCGCACCTCAAACTCCTAAACCTGCGGTTTCATCCGCCAACATGGCCTTGCAGGATAAAGCTTCTGAATCGCTGGATCAACTTAGTCCCGCCACGGCTGCGGCGCCAGAGCCGCTGAAAGCGATCTACGAATTTCCGGTCAATCAGCCTGTCGTGTATATCACAATGGATGACGGCTGGTATCCTAACCAAACCGTCCTCAAACTTATGAAGCAATACCATTTGCCCATAACCACCTATCTCATCGAACAAGCTGCCGAAAATCATCCGGAATTCTGGCATGATTTTGTCAAGGCGGGCGGGCATATTGAAGACCATACTTTCAGCCATCCTTTTCTGACCCATCTTTCCCCGGCCGATCAAATAAGCCAAATCTCTCAGCCCATTGCTTATTTTCAGCAGTTCGGTTCCTCTCCGGATGAGCTGCGGCCGCCTTACGGAGATCTCAATGAGACGGTCGAGCAAACTGCCCAGGAAGCCGGAATAAAACATATCGTAATGTGGAACGCGGAAATGAAAAACTCCGTCCTTACGACAAGAAGCGGCCAGAAACTTAAAGCCGGCGATATTGTTCTTTTGCACTGGGAACCGGGGGTTGATCAGGAGTTAGTAAAATTGCTCACTATCATACAAAAACAAAATTTAGGCGTTGCCGATTTAACCCAGGCTTTAAACGGCGAAAACCTGACCGTATCTTGGCTGAAAGCTCCTCTTCCAGCCTCCAAGCCCCCAGTGGCAAGCACCGCCGCGACAACGGCTCCGGCTCCTGCTCAAAAAGCTATCACTTCCAAGACTAAAAGCACGGCAAATAATGTTGCTGCCAAAACTAAACCTTAACCCTCGCCCAGATGATTGATCCCCCAAGTCATCCCGCCTCCCCTCACTTCTGCCGCCGTTCCACCTTCTTGAGAAGCGGCCCCGGACCTGACTTCCGGGAAGATGGCCGAAAAAGAACAAGAGCACTTTGATAAGTTCCAGATCTTATTAAAGTGCTCTTGTTCTTTTTTCTTTTCTCAAAAGATTATTTGCGCGCATCACCTTAAGTTATATCCCCTATAGCTATCCGGTATATTACAGTTTTTGAGCAAGGCACTATAATTAAAAAGCAATTATCAAAAAAATGTTGAGCATTTTTGCAGTTTCTTTTAATTATTAACCTAGAAGGAGAGTTTTGTGAATGAAATTCAGGAGTATTCAATCAAGATTTCTAGCTATCTCTCTAATTATTATTTTAATTGCCTTAGCGACTGTAGGAGCAATATCAAGTTTCGAGGTTACTGCCCAGGCCAAAAGTGAATATCTCAGTAATTCTGAGGAACAAATGAAGATTGCCGAGAAATCAATCAAAATCTTTTATGACCAAATTGATAAAAACATTAATATGATGGCTTCAAATCCTTTAGTCATGGAGGCGCTTGCCGGCAATATTACATCTTATGCCAACAATAGTGAAGAAACTAAAATAACCCCTTCGAAAAATGGCGGCCTTGAACAAGAAATCTACAACGTTTTTGACCAGTACGCCACAACTCATCCGGGAACGCTGTATGTCTATTTTGGAACGGAAAAAGGCGCTTATCTTCAGTGGCCTGAAACCAATATACCGGCCAAATTCAATCCTCCGGAAAAAAGCTGGTATAAAGCCGGCTTAAGCGGCAAAGGATCTATCGTAAGAACAGCGCCCTACCTTGACGGCATTTCACAACAAATGATTACCAGCAATGTAAGATCTTTTACGGATGCCGAGGGACATTTGATTGGAACATTGGGAATCGACGTTCAACAGTCTGTGATCAGTGACATGCTAAGCTCAATGAAACCGGGCAGCACAGGCTTTTATATGATAGTCCACAATACCGGGGTTATTCTGGCCGATGGCAATGATCCTAAGAATAACTTCAAGAAATTAGATGAAACCCCAATTACAGGCTTAAACAATCTCCTAGCCAAAGATTTAAAGCCCTTTAACGCCACGATTCATGGTGTAAGCTACATAGTGAATCCCTATAAAGTCGCGGGAACGGACTGGATTTTAGCCTCCTTCATGTCGGAAAACGAGCTGACCCAAGGCGCTCGCAAAATATCCCTGATCGTCTTAGGGGTTTCATTAATGATGCTGCTGCTTACTGTCCTGTTAATTACCATCACGACCAGAAGAATTACAACACCCATTATCAAGTCGGCGGAGTATTTAAAACTTGTTGCCGGCGGAGACTTTTCGCAGAATATAGATCCCAAATACTTAAGCAGAGCAGATGAGATCGGGGCTATCACAAAGGCCATCACGGAAATGAAAAATTCCCTTAAGCAGCTGGTAACCAACATCAAGAAGGAATCTTCGGCGATCCAGCAGGAGGTCAATGAGGCCATGAACAACGTCATTGGCTTAAGCGAGAGCCTTGAGGAGATCTCCGCCACAACTGAAGAATTGGCTGCCACTATGGAAGAAACCTCCGCCTCATCGCAAGAGATGTCAGCGACTTCACAGGAGATAGGAAACTCTGCTCAGTTAATCGCCGCCAAGTCTCAGGAAGGTGAACTCTCGGCAAGAGAAATTGCCCAAAGAGCGGAGGAAACTATGAAAAAAGTTGATGCCGCCCAAAAGAAGGCATATGACATATTTGTCGCCAGCAGGGACAGGCTGGAACAGGCAATCAAAGAATCCCAGGTCGTCCAGCAAATCAATTTATTAACGCAATCCATCATGCAGATAACCGAACAAACCAACTTGCTTGCCTTAAACGCAGCGATTGAAGCTGCCAGAGCAGGTGAAGCCGGCAGAGGGTTCTCCGTTGTCTCCGAAGAAATCCGCAAGCTGGCGGAGCAATCCAAAGGCGCCGTCCTGCAAATACAGGATGTTACCCATAAAGTAACCAACTCCGTGGACAATCTCTCAAGCAGTTCTGATAACTTGTTGTCTTTCGTCTCCGTGGATATTGATCAGGATTACAAAGTTATGCTCAATGTGGCCAAGAAGTATAGTGAAGATGCTAATTTTGTCGATGAGCTGGTTGGAGAATTTAACGCGACATCTAAGCAACTTACGGAATCCATTCAGGCTATTTTGGCGGCCATTAACAGCGTAGCTCAAGCCGCTAATGAGGGGGCCAGCGGAATTGCGGAGATCGCCAATCGGACCCTGGAAGTCAAAAACAAATCCAAGGATGTCAAGGAGCAGGTCTTGAGGGCCAAAGAAAGCGCCGGCAAACTAATGGCGGAAACCAAGAGATTCCTGCTTTAAAGTCTGCCAGGAACCAATTTCCTTCGTTTTGCAACGTCCAATCTACTTTTAGTTAGAGGGCCAAATCATAAAAAAGTCGGTGGCTGCCTGTAGAGTGCAGTCCCGACTTTTTCTAATCTGTATTTAGTTGACGTTTGTGACATAATCAATTGTTTTAGTGTTACCTACATTCGCAAATTGCAGGTTATAGCTCCCTGTCATGTACAAAGGCAATAATATTACCTATAAGGATTATAATCCTTATAATCCCTTGGTTTGGGGAGTAACACCAACAACATAGATTTTTAAGTAAACAACCGCAGAGAAACGTGGATATTATTTCTAGCTTTTTTGGCCTATTTTCGCGGGCAACTTCGCAAAATTTTCAGACTGAATAAAGGATTTTAGTCATTTGATGCAGAAATAAATTTATGATAAACCTCTTTTTTTCGCTAATTGCAAAGATTTCCCCATTCTATCGAATCGGCGGGACAAGAGTTTAGAACCCCAGATTATTTAGAGTTTGCAGATGTAAGTATCTTGGACTACTTCAGGGATAACTTAATTAAAAAACTACAAGAGATCTTATGTTTGTATTGCCTTTTTAGGCAGAATCACATAAGACCTCTTTTTTATTAGATAGCGGGATTCAAATTCAAAAGATGAGAGGAGCATTATTACATGAAGAAAACGAAAAAAGTTTTAACCTCATTAGCTATTATAAGCATGATAATTACTATTGTATCTTCTAATGCATTTGCAACTGATACAGCCCCACCAACTCGCTTGGCTGGTACAACAGCTGCACAGACTGCAGTGGCAATCGCTGATCAATTAGGTTGGACTGGTACAGCAATCATCGCATCTTCAGCCCCTTATGGCACATCTGATACCTTAGCTGCCGGCCCGCTTGCTACGTTTTTGAAAGCACCTATCCTTTTGCAAGATCCTGGTGATACTCTAAATGTAGACACCAAAGCTGAACTTATCAAACTAAAGGTTACGAAGGTTTATGTAACGAGTGGAAATACTGTTATTAGTCAAGCGGTACTCGATCAATTGGCAGGAATGGGTATTACTATTGAGTCCCTTGGTGGGGCTGATCGCAGCGAAACATCTGTGAATATAGCTAATAAATTAATTTCCCTTGGCGCAAGGGTGACCAAAATTGCAGTTGTTAATGGCTGGCAAATCCAAGATGCACTCTCCATCGCATCCATTGCCTCATTTTCTAATGAACCGATTATTCTAACACAAAAAACAGGACTTTCCACCACTGCCAAAGGGTTTCTAGCCGCCAACACAGGCATTACTACTTCAGATGTTATCGGTGGTACAGCTGTAATTGACAATCAAGTATTAGCTCAGTTGCCAAACCCTACTCGTCATGCTGGAGTAACTGCCTATGACACAAATTATCAAATCATCCAAGACTTCGTATCTGCCATTGACTTTAATAATGTATTCCTTGCAAATGGTGAAACTGGGATTGATGCTCTTAGCGGAGCACCACTAGCAGCTCAAACAAAGTCTGCCATTATTCTCACTGATGGAACACCTCTTGATACTGATAATCTCCTGATAAAAAATGTATATAACAATTTGCGTAACACTAATCTTGTTATTGCTATCGGTGGCAACGCTGTTGTTCCTGATGAAATACGAATGAGTATGTATTGGGGAGTGTAAAAGTTACTCCTGCATAAAGAAGACTTGATTCAGGTGGAGTTTTAACTCCATCTGAATCTTAGTCGCACTTATCCAGGGACTTAGCCGCTCTTAACTCGCCGCTTGCCGAAGCGGGAGTCTTAGAGCGGATTAGTCAGCGGATAAAACCCGTAGAGGACTGTAGGAAGAGCTTAGTTGTGTTGAATTAGCGCTATCCTGACTCCATTGGGATCTTCCAAAAAGGCTAAACTCCCAACCGTGATCGGCACCGGGCCCATGGTGATTTTAGCGCCTTTGGCCTTAAGCTCCTGCAGCGCGGCGTCTAAGTCTTCAACCTCCATGCCCACGGAATAAAAGCCGCTCTCATGGATTGTATCCTTTATAAGCTCCAGCATAGCCTCCCCTTTCCCTTTCATTAAGGTGATGACTATGCCCGGCTGGGGATTATATTGGCTGTCTATTTCAAAGCCCATAACTTCTCTGTAAAATTTGATTGACACATCCATATCCCTGACTATGATAGTAGCGTACTTTACCTTAAGGTCCATAGGTTGCTTCCTCCTTAATGTTTATAGTCCATTGTCTGAACTGAGTGCCGCGCTCGGAATTCACCCGGCAGCCAACGGTGATAATAGACTCAAGAAAATAGCACATAAGGGTGCGTATCACGTCCCTCCTTCCCTCTTTTTCAACTACCGATAATTCATTTCTCGGTCGTTGAATTTTCATCCAGTTCTTTTTCCTTTTCCGGCTCCTAAAAAATGACTCGATCAGTTTAGAGTGTGGCTTCTTAAATTGATAACAATTTTTCCGTCACAATATTGGATGAAGCGGCCTGACTTTCTCACTGCCGCGTCAATATTGCGGTCTCTCACTAAACCGCCGGTACGGAATGTTGAAAGCAAAAAACCGATCAGGCACATATTAGTCAGCAAGGAACGGCCTCCGTATGAGATCAGCGGCAGTGACACGGGAGCAAAGAGCAGAAAACCAAAATTGTAAATAATGAATGTAAAGCATTGAAGAGCAAAAGTTAAGATAATGGCCAGGGAAACAAGCTGCCCAAGCACACTCTTTTGTCTTTTGCAGACCATAAACGAACGCACTATAAAGGCTGTGAAAACAAGGATTATCCCGATGATTAGAAGCCAGCCGAATTTATAAGTTAAATAAGTTAAAATGAAATCCGTATTGGCCGCAGGCAAAATTTGTGATGCCGGTTTTTGCCCATAGCCGCTTAGCGGCAGCCCCTCACCGATTAACCGGGAATGCCCAAGAAACTGTCTGATAACCGACCCAATATACCCTAAGCCCATCGGCGCCAGCGACGGATCGAATATTGCTTGCAGTCTTTGCCAGATATAGAACTGACCCATCAAGGTGACAAACATTGTTGTTAAAAGCACCGTGAACAGAAAATACAAAACAAGGAGAGCATAAACTTTCCTCACTTTAAACCAGCCCCTGGTGATTGCATAGGTCAGAACAGCAAGACAGGAAACAGAAATCAGGAAAGAAACGGCCGAGTTATGTATCATTAAAGCTAAAAAGGCCGGAGCAACTGCCGCCGCCCCGCAGAGAATAAGACCGGCATAACCTTGATTGCGCCTACTATAAACTATTCCGGCAAAGACAGTGGGAAACAGCAGCAGCGGATAAATCGATGATAACCGTGAATCTCCTAAACTTGGAGACCTGCCGTAAAACCAATAACCCACTGCTGTCACAGCTATGAGCAGCCAATACATAAACCAGGGATATTTCCCCAGAATTGTGAAATCCAAAAAATAAGCAGCCAGCAGCAGGATAATTGCCAGACCAGCCCAAATAACCTGTCTGGAGAACATATCCCTGCCAATGTGAATGTCCCCCCCTATAAGAAATTGAATTGTAAGCCCCGCCCCAAGCAAAACAACGGTCAGGGCAAGCAACGGCCAATCCGGCCTGGGTCTGTGCACACGGTCCAGCTGCTCTCCGACAACCACAGGATCGCCCATCTCCTCCAGAGCCCCGCTGATTGCCGTTTCTTCATCAAGCCCGGCCTTGAGCAAGGCATCCCTTTGGTCGCTTAAGTGGTTTTGAAGTTCCGCCAGAACGGGAACCTGCGCCTTTTGCCAGCGTATCTGCCGGCGGACAATTTCCAGATACTCCGTAATCTTCTCAGACGATTGCAAGGCCTGCACCCCCTAAGACGTTATTTACAGCGGAGGTGTAGACCTTCCACTCTGCGGCTTTTTCCTCCAAATACTTACGGCCTCTTTTGGTAATGCTGTAGTACTTGCGTATCCTGGCATTATCCGTGGTCTGCTCGTAAGAAACAAGCAGGTTTTTTTGTTCTAGAGTGTGCAGCAAAGGATACAAGGTCCCTGCTTTCAGCTCAAATATATTATTGGACTTCCTGCCCAGCTCTTCAATCATTTGATAGCCATACATATCAGATTCTTCTAATAACTTCAGGATAAGCATGGTCGTGCTGCCGCTTATCAGACTCTTGTCCATCGCTTTGAACCTCCCTATATAGATGATCTATATAGGTAATTTTATATCGGCAATCTATATATGTCAACAAAACTCCGAAATTCCCCCCTCAAACCGAGCTCTTCACCTCAGCCTTCCTCACACCTACAGTGCCGCCATGGATTGACCCTTGAGGCCCGCGTTTTAAATCGCCTCTGAGTCCCCAACCCAACTATTGCCAACTATAGCATTGATTGCTTATAACGAAAAATATATAATTAATAACATCATCATTCCTGCAAAGCTATTAAAGAGCACGCTGCCCGATGGATTTCCTGCAATTAAGATATTTTCAAGTAGCTGCCCGCCCGGAGGATATAACCCACGCGGCGGAAGAGCTGCATATCGTCCAGCCCTCCCTCAGCAAAACCATGGCCCGCTTGGAGAAAAGTCTGGACGTCCCTCTCTTTGAGCGCCCTGGCAGGCGCATACGGCTGAAGCAGTTTGGCAAAGCCTTTCTCAAGCAGGTTGAACAAAGTTTTCACGAATTAGGAGAGGGACAACGGGAGCTGACCGACCCGGCTGGACTTGAGCACGGCAGCAGCACTAGAAAAAACGAGAGAAACGGATGAATGAGATGGATATCATAAAAACCTTTGCCAGCCTGATCGAAGCTCTGACAGCCAAAAATCCCGTGGGCGCAAGGCAGCTGCTTCTTGCAGGCTACCGCGCGCAGCGCCTGGCTTTATCCCTCAAACCGGACAAAAAGCTGCCTCCCTCCAAGCAATATGCCGCCCGGACCGTCATGGACATGGTGATCCGGGCGCTGGCCCATCCCGAAAAGGCGGCCCTGGTCAGTATTTTTGTGCCCTGCGAGCCTCTGGCTGCGGCTGGAATCGCCCCTTACTCGGCGGAAGCGCTCTCCGGTTATCTGGCCGCGACGAAATGTGAAACGATTTTTTTAGAGCATACCGCGGGAAAAGGAGTCCCGGAAACCCTTTGTTCTTTCCACAGAATATTTATCGGCGCCGCCGCTACCGGCTTAATGCCCAAACCCAAATTTATGATCTATACCAACCTGGCCTGCGATGGCAACCTGATCACCTTTCCCTACCTTAAACGGAAATACGAAATCCCCGCTTTTTTCATAGACGTCCCCTATGAAAAAAGCGGGGATTCGGTGCGGTATGTAGCCGGACAGTTAAAGGAAATGTGCGCTTTCATATCCGAGGTGACGGGCAGGCCCATCCCGGAGGACGCCCTGCGGCAAGCTGTGGCCCGCAGCGAGCGGACCGCCGCCAACTACCTGAATTATCTCAGCTATCAGAAAGAGCGCAGGCTGCCCGGAGATCTCACCAGTGAAATGTACGGTGTCTTTATGAGTCATATACTGCTGGGGACTGAACAAGCGGAAAAATACAGCGGCCTGCTGCTTAAGGATATTCAGAACGCCGGACCAAGCAGCGGACTGCGCCTGCTCTGGCTGCACCTGATCCCCTACCTGCAGGCTCCGGTCAAAGAAGTGCTGAACTTCAGCGCTCAGGCTTTTATCGCCGCCTGCGAACTCACTTATGAAAGCCTGATGCCTGTGGACGTCTCCAAGCCCTATGAAGCAATGGCCCGGCGCATGGTGTACTCCTGCCATAACGGCGCTCCGGAAAGGCGCGTTGCTCAGGCGCTGGAAATAGCCGGGCTCACCGGCGCGGAGGGCGCGGTAATTTTTGCGCATTGGGGCTGCAAATCAACCATCGGCGCGGCCCAGTTAATCAAAGACGCCTTGGAAAAAGCAGCACTGCCTGCCCTGATTCTCGATGGCGACTGCTGCGACCCTGCCAACAGCAGCGACGGCCAGACCGCCACCCGCCTGGGAGCATTTCTGGAAATGCTGGAGGAAAAACGCAAATGATCCACTACGTTTGTAAATATACCCCTTTAGAGCTTTTCGCGGGCTTTAGCGCAGAGTGCGCCATTCTGGACAATTTACAGGACAATTTTGAAGTGTCGGACCGCGTCGCTCATGCCAATCTCTGCGGCTTCGGGAAAGCCGTGATTCAGGCGGCCCTCTCCGGGCAGGCCGGCGAGTTGGTGCTTGTCAACTGCTGTGATACCATGCGCCGGGCTTACGATGTTATCAAGAAATCCGGGGCCTGCCACTTTCTCTACCTCTTGGATCTCCCCCATCAAGACAGCTGCTGCCAGCAGGAGATCCTGGCCGGCAACCTGCTGGCCTTAAAATCCGCTTACGCTGAATACTCAGGCCAACCCTTCGATCCGGAGGCTTTCCGGGCGGCCTTTTCCCCTCCCCGAGATTCGGAAGGTCCCTACATCGGGATTTTCGGCGCCCGGGCGGGGCAGGAAATAGAAGAGATGATCCGGGAACTCCTGGCGCTTCCGCTCAGAAATCTCACCTGCGTCGGCAACCGCAGCCTTGCGCCCGATAAAAAGGTCCTGGCAAACACCTGCCCTGAGGCGGAAGTTTTCCTGATCTACGCCGGCGCCCTGCTTGCGCAGCTTCCCTGTCTCCGCATGAGTGATACTGCCGGCCGGAGGAGCCTGTATAATGATCCCAACCTGCGCGGGGCAATTTACCATACCATTAAATTCTGTGATTTTTACGGTTTTGAATATGCGGAGCTGAAAAACAAACTGGCGGTCCCCCTCTTAAAATTGGAAACCGACTACACCCGCCAGAGCAAAGGTCAGCTGCAAACCCGGATCGAGGCCTTTGCCGAAACTCTCTCGGGTTTGCAGGCCAAGCAAGGAAACGTCGGGAAAGGAAGAAAGATGAGCAGATCAGGGCAAGAGTATGTTGCAGGTATTGACAGCGGTTCCACAAGCACAGACGTTGTAATCCTCGCTCAGGATAAAACAATCGCCGCCGCCCTTGTGATTCCCACCGGCGGCAGCGCCCAAACCAGCGCAGAAAAAAGTCTCGCGGAAGCTCTGCACAGCGCGGGCATTGCGCGCAGTTCGGTCTCCCGCGTTGTCACGACGGGATACGGCCGGGCTTACATCGACGGCAGCGACGAAAGCATCACGGAAATCACCTGCCACGCCAAAGGAGCGCACTACCTCAATCCGGCGACGCGCACGATCATCGATATCGGCGGTCAGGACAGCAAGGTCATCCGGATTGATGACAGCGGCGCGGTGATGAACTTCGTCATGAACGACAAATGCGCCGCCGGTACCGGCAGATTTCTGGAAATGATGGCGCGAACCCTGGGCTTGACGCTCGGGGAAATGAGTAAACTGGGATTGAATTGGCGCGAGGATATTGTCATTTCGAGCATGTGTACCGTCTTCGCGGAATCCGAAGTAGTATCCCTGATTGCCCAGAACAAAGCCGTGCCGGACATCATCCACGGCCTTAACAACTCCGTCGCCGCCAAGGTTTCGTCCCTGATAACCCGGCTTGGTCCGGAAGGCGGCTTTATTCTGACCGGAGGCGTCGCCCAGAATCTGGGCGTTGTCCGCGCCCTGGAAGTCAAGCTGGGAATCAAGCTCTATATTTGCGGCGAAGCGCAGCTCTGCGGAGCCCTCGGCGCGGCCTTGTTTGCCTTGGAGTAAGCTCTGCTTTGCCCTGAATTAATCATTGTTTACCTTGAAGTAATCCTTGATTGGAGTAATCATTAATTGCCTTGGTTTAATCATCTTGGTTTAATCATAGACAGCCTTTAATCTCGAAGACCCCCAAGGATTTCAAGCGGGGAATGACTAAAGGAAAGCGGGAATCGCCGGTTTCTCGGAGCGCCCCGTCCAGAAAGCTCCGCAGATCCTCCGGCGTGATAGCCGGGCAATGGGTCCGGACAAAGTTTTCAGCGTCTGCCCGGGAGTGAAAGGGCTGGCCGAACTCAAAGGCAGCTTCCGTAAGAACGTAATCCATCCCTTTCCGGCTAAGAACCTCCTCCACTTTTTCAGCGCTGTTCTTAAGGTACTTGCGGTATTTATCCGGGTACAGTTCCGTCTGCTGCCTCCTCCCCACCACAGCGATCAGCTTCCGGCAGTGAGGCAGGAAATTCTCAAATTCCTTGCTGCCGAAGAAACTGATGCAGATGACGTCCCATTCTCCCTCCAGCTCCCCGCAGTCCATAAGCCGGGGCTCAAGGTTGGAGACCTGTCTGTCCGCGATCCCTTTCTGCAGAGCCGCCAAGGCAACTTCGTTAATATCAACGCAGGTGATTTCAGAGATGCTGGGGCTGAGCTCCAGATCAAGCAGGCCCAGGCCGCAGCCGAGATCGCAGAGGGTGGAATACCCCCGCAGCATCGGAGAGATCAAACCCGCCAGGTTTCGAAAAAAGCCCGAATAGGTATTGGCGTCCTCGTACCATTGGATCGTTTGAGGATTCCACTCAAAGTTCATGCATCCACCGCCCTTCTGCTTAACCTTCCGCTTTATTGTCCGCTTTGAAGGCAACCTTTTGCCCCGCCGTGAAAATCTTTAACTGTTCCGCGCCGGCGGCTATTCTGAAGGCCTGGGCATTGTCTTTAATGACAATCCCGGACAGTTCGTCAATCCCGTAAGCAAAAAGCGCCGGAGCTAACGGAGTCCCCGGCCCCACCATAGTAACCCGGACAGCGTTTTTCGTCAGTTCCAGCATCCGGGGCAGGGTCTTGTCCACCAGGGAGGTGCAGGTAAGGAAGGCATAGTCCGCTTCGGGCAGCAGATATTCACAGGCCGGCATCGGGTAGTCTCCCTCTATGGGTTCCCATTCGATAATGGAAAAATCGCAGACCGGTTCCAGCAGGTTCTCCAGGTAAGGAAAATGACCGACTACCACAACTCTTTTCCCTTTGACTGCGTTCTGAGACATGATAAAAGGATCATAGCGCCGGTCTTCCACCCGCCGGACATCCGAAAATTCCACGCCGTTGGCTCTGGCCACCTGGGGATTGTTATAGTAAGCGTTCAGGGCGGCATTCCCCAGGGCGGCCTCCATCAAATTCCAGGATTTCACACAGCCTGCCACCTCACGCAAAGACGCGCCCAAGAGGTTTTTGTGGAACATGGGCAAGCGCTGGTCATAAGGCCGCCCCGCCGCCACCCCTGAACCCTCGCCGCTGCGGACGTAGGTATAGTGGTTGCCGCAAACCAGCTCATCCACCCGGCAATCTTCGGGTATCCCTGCGATTAAGGCATCATATAGCTCCCACACCTTAACTCCTCCTTACTTAAGAAAGTTACTTACGCTAGGATCACTGACTAAAATCGGGCTCATTGACTTTCTCGACTGAACTTATTCATTGACTTCTTTGACCAAACTCACTTATTAACCTTCTCGACCGAACTCACCTATTGACTCCTCGACCAGACTCATTTATTAACCTTTCCAATCAAACCCACTTATTACTTCCCCGACTAAACTCAATTCATTAATTTCCTCAACCAACCAAACTCACTCATCAACTTCCTTGCCTAAGATCCTATTAAAGCTTAACTTTCCGGTTCGCAATCCTGCTTACGGATCACTTCTCCGGCCCGCAGGGCGTTGCGCAGCTTTTGCATGGTGTTGTCGAGAGTTTCAATGATCCCCAGACTTTCCTTTTCTTCCGGGGAAATCTCCAGGACTTTGGCGATGCCCCCGTTTTTAATAATAATCCGCTTATCGGCGCTCAAGGCCAAAAGCGGGTCATGAGTCGAGACAAAAATGATCTTTTCCCGTTTAGCCAGGAGCGCGATGGCCTGGCGGCGATTGATGCCGGCATTTTCGATCTCGTCGATCAGGATGATCGGCGAATCACTCATAAAAGCGGTGTCCGCGATCATCAGGGCCCGGGACTGCCCGCCGCTGAGCTGGGTCACCAGGGTATCCGGCGAGAATTTTTCCCCTGCCAGCTGATTGGCGCACTGAAAACAGGTCTCCACCACTTCCCCGACGTTGGGAGTCAGCCGGCATTTGGCGTGCATCTCCAGGAATTCGCGCACCGTCAAATCCATGACAAAATTCATATTCTGGGAAAGCTGGGCCACCAGCCTCCCTTCCATCTCGAAGCGCCGCAGGTCATCCAGCTCGGCCCCGTTGACCAGAACCCTCCGGCCGGTGAGAGTATCCCCCTGGGCCAGACACTCGATATCATTGAGCAGCCGGCTTTTCCCCGAACCGGTAGGTCCGACAATACTGATGATTTCCCCGGCGGCAATGGTCAGGCTGATATTTTCCGGGGTCTTGGCTTTGTTCCAGCCGCCGATGATCGTAATCGAGGTTACCTCTGCCAGTAAATTCTCTTTAGGCGTGAACTGCTCAAGAAACACAGCGAAATCCTGCAAGGCCGCCAAGCGGTCCAGACCGAATTCAGCCAGGGTTTCCTCCTCCACCGCCAGCAGGGCCTGGGCAAAGGGAAGATCCGGCGTCAAATCATTGAGCCGGAAATTAGCCAGAAAGTCCCGGCCGATAGGATATTCCCACAAAACCTCGGCCAGAGGTTTGCTCTCGATCATTGTCCTAAAATCCTCTGTTGTCATAAGCCCTAATACTCTACTTTCTCAGAGTTTATTTTTTCAAAGTCTACGTCTTTAAACTCCATTTTTTTCATCATACCCAGCTGATAAGGCGCCCCGATTTTGGTTTCCCCTGTGCAATAAGAGCAGACGGCGGCCGGAGTGGTGAAGCGCAGCCGCGTATCCCTGAGGCTGCGGATCTCTCCGGCCTGCTGCAAATATTTGGCCAGAATAAAGGCTCCCTGCCCGGTGATCCCGTTGACAAAAATCACCTTGGCCCCTGCATTGACCTGCCGGACATTGAAGGCGAAGACTTCCCGCTCCGCCTGGGAAACAATGTCCCCTTTGGTCACAACCACGATATCCGCATACTTCAGCAGCGGGCCTATTTTGCGGGGGGTATTCACGCCGGACAGATTGTCAATCACACAGATGGCCGGAATCCCCTTAATATAGGGTGAACAGCGGTTGCAAAGCCCGGCGCTCTCCGTGATCAGCAGTTCAAAGCCGGAGCGCACTCCCCATTGCACCGCATCCTCAATATTGCTGACAAAATAATGGTCCGGGCAGATTTTGCCGGAAAACCCGGTCTGCACCGGAATTCCGGCCTCCTCATAGCTGAGGTTGTCAAAGGAGGTCAGGCAGTCAAATTTCACGACCCCGACGCTGCCCTGGGGGCGGTTCAGACATTCAATCAGCTTCAGGATGACGGATGTCTTGCCTGAAGACGGCGGACCGGCAACTGTTATCAGTTTCATAAAAAACCTCCCGGCATTCCGCATGAGTTATGTCTTTTTAATCCTCCACGGAATATAAGCTAAGGTAACAAAGATAGTTCAATTAAAGTGACACAATAAGATCTTATAATCTTAAAACTGACATAAAATGTATCTCATTTATTACCTCTAATTTACTAAGTTTTCGAGCGGATGTCCAGTTTATTAGGTTATCTTAGTTTTTGTTAGTTTATTTTTGGTTTTTTTGCTGATATTCATTGACGATGGAAACGCCATTGCCTACCATGATGTAAATGTAGCATACTGCCAGGAAAGAAGCCTGTAAATTTCTTGTAACATTATTGCAGGCATTTGATGTCTCAAGTACTTTTTTCGGTTCTTTCCCACTTTAGTTGATTAATGCATTGCTTTAAGTGGTAGCGTCTTAGATTCTAGTAATTCAAAACTATTACATCCATACTTGATGCTCTTTACTAACTTCAACTTATTCACGCTAGCCGGGTACTTTTTTAAGGCAGCTTCATACTGTTTCTGTGTAAGCCCTTTCACTTTTTCTATATCTTTGTAAATTAACTGAACCATCCATTTCCTAGTGATATATTCCTTAATGTTCTTAGCTTTCAGTTTTCAGTTTCAGCTCGCTTCTGATGTTCTCTCTCTTTCTGCATAAATACTCTTAAGGCAGCAACCGGACCATCATACCTTTTTGCATAGGTCATACCTTTTTGAGCGTAGCTTCAGGATCTCTTTTTCATACAGCTGCGGCTTTTCGGGGCGTTGGCAGTCATAATGTTCATTAACACTGAAACACTCTTTGGATAAATACCTTTTTATTGTATTGCGAATATGACCGGTAACTCTAACAATTTTCTAATCCATCCTATCAATAGCTTCTTTAATGTTGCTTGCTTTTCCCTTACTGAACAAGTGCCCTCTGGAATATCTTCATCTTTTATAGCTAAATAGTTGCTTATCGTAGAAATAGATGCATGCATTATAAGAGCTATTTCACTAAGCGTAAATCCTTCTCTATATTTTCCTTTTGTAAATCAGATTCTTTAAGTTCGATTTCTAGTATCCGATAAGACTTGCATTTCAGGGCTCCTGATGATTTACGTTGAAGGAATTTCCAGCCTTGCAGGAAATAAACGTAATATATATTTCGCTACTGCTTCTGTTAAATTCTTTAACAAGTGGAACCTGTCACTGACCTGAATGGCGTTTGGATGAGCTTCTGAAATGCCGAGGAATATGTATGAGAACCATCACGCGATACTACCTTGAGATTCGGAAAGCTTTTCAGCCATTGAGTGACTGGCTCTTTATCCCGAGAATCTAGCAAGTCTATAATACGATGGGTTTCAATGTCGACCATAATAGTTCCGTAAGAATGCCGTTTCTCAAATGCGAAATCATCCACACAAACCTTGTATATGATAGTTTTATCCACAATCTGAGGCGTTTTTTTTAAGTAGTCTGCAAATAGTACTTTTGCTTATAGCTGCTGTATCATTTTTTAACATAGTTGAGGCAGCCACAGAACTGACCCTCGACGAAAGGTTCAAGATCTTTTTGATAAGACGCTCCGTTTTTCGTGCTTTATATGTAATAAAATCAAACCTTTCCGAAAAGGTTTGATGACTACATTCTGGATTCTCACAAAACATTTTCCTGTTCTTTATCAGTATAACAACCTGATGATCCTGAATTGGGAGATCCTGAAATTCTCTCTTATATACAGAATGTACTCGGGATGATGCCGTTCCACAATATGGGCATGTAACGATCTTACGGTTTGATTCAACTGTAATGATGCATTTTTGTTCTCTTGCAATATGCTCAACATAATCAAGCGCAGGATCTAGAATTTTTATAAATTCATCCATAATAGTTGCCTTTCAAAATACATATTCTAAAAAAATTAGATTGTATTAATATATTGTTTTCAACTAAAATGGGAAAGAACCGGTTTGTCACTTACGGAAAGCGGACCGCAATGGCCCGCTTTTGCGTATTGGCTCTTATTTTCAAACCATCACAAAGTCTTTCCAGGAATAATTCAAATCGGCCAGCTTGTCTATGAATATTCCGCGTGAGAAAACGGAATATACAGTCTATAAGCCATTCGATTATAACCCTAAGGTCGAAGGGTGAATATGCCGCGTGAGGTTGAACAGCTCGACCGCACGAGTTGAACACCTTCACCGCTGAACTCCAGCGGCGGCACTGTTCAACTTCGGCGGTTGAAGTGTCCTTAGAAAACGGAATATGCAAAGGGGGAGACCAGAAAACCTATCATAACAGGCTGACGCTGCTGTAAACCGAACAGCTGCATTATAATACCTGCCCCCGCAATCAGAACGGCGGCAGCTGTGCATATCCATTCGAAATGCAAAAGATGAAATGTAGAAATGGGTCGACGATGTTTAGCGGATAATAAGCGGCATACCAATGATTTGAGTAAATCTTTTTGCTATTGTCTCTATAAAGATAGACACCAAGCTTCTTTATGCAAGTCACCGATATGGATCACAAAAAGAATATGACGCCGCCACATTTATTAGTCGATTTTAAAGCAAAAATATAGACAATTAAGTAACTCAAGCGTATATTTGCACTTAAGTAATTGAATTGATTAAACGTTCATACTTAAAATGAGCTTCTAATCATTGGCTAGGTTATCCAATAAGTGAAACACAGTTCTGTCTTAATAACAAACTGTTTCGTTAGAACTATTAGTTACAACCATTCTTCCTTATCAATTAAATATACGATAAAATATTGTATTAATAGTTCAATTGCCACCAAAATAAGATGATACGTGTATCTAACAGTAAAAAATAAATATAACGCACTAACAGGAACACATAGTAAAATACTTCCCCATTTGTTTTTCGAAAAGAAATATATTGATGTAGCTATTAAAATTCCAATTATTATTGCTTCTAAAAAAGTTGAGTGAAATCGAAAATCCATAAAATATCCAAGGAAAAGCATTATTTATATCTCCTTCTATAATAAATAAAATTTACATTCACAAACTAGTAAAATGGCACTCACAATTCCCGGTGGGAGTTGTGAGTGCTTCATAATAAAAACTTTCTTAATAGTTAATTACGCTTATATAAGATTCTCCAGTGTTACAATACTTAAAGTAATTAGTAGCATAGGAAATATTAAAGTTTACATTGACTACAGGTGTACCTGCCCCAACTGTAGAAGAAATAGTTGTGGTTCCAGTGTCATAAAAGTCCCCGTTTACTATATAGTAAATTCCTTGTTGGTAATTTTCATCTACCCAAGCCTTCATATCTCCAGAAAATTGTTTTACAGTGCCAAGATAATTTCTATCAATGCCCGCATATTGAATATTTCCTAACCATCCAAAACTACCGTCACGGTATTCCTGAACAATAATATCAACAGATGGTGAATAATTCCAAGCAACAGAAAAAGCTTGCTTGATCTCGGCGTACTGCATTGCTGACGTAGTTAGATTTGTTTCCTTTACGTTACCCAGTTGAGATTTTGGGACAGTTATTTTTTCGGTACTTGGGTGTTCCGCTTTTACCGACTCAACCGACTTATTTGATAATTGAGCTATTCGTTCCATTGCTTGATCGTATGTTAGATAGGTTATTGAGGTTTGTTTGGTATTAACCTTTTCTGATATTTTAGTCGAGTCGCTGGCATAGGCTGGTATAGCGACGAGTAGAAGACTCAATGAAAGTAAAAAAATTAATATCTTTTTCATGCAACATTCTCTCCTTTAAAAACTTATTGGGGATACAAGTATGACAATTTCCCTCCTTTTTAAAATCTCCCTTCACAAATATCCCCAGCAGGTTTAATATAATAGTTACCTACTGCTTGCGTAGGGGACGCCTTCAGATCATGTGTTACTTTGCGGGTATCGATGATCTGAGGGTTTTTATTTAAATGGCAAAACCATTTAATACTTATGTCGTCAAAATTTCTATAACCTTTTGTATAATTTTAATCAAATTAAGAATATCACCAGGCCCTTGCCTTTGTCCCTGTTAATATTGCCAGTATTACTCATAAAACTTTACAACATTTTTTTACATTTATCGACATTTCATTGCTAAATATGTAACTAAAATTTAAACCTAACTTAAATTGCATTATTATTTATATTTGCCCACCGTAAAACAGCTTCTAAACGGGTGTTAACTTCTAACTTGAGCAGGATATTACTTACGTGAAAATTCACAGTTCGAACTTTAATATCTAAAACCGATGCAATCTCTTTGTTATGTAACCCTTTAGAGACTAATTCAATTATTTCTTTTTCTCTAATGGTTAGTAATTCGGTGGGCTTAATAGCGGACGCAACTGTGGAATATAAAACAGAACTACTAATTTCAGGATGAAGAAAAGCCTCTAAACCTTCTGAAAAAAATACCCCACCATCATAGACTCTTAATATTCCCTCAATCATCTCTTTTACTGCGCAGTCTTTAAGCAAGAAACCATTGGCACCTTTACTCATTGATTGAGTAACATAACCTTTAGGGCTATATCCTGTTAGCATTAAAATCTTTGTCCTAGGTATAACTTCATTTATTGTGTCTATTAAATCGGTCCCACAGACATCGGGGAGTTTAATATCTAACAGCACCACGTCAGGTCTAGATTTTCTAATTAAGCTCATGCATTCTATTCCATTTTTGGCTATTCCAACTACCGAGATTCTAGATTCAGAAGATAATAAAGATACAGTTCCTTCCGCAAAAAGTGTATGATCATCAACGACTAAAACTTTGACTTTTTTTAATTCAACAGTATTATTATAAGACATTCCTAATTCCTCCTTATAGAGAGATTGCTTTGAATGTTTAACTAATCTCCTTTAATAGGAATAGTTGCTTTGAGGATTGTTCCCTTACCAATTATTGAATTGACTTGAAGATTACCATTTAAGCTTTCTAATCTTTCTTTCATCCCAACCAATCCGAAATGAACACTTGTAAGCACCCAATCATCAATCTTACTGGTATCGAACCCTTTACCCGAATCACTAACTCTCAATTCCATCTGGGATTCGTTCTTCTCAATTTGAATTTTTAACTCTTTAGAACTTGAATGTTTTACGGCATTGGTTATACCTTCCTGCACAAAACGATAGGCTGCTAACTCTGTTTCCTCCTCAAAATGTTCCCCTCGATTCATGCCTTTAGTTTCGAGGGAAATTAACAATAACTCTTTTTGCATAATTTCTTCACATAATAATTCAATAGCTGGAACCAGTCCTAAATCAGTTAATGATGGAGGACGCAAATCATTGCATATTAAACGAAGTTCGAAATTCAAATTCTCTACTAGCTCTCGCATATGAGAAATGTCATTTACAGCTTTGTCGTTATTTACACATTTTTCAACAAGACATTTTAACCATCGATTTAAGTCTAACCCTAGCTGTAGTGGTCCATCATGTATATCACTTGCTATTATTTTTCTTTCTCTCTCTAAACTTCTAAATAAAGACATATTTATTCCTTGAAGCCCATTCGTTCGTCGCTGTAACTCATGAAATTTTTGTGTTAAGTTCACAATTTCTTTCGATAACTCTTTAAATGTCAACATGGTTATTAAACATTGAGCCAATTGACTGGAAATCAACGCAATTGCTGGTAATTCATCAGGTTCAAATTTAACATAAGAATGACGATGACCTAAAAATATTCCAAATCTATAGTCTTTATTTGTAACAGGAATATAGAGTCCAGCTGGGAAATTATCTGGTAAGATTCTTGCATTCAAATTAGTCTTTCGATCGGCTTGAAATAATTCTTCCATCATAGATTGTTCACTAAACTTTTCGACAAATCTTCCTTCTGATATCTTAAAGTATTTTCCTTTACTATCTTTTGCAATAATAAAAACTCCCTCAATTGAAAAAGTTTGAGTCACTTCTTTTAATATCAAATTCTCTTCACTAAGCATAGACAAGCGTTCGTTTAATTCAAAAATTCTTTTTTTGAAGGTTTGCCTTTTTTCTGAAAACAAAAATTTTTCTAATATCTTACTTATTAAAGTTCTTATGAAGCTGAAACATAAGACCAAGACAACAAATAAAGCTAAAGTCCTAAGATACATCTCAAGACTAAACTTTTCCGATAACTTCAAAATAAAGTTTAGGTAAGTAACAACAAAACTAACAATTATTCCGGCAATCGAAAAAGGAACTATGGTTCCTAAAAACTTTCGACTATCTGGTAAATATTTATTAACTACAGCATAATAGCAAGTGGTTGGGATGACCGAAACAAAAAGGGAACTATAATGAGCATTCATTATCGGCTGGAATCCAAAGATAATAGGAACTGCCGTAAGGAGAAGGAATGGCAAGAGTCCCATTACCATACCTAAAAGTATTATATTTACTTGGTTTTTTTGCGGTTTATCTTTTGGCAAAGTTAATAGGGCAACTAAATTCCAAAGTGCGAAAAGACTGCCAACGCTCATTGTAACTAAGACCAGTTTTCTTAATGAACTAAAACAGCTGATAATATTGGTCGATTGCAAAACGGTTATTATTACAATAATCACAAACATCAATATAAAAATATGACGGCCCCAACGATTGATCTGTTTATTATTTTCGTTTAGAAAAGACGAAACAAAATTGACAAGAAAGATCGGTATAGCTGCAAAAATTATATACTCCAATTCCCTTGCAAATAACAAATCACGGCTTGAGGCTGAAGCCAAGGCGATAGCTAAACCTGTACACCAGTTAAACCAGAATAATGTACGGGCTTCAGCCAAATAAGGGCGCCTCAGAAAGGTAATGAATCCCAAGGACAGAAAAACAAATCCTAGGATCACGAAAGGAATTTCACTTAAAGTATTCTGCATAATTAGAGGTACAGGAATATTAATCATCTGATTGAATATCTCGTCTTGCTTACGGATTTCAAAATTTGAGGCTCCTTCTGTTTCACTCCATCTCTGAACATAGCGGTAATTCCCCGGATCGCTGTTGTCTATCTTCAATATTACATCTCCTATACGGATCCCTAATTTGTATCCTTCACCTTGTGGATCTGAGGAAATAACTATCCATTGTCCCCGGATATTCGCAATCTTGAGACCAACATAGGCTTGATTAGCGGTAGCGAAAAAATATAAACAGGCTAATAAGATAAAGACGGCACTTGCATTGTAATATGCTTGCCGTCTAAACATTTTCTTCAACAAGTTTGATCATCTTTTCTTTGCGATTTTCTGGAATCGAAAGTCTTTGCATAATTTTCAGTGACTTTTCTCGAAATAGTTCATACATGACTCTGCAGAAATGAACAACCCCTCCATCAATGGCTAATTGCTTCAGATATTCTTTTTCTTCCTTTCCGAACCTCTGTAACTGAGTCAATTCTCTAAACTGATCTGCATTCTCACCTTTGAGAATGTTCAAAAGGTAGACAAAAGGGAGGGTTTTGCGATTGCTAATAAAATCCTTTTTTCTCTCAAAGTCTAAGAAATCATTTAAATCGTTCTTTATCTGACTCATTACGCCCAAATTTGTCCCAAACTGTTCTAATTGAAATACTATCGCTTCGCTTGCACCCCCGATGGTTGCCCCGATTTTACAAGCAGAAGCTGTTAGGCTACCTGATTTTCGCTTTACCAAATCAAAATATTGATCTAGAGTTACTTTTTCGTGAGTGTCTAGTAATATTTCTTGGAATTGACCATCACTTGCAGTTATCCACATTCTGTTCAAAACTTGATTTATTTCCCTAAAAAGTTTGCTATCTGATATTGTCGAGACAGCCTCATAGCTCAACATACTTAAACAGATAGCCAAATTGAGAGCATTTGCGGTAGAAATTTGACGCCAAGGTTGGTCGTTATTATCCTGATCCTGGATATCATCAAAAATGTCAGCTGCCAAGGCAGATAATTCCATGGCAATCGCACCTGGGAGCGCAACTTCAGGCACTCCATTCACACAATCACAATTCATTAACGTCAAATGGGCCCACCTAAATTGTTCACTTGTCTTGCTCCCAGCTTTCAAGGAAGAATAAATCATATCGAGAATCTCTGAGCTCAAATCAACTTTCGTCAGAAGTTTGGTAATTTTATCCATAATGCTTTGATCTAGCTGACGGTTCATTTCCTTACCCCCAAAAATCCAGCGGTGTAACTTCAAACGTTAAAATATCACTAGATACTTCGAGTTTGGAAAAAACCTTTTGAAGGCTAGTAAATTCATTCATCCCTAGATCTCCTAAAAGTATCTCCTCTTTCCTTATGGACAGACTTCTCGGATTGTTAATTAATTCATACACTATTTCCGCAATTCTTTGATAGTTCAAATTTTTAACATCCTTTCTAATTTGTAGTCTTTTTGAAAATCTCCACGAATAGGTTGGTAAGCAGTAAAATATTATACTACCTAATACTAAGTTCAATAAATCTTTTCAACTTCTGTTACATTATTACTTCTAGATTATTATTTACTTTTCCTTTAGTGAAATTTAAATGATCCTGTCGAATCAAAAGTCTTGCCCTCAGACGATGGAGATTACCGACAAAGTTGTGCTGTGCGTTAATCTGATGGATGAGGCTCAAAAAAAGAAGATCCGGATTAATTTGGAGATACTTGCCGCCCGTTTGGGTATTCCGGTGGTTGGAACCAGTGCGAGAAGCGGCAGGGGCCTTGATCATTTGATGAACGCAGTAAGTTCTCTTACGGAGAACTCTCTTCAGGTAAATCCTCTGTTCCTGACTTACAGCGCTGAAATTGAAAAGG
>NZ_JAVHUW010000028.1 GCF_030954495.1 Candidatus Desulfosporosinus nitrosoreducens | reverse complement strand
CCACCGGCACTATTGGGTATAAGGGTGAGTCTGGAGCCACCGGCTCTACCGGATATATAGGGGCAACGGGTGCTATCGGCTCTACTGGCGACTTGGGCTAATCTGGATCCACTGGTTCTACTGGGGCGACCGGGGATGCTGGAGCGACCGGCTCGACTGGGGCCACAGGAGATTCGGGAGCCACTGGTGCTACCGGCTCTACCGGTGATGCTGGCACAACAGGCTCGACTGGAGCTACCGGAGATGTGGGCGCCACCGGTGCTACCGGCTCTACTGGAGATACAGGCACGACAGGTGCCACCGGCTCTATAGGGGATACGGGTGCGACAGGCATGACCGGCGCTACCGGAGATGCCGGCTCAACGGGCTCGGCCGGCGCTACCGGAGCGACCGGTGCCACTGGAAATACAGGCACGACCGGCGCGACTGGTCCAGCCTTCTCTGGGGAAAGTTTCTCAGCGTTCCTGTCCACAGTCAATACGTCCACAAGTACGCAATTAACAGGCTGGACAGTAACCTCCCCATATTACGACAGCACCAGTTTTGATGAGGTTGGTGGGAACTATACCGTCCCGGCGACGGGAACTTACGCTATTGAAGCTACCATCAATTATTCCACGACCGCAGCGATTACAGTCAGCCTTGGTTCCGGGGTCACACCCTACTTTGTTGTGCGCAGAACATCGCCCACTGTTACAGCTTTAATCAGCGGAGTTTTCCCGATCTTAAACGCTAACGTTGCATTGGTACTGACTTTGCGCAGCATCCTCGGCAACGGAACCGTAACACTAAGCGGTTCGGTAGCATTAACCTCAGGCGACGTCATAGGTTTATTCTATGAGGCCAACGGCTTAACTCTCTCCCTTAACCTAGGGGGAGGAGGAACGCAAGGTATCGTTTGGTCCGTGTTCAGATTGTCCTAAGTTCACATCTATCGTTAACTTAAAACGTAAATTCCGCAGGAATTTACCATATACAAAAAAGCAATAAGACACCAAGGGTATGAGTTTCCGACCTAACCGATCTCAAACCCTGGTGTCTTCACTTTTCGCCATTAAGCCAAAGCTCTTATTGTAAAATGCATGACAACCGAACATCAGCAAATAGATTTGCAACACCTAAACGTTCCAATCCTTTGCCTTGTTTTTGGGGAGCATCAGAATACACTTTGATACTTGAGTATGTGTTTCAAGCTTTCTGCAACACCCTCCTCCGATTGATTAAAGTAGGCTAGAATATCCTTTTGCTTTTTCGTCAGCGGGTTGTGCATCATTACCCCGGTTGGGTAGACGGCTACTTTGATCTTTCGCATTTCGATAAAGATTCTATCCAGGGAGAGGCGCTTCTTGAGGATATAGGGCTTTATCGTATTGAACACATACGTCCTCAGGATCAACGCCAGGAAGGCTAAAAACATCTTTCCTTCTTCCGCCTGCGCCGTATGAATTCTCAATCGTTTCATATCTAAATCATTTTTTATACGGTCAAAGGATTTTTCGATCACGTCCTTCATCCGATAAATCTCCAGGATGTCCGCCGTGCTTTTCTGGAAGTCCGTACTCATCACTAGAAAATATCCCATGGTCTGCATATAAGCATCAATGACCTCGTGGTTGGCTTCCACGCTGAGGATGGCATCCTCTTTGTCTTTGAAAATATGAAAAAACGGTTCTGCCTCACGAGGAATGAGGCCTTTGGCGATGGAGGCTTGCCACTTCTTGAATTCTGTCTTGAAACGGTATTTCTCGTCCGCCATCTTTTCATCGGAATACAGGAGATGAACTTGACAGCGAAAGTCATAATCACTGCGCTCAACGGCTATACCATTGACATCGCCAATACCCAGATCATAACGCGAACTCTTGACGTCTTCGCCATGGACCAGAATAATCTGCTGGGATAGGACCAGCCTATTGGGCATACCGATGATAAACCCACGGGTATGGTGGTTCAGATAAACCAGATTGTCTTTGCTGAAAAATCCTCTATCCATCACAAAATGCGTGTTCTTAATGCCAACCTTATTACTGCCTTCCATCATGGCAACTAAATGGCTTTTATCAGGGATGCTGCCGTAATAGGTTCGGTAATAGACCGGCAGCCTCGTCGTCTCGCCAAAGTACATGCCCAGATTAATCTGCGGCAGTTTCTCCTTGTCGCGGTTATAACCAAATTCCACCTCTTCATTGAGCTTGCTGTAAGAAGAAATCGATGTTATATCATAGGCCAGGTATTCTTCCTGCTGGCGTATATGGACCCATGCCCGGAAAAATTCATTGCGCTTGGCTTCATCAATAACTCTCAGAATCCTTGAGCATTCTTGAGATGTAAGGATAACCTTGCTTCCGGTGAGCGTTTCTTCCATCCAGTCCTCGCAATGAGACAAAACATTGCCTTCCAGAGCCATATAGATGGACAGCATTAAGATACTTTGGGCATCTTCGCCGAAGACTCTGCCTAGCAACGTATCCAGCTGAGATTCCCGGGTGATCGCCTTCAACAGAAAGTAGCTTCCATAATTCTTGATGCTCTCGATCGGAACAGTCCTTAGCTGTGGCTTCCCACCGTAAATCTTGAAATAATTATCATTTGGAATCAACATACCAGTTTGCGTGTCATATTTACCGATGATGGTTTGGGAACTCGTCGGCTGACCTTTGTCATTTCGATAGCCTTTGCCAATATGGTACACATATCCTGACTTCTTGCAGGAGACATTACTTTTCGGCATGGAGACGAAGGTGTATGCGGGAGCTGAGAGTTTCGTCATGAACATCCCTCCTAAAGCCTTATGTATATGATTGCATTATACCATATACATAGACCTTTATCTTCCCCTTAATATGAAAAAATACCTGTATTTAAGCTATAATTTCTATACTCTTATACAGGTATATGATATTTTTTTGCGGGATTTAGGTTAAAAAGAGCTGCTCGAGAGCGGCTCTTTTGCTTTAATCCCTATAATGGGCTTAAATCTTAGGATCATTATTTCCATTAGTTTGATATTCATTCTCTTCCGAAGAATCAGGGATGTAGTATAGACTGTAATAAGGATCACATCTGGCTATGTATGACAGCATTTTAGAAAACGATGTTCTGAAGGACATGTTATCGCCTCCCAAGATTTGTTATACTTTAATCTTTACCATAATCGTCAAAGTATGCAAATCCCACATCATTTTAATTTCTTTTCATATCCTTTATGAAACATTGGGATTATATCCTACAGTTCGTAAAATCCACAAGCATCTATTCGATCACTTTCAGTCACAAGAATTATTTGAATACAGTTTTTTCAGAAGCTCTACTTTCTTCATCTGCCTCTTTTCTCTCAATAAGTAAAAGTAAGGCAACACAAATTAATTTCAACTATTATTCGTTAAGTTGTCTTCCAACATTATCTACAATACACCATAAATTCTTCATACCCTTCCAAACTCCTCCATCAAAAACAAATAAATACTCTTATTGAGATATTTAAATAATGCACCATTTCCGGATATATCATTGTGAACATAACTTCTAAAATATTCAGCACCTAAAGATATATCAATAAAGGAATATCTTAATTCAATGTCGAAATTCCCCCATAAATCCTGTCTAAAGTTTATTCTGTTCTTGTGGTTTCACTAAACTAATATTCGGAGGCCCTTACATGAAAATCGAATATGTTCTCTCTATTGCACCTCATTTACACCAATGGTTCGATCAGGATATTTCTGTTTTTGTTGCCAATTATGAAGTTATTTTGGCAGCTTACAATAACCCCCGAATCAATTTGGGCGTACAAACGGAGGACTCTATCAGTAAATATCTCAATACTATCACATACAAAGTTTTACAATCCGGGCAACGCACAGTTACCCATGTTTCTAAAGAAAATTCTCAGTTTTCCTTCCCTTATGTCGCTATAAGCAACCCAATTCTTGATGACGGCAAAATGGTTGGAGTAATCACTGTCACCGTATCTTCAGAAAGATACAATACACTGCTGGAAATAGGCGAAGAAATTTTATCCTCGGTCGAAGAAATTTATGCATCCTCTGAAAACCTATCGGCCCAAAGCCAAGAACTTTCCGCAACTGCTAAAACTATGGACAACGAAACCTCACATGTTAAGAATGATATTCTTCATGTTTCAGGCATTACCACATCAATTAAAAAAATATCACAGCAAAGCAATATTCTGGGAATTAATGCCTCTATTGAATCTGCCCGTGCCGGGGAGAATGGCCGCGGATTTAGAGTTGTTGCTGAAGAAATTCGCAAGCTTGCGGAAAACACAAAAGACTCGGCGATAACAATAGAACAAGACGTTATTGAAGTACAGTCCTCTGTCAACCGTTTGGTGGAATCCGTAAGTCAGCTAGCTGTGGTCAGCGAATCTCAGGCCCAAGGAGTAACGGAACTTACTCAAGCTTTAAGCAACATTTCACAAATGGCTGAGCGACTCGTTAAATTGAGTGAAATATAGCTTTAACTATGTAGGACCGTAACTGTTCTTTTTTCTGGACAGTATAACAAACACCCTTCCAACGTTTAAAGTTGAAATTAACGTGGAAGGGTGTTTTGTTCAGCTTTAAAATAAACTCTGTATCGGAAACACACATTCCGGTCCATCATAGCGTGAAGAATTAATCAATGTTGATACCTCGTGGACAACCATTTGTTCCGCCGGAAAAGGTCTCAGCAATTCTTTTATTTCCTGATTGTAAGTTACACTTTCGTCCAGCCAAAGACTCTCCTTATCCTGGGGTAATATAACCGGCATCCGATGATGTATCGGCTCTAGCAACTTATTGGACGTCGTCGTAATAATCGTACACGAGTTTATGGTTTGACCTGCAGGCGACAGCCAAGAATCCCATAGACCTGCAAAAGCAAAGGATTTGCCGTCTTGCAGTGTGATTCGATAAGGTTTTTTCCGCCGACCTTCCTCTTTCCACTCATAAAATCCATCAGCTATAATCAGGCAACGTTTTCGTGCTAATAATCCACGAAAACTAGGTTTTTCCTCTAAAGTCTCAGCACGGGCATTGATCAATTTGTCCCCGATACTCGCATCCTTAGCCCAATAGGGAATCAATCCCCACTTGAAAAGATGCAGACTGTTTTTTCCGTCTTGCCGGATAACTACGGGAACCGGTTGAGATGGTGCAATATTATAGCGTGGTACAAAATCGAACTCAAATTGAATTAATCTAAAACGTTCGATGATATCAACAAGTGCCACAAACGAAAATCGGCCGCACATTTTGTCTTCAGCCCTTCTTTGCTTATTTGTGTTTTGAGTAAGTCTTAGCCGAATAATTTTTTGAAAATATTCAGCTTATTCCCATAAGGCGGGTATCTAAGTTTTATATCTATCAAATTTGATTTTTTGAGAATGCTTTTGGTATGGGTAAAGGTATCAAAACTCCATTTTCCATGATAGCCACCCATTCCGCTTTCTCCGACTCCTCCAAAAGGCATAGAAGATGTGGCAAGATGCACGATCGTATCGTTAATACACCCGCCTCCAAAGGATATACTCTCCACAATTCTAGCTTCAACTTCCTTGTTGGTCGTAAATAAGTATAAGGCAAGGGGTTTGGGGAGACTATTAACTGACAATACGGCCTCGGAAATATCCGAAAACTCTATCATGGGCAAAATCGGTCCAAATATTTCCTCCTGCATTATTGGGTCCTCCCATTTTATTTTGTCTAAAACTGTCGGTGCAATACGAAGGTTTTTTTCATTGAACTCCCCGCCGGCAACAATCTCTCCGTTGCTTAAATAGCTTTTAATCCGTCTAAAATGTTTTTCATTAATAATTTTCGGATATTCCTCATTGGCACATGGGTCTTTACCATAGAATTCTAATATATATTTCTGTATGCCCCTGATAAGATCCTTTTTTACTTCTTTGTGAACCAGAAGGTAGTCCGGAGCAACACAAGTTTGCCCGGCATTCAAGAATTTACCCCAGACGATCCTGCGGGCAGCGAGGTCAATATTTACCTCTTTGTCTACCATGCAGGGGCTTTTTCCCCCTAGTTCTAAAGTGACCGGGGTAAGGCTTCTGGCAGCAGACGCCATTACAGTTTTTCCTACAGAGACACCACCAGTAAAAAATATATAGTCAAATTTTTCATCCAATAAGGCTTGATTCGCCTCTCTCCCACCTTCTATCACTGCAATGTAATTTTCTTCAAAGCATTCTCTTAAAATCCTGGCAATTACAGCCGACGTAGCAAATGAATAAGCGGAAGGTTTTATGACCGAGCAATTTCCCCCTGCTATGGAGCCTATCAAAGGAGCAAGGGTGAGCTGGAACGGGTAATTCCAGGGCGACATGATCAGGGAAATACCATAGGGTTCGGGTATTCTATAACATGAAGACTTAAAATGCATAATTGGCGTCCTGACCCTTTTAATCTTAACCCAATGGGGAAGATGTTTTATCGCATAATCCAATTCCTCTGAAACCATCGCAATTTCCGTAGCATAAGCTTCAAAAGCAGATTTATTTAAGTCACTTTTTAAAGCATCCAGGATATCTTTTTCGTGTTCGCAGATGGACCTCTTTAAGGTCTTTAATGCTTTTAGGCGGAAATCCAGACTAAGTGTTTTACCAACCTTAAAAAAAGTCCTTTGCTCATCAAGAATTTCTTTAATATCGGACATTTCATCACTCCTTTCTACGATTCTAGGATACTGTAATAAAGCTTTGCCAGATCTTCTTTAGCCAAAATCTTAGGCACAGGATAGAGTGGGTTGCTTTCCGCTAAAGCACGATTGACCATCAATGGAATATCACTCTCAACAATACAATTTATTTTATCGGGTATCCTCATTGATTCATTGAGACTTTTGATGGCTGCAATAAATTTTCCTGCTTTTTGTTCAAGGGAGTCGCCCGCCGCACTTAAGCCAACCAAATCGGCAAGCTCCGCCAAAGGTTTGTGTGCCGACTTGCCGTAATACTCTAAAACATAAGGCAAAATAACGGCATTCGCCAAACCGTGGGGAGTTGAGTAAAATCCGCCGAGGGTATGGGCAATCGCGTGTACATAACCAACATAGGCCCGCGTGAATGCCAGTCCCGCTAAAAATGAAGCCTGTTGCATTTTTCTGCGGGAAGCCAAATTTTCCCCGTTAGAATAGACTTCGTAAAGGTTTTCAAAAATTAATTTTACCGCTTCTTTACAATACCGTTTTGTCGCTTTTGTGTTGCTTCGGCCAATATAAGCCTCTACTGCATGGGTCAAAGCATCCATCCCAGTCGTTGAGGTAATATCTTGGGGCAGATTAACTGTCAGGACCGGGTCAAGTACGGCATAGTGCGGAATCAAAGAAATGTCATTGATAGCATACTTTTCATGCGTCTTACTGTCAGTTATTACTGCAGCAAGAGTTGTCTCACTTCCTGTTCCTGACGTTGTTGGGATAGCAAAAAGCGGAGGAATCTTTTTCATAACCCTAAACACCCCTTTCATCTGAGGAATGCTCTTTTGTGGTCTCGCTACACGTGCTCCCACACCTTTGGCACAATCCATTGATGAACCGCCGCCAAAAGCAATAATAGCGGTGCATTTGTTCATCTTATAGTTCTCCAGGGCTTCCTCAATATTATCAATAGTTGGATTCGGAACAGTTTTATCATAAATTACATAGTTGATGCCTTCATCACTTAAACCTTGGAGCAGACCAGCCATAAGCCCAAGCGATGCGATAACACTGTCTGTGACTAGCAAAATGCAGCTAATACCTTTACTTCTGATCAACTTTGGCAACCCGTCCACACTGTTTTCTCCTTGAATTAACTCCGGCTTGCGCCAAGGCAACAGATAGGAAAATGCTTTGAAAACAGCTTGGTAAATCCTGCAATACAATTTATACATGACAACCCCCTCTTTCCAGTTAACACTCTCGACATATTTATTGCACTTGTCACGCCGGCAATCGTTTAAACATCCACTTCACTATAATAATAATCGTCTGTTTAAGCCATAGACTTTTGGAAATTTGTAAAAAAGTGTCTTTTAAAGATCTTCCACATTATTCTTGTATTTCCTTCCTGCGATTAAAAGAGAAGTAAAATAAACAAATAAGCCAGAACAATTTAATGTCCTGGCAATTCAGCGGGCAAGCTTAAAAGCTGCCCTTCATTTAGTTTCACTTTGTCTTCACAATAATGATTCACTTAGGCCCTTACCCCTGACAATCCTTTAAACTCAATTTAGGATAAAGCTCTGAAATTACACCTGTTAGACCGGTTATCACTTTGACATCGTTTCATATAAAATACCTTTAATTTCTGTTTCGGGCATTGGCTTATAAAATAAATAACCTTGAACGATGTCACAATTATAACGTTTCAGATACTCTAATTGTTCCTCTGTTTCCACCCCTTCAGCAATAACACTTAAATCGAGATTATGGGATAAGCTGATAATTGAATTTACAATGACATTATCTGTTTTGTTTTTATTTAACCCTTGGATAAACGCCATGTCAACTTTAATTTTATCAATTGAAAACTTTTTAATATTGATAAAAGAAGAATATTCTGTTCCAAAGTCGTCAATGGAGATTTTGACTCCTAACTTCTTTAACTTCTCTAAATTTTTCTCAGCAAATTCATTGCCTTTTAATATCATTCTTTCCGTAACTTCAAACTCTAATAAAAAAGGATTTACCCCACTGTCTTCAATAATTTTGGCAACGTTGCTAATAAAATCACCTTCATTTAATTGATTGATGGAAAGATTAATGGCCATAGAATACTTGCCTTGACGATAATCCAGACTATTCCATTTTTTTAATGATTCACAAGCCTTTTCGATCACCCAGTAGCCTATGGGTACTATTAATCCTGTGTCTTCAGCTAATGGGATAAACAGAGAAGGAGATATATAGTCTTCATTATTCGGCTGCCACCTTAACAACGCCTCGAAGCCGACAATTTTACCCAAGTTAATATTAACTTGCGGCTGGTAATATACGCTCAGTTCACCTTTAGAAAGTGCTTTATAGAGGCTGTTGCGAAGAATTGTTTTAGAGGTCATTTTATTTTTCATTTCTTCAGAAAAAATTTTTACCTTATTTTTGCCTGCACTTTTTGCTTCATACATAGCTATATCGGCATTCATGATTAACGTCCCTGCATCCCGCCCATCGGTGGGATAACGGGCTATACCTATACTGGCCGTAAGATAATTTTCTTTGCCATTAATTATAAATGGTTCATTAAAAACATTTAAAACTTTACGGGACAAAGACTCAATAATATCCGCTTTCTCATGTTCAGCAATATCGGTAATTAGTATTAAAAATTCATCGCCACCGATTCTTACTACTAAGTCGTTTTTTCTTACCACTTTTTTAATCGAATTTGCATAATGGCACAGTAAACTATCCCCGTTATAATGGCCATAAGTATCATTAATTAATTTAAAATTATCCAGGTCTAAAAACATAATAATAAAACATTCGTACCTTCCATTTTCCTTGAGGTCTTTAATCAGTTTATAAATAAACTCATTAAAGTAGCGACGATTAGGCAGCTTTGTCAACTCATCATGATAAGCAATATAGCGTATTTTATTTTCCGCACTTATTCGATTTAAAGATTCTTCTTCTAATTCTCTGATTTTTTCATTCACCTTATCTTTTAATTTATAATTATGTTTTTTTAAAGTATCTTCCCTCTTTTTTCTTTCAGATATATCGTGCAATATAATAAGAATTCCATAAATATCCCTAAATTCATCGTAAATTACTTTTCCGGATAATTCGCATTCCAGCAAAATATTATTCTTTCCAATTAAAGAGACTTCTGCTTTATTAATAGTTCCATGCTTATAAAGATCACTCAGTACATCTATCTCACTGATGATAAAGGAGTTAAAATCTTTACCTAAAATATCATTGCTGTCTAATATCTTCAAAACAATGTCATTGACTTTTATGATCGATAAATCGTACCCTATAACAAAAATAGGATCATCAACAATCTTAAATAAATATTCCGATATATTTTTAAATAAATATTTTGGTTTAGGGGTTATCGTAATTAATTTGTATTTGCTAATCGAATACCAAACTCCAATTATACCCAGAGAAGCTATAATAACATCAAGCGGAAGTCCTCTTTGTTGAAATATCGGCAAAAAAGTATCGGTAATGAACCCTAAAGTAAAGGTAAACAAAGAGCTGGTTATAATTATTCTTGCTTGCTTTTTTTCCCTTTGCAGCTGCGACGTTTTCCCAAATCTGTATAAAATCCAGATCCCGCAAATAAAATAAACAATATAATATATGTCGAATAAACTTTGAAAAATTATTGGATATCTATCCAGCCAATTACCATTTAAGCGATAAAGAACAAATGACGGCTTATACTGCAAATTATATATAAAGAACAAGAGAGAAGGAAGATAGAGTAAAATTCTAAATTTGGGTTTTATCTTTTCTTTATTTTTGATTAAAAACGTAAGATCCAGCCAAATGCTGAAAAAGAAGCACCAACCTAAGGCAGCTGTTAACCTCCATAAATTTGCCAAACTAATATTTTGGGCAATCAACATCAGACCATTGCCGATCGTCCAAGAAAATAAAAACAGACACATTAGAGACAATGTTTTACTTATAATTGAACTTCTATCTTTGATAATTACATATATCCCAAATAAAGCATAGAAGATAGAAAACGCGAAATAGAATAAGAAATATATCGATATCATTTGCTAAACTAACCTCTCTCAAATAATACAAGCTGAAATGAGGATAAACAAACCTAAGTGTGTAGTTCTACAAATTTCGATATTATCCTTCTTTGAACCGGAATCCACTAACTTGACGTTTGTGAATTTCCTGCCGTATGATCAGATTTTTTCCAAACAGCTATATACCGGAGTAGACAGAATAAAAAAGTGTAAATCATTAGGCGATTTACACTAAATGAATGCCAAGAGTTTTTTTATCCTCCAAAGAGAGTTCTCAATCAGAGTTGAAAGCAAATTACGGCCTGCCTATACAACCTCAGTGGCGGTCAGGATTAGACCCTGAATTTTCCGACCAGCTCACTTAACTTCCCAGCTAACGCCGCCTGGGCTAAAGCCGAAGAATTCACTTGTTCAACGGCAATTGTTGTTTGGCTGATACTACTAGAAATTTCCTCTGAGCTTGAGGCAGACTCTTGGGCTGTATCTGTCACATTTAGAATAGCCGAGCCAATTTGATCCATTATCTGGTTCATTAAATGCGTCGACGAAGCTATTTCCCCTGACATCTCAGCCACAAAGTAAGAATCCGCCTCATACTGTGATCCTATCTGAGCATAGTCCTCATAATCTTGTCTTACTCTTGTGTCGATAAATCTTAATAATTCCTGGGTATTCAAGACTAAATTGCTAAAAGCTCTTTGAACACTGCTAATGACATTGTGAATATTCCCAACTGCTGATTGGGACTGCTCGGCTAACTTGCGGACTTCATCGGCAACCACCGCAAAGCCACGTCCTGCATCCCCCGCACGAGCTGCCTCAATACTGGCATTAAGAGCCAATAAATTGGTTTGCCCGGCAATTCCTCCAATCGTCTCTGCCATCACTTTAATTTCTTCCACAACTTTGGCTTCATCTAACGCTTGTTTAACTTTTATTTCTTTGTCCTTATAAATGGACTCTGCTTCAGCAACCGCATTCATCCCCCGACTTTTTACTTTGACTGCCCTCTCTTTAATTGCAGAAACATTTTCCTGACCTTGATCCGCTTTGGCGGATAACTTCTTTGTAAACTCTTGAAGTTCCAAGGTCGAAGATTCTACTTCTTCAGTACTTGCGCTTAACTCCTCGGCACCTTGAGCAATTTGTTCCGTGGATTTTTGGATAATTTGCATGCTGGCTGAAAGTTCTTCCATAGTCGCAGACAGTTCTTCCGAATGAGCATTCATGGTCTGGCAACTGTCAAGGATATGGGAAACTAATTCTTTCATATTCTCCATAGCCTTATTAAGGGATATGCCCAATTGTCCGATTTCATCCGTACCATAAATCTTCAGCTTTCTAGTCAAGTCTCCATTACCCAAAGCTTCTGCCAGTCGAACGATATTGCCGAGCCGCCAGGTGAGATTCCTTGCTAAATACAGTCCAATGATTAGGGCTAAAATAACGCTTAGCCCTACCAAAACGAGCATGACTTCACGGGTTTTCTCATAAATTGCTTGATTAGTTATTTGCTTTTGCTTAGCTGACTTTTCGTTAGAAGTAATTAAATTATCCAAGTTAGCCAAAGCTTTATCATTAGCTTGTAAAACCTGTTCCAATACTCCGGCTTCTAAAGAATTTCCTTGATCCAGCCTTGCAATCATATTTTCACGCTGCTTACGGTAATCTACCTGATTGTTCTTAAAATCAGTGTATAATTGCTTATCAGCCGAAGTAAGTTCATTGGCAAAAACCATTTCGTAATTTTGTTCGCTCTTGTTATTAGCTTCTGAATCACTTGCTATTTGTTGTTTTAAAGCCTGTGCCTTCATTTTGTCCGGTGTCGAAGAAAGTAAAATTAAATTTGAACGGTTTTTTAAAAAATTCATCCGTATTTTATTAAGTTCTTGGATTGACATGAGGTTGACGGAGTAAATCATAGTTCCGTCGTTATTTATAACACCTAAGTTTCTTAAACCTATATACCCTACTAAACCTAACAAACAAGCCAAAATTGCAAACCCTACTGTCAACTTAACCTTCCAAGTGATATTGTTTACAAAGCTCACCTTTCTTACCCCCATAATCATATTTCCATATTATATATAACCTTGTTTTAAAAGTAATTAGATTGTCCCTAACTTGTTTTAACCAAGTATTATCTTATAATATGACTTGCAAAGCATTTATTTTACTAAATTCAACAGAGTGCAGATTCACGTCAGCTATTTGACATAAAAAACAAAAATTTGCTAACAATCGCAATTATATTAAGTATAACTTGGCTTATATTGCTTAACAATCAAATTTTTTCGCATTATTTCTACAAATTTCAATTAATTTTATTATTTATCGACAATATTAAACCTCAACATTACTAATTGCGAAAAGCTGATCAGAGCATTGATTTTAAAGGTAACCTAAAAAACAGCTCGACAACTAAGGGCTTGAATACACAACTGTATCCAAGCCCTTACTAATTTTCTCACTCTCTTTTTAATACCCAATCATGAGGACATGGGAATATTCGGGTTTTTCTTTCTCCTTTTAATCTGGTCCCCTTACATGCTTTAAATACTGATCCAATTCAATTATTTATAGCAAAATATCATCCTGTACTATCCCGGTTGTTGATGATATAAGATAAAGTATGCTCCTAATACCCCGGCACTTTTTTACAGCTTTTACAATCAGGTATTTTTTTCAATATACCTTACATTCGCCGTTTATATCTAATACTAATTGGCTTTTAAAATATTATTAATATTTTATGGGATAAATCCTTAATACTAATAACTATGTCTTTAATAATTCATCATTTCAAATGCAAATTAGTATAAATTTCTAAATTTATAAACTTTTAAAATTTTTAATTTTAAATTTTTTTAATATTTAAAGCTAAAAGCTAAGACCTGCTCATCTTAGCTTTATTATTTCGTATGAATTATTATAAAGGCTTTGACATAATGCAAAGATCACGCCTTGTTTCCCACCCGTTCGCAGTCCGGAACTCCTTTCCCTGGCTAATTTTCCTGAAACACGAAAATATGACACTTATCTATCCCAATATCTTTGAGTTTGCTCAAACAGCTTTGAACCAATTCTCTGCCTAACCTTTTAATCTGTATTCCTTTCTGGCGGCAAGCTGATGGAATGTTCTCCCTTGAGTCTGTGCCGCTCAGCCCAATTCCTTCAGTACTTTTCTATAAATCAATTACTGAAACACAGTCTTAGGCTGTATTGCGCATTGCTCTCTTTTTTTCGAAATCTGCCCATCTTTCTTCCATTGACATAGCTCGCGTCTTCTTTCTTTGGGGAACTGCCTCCAAATCTCCTTGGTTGCCCGCGTCAGATTCATCCGGGGACTTTGTTGAAACTTGAACTTGAATTTGAGGTTGGAGCGACATCGCTTGTTTTTCTTCCTCACCCATATTGTTAGCCTCTTTAAGTTCTTCCATTTCTGCAACAGTATGTGCTATTCTTGTGCTCGTTTCTCTTACCCGCTTATCAATTATTCTCTCTTTTTGCAGGATTAAAGCAATTTTCTTTTCTAAGAAAACAGCAACCATGATCAAAACTCCAAGAAGCAGGCCTTTAAGTAACCCAAATAAACTAATTTCAAAACTAATCCTTTGACAAGATTCAAAAATACTATTAATCATTTGAATCACCTCGCTTTAGTTTTGGCATTCACCGGTTACCCCAATTTTTTTATTTATATGGGAATCTTTAAAAATCTACTTCGTCAAATACCCAGGATTTTCCTCCTGTATATTTTGTAAAATAATGTAATAAATATTGTATTTTTTAAACTAAAAAAGCCCAATAACTGATTGAGGGAAAATCAGTCTATTGGGCTCGTTTTCTAATTTCGGCAAGTTTCAGTCAGGTCTATGGAAAGCTTTGTTATTTAGTAAACCTTCATTTTAGGTACGTTCACATTAACTCTACAATCGTAGCGACAGCCGGTCCTCCTCCGGCACAAAGCGATGCGCAGCCATAACGCCCTCCCCGGCGCCGAAGTTCATGTATAAGGGTGACAATTAAACGTATGCCTGTATCTCCAACCGGATGACCTAAGGAAATACCGGAGCCATTGGCATTGACTATATCCATACTCAGCTTCAATTCCCGATTTACAGCCAGGAATTGAGCGGCAAAGGCTTCATTTAATTCCCAATAATCAATTTCTCCAGCCTGAAGTTGAGCAAATTTCAAAGCCCTCTTCACCGCAGGTACAATCCCAATCCCCATAATTTTCGGGTCGACTGCAGCAGAGGCTGTGGAACGAATCTTTGCCAAAGGAGCAATTCCAAGTTCAATAGCCTTTTCCTCTGCCATCAAGATTAAGGCCGATCCTCCGTCATTCAGTCCGGAGGCGTTGCCGGCAGTTACCGTTCCATCCTTTTTAAAAACAGGTTTGAGCTTTTTTAAAGCTTCAAGATTGGTAGCCGGATTGGGATGTTCATCTGTCGCTACCACCACTGATCCCTTTTTGCTTTTGATCTCAACAGGTACAATTTCGTCAGTAAATTTTCCTTCCTGGATAGCTCGAATTGCCCGCTGCTGACTTAAAAAAGCCAGCTCGTCTTGCTCCTCACGGGAAATATTGTACATTTCCGCCAGATTCTCCGCAGTAACGCCCATGTGATAATCGTTAAAGGCATCGAATAAACCGTCGTTCAGCATGGAATCCAGCAGGTCGCCATTCCCCATACGGTAGCCGCTGCGGGCCTTCGGCAAAAGGTAGGGAATATTTGACATACTTTCCATGCCCACGGCAGCTCCGATATCAACCTTACCCAGGGCAATCTCTTGCGCAAGTATTTCCGTGGCACGCATAGACGAAGGACAAAGTTGATTGACGGTAACGGCCACGGTCTCCAAGGCACAGCCTGCTTTAAGGGCAACCTGCCTGGCAGGGTTTCCTTTTAAACCGGCCTGAAACACATTTCCGGCCACAACCTCCTCAATTTGGGAAGCAGCCAAGTGTGATTTCTCCAGAGCTGCTTTTAAAGCGATCACCCCAAGTTCAACTGCTGAAACATCTTTTAAAGCTCCTAGATAATCTCCAATCGGGGTACGCTGGGCACTAGTAATGACAACTTCTCGCATCGCTCTTTTCCTCCTCATTAAATGCTGATCCGCAGGTTTATATTTCAACATTCCACATCGTTCTCTAATTTCCTTTTTAGGAAGTATCTAAAAATAGTTTATAAAGCTTGAGATGATAACATTCTTGCGGAAAAGGTTCCCTTGTTTAGTCGGCAGCTTCAGGTAAAGGCCAGATGACGGGAAAATTATTGGGATGACTTAGGGCATAGGGAAGTGAGGCGACCCCTAAATGATTCTGCCTTAAAATCCCCAGCAGCTTTTCTAATTCCGAGCTTAAGTCGGGTTCCCAATGCAAAAGAATAATGCTTCCCGGTTCGAGGGGCTTGCCATTATAGGTCTGCAACTCATTGTTGCTCATTGTGGCATTCCACATAATTACATGCTTTATTCCCGCTTGATACACCGCTTGAGAAACCGTTTGATTGTAATTGCCGTAAGGTGGCCGGAAAAGCGTTGGCGGCGAAAATGAGGATAAATATTTTTGGGTTGTTTCGATTTGGCTTATAACTTCCTGGGTGGAAACCTTTGTCAGATCCGGGTGAGATAATGTATGATTCTCGATATCTCCTCCCGCTGCCATGAATTCCCGCCAAAAATCCGGATGTTCTTTAGCTGCATTTTCAATTAAAAAAGCCGATATCGGCACATGCTGCGCACGCATAATCGCCAACACGGAATCAGTGGGATACCAGCCGTCGTCCACCGTGATAAAGACGGCGTTAGCAGTTGTCGAAACAGACCAGACAACGTCGGCTGCCGGTCCGGTAAGCTGGACGGCTTGTGGGGGTTGGGTTGGCGAGCTGCTTTTATCGGAGTTTGCGGCCGGGGGCTGTTCCGAAGAAGAAGAGAGATCAGATTGAGAGGTGGACTCTCCCGAATCAAGAGAAGAATTGTCCGGCTCCGTAGGTTTGCTGTCCTGTATTGGAGCTGTAGTCTCCGGTACTTTTTCCGAGTCTACCGCCAGTTGAGGTTGGCTTGATGCTCCGGTCGAAGCGTTACCATAACCTAAAAAAATCATTCCCCAAATTGTCAGGCCAATTGCTATTCCGACTAAGCTTGTAATTACTGTAACTATTGTTGCTTTCTTCCTCTGCATAGTTCTCACACCTTTTTATTTTCTAAAGAGCGACAGCAAGTTGTTGTAAACAAAGTTAAAATTCGCCTTATAACTTCACTATTAGTTTATTTATTACTTATTCGTCCTTATTTCTTAATTATCCTTTATATTTGATAATAGTTTCTACAATCTTTAGCATAAAACTTTTGTCACAAAGGCTTTGAGCCTTTAGTTATCGGTAGTAGGCAACTATCTATTTTTCCGAAAAATTGTCCATCACCCAATGATTAATGGTGTATCTTTCCTGCGACAATATTTTTCAGCAGTTCTTTCCTTTAACTCCTGATATCCTAACTTTGTGGGATATAAAAATGCTCCTCCTGACAGTAAACAGTTTATCATTTAAACTGCTTACCGCAAGGGGAGCATATCCTTTGCTTCCGAGGCTTTAATACTCTCGAAAAAGGCCCTGCCTCCGATAAAGTAGACTTGATTCAGGTGGAGTTTTTAACTCCATCTGAATCTTAGTCGCACTTATCCAGAGACTTAGCCGCTCTTAACTCACCGCTTGCCGAAGCGGGAGTCTTAGAGCGGATTAGTCAGCGGATAACTTGAAAATCAGCAAATTAAGCTTAATTTTTCACACGCGGTTCTTTCTGTTTTAGTTTATACGTTGTCCTCGCCCCTTTATGGCGATTTCCGACACTGCGATCCTCATTATTTAACAAGATATCGTCAATTCCAATTTCAGCATAATCTCCAGCAAGAGTATCAATACACCGACAGCAATTATCGCATTGTTTAGTCGGATCAAGATCGCAAAGATCGCACTCGCCGCAATTAATGCAGGGGCGATCTTCTAAAATACAGGGTTTGCCAATTACTTTCAAACTAATCATCCCTCAACTCTATTGATTCAACCTTTTAACCGGGAATAAAGAAAGCTTGGTTGATGCCAAAGGTTTTCAGAGTGCTATATTCTTTCTGACAGTATAATGAAAACCCGGCTTCGCCGAGCCTTAGCGAAGGCGAAACCGTTGGTTGCCCTTATGCAGGAGGAAAGTATTAACGAAGTTATACTTTCTGAATGTATAAAAAAACCCTTTGGCTTTGTCTCTCAATCATATCACAAAATTTGTCCTCCTGTGCGCTTAACTGACAAATCTTTAGTCTTAAAGCTGTCCCAAAGCCAACTGGAGTCAACAATTTCTATAGTCACCACCGTATTTGTTTATCTCCGCCCCAACGAAATAGGCAAGCAAGATTTAGTATATCCATTTTCCTCCCCTTTCGAACCCTAAGCAAATTGGAAAGCTGAAGGTCAAGTATCAACTCCTATTTACAGGACTCTCTTCCCAGAATTGCCAGACAGCCAAGAAAGAATAGGGATCAATCCATTCTCCGTCAGGGAGCTCTATGCCAAAATGAAGGTGATCCGGAGTCGTCAAGGCATCTCCGGTATGCCCCATGCTCCCTATCGGCTCCCCTGTTTCAAGGCGTTTACCTTTTACCAGTTTAGGGGAGATTGCTTGCAAGTGAGCGTAATAATAGTAGTTGCCGTCATCACCACGTATTCCAACCCGTTCCCCGCCCAGACGATTCCAGCCTAATTGCTCTATAATTCCTCCCCGGCAATTGATAATCGGTGTGCCTTCGGCTCCGAACAAATCCGTACCTTCATGCCTGCGTTTACCACCCTCCCGATCCGCCCCAAAGCTATCTTCAAACCAGGTCTTTCCAACTACAGGAAACCTATATTTATTGGGGGTCAAAAAGGGATAGCGGATTAATATTTCTCTATGTCTTTGCAGGTCTTTCATAATCTGTTTTGAAAGAGTTCCCGATGTTAACTCTGTAAAGGCAATCTTTTTTTGAAGTTGTTCGATTAGCGGCCGAGCGTTCTCTTCGGAAAGGGTCGAGCGTACAGCCAAAAGATCTTCCCAGGAAACTGTCTTTGCCGTCCCAATTTCCTGAGCACAGATTTTCACAAGGTTCGGAGAAATAGAAAGCAAATAGGGATAGACATCCTTTTCTTGCCTGGGCGCACGATGAAGCAACACCCAAAAAGTAAAGGCGGCAATTATAAGCAGAGAGATCTTGGCTAAGACGCTTAAACCACTCACATTATTTTTAGTTCGCATGAACGATCATCCTCCTCAACATTTGGCTTCACAATCGTCTTTCTCACGAACATTTGTTTGCACTTTAATTGCAGGAATGGTAAAATAAACTTGAAAAGATAGGGGTGTGAATAATGTTCCCAGATTTATCAGAACGACAGGCCAAAATTTTAGAATTTATCAAACAAGAACTTCAAAAAAAGGGCTATCCTCCTTCTGTTCGGGAAATCGGTGAAGCTGTTGGCTTACTGTCAAGCTCCACAGTTCATGGTCATCTCCAGACTCTTGAGGATAAAGGATACATCCGTCGAGACCCTACAAAACCCAGAGCTATAGAAATTTTAGATAGTTCCAGTGATCCTCTTGACTCGAGAAAAGTAGTACATATTCCGATTATTGGCCGTGTTACTGCCGGGCAACCGATCTTAGCTGTCGAAAACGTTGAAGGTACTTTCCCTTTGCCGGCAGATTTGGTACGGGAAAATAACGTTTTTATGCTGAGAGTCCAGGGAGATAGCATGATTGAAGCCGGAATTTTAGATGGGGATTTAATCATCGTTCATCAACAACATGAAGCTCGCAACGGAGAAATTGTCGTTGCTTTAATTGGAGACGAAGCAACTGTTAAGCGTTTTTTTAAAGAAAGAACACTCATTCGTCTGCAGCCTGAGAATTCAGCCATGGAACCTATATATTCTCAGGACGTTTCCATCCTTGGTAAAGTTATGGGAGTTTTCCGCACGCTCCATTAAACTGCATTTTACAGCCACACTTAACCGCCTTCTTTATTGCCCTTTAGATTACTATTCACTAGCCTGTAAAACTATGGTGCCAATTCGAAATAAAAGAAATACTTAGCGGGTTGGTTATTTTGGGGCAGTACCATTAGCGGCTGTACAAAGCTCATACTTAGAAAGCTGAGTATTGCAGCAAAAACACAAATATCCTCTTTTCTGCAATGTGAAAAGAGGATATTTGTGTTTTCTCCGTATTAAATTAAAGCAAACAAGAATTAGGGAAACGCCTAATAAGTTTCGGCCCTTGAATCGTATTCCCTAGATGACTTTAAGTACGGGATATTTTACAGTTTTGCTTATCTTTATAACGTTCTAATCCCAAATTTATTAGCTGGTCAATCAAATTGGAATAGGAGATGCCCGTAGCTTCCCATAATTTAGGGTACATAGAAATTTCCGTAAAACCGGGCAGCGTATTTATCTCATTAAGGACTATCTCATTCTTGTCGGTCACAAAAAAATCCACCCGCCCCAGACCACTCGCCTCTACAGCACGAAAGGCTTCAATCGCCATACCCCGCAATCGTTGGACAACGGATTCGTCAAGTGGTGCCGGTATCTTTAAACTCGAACCTATGTCGGAGTATTTGGCCTCATAGGAATAGAATTCCTCCGCGGGTAAGATTTCTCCGGGCAAGGATGCCTGCGGTTGGTCATTTCCCAAAACAGCAACTTCAATTTCCCGGCCCGTAATATTCTCTTCCACGACAAGCTTGCGGTCAAAAGCCGCGGCGACATTTAAAGCCTCCATTAGTTCAGTGCGGTGATGGGCTTTGGAAATTCCTACGCTGGAACCTAAATTAGCCGGTTTAACAAAACAAGGATAGCCTATTTTCGCTTCAATATCCTTAACCCAGGCCTCCTGATCGTTAAAATAATCAGAACGCAATAAAGTAATATAGCGGGCTAAAGGAAGCTGCTTATCGAGAAAAACAACTTTCATGCGATCCTTATCCATCCCTAGTGAAGATCCCAGTACTCCGGAGCCCACATAAGGCACGTTGGCCATTTCTAAAAGTCCCTGTAAGGTTCCGTCTTCACCATATGGGCCGTGAAGAACAGGGAAAATGACATCGAACCTGCCCTCATCAGGCAGCGGGCTGCCGTCCAACGCTATGAAGCGTGGCTTGGAAGGGTCAACCGCCAGAGTAACTTGAAGAGCCTGCCCGGTTTCCGGAAATCCTTTCTCCAGCACATCTTGAGGAAGCACTCCCCAGAACCACTGCCCTTGTTTATTAATACCAATCGTTTCCACGTCATAGCGATTGCGGTCAATCGCCCTATAAATAGAGCGCGCCGAATTTAATGAAACTTCATGTTCTCCCGAACGCCCGCCGAATAAAAGAACCACACGAATTTTGTGCTCTTTCAAAATCTCCACCCTCTCCATAAGTAATCTAAACATCAGTATGTTATGTGCCTCTGCACTAGTGAGAGTATCATCCGTTACAGTATATGAGGCGAATTGAAAAAAGCTCCCCCCTATCGGGCGAGAGCTCCAAAATGATCTAATGGCCAATAGCGGAATAGAGTCCGACCCGTAATGTTTTGAATCGGTAAGAATCCCCAGACCCTTGAGTCATCACTGTTGTTGCGGTTATCTCCCATCACGAAAACGGAATCTTTCGGAACAACGACCGGACCGAAATCATTTTTAGACTTCTCGAGGATATACGGCTCATAAAGAGGCTGGTCATTGACATACGTCGTGTGATTTTTAATCTCCAACTTATCTCCTGGCAAAGCAATCACACGTTTAATAAAATCTTCGGTGGCATGTGCGCTCGGTGGGGGTTTAAAAACTACAATATCCCCGCGGGTAAGGTGGCTAAATTCTTTAAAGAAGAACTTATCCACGATGACTCGATCTTGAAGTTGAATTGTCGGAAGCATTGAACCGGTTGGAATCTTACGCGCTTCGACGACATAAGTACGCAGCACCCAGGAAAGTGCGAAAGCTACCACTACAATTTCCAGCAATTCTATAAAAAAACGAGTAGTGCTTTTCTTAGATTCTGACTCTTCCATAATCCACCTCTTTCTGTCCTTCTTATCTTATCACAGGTCTTTAAATGTTCCAAATCCCGGTCTAATAAAATTAAACCAAAAATCCTTCTTGCCATAAATTCAAGGCAGCTTGAATATTCCCTATCTGGATATAGGTCTGCGAGATACCTCCCTGCTGGTAAACAATGTAGGGCTCTCTCAAGGGGCCGTCCGCTGAAAACTCACTGGTTGAGCCTTGGATAAAGGTTCCTCCGGCCATGATAACTTCATCTTCATACCCGGGCATACCGGAAGGAATCGGCCTAATATGAGAATCGAGGGGGGAACCTTTCTGAAGCCCCTGACAGAAAGCAATCATCTTAGCTCTTGAGCCCAGTTTCACGGCCTGGATCAAATCTGTTCTTGGTGATTCCGGCTCCGGATGAACTTCAAAACCTAAGGCCCGCCAAAATGCTGCCGAAAAAACGGCTCCTTTCAGTGCTTCAGAAACTGTTAAAGGACTGAAAAATAGCCCTTGATAGAATAACCGCTCCCATTCCAAGGTCGCTCCCATGTGGGCACCGATACCGGGCGCTGTTAAGCGCTGCGAGGCTAAACTCACTAAATCAGAGCGTCCGGCGACATATCCTCCCGTTGGGGCTAAGCTCCCACCTAAATTTTTAATCAGTGAACCAGCCATTAAATCGACACCCAGATCTCCCGGTTCGAGAGACTCCACCAATTCGCCGTAACAATTATCCACGAAAATGATCATCTGCGGGTACTGTTTTCTTACAAAATCTACAAACTCTTTCAATTGGGCAATGGTCAGGGAATTTCTCCAGGCGTAACCGCGCGAACGCTGAACAATAAGCATTTTGGTTTTCGCGGTTATCGTCTCTTTTAAAAGAGAATATTGCAAGTTTCCTTGTGTATCCAAGGGAATCTCTTGATACGCGACCCCAAAATCTTTCAAACTTCCTTGTCCCTCGCCGCGGAGGCCGATTACTTCTTCCAGGGTGTCATAGGGAGTACCGCTGACGGAAATCAACTCATCACCGGGGCGCAAAACACCGAACAAAGCGGCGGCAATGGCATGAGTGCCTGATACGAACTGACCGCGCACAAGGGCTGCCTCAGTCCCTAAAATACGGGCCACAACCCGATCAAGGACCTCCCGGCCGGCGTCGCCAAGTCCATATCCCGTCGTTCCCTGGAGATGATAAGAAGAAACGCGCTCTTCTTGAAAAGCTCGCAGGACCTTTTCATGATTAGCTGCGGCTGTTTGTCGCAAATAGGGTAATTGCCGTTGGAGAGCTTCCTCCGCTTCTACTACTGCTTGGCGAATAAGCTCCGGCCAATTAGGATTCAGGTACACAATGGCCCTCCTTAGTAGATTGATACGTTTAAACTATTCAAGCAATGATTCCAAGGCAGTCCAAACAGGCTGCAGAGAATCTCCGCGCTTAAGGGAGAGTGCAACCGGGTAAGGCAGCAGCTGGGCCAGTTGGGCGACATCATTTATATCTGCTACCTTGTCCACTTTATTAAGCAGCGTGATAATCGGCTTTTCCCGACATTCCAATTGTCCTAAAACCTCATGGACTGTTTCAGCCTGCTGAAACGCCTGAGGATGACTGACATCCAAGACATGGATAAGAATATCGGCCTGCTGAACTTCTTCGAGGGTCGCTAAAAATGCTTTAAGTAATTGGGTCGGTAATTTGCGGATAAATCCTACCGTATCACTCAGAAGAATTTCCAGGGCTGAATTAAGTTTTATACGGCGAACGATTGGATCTAACGTCGCAAATAATTTATTTTCACCGGCGGGAACATCCGAACGCAGGCCGGATTGCGTCATAGCATTTCTCATAAAAGTTGTTTTTCCGGCATTGGTATAGCCAACCAAAGCAATAGACGGCAAGCCGCTTTTTGTTCTCTGGCGCCGTTGTATTTCCCGATGCTGGAGGACAAGTTTTAATTGTTTGTCAAGAAGTGTTATACGCTCCCGCATCCGGCGCCGGTCGAGCTCCAGTTTTGTTTCTCCCGGTCCACGTGAGCCAATGCCTGCCCCTAAGCGGGAGAGGGCTTGTCCTTGCCCTGTCAAATAGGGCAGCAGGTGCTGAAGCTGGGCTAATTCAACCTGAAGTTTTCCTTCCCGGGAACGGGCCCGCTGGGCAAAAATATCCAGAATTAAACCTGTTCGATCCAAAACTTTCAACCCGGTTTGCGTTTCTAAAGTTCGCAATTGAGTCGGAGACAATTCATCATCACTAATAACCACATCAGCTTTAGTCTCTTGAAGCCGGTGAAGCAATTCTTCCAGTTTGCCGCTCCCCAAATAACTTCGGGCCTGTCCATAGCGGCGCAACTGAACAAGCTGGCCGACGACATCGACACCTGCCGTAGAGGCCAACTCTCCCAGTTCTTCCAGGTCTTCATTAACCTCTTGGGCCACGTCTTGAAGGGCAATGAGAAAAGCACGTTCTTTGCCAGGCTTTGTCCCAGCCTTTTTATCGCCCCTGCTATTATACTCCAGATCCTCCAGAGATTCGGAATAATCAAATTCCGGCAAATCATTCGGACCCAGATCGATAATCAAAGGCGCATTTTCCGTACGATAGGCTATTTGCAGCCCTCTGAACCGGCCCTGACTTACACCAACGGCTGTCATACTTTCAAGTTTTAACGACGACAAAGCGGTATAATCAAGAGGGCTTAATTTAGGGTTTCCATTGGGATGGGTATGGATGCAGCGCAAATGTTTTCCCGGGGATCTTCCTTTGAGCGGCGGAAGAGTCACCGTGGCATGCTGTCCCACAGCCGCAGCCATCAGAACTCCCGAGCGGGAAAGATAGACGCAGATTTCCCGATTCCACAGTTGGGTTAAGCGTATTAACCCGGCAAGAATTTCCGGATGAATCAATTCATTCCGTTCTGTTCGATATTCCGCCAATTTCTTAAGTTCAGAGATCTGGCTGGCCCTGACTCCAGACAAGTCCCCCGAGATGTCCATGTTTCAAAACCTCATCTTTTTAACCTTTGCTTAATAACAGCCCTGTTTAGAGAATTAAACCGCTTCCGTATTGATATCCTCAGGCAGAATTTTAATGAGTTCTTCCCGGCTGGAGCTGGGTTTTTGGAACAAGCGTACGGCCTGCTTGCGAACCGTCTTCTCAACAAGATTGCGCACCAAGCGGGCATTGCCGGCATAAGGGTGGGAATGCAGAAGAGCTTGCAAGTAATTGCGCAGAGCCTCACGAGCCTCTTTCGTCAACTCATATTGCCGAGTTTTAAACATCAAATTGCCAATAGACAACAATTCGTCGAGGGTATAATCCGGAAAGTCGATGTGTATCGGAAAACGAGACCGGAGTCCGGGATTTGTTTGGAGAAACCAATCCATCTCTTGGCGATAGCCGGCTAGAATTAAGACGAGGTTGTCTTTGTTGTCCTCCATGGCTTTGACTAAGGCATCAATGGCTTCTTTGCCAAAGTCTTTTTCCCCGCCGCGGGCTAAGGAATAGGCTTCATCGATAAAAAGAACGCCGCCCAAAGCCTTTTTAATCTGGTCCCGGGTTTTTTGGGCCGTGTGCCCAATATATTCCCCGACAAGATCGGCACGTTCGCATTCAATGACGTGTCCTTTGGGCAGGACTCCCATTTCTTTATACAAGCGGCCAACCAGCCGCGCGACCGTTGTTTTGCCTGTTCCAGGGTTTCCGCGAAAAATCATATGTAGAACTAAAGGTTCGGAAATAAGCTTTTCCTGAACTCGGCGCTTTTGAATTTCGACGTAAGCCTGTAAATCTTTAATAAAACGTTTTACCGTTTCCAGTCCGATATAGGATTCTAATTCAGCGAGAATTTCCGCAATTTTATCTTTATCTTTCTCTGCTGACACAAAATTATTTTTACGGACGCGTCCTATTCCCGTCCCCTCCGCTGCACTAGACCCCGGCACAGGGTTGGGGGGCGTTGGTGTTTGAATAACCGGAGGCTGAAAATTATCCGGCCGAAAGGTTACACGAATCGTCATAACTACAGGCACACCTCCCATCTTTACTACTATACGCAGGTAAAGACGAAAGGTGTCCTGATTCCCGATTGTTATTATTTTCCTGTTAAACTTTTGGCATAACGCACGCGCGAAGCATGGTCTAAAAATTTCTTCCTTAGCCGAACACTTTTGGGGGTTATTTCCACATATTCATCATCGTTAATAAACTCTAAACATTGTTCCAAAGAAAATTCTCTGGGTTTTTCCAGACGCAAAGCATCATCCGCAGCACTGGTTCTCATATTGGTAAGATGCTTTTTCTTGGCAACATTCACTTCAATATCCTGCTCACGATTATTTTCCCCGACAATCATGCCCGCATAGACATGAAGACCAGGCTCAACAAACAAGGTGCCCCTTTCTTGAGCCGAGTACAACCCATAAGTGGTTGTCTCCCCTTCTTCAAAAGCGATTAAAGCTCCCCTTGTTCTGCCCGGGATATCCCCTTTATAGGGCTCATAGCCAAGGAAAACGTGACTCATCATGCCTTCGCCCCGAGTTTCGGAGAGAAACTCTCCGCGGAAACCAATGAGACCGCGGGCCGGAATCTTAAACTCAATCCGCAGCTGGGTTTCCGAGAGACTGGTCATATTGGCCATTTCCGCTTTTCGCTTGCCTAAAAGCTCCATCACCGGCCCCAAGGATTTTTCATGAACATCACAGATAAGAAATTCCATAGGCTCACATTTTACCCCGTCAATCATCTTATAAATGACTTCCGGTTTCGAAACTTGCAGTTCATACCCTTCACGGCGCATATTCTCAATGAGTATGGAAAGATGCAGTTCACCTCTGCCTGAAACTTTAAAACAATCCGCCGAGTCGGTTTCTTCAACCCTTAAACTGACGTTTGTTTCAACCTCTTTCCAAAGCCGTTCCCTGAGCTTGCGCGAAGTTACAAAATGCCCTTCACGTCCGGCAAAAGGACTTGTGTTGACCATAAAATTCATGGACAGCGTAGGTTCATCGACTTCAATCGTGGGCAAAGCCTCGGGATTTAAAGCACAGGCTACAGTTTCCCCAATATTGGCACTTGTTAACCCTGTCAGAGCGACAATTTCACCTGCCGATGCTTCCAAGACATCTTGACGTTTAAGACCTTCAAAGACCATAACCTTGCCGACTTTTGCCCGTTCAAAGCTTTCATCCCGTTTAATAAGAGTTATGGCTTCATTTTGGTGAACCGTCCCCCTGACAATTCTGCCCACGACAATTTTTCCAACATAATCATCATAGTCGAGGGTCGTAACAAGCATTTGAAAGGGAGCTGTGAGATCTACCACAGGCGCCGGAATATGGTCTAAGATCACCGTGAACAAAGGCTCCAAACTATCGGACAGCGAGTCAGGCTCAAGGCCTGCGATCCCGGCACGAGCCGAAGCATAAACGACGGGAAAATCCAATTGGTCGTCTTCGGCCCCAAGTTCAATAAACAGATCTAAAACTTCATCAACAACTTCCGCCGGACGAGCGTCCGGGCGGTCGATCTTATTAATGACAACGATCGGAACAAGCTTAAGCTCCAAGGCTTTGCGCAAGACGAAACGGGTTTGCGGCATGGGCCCTTCAAAAGAATCAACGATCAGAAGTACACCATTGACCATTTGTAAAACCCGCTCGACCTCTCCGCCAAAATCCGCATGACCAGGCGTGTCAATGATGTTTATTTTTGTTCCCTGCCAATGAACGGAGGTATTTTTCGATAAAATAGTAATTCCACGCTCTCGTTCCAGATCATTGGAATCCATGACACGTTCCACAACCTGTTGATTGGAGCGAAAGGTACCGCTTTGTTTCAACATAGCATCAACAAGTGTCGTTTTACCATGATCTACGTGAGCGATAATTGCAATGTTTCGCAAATTTCGAGTTTCCATAGTTGGACTTACGTTCCTTTCTTTCACCTTATAAACACATATAAAATTAGGATATCATAATTAAGAATTGAATTCAAGTAAAGAAAATTTAGCCACTGCCCGAAAAAACCTTACGTTTTCTGACAGTATAAAAAGAACTAAGTTCGCTTGTCCAAACTTAGTCCTTTTCGTCAAAATCAGATACTCCAAAAAAGCTTTAAGAATGTGTAGTCATTTACTCTACAGGGCTAGCCGTTGCTAAATTAATCGGCCGTATAGGCATTACTGTGGAGATGGCATGTTTATAGACCATCTGTTGTCGACCTTCGAATTCAATCACAACTGTGAAATTATCAAAACCTTTGATAAGTCCTTTTAGTTGAAATCCGTTAACCAAGTAAATGGTCACTGGAAGGTTTTCCTTGCGTACTTGATTTAAAAAGGTGTCTTGTAAATTGATGGGCGATTTATTCATATATTTCCCTCCATCACCTTATATTTCTACGCAATCTATTCTACACGAGTTTGAAGGGCTCTGCAAGTCCGGATTAGTACTTTGAGAACCGGTTCTAATCCCTCTGCAATATCATACCAGCAAATTCTGGGATCGCGCCGGAACCAGGTTAACTGCCGTTTGGCAAAATGACGGGTATCCCTTTGCAGGAGACGCAGCATTTCCGCTTTAGTAACGAGTCCTTTTAAACACCAGAGAGCGTGGCGATACCCAATACTTTGCATCGGCTTCAACGTTGAGGAGTAGCCCATTTCAAGCAGATTAAGAGTCTCTTCCAGCAATCCCTCTTCCAGCATAATCTCACAGCGGCGGTTGATTCGCTCATAAATTACCTGGCGAGGAGCCGTCAGCCCAATATAGAGAACCGCTGGGCCCAGAGGCTGATATTCGTCGTCCTTAAATTGACGCTGACTGGAAAAAGGCTGGCCTGTCAACTCATAAACTTCTAAGGCACGAATAATTCGCTGGACGTTATTCGGATGCAACATCCGGGCGGTTTCCGGATCACGTTGTTCCAGAGCTTCATGAAGCGCCGGCTTTCCCTGACTCAGGGCATATTCTTGCCATTTTAAACGTATTTGCTCTGAACCATGTTCAGAGAAATCATAAGGATCGAGCAAAGAGCGAACATATAGACCCGTCCCCCCGACCACAATCGGAACATGACCCCGGCCGCGTATTTCCTCTATCCGGGAGGTCGCTAAATCCTTGAATTGCGCTACCGTAAAAGGTTCTTTAGGATCTAAGCAGTCAATCAAATGATGGGGAACAAGTTGAAGCTCCTGGGCAGTTGGTTTTGCCGAACCGATATCGAGCTTCTGATAAACCTGAACAGAGTCTCCGGAAATTATTTCTCCATCGATTTGCTGGGCCAAGGCCAAACCCAAGGAAGATTTGCCTATGCCGGTTGGTCCAATAATCACAATAAGTGGTAACACGACAACTCCCCCATTAAACAAGAATCACACCATAATCGATGGAACTGTATCGTCCTCCAGATAATATTTTAAAGCCAAGGCGTTCAAACTCGCCGCTGTTTTTGCGTTCTTTAAGCACTACTCTTTTGCGGGCAGTCCGGCAGGCCTCCAGCACGGTTTCACGAGCTAACGGACTGTGCTCGGACCATTTGTGTAAAGGCTGGATGGAATCCGATTGGCGGAGAGTAGAGCGAAACATAGGATCAAAGTAGACGACATCAACGGATTTAGAGCCCATGGAGCGGAGAAACTCGCTATGATCCGCCCAATACACTGCAATTCGGCTGGCGGCTTCCGCTAAAGCCTCCCAGGCCTTTTTTTTATGCTCAGTGTTGGCCTTGGAACGGCCTTGAGTGATATGCTGCAGCCCATCCTTAATAAGTGCCGCTAAAATTGGAGATTTTTCCAGACCCAGGACCCTCCCCCCTTCTCCTACAGCCAGCGCAGCGATAAGGGCATCGGAGCCGAACCCCAAGGTAGCATCAATAAGGATATCTCCGGAGCTTAACTGGGTTGCTGTCAGAAAACGATCCGCAGCACCGCGCAAAATATTAATCGCCCGAATCAGAGCCATATTGGGATGGAAGGAAATGCTCTCAGGGCCTTGCATAAGCTTCACCCCATGTCTCGAGATTTTCAATTCGGGCAAGGTCCCTAAAGCATCCTGTCTATCGGCCCAATTACATCCGGGTTGTTGGCGAAACCAGCGGATTTTTTCGCAAAGTTCTAAATCAGGCTGAGTAGCTTTTAACAAAATCGGACTGTCTTTAAACATGCGCCCTCCGCTAAATTTTTAAAAAAACTCGGCAATCTCCCCAAGCTATTATAGTATACCCTTTCCGCAAGGCCCTCAAACTTTTTATAAAACCCGATAAAAACGCTTCTCTAACTCGGCACGGGTTATCTTGATCGTTGTAGGACGTCCATGAGGACAGGTATAGGGATTCTCCGTCTGACGCAAGCGGGAAATTAATTGTTCCATTTCCAACAAAGTCAGGGAATCTTGAGCCCTAATGGACTCTTTGCAGGCTAAAAGATAAATCCATTCCTTTAAAAGCTTATCATAGCTTGGCGTAGCATTTTTTTGCAAGACCTCTTCAATAAATTGACGCAGGAGCTGATCCGCAGGGAAATTCCCGGTTTGCACAGGAACTCCGCGCAGCAGATAGGTCTGACTGCCAAATTGTTCGAGGACAAATCCCATTTCCGAGAGTATCCAGAGATACTCAAGCAACACCTGTTCTTCTTGAAGGGTAAATTCCATAGGGGTTGGAATTAAGAGAGCCTGGCTTGCTTGTTTCCTCTGTTGGAACTCAGATAAAATGCGTTCATAGTTAATGCGCTCATGAGCGGCATGTTGATCAATCAGCAGCAGAACGTTGCCGTCTGTTGCTAAAATATAGGTGTTGAAAAGCTGTCCGATCGGCCAGAAAGAGCTGAGAATATCCTTAGACTCCCCTTCATTTTCTGTTTCAGTGAAAACGCGCTCTTCTTGCTTTCCAGGGTTGGGAACTTCTGCGGAGTTATCCCTGGATTTCTGAGTCGCGGGATGGCCCTGAAAAAGATTGATTTGCTGATTTGAGCCTTTTACTTCATTGATAGGAACCGGTTCTTTAGTTAAGGGCTCTGTCCTCTTATTTTCTCCTGTTTCCGGGGAAATTTGCGGCAGAAGGAACTCACCATCGTTCTTTATTTCCCGCAGCACCTCCCCCGCTTTCACCCCTTCGCTGCTTACGGGAGGATCATAGGAAGGATTAAAGGGAGCTGAAGTATCTGGTTTAGGCCTAAGGGCCGGTTCAGAATGGCTATGAAAGGAAGGCAGCGGTTTACTCTTGAGTAACGTTTGATAAATAGTCCGGCTAATAAATGAAGACAGGTCCGATTCATTTTTAAATTTCACATCCATTTTGGTGGGATGAACATTGACGTCATAATCTGAAGGAGGGCCGTACAAGTGAAGAGCCACAATGGGATGAAACTTGACGGGAATCAAGGTGCGATATCCTTCTTCCACGGCATTGCTGAGAAAGGAAGAGCGAACGACACGTCCGTTAATCATAAAGGTCTGGGCTTGTTTTGTTGTCCGCACCAACTCCGGCGGACTGATTAAGCCCGTCAGCCTCCAGTCTTGATTCTGCACATCCAGGGCTATAAGCTGGCGAGCGATTCCCTGTCCAAAAACGGCTCCCATCGTTTCCTTCAGATCTCCCCGGCCGGAAGTTTGTAAAACGACTTGCGCAGGATGGGCTAAAGAAAAGGCGATCTGGGGATGAGCGAGAGCAAGCCGACCCACCGTATCACTGATCAGGCCAAATTCTGTAGCCTTTGATTTAAGGAATTTCAGGCGCGCCGGGGTATTGAAAAAAAGATTCCGGACCGTCACGGATGTTCCGGAGGGGCATCCCACCTCCTGAAGCAGCCCGGGCTCCCCTCCTGTAAGAGTAAAGGTCAAACCGGAGATTTCCGCAGAGGGACGAGAGGTAATTTCCAGGGTTGAAACTGAAGCAATGCTGGCTAAAGCCTCTCCCCGAAAACCGAGCGTTTGCAAATGGTCAAGGTCCTGAATCCTGGTAATTTTACTCGTCGCATGCCGGAGAACTGCTAAGGGCAAATCCTCTGCACCCATTCCTCTGCCGTCATCCCTCACTCTGATCAGAGGGACTCCGTTCTCTTCAATGGCTATATCAATATGCTTTGCTCCGGCATCCAGAGCGTTCTCTACAAGCTCTTTGACCACAGAGACGGGGCGTTCTACGACTTCTCCTGCCGCGATCTGATTTGCAGAATGGGAATCAAGGATATGAATTACTGACGACAACCTCAATCCTTCTTTCTCTGCCAAACATCGTGTTGATTGTGAAGTTGATTTTGCAGCAGAGCACTCTTAATATCCTCATTCTGCCGCTGAATATGCTCCCATAGATCATAGCCTGCCTGTTCACAGGCCGGACAGGCTTGAAAGGGAATACGAACTAAGGCTGATTTTTGGGAATGAGACCGCTGACTTTCAATATAAACCGTTCCTGCACAGTTATCACATTCCCGCACGTAATCATGCCTGGTCTCTTGGAAGCCTTCCGTATCATAAAAGACGGAATGAGGAATGTGGACCCAATTTCCTGAAGGGAAAAACCTTTTATTCTGACGCGTGAAGTTTGGTTTGATAGTTTGATATTGCTTCTTCAAAGACTCAACATAAGGCTTCAAAGTTTCTAAAGGCAAGCTCGAACGTCCTATCTTCTGAGGTTCCTGAACGTGATGATAATCTTCGCCCGCTAAAGCGAGCAGGATAGCCAAATTAACAAAGGGCAGTGCACCCTCAATGGAATAGCCGCCTTCCAAAACAGCCAGATCCGGTTTCAGCAGCTCCGTAATCCGGCCATATCCTGAAGCCGTGAGATTCATAGAGGCCAAAGGATCTGTAAAATGATTGTCTTGACCGGCGGAGTTAATGATTAATTCCGGTGCAAAAGCTTGAAGACGAGGCAAAACCCAGGTTTCCAAAACATAGTGGTATCCTTCGTCACCTGTGCCGGGAGGCAGGGGAATATTCAGGGTTTGCCCCCAGGCATTAGGACCTCCCTGCTCATTGACGAAGCCGCTGCCTGGGTAAAGAGTGCGGCCATCCTGATGAAGGGAAATAAATAAAACATTAGGATCATGATAAAAGATGTCCTGACTTCCATCTCCGTGATGAACGTCCGTATCGACAATGGCAATTTTCTTAATTCCATAGCGTGCTCTTAACTGATTCACGAGGATTGCTTCGTTGTTTAACGTACAGAAGCCGCGATTTCCCCAGACAGTCGCTCCTGAATGATGTCCCGGTGGCCGAACAAGCACGAAACCATTCTTAATCTCACCTTTCAGGCGCGCTTCACCAAGTAAAACGGCACTCCCGGCAGCAACCAGGTGAGCATCCAGCGTCTCAGGGTAGGTTAAAGGGGTGGGAAATAAAGCTTGAGCTTGCAATACCTCCGGCAAGGAAGCAAGACGGGGTGTGAATTGCTTGATTTGCGGAAGATCAAGAATTCCTTCTTCAAAGAGTTGTTCCTGTGTGTAAAGGAGGCGTTCTTCCCGTTCGGGATGAGAGCTCCCTAAGGACCAATCGAAAGCAGGGAAAAATAATATTCCGGTGCGGCTCAATTGACAACCCTCCCTATCACTCCCGGCCGCAGATGAGCGGCTCCACGGATAACTTGGCCCACTGTCTGATAGTTCTGTACGATAGGGAAGAAATCATAGGGCTCCTGTTCTAAATCCTGAATTTCTATCCCCAAATACTCGGCCTGTTTTTGCACTAAATTAGCTAAAAAGCTTTCCACCTCGCGATAAGGACGGGAAGATCCCTGCCACTTTCCTTGTTCCCCCGTCTCCTCAACATGATAGCGCTTCATATAAGTATCGATATGAAAGGTACAATCAAAAGTGGGCCGGGCCAGAGCTGCACCCAGGGCATTGGCAACCTCCGGATAAACTCCCAGTTGCACCGGAGTCTCTAAGCGTTTCTCTAAAGCTTTGGTCAGACCCAGGGCTCCGCCCCCGCTCACCAGGGTTTTAAAGGTCTTGGCCTCATGGGGATGAAGAACCTCCCACACTTTATACGCAGGTTCTTCCTGCCATTCCCGTTTTAGGGATTCGACAGCCTCTGAAATCCTCTCTACAACAGTGTCGATGATCTCGCCGGCCAGTATCCGGCAAGCTTCAGGGGTTCTCCGCTCAGGAGGCAGGATGGAAGCTAAAGCTTCTTCCGCCAGACTCTTGCTGCCATAGTCGATGAGTTCAAGATAGCGCAGAGCATCCGTCGGAGTCAGGGCTTTCCCGCCGAGACAATAAGCCGGACCAAGACGGTAGCCTTCCAGAACAAAGCCTTGTTCTGATGGGCGAACAACCGAGTCGCCCCCTACCGGAATTGAACGAACAGCCAGCGAACGCACAAGAGTCGAATACAAACCAATCTGGGCTCCGCGTGAACTGAGTAAGGGGTTCCCGGAGAGAATAAGCCCCAAATCCGTCGTTGTCCCGCCGATATCTACAATGATCGCAGAAGCAGCAGGTTCACTCTGAGCCATCCCCGCCAGAACGCTTGCCGCCGGACCGGAATAAATGGAATCAATCGGCCGCAGCTTGGTCAGGGGCAATATTCCGCCGTCCGCCTTTAAAATTAAAATCGGAGCCTGAATCTTGAGGTCCGAGAGGGCGGCTTGCAACTGTTGGGCAAATTGACGGTACAGCCCTGTAACTCCAAGATTGAGATAAGTACTTAAGCTGCGGCGATAGAAATTCGTTTGGCCCCATTCATGTCCCAGAGCAATCCGGCAATGGGGATAAGACTTTTGGAGATAAGCGGCAAGCTGAGTCTCATGGAGATTATTGCGATGAGAAAATTTCCCGACAATAGCAACAAACTCCGGCTCTTGCGCACGTTTGACCCAGGGAAGCTGATCCCACTCACTGGGAACTGCCGCCCTAACCTCTCGGCCGCGGAAATCCATTTCTCCGGAGAGCTCGCTGTACTCAACCGGCCAAGGAAGGGCGCTTAAGCTCATACCGTGTCCGGGAAACAGCAACAAGTCAATTGCGGGCAAACGTTTTTGCAGAATGGCATTGGTTACAAGGGTGGTACTCACAGTAATTTGATCAATTGTTGCGGCACCAGCCAAAGAGAGGTTTTTTAGGGCATCCAGAATCGTTTCCACTAAATTTTCCTCACGAGTAGGAACTTTTGCCGTCCGTAGAATTTGACCATGATCGACGTATACGGCGTCTGTATAGGTCCCCCCCACATCAATACCTACGCGACAAGACATTTTTATCCCCCCTTATTCGATACTCGGCGTGCGAACTTCGGCTCCGCTCTCGCTGATGAGAGCTCACCTTGAATTTCGGGCTTAAGTTCCCTTACATAGCTTCAGTTGCTTGCAGGCGATCCCGCAGGTCAAAGAGATATTGCAGCGCCTGGCGTGCCGTCATATCTTCCAGCTGGAGTTGAGCAATTTCCTGCAAGAGCGGATGAGGCTGGGGAACGTCAAAAAGAGTAAACTGAGTTACAACCTGGGAAGAGTCTTCTAAAGAAGGAACCGGCTTGGCAGTTTCTAATTCGAGCAGCAAGGTTTTGGCCCGCTGAAGAAGCTCCTGAGGAAGGCCGGCCAAACGCGCGACTTGAATCCCGTAGCTGCGGTCTGCACGGCCGGGCAGGATCTTATGTAAAAAAACTATGTCCTCTCCTCGTTCCTTCACTCCGACGTGAAGGTTAAACAATCTGGGGAAATCGTCCTGAAGCTGGGTCAATTCGTGATAATGGGTTGCGAAAAGAGTTTTAGGGGTAAAGTCGGGACGCTGAACCAGATATTCTGCGACGGCCCAAGCAATGCTTAAACCATCAAAGGTCGCAGTTCCCCGGCCAATCTCATCCAGGATAATCAAGCTGTTTTGGGTAGCATATTTCAAAATATGCGCCACTTCATGCATTTCGACCATAAAGGTGCTTTGTCCCGCCGCTAAGTCATCAGAAGCTCCCACGCGCGTAAAAATCCGGTCAACCAGACTGATGGCCGCTTGTTTAGCGGGTACAAAAGAGCCGATATGAGCCATCAGGACAATGAGCGCAACCTGACGCATGTAGGTAGACTTTCCTGCCATATTGGGGCCCGTAATAATTGCCAAATGATGATCTCTGGTCAGCTGAGTGTCATTGGGTACAAAGACGCCGGCTTCCAGCATTTCTTCCACGACAGGATGACGTCCTTCAACGATAGAAATTTCTCCATCTCTTGTAATTTGAGGACGAACATAGCGATTGCGCACCGCAACTTCAGCTAAACTGACAAATACGTCAAGTTCTGCCAGAATGTCTGCGACTCTGAGAATGCTTTGAGTGTGAGCGCGAACGTCTTCTCTAAGTATCAGCAGCAGCTCGTATTCCAGTTCCTTCAGACGTTCTTCCGCACCTAGTATTTTTTGTTCATAATCCTTGAGATCCGGTGTGATAAAACGCTCTGCGTTGGACAAAGTCTGTTTGCGCAAATAATCGGCCGGAACCAGATGAGCATTAGAATGGGTAATTTCTATATAATAGCCAAAAACCTTAGTATAGCCAATCTTTAAGGAGCGAATCCCGGTTCTCTCGCGTTCGGCGTTCTCCAGCCGGGCCACCCACTCTTTTCCGCCTGAGGCTATAGAACGCAATTCATCCACTTCTTGAGAATAACCGGTTTTGATGAGATTGCCGTCACGCAAGGACAGGGGTGGAGAAGGATTGATAGCCTTAACAAGCTTCTCGACTAAAGGATCAAGTCCCTCCAAAAAAGGAATTTTGACTTTCAGGATTTCCACCGTACCGGAAGCTAAGAGGGAACGAAGCTCCGGCAGGAGCCCCAAAGTTTGGGCTAAAGACAACAAGTCTTTAGCATTGGCCGTACCATAAGAAACTTTTCCCATTAACCGCTCCAGATCATAAACTTTGGCAAGGATCTTCATCAAGTCTTGCCGAAAAAAAGAATCTGCCGTTAAGGCTTCAACCGTATTTAAACGTTGCTCAATAGCTTCAGGCAAAAGCATCGGCCTGTCAATCCAATGCTTCAGCAGTCTCCCGCCCAAAGCCGTTTGCGTCGAATCGAGAACGGAAAGCAGGGTTCCTTTTTTGCCTTGACCTCTTAAGGATTCGGTAAGTTCCAGGTTGCGGCGGGTCCACTGGTCCAAAAACATCCATTGTTCCGAGCGGTAAGTTTTTATCTCCACGATGTGGGACGGATTCACGCCCGGCATCGTTTCCAGCAAATACTCCCATAAAGCGGAGGCGGCTAAGGCCGCTGCGGGGAACTCCTGAAGTAAGGGCGCTTGATTAGGAAAGTGTTGCTGCAATACCGAACTGTGATAGGACTGACGATCTCTAAGACTACAAAAATATCCGCTCCATTGCTTTGTTTTCTTCATAAGCTCGGGGGGAAGCAAGATTTCAGCGGGCTTAATGCGCGCAAGCTCCGCGAACAGGACATCCGCTTCCGAGGTTTGGAAAATTGTAAATTCCCCTGTCGATAAATCTAAAAAGGACAGCCCCCACTGAACATCATAATAGACACTGGCTAAATAATGATTGCTGCGTTCAGAAATCGACTCGGTTAAAGTACCGGGAGAAACAATGCGAATAATCTCTCGTTTGACGATTCCCTTGGTCATTTTAGGATCTTCAACTTGTTCACAAATGGCTACTTTATGGCCGGAGCTGACCAGTTTTATCAAATAGCTTTCCAGAGCATGATAGGGAACACCGCACATAGGGATGCGTTTACCCTCGCCGGCATCCCGGCTTGTCAAGGCTATCTGTAAAATTGGAGCAGCTAATTCCGCATCGTCTCCGAACATCTCATAGAAATCACCCAGCCGATAAAAGAGTATCGCATCAGGCACCTTAGCTTTAATTCCTTGATATTGTTTCATCATCGGGGTAGTCATCCCTTGTACTCTCCCTCTTACCCATCGTTTTGCTTAAAACGGCATAAATCCTAAAAGGGAAGAGCTACAGATTTAGCCCTTCCCTTGCTTGCCTCAAACCTTCGTCTTGGGGTTAATGCCCGCAACTACAACCTCCGCAGCCGGCGCTATCGCAACTGCCGTCATCACATGCACAACCATTCGAAGCGCTGGCAATGGCACCCGCTAAAATGGCGTTGACGCTGTCCAGCATCTGAGTAAACTTATCCTGTGCCTTCATATAGGCGGCAATGGCCGGATTGGCTTCTACTCGGGTTTCGATTTCATCGACTACTTTTTTATCCTCGTCAGAAAGCTCTTGATTGTTTTGTTGCATTTCCATAAATCGCTCTTGAGCTTTCTGTAACTCTGCAATCAATCGTTGAGCGGACTCGTCAGCAGTCATAGCATCTTCCATGCTGTGCAATTCGGCCAGTTCCGGGCTCTGAGCAATTGCGTCTGCTAAAAGCTGGGCCTTCTCGGTAACTTCATTCATTATTTCTTACACCTCCATGTTACTACATTCTACATTAAATAACTTAATTCCTGCCTTGCTGAAATTAAAAAATATTTAATGATCATTGCTCAAGGAACCATTTCTCCTACTAAAGTCCAAGATCCTGCTTCGACAATCCGCAAGGTAATTAAAGAACCGGTGACTTCCGGCGGGCCGTCAAAGACAACCAGTATATTTCCGCGAGTACGCCCTGTCAAACGATTGGGGTTCGTTTTGCTCGGTCCCTCCACCAAAATCTCATAACATTTCCCGATCATGCCTTGTCTCAGCTGATAACTCTCCTCATTTTGGACACTCATCAATCTCTGAAGGCGGCGTTTTTTCAGGTCCAGGGGAATCTGGCCGGGCATATCGGCCGCCACAGTGCCTGAACGTTTGGAATACATGAAGGTAAAGGCCTGGCTATAGTGTACCGAACTTATCATCTTCAGCGTTTCTGCAAAGTCTTGCTCGGATTCACCCGGAAAACCAACAATGATATCTGTTGTCAACGTGGCTTGGGGAAGAAGCTCACGGATTTTAGCGACTCTGCTTAAATAGTATTCCCTTGTATAATGGCGGTTCATGCATCGCAGGATAGAATTGCTCCCTGATTGCAGAGGGAGATGAAAATGCTCGCATAACTTCTTGCCCCGGGCAATTGTCTCAATTAACTTATCGGACAAATCCTTAGGATGAGAGGTGATAAAACGAATCCGCAAAAGCTCGGGAATTTGATCGACTTCTTGGAGTAAATCGGCAAAATCATAGGAGGGTGCAAAGTCTTTGCCATAAGAGTTGACGTTTTGCCCTAAAAGAGTAACTTCCTTGCATCCTGCGGCCACAAGATCTTTAATCTCCTTGATGATGTCTTGAGGCTGACGGCTCCGCTCTCGTCCCCGAACATAGGGAACAATACAATAGGAGCAAAAATTGTCGCAGCCATACATGATGTTGACATTAGCCTGTAGCTTTCCTTTTTCGGCCAAAGGAGCAGATTCCAGGGTTTGATGAGGTTCTTGCCAAATCTCGGCAACTCTCTTTCCTGTCTCAGAACGGTGCAAGAGGTCGGAAAACTCGTGCAAATTATGAGTGCCTGCCCAAATATCCACATGGGGAGCCCGTTTCTGTAAACGCTCTAAGGCCCCCGGTTGCTGAACCATACAGCCGCTAATGGCAATCTTTAAGTCTGGTTTCTTCTCTTTTAGCTTCTTGAGGTCACCAATCTTGCCTAAAATTTTATTTTCTGCACTTTCTCTGACACAACAGGTGTTAACAATAACCAAGTCGGCATCCTCAAGATCATCAGAACTTGTATATCCTTCTTGGCGCGTAATTTCAGTCAAAGTTTCGGCATCGCGCTCCGACATTTGGCAGCCATAAGTTATGGTCACTACTTTCTTTTCTTTTTCCAAAAGAGTCAACTCCTAAAACAGGTATTGCCTAAAATTCATTATATCGGACCGCCAAGGAAAAACCAAATTAAAGCCTCCAATTTCACCAATCTCAAAGGCCCTTGCCTGGCATTTAATCAAAGATTGCGAAAAACTCCAGCCCTACTCAAAGCATAGTAGGCAATAAGAATAAACGGGCCTAAGACTAAGCCGATAATCCCCATGGAGGCCAAACCAATATACATGCTTATGAGGACAAAAAGCGGATCAAGCCCAACATTGTCCCCTAATATTTTCGGTTCGATAACATGTCTCACGATGGTAATAATCGCTGTTAAAAAGACTAATTCTAAAGCCAATAAATTATGCCCACTGACAAAGGCCAAAAGCGACCAGGGAATCAAAACAATCCCAACTCCCAAAACAGGGAGAATTCCAAATATCCCCGTAATCGTACCTAAGAAAATGGCGTATTTGGGATGGATTATCCACAAGCCGACGATAGACAAAAAAAGGGTTACCAGAAAAACAATAAACTCCGCCCGTACAAAGCCTGCAAAAGCCCGGGAAAAATCCCTTCCCAACTCTCTGAGATCCTCACGCCATTCCCAGGGAAAGATATTTAAAAAGTCGTTAAGATAGCGTTTCGTGCCCTTAGACATGAAAAAAGTCGCTACAAGGGCGATAACAATGATAATGATAATCTCCGGGATCTTTGCGGCAATGGACAAAACATTGGTTAGGAAGGCCGGGACTCTGCTTACAAATTCTCGCACCGTATTATTGATACTGTCATCCGTGCCGGGAAGATTTAAATAATAAACTTCAATTCTCGTGAGCCAGTGCATGATAAAATGTTGTATAAGCTGATTATAAAAAGGCCAATGAATATAGATTTCCTGGACTTCTCGAATCAGCCTAACCACCAAAAGGGTAATTAAGGCACCCAGACCTCCGATCTCTAAAACCATTGCGGTAATAACTGCCGCAGCTTGAGGGAGGCGAGCTCTCCTTATCAATAAAGTCTTAAGCGGATTTATAGTCACTGTCATTATCAAGGCTAAAATAAACGGTAAAAAAAGATAGTTGAAACGGCCGACAAGGTAAATAAAAATCCCAACAACCAGCCAAAAAACTATAAACTTTACACTGCGGCTTAAAAATAGTTTCGTAACCTGGTTCACTAATTAGACTCCCTTCTCCTGGCCAGCAGAATTCGTTTCCGGGAACGACGGTCAACATCAATCTTCCAGCGGAGCAGAAGTAAGGAAAGAGCTCCCACAGGAATAATCCCTACAAGCCAGGAATGATAGTTAGGATTGGAATTCTTAACGGGGGACGGCGGCATAATTGTTTGTGCCGCTCTAAGCGGCAAGGTGTCTAAAAGGGTACTGCCATCATAGATCTCAACACGGGCGACTTCCTGATCTTCTTGAACAGAGGTTAGCTTGACAGTGGAAGGAGTTACTTTCAGGGTCAGGGAGGAAGGGGTTTGATCAGCTAAACTTTGGGTCAGATAAATAGGACGGTCTATTTTCAAATCCACAGGTTCATTATTTACCATGATCGAGGATAAAACCGAACCGGCAGGTTTTAAAATCTTGTCGGAATAATTTGTATACCCATAGTCAAACAAGTTCTGCATATCCGTGTAAATCTCCCGGCCGGGAGATTTAAGGATTACTCCGATCAACTGGCGTCCATCTTTCGTCATTGAAGCAACAAGACAGTTTTCGGCTGCCGCCGTATATCCTGTTTTGATTCCATCAACATCAGAATTCTGCCAGAGCATTTTATTTTCATTGACCATTTGGGTAGGTAAATCGGACTTCGATCTGCTGATGCTATGGGATTTCGTACGGACATATTGGGCAAATAAAGGGTTCTGATAAGCAACCCGGGCAATTAAGGCCAAATCATGGGCTGTCGTCACATGGCCTTGCTCGGTTAAGCCGCTTGGATTGACAAAATGCGTTTGCGTAGCTCCAATTTCCTGAGCACGTTGATTCATCAGATCGACAAAACTCTGTACATCCCCTCCGATATGTTCGGCCACAGTAACGGCAGCATCATTAGCGGAGTTTAGAAGCATAGCATAGAGCAGGTCCTGGAGAGATAATTTTTCCCCAGGCTCTAAATATATCTGAGTTCCATAGACAAGCTTGCTGTTAAGCATGGTCGGAGAAACAGTCACAACATCATTCAAATTTCCGCGTTCCAAGGCCAAAAGCCCGGTCATAATCTTTGTCGTGCTGGCCGGGGCCAGCTGTTCGTCCGGATTTTTAGAAAATAAGGTTTGTCCCGATTGGACATCGAGCAAATAAGCACCTTCGCCGCGCACCTGAGGTAAAGGCTCTAAATCAGCAGGCTTGTCCGCAGCATATGTTGTCGGCAAATTGCTCAGAACCATTGACAACGCCAGTAATATGACCATAATGAATTTCAAGGAAGCAAAACCTCCCCTTCTTGTTATACTTTACGCTGATAGAACACAGCCAGAACGCCCGGGCCGGTATGGCTGCCGATAACACAGCCGATTTCACTGACCCACACGTCCTTTACTGTAAAATGCTGACGGACTTCTTGGGCTAACATCATTGCTTCTTCATAACAGGCGGAATGAGAAATTCCGACGACTTGTTGTTCAGGCCGGTCAATTTCCTGTTCCATAAGTTCAATTAATCTGCGAATCGCCGCTCGTCGGGAACGAACTTTAGCAAAAGGTTCAATTCTGCCATCCGGGGTCATATGTAAAACAGGTTTAACATCGAGTAAACCGCCAATAAAACCTGCAGTTTTACTAACCCTGCCTCCTTTAACCAGGAACTCTAAGGTATCTATCGTAAATACATACCGCATTTTCTGACGAACATCAAGAATTCTGGCTTCAGCTTCCTGCCATGAGGATGCCGTCGTTAGAATTTCCTGAGCGGAAATGGCCAGCAGCCCGTAACCGAAAGACGCTCCTAAGCTATCTAAAATATGAACCTTCTCAGGTGCCGAGGTACTGTCCCGCATAATCTGAGCCGTAGCAAAGGTCGAGCTTAGACCTGAAGAAAGATGTATCGCCACCACTTCATGGCCGTTAGATAGAGACCGTTCATAGCACTCTAAAAGAGCGCTCGGATTAGGTTGAGATGTTTTAGGCAATTCCTTGAAACTATTGAATTCAGCGTAAAAATCTTTAGCTGTAAGATTAACTCCTTCGAGATAGGTTTTACCATCAATGGTTACCGGCATGGGAATCACGTCAATGCCGGCCGCGATTGCACGCTCAAAGGGTATATCTGCCGCACTATCAACAAGAACTTTGAAGGACATATTTCCACCTCCCCTAACGAAGACGATACAATTTAATTATAATTCGCTATAGGACTATATTATCCTGCAGAACAAAAAAATAAATGCCCATGCGTCTCTGCGATGAACATTTATTTTCTCAACTAAAAATCAGCGGTTATTTATAAAGGCCGAACTAGGATGCTAAACGTTGAATAATTGCATGTTGTCCCAAAGTTGCCATCAATTTTGGAAGTTCCTGCTTCTTAACTAAGCGATAATTGACTTCTTCGCCTTCGATCCAGGTTACAAGAAACATAGAATCCCCTTCTCTCAGTTGTATTATGTATACATAATACCATAATACACCCTGGAAAACAAGTTACCTCCATAATCACTGGGCAGAAACACCATTAATTTTTCTGTTTGCAAACAATTGAAGCTCGGACCATAGACCGGTATCGCGAATATCCGCATGATGACCTTGCTTGTTAATAAATAAGTGAACTGTTTTCCCCTGAGCCAAAAGGGAACCCGCCCGCAGTATTTGATAAGAAAAAGCGACGGACCGTGTCGTTATCTTCTCAATCTCCGTCACAATCTCCAATTCATCATCATAACGGGCAGGCTTGCGATAGCGGCAACTGGCCTCAATAACTGCCAAACCAAGGCCTTGTTCCTCAAACCTTGTGTAAGGAAGACCTATTTCACGAAAAAGTTCCGTTCTGCCAACTTCAAACCATATTAGATAATTGGAATGATAAACTATACCCATTTGATCGGTTTCTGCGTACCTGACTCTCAAACGGGTTTTTCCTTTTAATTCCATAAAGAAGCCTCCTTTGTTTTGTTATTTTCTATTATTACGTTACCTCATAGTTCTTACACATTAAGAAAGGCAACTTCGCCCACAAGAGCGCACTCATCTCAGGGAGAGGCGGTTAAGCCCACAAGCGAGTGAGCGAAGCTCGGAATATTGAGTGAACGATGTGGGCGAAGCCGCCCGACCCAAAGAATGTCTCTTCTTCATTGAGCAGTGGTGCCGCTTCGCGGCATGTATGTCTGACTGTACAAGAAAGAGCGCCTTTAGCGCTCCTGAAATTAGGGCAAATAGTTTAAAGGATTCACTGTGTCACCGTTTTGAATAATCTCAAAGTGCAAATGAGGGCCTGTGGCATTCCCTGTTGCGCCGACGAGGCCAATTGTTTGCCCCCGGCTCACTTGCTGTCCCACGGAAACCAGAAGGCGTGACGAATGTCCGTAGCGGGTCATAACCCCGTTACCGTGATCTATCAAGATCATATTGCCATATCCGCCGCTCCACCCGGCAGCGACGACCGTTCCCGATGCGGCCGCCGTATAAGGCTCGCCGGTATCCCCGCCAATATCAATCCCGGTATGAAAACTCCCTGACCGAGATCCATAGTAAGAATTAATCGAACCTCTTAAGGGCCAGGCAATTCCTGAAATAACTCCTGAGCCCCTGGACACTGCATAGGCAACATTAAGGGGGAGGCGGCTAGGGCCTTTATCAACAATTTGCTCAACAGGCGTCTTAATTTCCTTCTCCTCAACAACTTGTTTCGCAACATCTACTCCATTTTTCTGAGTATAGGAGTAAGTGACAAGTTTGGAACCGTCACTGCCTTGTTGTTTGATGATCGTTTTACCGCTCGGCAATTGAGAATTTGTATGCGTAATCACATCAAAAGCGACTATTTCCGTATCAGTTCGTGTGCCTTTACTAATCACATTGAGATATGGTGTAGCCGTAACCAGTTTGATTTTTTGTCCGCTTTGGATCGTGCTATTTTCCGTCATCCCCGGATTCCCTGCCAAAACTTCCTTTGTTTTCATATTATTTTTACGTGCAATCAACCACCAAGAGTCGTTGGCTTGAACGGTATAGTCTGTCGTTGTAACTTTCCCATCCTTTAACTCTTTAAAGACTTGTTCCGGAAGCTTAATTTGATCTACCTGAGCCTCAACTGATTTTGTTGAAACAGTTTCTGCAAATTCTACCGAAGACACTTGATTATTGTCACTTGGTTTAACATAGAAATCCTGATATTCTTTCAAGGCTTTTTGGACATCAGCCTGGCTGGGCAAAATAGCGACTTGAACTCCGGCAATCTCTAAAGAAACTCCATCGAAATAGGTCTTCAAGGTATTTTGCAGTTCTTTTTTTGTCACTGCTTCTTGGATTAGAGACGCCTTCCTGACCCGGACCGGTTCGTAAGTGATTTGTTCATGGGTTTTGGCAGGTTCGCCGATAGCCTGTCCTCGGCTTTTTAAGATATCCTCAATCATCTGTTGGCCTGCTTTTTCACTTGTGACAATTCCTATTGGCCGACCGTTAAGGATCAGATAATCCGCAGAGCTTGATCCACATAAATAAACACTTGAACCGACAACTACGATACCAAACGTTACTGCCCCCGCTATTATTTTAGGTGACTTCCAGCATATATCAGCAAATTTTTGCTTATGCCCTAATTTAATTTTAAGAAGATAAGGTTTGCCGCTAAACTTAAAACGGGCTAATAATTCCATGATATAGGTTTTAAACCTTTGCAGATTTATCTTTTTCATCCAATCCCCCATTCATCGTTGTCTATTGCGGCAGATTACATCACTCATCCCTGAACAAGGGGACAATCTGTCATTATCTTTCGCAGCATGTTATAATATGGTTGTTATAGTCTTTTCAATTTTAGACTAATTAGGAAGAAGGGAGAAATTCTCGTGGCTACCTCACCAATTAACATACTTATTCAGCGCATTAACGAGCTTTCCAGAAAACAAAAAGCTGAAGGCCTTGAAGAATGGGAAAAAGCCGAACAGGAAGTTCTGCGTCAGGAGTATCTGTCATTTATCCGCGGGCAAGTCAAAGAAACGCTAAGCAAAGTAAAAATCGTCGATGATCTTCCCGTGCAATAACTATCTGCTAAGACTGTCGGCCTTAGCCATTCATTGATTTTTGAAGTTTGTCCAGCCAATGATTGGACGCGGGAGTTGCGGGTCCATGTCCTGGCAAAATCCAGCGTAAAGGACGTTCTATAACGATCTGAGCCGACTTCCTCAGTATTTCAAGATCCCAAGAAAAGTAATTCGGCGCTAAGCGAATCTCCCCCCCTTGAAAAAGATCCCCAACGATAGCAACACCATTCCGATAGAGTACAATATGCCCTGGTGTATGCCCCGGCGTAGGAATGACTTCCCAATCTTCGAATACTTTTCCCTCTTCTAGAGGCTTAATCTCCTTGGCAGGGATTAAAGCGCCATAAAGAGGCCGGGTCAGCAAAGGCAGCCAACGTTTAATGCCGGGACGTTTCTGCTGTCCCATAATATAAGGTATTTCCAGTCTATGTGCATAGATAGGACAATGCGCTAGGTTTTGTAATTTTACGGCACTTCCGACATGGTCGACGTCATAGTGGGTAAGAATTATTCCTTCGAGAACCGCAGGATCTAGTCCGATATTGTTAATATACTTTAAGATTCGATCCTCTTGCCCAGGTAACCCCGAATCAACCAGAAAACTATGCGAACCTGTCACAAGATAAACATGGGCCCCTTTTACCCCATCTATTAGATGAATGCCATCAGTTACTAACACTAAACTATTTCCTCCATCCAATGGTCAACGTGCTTCCAGCTCATTATAGTACGCTAATACTATGATGAGCTGGGCACGTTCTTTCTTTCGCTAATTCTTATAGTTTGTTCGACAGAAAGATCAAAATACCTTTTGATTCAAAATAAACTTACAATAAAAGATTAAGATAATTGGCCAGGTATTTTTTTAACCATATGACAGATACTAAGTGATGAAAGAATTGATTTTCGATAAGGAGGGAAATCCTTATGCCGGAACGAATTCTAAAATTTGGAGGGGCCAAAATCCGCAACCTTGTTCCTCCCGTGAAAATTAACCGTTTTGTCAATCGTTTGCCCGCCGCCAAGCGCGATTCCTTATTTGAAATTGCCAGCGAATTGCAAAACGCAGGCCTGATTGACGTCCTGAATGATCGTTCGCAAAGTACCATCGACAAGGATACAATTGATGATCAAATGACGAATAGCGGTAATTTTGCCCATGATCTGCAAAGCTTCAAGCGGCACACCAACGACACTAAAACTCTTCCCAAATAATCAAGCTCCAAAAGCATTTGGATTAAGTTATCCAAGTGCTTTCTCTAAATAACAACTATAATTCCGCGCCATGACAGCGCGGAATTTTTAGCGTCTTTAACTTCACCATTGCAAAACCTTAACATTTAACCGTTCATCTCAGTTAAGCCAGGAGAACCTTAACGCCTAAAGAATTGAGCTTTTCTCTTACAGATTCCGGTAAACTGGAATCCGTAACCAGGGTTTGAATACTATCCCAACGGGCAAAGGTATGAAAATATATTTGTCCGATTTTGGCACTATGGGCAACAAGGATAACTTCTTTGGCAACTTTAAGCATCACTTGCTTGACCTCGGATTCCAGCATATTGGCAGTCGACAGGCCGCGTTCAATCGTTACGCCAGTGGCGCCTAAAAACAGTTTATCGGCATTAAACCCTTTTAAGACCGAACGGGTCACCGGCCCAGCCAGGGCAAATGTCCCGCTCCGGACTTCCCCCCCGGTCAATAATACAGTAATTTCATTCCGATTCCCCAAGACACTTGCGATGGGAATTGAGTTGGTAATGACAGTACATTTAGTATTCAGCGCCTGGGCAACGGCCAGCGTCGTAGTGCCCGCATCCAGGATAACTGAATCACCTTCGGAGATAAGAGTCGCCGCTAAATGACCAATTCTTGCCTTTTCCTGTTCCGCTTCTCCCATATTCAGCAACGTATCCATGATAGAAACCGGAGGATAGATCGCTCGTCCGTGTTCGCGTTGGATCAAACCCATCGCTGCCAAGTTCTTAAGATCCCGGCGAATCGTCATTTCCGATACATTAAACCTCTGGGCCAACTCAACCACGGTTAAATTCCCATGCGCTTGGAGCAAATGATGAATTTCTTCCTGCCTTTCAGAACTCACAATCTCCCCCCTCACGCTGCTTACAGGATACTCACCGAACCTTCATACACTATGCCGGTCAGAGCGTCAACAGTTATCAACTGCCCATTTGCCACCTTTGTGAAAGCCTCGGGTACGCCGACAATTGCAGGTATCCCATACTGCAGCGCCGCAATTGCCGCATGGGAGGTCAGTCCGCCTTCTTCAACGACGAGTGCGCCGGCTTGAGCAATAAGAGAAACAAACCTGGCATCGCTGCTCTCCGCAATCAGGATATCTCCCTGGTTAATCGTATCCTGATCCGGGTTTTTGACTTTCTTAGCCAGCCCTGAATAGGATTTACGCCCAATACCCGTACCTTTGGTGAGAATGTTTCCTATAATTTGAACCTTAATCATATTGGTTGAGCCGACTTTGCCAATTGGCACGCCCGCAGTAATCACGACGACATCGCCGGAGCTGACGTAATTTTTGTTGAGAGCTGAATTCACGGCAACGGACAACATTTGGTCAGTCCCTGGACTTTCGGGAACCACAAGGGGTTGAACTCCCCATTGCAAAGACAGTTTTCTGGCCGTTGCTTCAAAAGGAGTTGCCGCCACAATTAAAGCTTTGGGGCGATATTTGGAAATCATTCGCGCTGTCAGCCCTGAGTGTGTAGGGGTAAGAATAGCGGCTGCTTCCAAATCTTTAGCGATGGTATAACTTGCAAAACTTATTGCCTCGGCTACATTTAGCTGAGGGTGCCGGGTTGCCTGCTTCCCTAAAGAGGTTTTCTCAGTACTCCGCGCTATTTTATCCATCATTTGAACCGATTGCAAAGGGAACTGACCGGCTGCTGTTTCACCGGAGAGCATAATGGCATCTGTTCCATCCCAAATAGCATTGGCAACATCGCTGGCTTCCGCGCGGGTAGGCCGCGGCTGACGAATCATGGAATCCAGCATTTGAGTCGCAACGATTACCGGTTTTCCCAGCAGGTTACATTTTGTGATCATTTCCTTTTGATGGATGGGTACTTCCTCAACGGGAATTTCAACGCCTAAATCTCCCCGGGCAACCATTAAACCATCAGAGACCTCTAAAATTTCATCTAAATTTTTCAGTCCTTCTTGGCTTTCTATTTTAGCAATGATCTGAACGTTAGCTCCCATCTCTTCGACAATTCTGCGCACATCTAGAATGTCAACCGCTTTCTGAGTAAAGGAGGCGGCAATGAAATCAATTCCCTGAGAAATGCCAAAGCGGATGTCCTCAATATCCTTACCCGTAACTGCCGGCAAATCGACATGGATACCCGGAACATTAACTCCTTTTTGCGACTTGAGAACTCCACCGTTGCAAACGACGGTTTGAATCGTTTCTTTCTCCGCTGAGCTTACTTCCAAATCAATTTGACCGTCGTCGATTAAGATATGGGTACCCGGCTTAACACTTTGCCAGAGAGTTTTATGAGTTATGCCCACCCGATTCTGATTCCCCGGACTGAGATCAATATCCAGTGAGAAAACAGCTCCGTTTTCTAACTTAACTCCTTCATCCGGGACCATTCCGGTGCGCACTTCCGGGCCTTTTGTATCGAGAAGAATACCTAAATGCTTGCCGATTTTAGCAGCTTCTTCTTTCAAAACAGCAATTCTTCGGCCATGCTCCTCATGGGTCCCATGCGAGAAATTTAAGCGCGCAACATCCATTCCCGCCGCTAGAAGCGCTCGAACATTTTCATTAGACTCACTTGCCGGACCTATCGTGCAGACAATTTTAGTCCTTCTCATGCTGTATTTCCTCCCGGTTACAGACCTTTAGCCGCAATCATTTTTACCAAATCGACAACGCGGTTGGAATAACCCCACTCGTTATCGTACCAAGACAATACTTTAACCATTCGATCGCCCATCATCATAGTTGACAAACCGTCGACAATCGAGCTTGCCGGGTTCCCGTTAAAATCGTGCGAAACAAGCGGCAGATCCGTATACTCAAGGATACCTTTTAATTCGTTATCGGCTGCTTGGCGCAAAACCTCATTGACTTCTTCCTTAGTCGTTGGCTTGCTCAAATTAGCTACGAAGTCAACCAAGGAGACATTAGGCGTAGGAACCCGTACCGCCAGGCCATTCATTTTCCCCGTCAATTCGGGAAGAACGAGAGTTACCGCTTTAGCCGCACCTGTTGTCGTTGGAATCATTGATTGATAAGCGGCTCTTGCTCTGCGCCAATCCGAATGCTCCAAATCCAGAATACGCTGGTCATTAGTTACGGAGTGAGTCGTCGTCATCATCCCTTGTTCAATGCCAAAAGCATTGAGCAAGACTTTGGCAACCGGTGCGAGGCAGTTCGTCGTGCAGGAGGCATTGGAGACAATATGATGATTTTGGGGATCGTATTTATCTTCATTGACGCCCATAACGATGGTTATATCTTCATTTTTGGCCGGTGCGGAAATAACTACCTTTTTAGCTCCTGCAGTAAGGTGCTGTGACGCCCCTTCGCGTTTCGTGAAGCGCCCCGTTGATTCGATGACAAGGTCAACCCCTAGTTTTGCCCAAGGCAAGTCTGAAGGATTCCTTTCCGCTAAAATCTCAATGCGTTTTCCGTCGACGATCATGGTCTGACCGTCAATTTCAACTGAATTGGTAAGGATACCATGGACAGAGTCATACTTAAAAAGATGCGCCAATAAATCCGGGCTTCCCAAGTCATTAATTGCTACAACCTCAAAAGGGAGTGACTGTTTCAGGGCAGCACGAAGTGTCAGTCTGCCAATTCTACCGAACCCATTAATTGCCACGCGTAAACTCATGTGTATAAACCTCCTCTTAATTGATCCAACCTTGAAGCTGGAAAGCATAACCTGCTAATTAACATTTATTCTGTGCAAATAAACAAATTCCTGCTACAAAAATGTTTACTTACACATTTTATTGTTTATATGCCTTTAGGGTTCCCTAAACAAAACAAAAACTTGCAACCCAGCGCTTGCAAGTTGAAAGTTTAAAAGAAAAATAGGCTTGCAGCAGTAAAACTGTTGTTGCAAGCCTATTTCAAATCATTCGCTCAATAACATTCTAGCGTTCAACAATTAGAGCGATACCTTGTCCACCGCCAATACACAGCGTAGCTAAGCCGCGTTGTGAATTTCTGCGCTTCATTTCATGAAGTAATGTAACTAAAATCCGCGTCCCTGAAGCCCCGACCGGATGACCCAAAGCAATAGCTCCCCCATTGACATTTGTTTTTTCCATATCAAGGTTTAATTCTTTAGCTACTTCTAAGGTTTGAGAAGCGAAAGCTTCATTCGCTTCAACAAGGTCGATATCTTCAATCTTCAAGCCGGCCTTTTCCAAAGCCTTACGGCTTGCGGGAATCGGACCGGTACCCATAATGCGGGGGTCAACTCCGGCTGAAGCCCATGATTTAATAGTGACTAAGGGTTTTAAGCCTAATTCCAGAGCCTTTTCCTTGGCCATAACAACCACAGCTGCTGCGCCATCATTGATACCTGAGGCATTGCCGGCCGTCACGGTACCGTCTTTTTTGAAGGCTCCCTTCAGTTTGGCAACACTTTCGTAGGTTGCGCCGAAACGTGGGAATTCATCTTTGGAAATAACCAGAGGATCTCCCTTGCGCTGAGGAATAGTAACCGAGACGATCTCTTCATCGAACTTCCCGGCTTTAATTGCCGCTTCCGCGCGATTCTGGCTTGATACGGCATAGCGGTCCTGTTCCTCACGAGAAATGCCGAACTGCTCGGCAATATTTTCAGCGGTAATTCCCATGTGAATATTGTCAAAAGCATCGGTTAAGCCATCGTTAACCATTAAATCAACGACAGTGGCATTTCCCATTCTATAGCCTGTTCGTGCTTTAGGGAGAACATAGGGAGCCAAAGACATGCTTTCCATGCCACCGGCGATGACTATATCCGCATCTCCCGCGATAATGGCCTGTGCGGCGCAAACAACAGATTTAATACCGGAACCGCAAACTTTATTTAGAGTCCAGGAAGGAACTTCCTGAGGAATTCCGGCTTTCATCGCCGCCTGGCGGGCAGTATTCTGCCCCAGTCCACCTTGCAGCACGTTGCCCAAAATAACCTCGTCAACTTGATCGGGAGCAATTCCGGCTCTTTTGAGCGCTTCCTTAATGACAATGGCTCCTAATTCGGCGGCAGGAATCTGTCCTAATGCCCCACCAAAAGAACCCACTGGCGTACGAACTGCGCTAACGATAACAACGTCTCTCATTAAGTCATCTCCTACAGCAATATTTTAGAAACTCTGACAACGAGTGGATTATCCTTTCAGGATATGGCTGCTGATAACGACGCGTTGAATTTCATTAGTTCCTTCATAAATCTCGGTAATTTTCGCATCCCGCATCATGCGCTCAGCAGGATACTCACGAGTATAGCCATATCCTCCGTGGAGTTGAACTCCCATGGTAGTCACAGCCATTGCCGTTTCAGAGGCGAATAATTTGGCCATTGCCGAAGCCTTGGAAACGGGAACATGCTGATCCGCCATTTTGCAGGCTTTATAAACAAGCAAGCGGGCTGCTTCAATTTGAGTAGCCATATCTGCCAGTTTAAACTGGGTGTTTTGGAACTCTGAAATAGCTTTGCCGAATTGCACACGTTCTTTTGTATACTTCATGCATTGCTCATAGGCACCTTGAGCGATGCCCAAAGCTTGGGAAGCGATGCCGATTCGACCGAAGTCCAGAGTCTGCATAGCAATTTTGAAGCCTTGACCCTCTTCACCCAACAGATTTTCAGCAGGTACATGAACGTCTTCAAAGACTAATTCATAAGTAGCCGAGGAACGAATTCCCATCTTCTTCTCTTTTTTACCAAAGGAAAACCCTGGCATTCCCTTTTCCACAATGAAGGCAGCGATTCCCCGGTTTCCTTTACTTTTATCCATTTGCGCCGTAACCACATAGGTATCGGCATAGTAAGCATTAGTAATAAATATTTTGCTGCCGTTTAAGATGTATTCGTCACCTTTACGAACTGCCGTTGTTCTTGTTCCGGAAGCATCCGAACCTGCCATGGGCTCTGTTAAGCCAAAAGCTCCCAGTTTTTCACCTGTGGCTAAAGGAACGAGATATTTTTTCTTTTGTGCTTCCGTACCAAATTTATAAATAGGGTTCGCACAAAGGCTGGAGTGCGCGGAGATCGTTACGCCCACAGATGCATCAACCCTGGAAAGCTCCTCAACAGCGATAGCATAAGAAATATAGTCCGCGCCTACACCGCCATACTCTTCAGGAAAAGTGATACCGGCAAGGCCAAGCTCCCCGGCCTTTTTCCAAATCTCTACAGAAAATTCTTCTGTTTCATCGCGGTGTTCCGCACCTGGAGCGCATTCTTTCTCGGCAAAATCGCGCACCATTTTGCGCATCATAACATGGTCTTCAGTTAAATCGAAATTCATAAGTCACCCTCCAATTTCTTTATGCATAAAATGCGTTTCTAACGTCCTTCAAAAGCAGGCTTTCGTTTTTCTACAAAAGCAGTGCAGCCTTCCGTTTGGTCCGACGTACTAAAAGTAAGGCCGAAAACTTCCGCTTCATAGGCCTGAGCACTATCTAAATCCAGATTAATTCCTCGTTGGATGGCAGTTTTACTTAACTGTACCGCCACAGGGGCTCGTCCGGCAATTCTCTGAGCGAGTTTTTGGGCTTCTGCCAGAAGAGAATCCGCCGGATAAAGGCGATTCACCAGCCCTATGCGGTAAGCTTCCTGCGCATCAATAATATCACCGGTAAACAATAATTCACTGGCAAGTCCTGTACCAACTAAACGAGGTAAGCGCTGTGTACCGCCAAAACCGGCAGTAAGCCCTAAGGTTACCTCCGGTTGACCAAATTTGGCGTTTTCGCTGGCGAGACGAATGTCGCAAGCCATTGCTAATTCGCATCCTCCGCCCAGAGCGAAACCGTTGACAGCCGCAATCACAGGTTGAGGTAAGAGTTCAAACTTGCGGAACGTCGCTTGTCCCAATTGAGCAAAGCGTCGGCCCTCTAAGGGAGTAAAATCTTTCATTTGAGAAATATCCGCTCCTGCGATAAAGGCCTTTTCGCCACTCCCGGTGACAATCACAACCTTGACACCAGAATCCCTCCCTAACTCATCGAGAGCAGTGGACAGTTCTGATAATGTGTCGCTATTTAAAGCGTTCAAAGCTTTCGGGCGATTAATGGTTAGGATAGCAACATTGCCTTGACGTTCTAACAAAAGATTTGCGTACTCCACGCTTTGACCCCCTTGTTTTTACGGATCTTAATAAAAAATGATTCCTTGAGTGCGCGTCTATCTCTCCAAAACTTTGCCTCGAAAAGTTCTATAAGCTTGGATAGTTACGCCTCGTATTGATAAAAACCTCGACCGGTCTTGCGTCCCAGCCAGCCGGCTTTAACATATTTTCGGAGTAAGGGGCAAGGACGATATTTATCGCCCAGTCCTTCATGGAGAACTTCCATAATTGACAAGACAGTGTCAAGACCAATCAAATCCGCTAAGGCCAGCGGGCCCATTGGATGGTTCATTCCTAATTTCATGACGTCATCAATAGCTTCAACGGTTGCGATTCCTTCATAAAGCGTATAAACGGCTTCATTCAGCATGGGAATCAAAATACGGTTGGCGACAAAACCTGGAGCATCGTTAACCTCTACGGGAGTTTTGCCCATTTTTAGGCTTAAATCTTGGATGAGGTTATAGACTTCATCACTCGTTGCTAAGCCGCGAATGACTTCAACAAGTTTCATCACGGGAACAGGATTCATAAAGTGCATCCCGATCACTTTTTCCGGGCGCTTAGTGCAGGCTGCAATTTCTGTAATAGGAAGCGATGAAGTATTTGTGGCAAGAATTGTATGTTCGGGACAAATGACATCAAGTTGGGAAAACACCTGAACTTTAATTGCCATATTTTCTACAGCAGCTTCGATCACCAAATCTGCCGCAGCGGCATCTTGCAAAGAAGTTGATTTTGTGATGCGACCTAAAATGTCTCCTTTTTCCTCAGCTTTCAGCTTTCCTTTTTCTACAGAACGGTTTAGGTTCTTCTCAATAATTCCAAAGCCACGATTTACGAATTCTTCTTTGATGTCGTTCAAAATAACTTTGTAACCCGCTTGAGCTGCGACTTGGGCGATCCCGCCACCCATTTGTCCTGCCCCGATAACCATGATTGTTTTCACTAATGCTCCTCCTTTTTCTATTCAAATTTATAATCCCGCAGAAATGGGTGATTCCCGAATCGACCGAATCTTAATGCAATTTTCGTGCCATTTATTTATTCAATAGATTCTGAATCTTGAATTCCTGCCATGATAAGCTTTTCTATATAATGTCTACCTGAGATGGTTTTTAAAAATTAGACAAGGGCTGTATACATTAGTTTACACTATGAAAACCGAGATTCAAGTAATTCTATGCATGTCCTTATAATAACATGGGTGTCTACAAACATAGACATGTCTGTGTTCGTTAACATATTCGGTTTAAATATTCTGACCATAACTTATTAAGAAGTATGTTAAAAATAATTGAATTTAATGAAGGTTATGTTTTACTAGTTTTTTGTACAAACCCGCCCGCGATAGCCCTAAGCTCTTTGCCGCTTGAACTTTATTCCCGTGAGCAGCATCTAAAGCATAAATTAAAGCTTGTTTTTCAACGGCACTCAAAATACTGTCAAGCGACCCGCCTGAAAAAGGCCGAGCTTCATGACCGGCTAAAATCTGCAAATAATTTGGCAAATGCTTTAGTTGGATTTCGGTTCCATCAAGCATATTAAATGCTCGTTCAATAATATTCTCCAGTTCGCGAACATTGCCCGGCCAGCGATACTTCATCAAAACACTTTTCGTTTCATCGGTTACACCTGTCACAGATTGGGCAAATTGCAAATTGAACTTCTTAATAAAAGTCTCGATCAAGGCTTCCAAATCATCGATTCTCTCCCTTAAGGGCGGAATCGTTAAGGCGACAACATTCAAGCGATAATAGAGATCCTCGCGAAACTGTTTCTCCCGTATCATCGTTTCTAAATCACGGTTGGTCGCAGCTATAAGCCGAACATTAATTTTTCGTGGCTTATTGCTTCCGAGACGTTCAATTTCACGTTCTTGAATAACACGCAGCAATTTGACTTGCATCGCTATTTCCATATCGCCAATTTCATCGAGAAACAGCGTTCCGCCGTCTGCCAGTTCGAACTTTCCAATCTTCCCTCCTTTGCGAGCGCCGGTAAAAGCGCCGTCTTCATAGCCAAACAGTTCCGATTCGAGCAGATTTTCCGGTACTGCGGCACAATTTACTTTAATAAATGGACCGTGTCTATTTAAACTTTCTGAATGAAGTAATTGAGCAAACAACTCTTTTCCGGTTCCGCTTTCTCCTCTCAAGAGAACAGTTGATCCGGACTTTGCCACTCGAAGGGCAGTCTGCACCAAAGAAATCATATGGGGGTTTTTGCCTTTTAAAAGTTCCAAGGCTGAAAAATTCTTTTCTAAAACAGTCTTTTTATAATAATCCAGCTCTGAGCGCAGGGAATTAACCCTTTTAGTTAAAGCATAAAGTTCATCCACATCTTTAAAAACAACCTTGCCCAAAGCTCCGACAATTTTTCCATCCTGAGTAATAGGGATTCTGCTGGCAATGATTTCATGACCATTTAGATCGTGAATGTAGCCATGAACAGGCTGACCCGTCTCCAGAACATCGGTGAATTTGGGATTTTGATAGACATCCATAATGTGTTTGCCAATCATGTCTGCGGGAAACTTATTAAAAAAATTGGCAAAAGCCTGATTGGTCATCGTTACTATTCCTTTGTCATTGGTAACAATAAGCCCGTCATAAGCTGTGTTTAAAACAACTTCGAGCGTACGCTGAAGTTGTTTAGTTTTCTCATGTTCTATGACAAGATTATCAATCAGGTTTTGCAGAACGGTAATATCCTGAAATACTGCAACGGCACCGACTAATTCACCCTGAACATAAATAGGCGTACGATTGCTTAATAAAACTATATTGTTAATCGTCATCTGCTGACCTAACTCGGCAATTCCATTCTCGAAAACTCTTAATAACCCCGTGCCGGGGAAATAGGTCGTAATCGACTGCCCGACAAGATCTCGATCCGCAATTTGCAAGATATTATATACCGCCCGGTTGGCATAGATTATTTGCCCTTGAGGATTGACGGCAATAACAGCATTATTAGTATTATCAAGTATTTCTTCGATCGAAATTGGCCCGGACTGTCCCTCCAGCAACATCGGTTAGACCCTCCCGAAATTTCTGTATAGGTAATATTATTCGACAGAAAAATAGGGAATCCTTCTTCAGGGCCTCATAGGGAAAGGAGTGCACCTGAAGTACACTCCTCATTTACTCGGATTCCTAATATTTGCTTATTTACTTACTCTTCTGGGAAGAGGCTTTTGAATGTTTCGTTCTTTTTGGATATCAAAATCGGTAAAGTGGGGGTCATGTATGGTAACCGGAGACTTCGGCCGCGAAACTTTCTTGTGAGTGCCCATATCCTTCCTCCCTTGCAAATCAAGAATTTGACTAAGAATAGTTTTTCCAAGAACTTAAGTCTTATCCTTGATATTTAACAGCGCTGTTTGGAATAATATTGAAAAATCTTTCCCTGACCTGGCAAAATCTGCTCAACATTTTGTTCAAATACTTCATCTCTTTAAGTTATAATGAGAGAGGCAATACCGAAACAGACTCAGAACGGAGGTGTAACGTGGCTAAAGAGCAACAAATTCGCGAGCTTTTTAAATGCAATCCTTTTTCAGCGTTGCCTCAAAACTTTATTGATTTTTGCTTGGCACACGGACGGACGCGTCGTTATGCAGCAAAACAGTATTTATATTTTGCGGACGATGAAGGAAACACGGTTTATTTCCTTTTATCGGGAAGAATTCGCTTATATTTAATGGGAGAATTCACTGAAAAGATTATTCGGGTGCTAAGTCCCCCCAATTTCTTTCCTGAAATAGTTTTGGACGGCAGACCCTATCCCCATGCCGCGCTTTGCATCGAAGAAACGGAAGTTTTAGCCCTAAACCGAGAAATTTTGCTGCGCTTTATCGAAGACAACCCCACAGTTTTATGGTTTTTTTATAAAATGTTAGCCTTGGATTTGCGACGATCTTATCGTCAAATCAGAAATCTCTCAATTGGCGACGCACGCTTGCGTTTGGGAGCTAAGCTTTATGCCTTAGCTCATGTTCACGGGCAAGCAACTTCTGAAGGAGTGCTAATTACGCTTCCTTTATCCGCCACAGAGCTGGCAGGTATGTGCAGTCTGGCCAGAGAATCGGTGAGCCGTATTTTGAGTGAGCTAAAAGATAATCACTTGATTGATGTTGAAAAGAAAAGTATCACTGTTTCCGATCCTAAAAAATTGCGCCTCTGGATTCACGGGCGTTCTGCCCGCTCTCGCTCTTCACTCGACTAAGCTCTAAAGAATTCAAAAAATGTGTTAAACGTTCTTGCGGCTGGCCCTGCTCCAGATAACACTGCAGTGCTGCGCAAATCCAAGAAACTGCTTCCTCATCGGTTAGAACTTGGCCGGCAACCTTGGCAAATTGAGGATGACGGCCAACTCTCCCGCCATATCGTATAGTCCAGCCCCGTTCTCCTGCCGACAAGGTACCTGTAGGACAAACCCGCAGACAGTCCCCGCAGGAAATACACCGTGCCGTATTTAGCACAATCCCCTGAGATTTTTTGCTTATAGCCGCCTCAAGACATGCTCTGGCGCAAGCCTCACACCCTGAACACGGTATATCGGTGATCTGAGGAACGACATAACCAGACACGCCAAAATCTTTGATATCGGGCAGAGAGCATCCGTTAGGACAGCCAGCCAGACTAATTTTAGGAAGATGATGAAATTGCACAGAGTCGAACTTTGCAGTCAAAGCTTGTTGGAGGTTCAATTCAGTAAGTTTTTGAGTCAACATTGTCAAAAGATTGTGCCAGTCACAGGCGGATCTTGGACAGTTCGGCCGGCAATGTTCTATCTGAAACCCATTCTGCCGCATAAATATTCCCCCAGAATTTTGTTATAACTTCGAGCGTCTCAATTAGGATTAAGTTTAACAAAAAAGCTTGCATAACAGTGTGGTTTTGATCACAATAGACATAAAAATCTCCCGCACAAAGTTGTGCGGGAGATTTTTATTGTATTCTGTTTTAACCGTTTCATCCTATATTTCATCCTAATATAAGTAAATTAAATTTCTCTATTGGACTATCTATTCATTTAAATTAACTCTTTTACCGGAACAAATATAAACGACTTCTTCAGAAATATTAGTACAGTAATCACCCAAGCGTTCTAAGAACCTGCAGGCAAACAACAGATAATTCGCTTGATTCACCTGCTGAGGCTTTGTCATCATTATTACCTTGAGTTCGTCAAAAACCCGCGAATAAATTTTATCAACATCATCATCTATAAGGGCCGTCGATGCGGCCGCTTCGCAGTCCTCTTGGACATAAGCCTTTAAGCCGAGTTCAAGCATCTCCTGCACCAGAGCGCTCATTTTAGGGATGTCAACTAAAGGTTTAATTAATGGTTCTTGCCCAATTCTGTGAGTTAATTTTGCCAGATCGACGGACAAATCACCCATTCTTTCCAGGTAAATGGAGATTTTTAAACCAGCCACTACTTTACGCAAATCACGTGCAAAGGGTTGCTGGGTAGCAATCAGAAAAATACAGATCTCTTCAATCGCTGCTTGCAGATTATTGACAGCGCAATCCCCGGTTATAACTTGATCAGCCAACTTTAAATCCTGGTCAATTAAAGACCTCACCGCTAAAGCGATTCGTTCATCAACCATCCGACCTAAATCTAAGATATTTAAGCGTAAATCTTCCAGATCATGATCGAATTTCTGACGCATCGGCATCTAATAGCCCCCCTCTCCTTTATTGCCATTAATTTTTCTATTATAAATAATTTTGACAGTATTATATCAGATATTTATATACGCGAGAAGTAAGCAGACCCTAAGTCTCCAATAGGCTCCGGCAACCGTTCTATCTATACTACTCGTCGAATGTAAACTTATTATGATCTTTAGGTAAAGTTTCGGTTAAATCTTTTCAGCCCTGTTCTTCTAAGCAGTTTACGAAAATATAACTCTAACTTCCTATTCCTTTACCTGGCCATAATATGTTCTTAACATCCGTACTTTAAACTGGTTTTAAACAAAGCAGAGGGGTATGAATGAATGTATGAAAGGATTATTGGTCAGACACTTGGTACAATAACTAAAATCTTTCTTGCGCCTGTAGGACCCTTGCAATATTTCATAGACTCCCCTGGCGAAACTCACGGTCATTGTCTGGAACAGGCCTATACCTGCTTAGAAGCTGACGGCAAAGCCGCTGTTGCCAAGATACTTAAGCCCTATCACTCCTTACTCTTGAAAGGGCTGTTTTGGGCTGATCGAGGATGGAAAAACGTCAATCATTTTTACAGTCATCCGGATAAGCAGGGAATAATCCATTGGCCGGGAGCAACCGCTGAATGCCAGTTCTACTTTAATAAAGCTCTCTCCTACTTTCCCCGCAACATTCCTAAAAGTATGTTTTTTTTGGGGGCAGCACTGCACCTTGTTCAAGATATGTGCGTACCTCACCACTCTTTAGGAGTAATTTTTGACGGTCATAAAGAGTTTGAAACCTGGGCAACTCAGCATTGCAACAGGTTTCCAGCCGCGAAAGGGCAATATTTAACCTTTACTCATGCTATTCAGTGGATTGACCATAATGCCAGAATTTCTGAAACTCTCTTTCCTTTAGTAGCCCTCAGCAAAGGGGCCTCGGAATCGAGTTACGCCCAAGCAGCTGAAACTTTAATTCCGCTGACTATTGCCACTACAGCCGGTTTTTTAAACTTTGCAGTTAATCAATTAGAAAATCTGACTAAGACAAACTAGCAACAGACTGTTCTGACTGTCCAAGGAAAAAGGGAGTGTTTCACAATGATGTCGTCGAACATTATTATGAAACACTCCCTCAGTTTTAAAACCGTAAAAGCAGCTATGTTAAGTTGTCCGCTGATTTAGAAATCATTTTTTATATTGCAGCAATAGTTTTGAACAATATTCTATCATTTCACGCCGCCGTACAATACCGATAAAAATTTGTTGATCGTCAACAACAGGTACAAAATTTTGAACCACTGCCCTGGAAATCAGATCCTCGATTTGAGCATCAATTGTGACCGGCAAATTTTGGACATGCTGCTCCACATCTTTAAGACAAATATCTTGCGTATTATAAAAAGTTAAACCTGGGGTGTTTTTAAGTTTCCAAAGTAAATCCCCTTCGGTAATAGTTCCTGCATATTTTCCATCCTCATCAATGAGAGGCACAGCGGAATAACTATGATATTCCATCCTTTCCAAGGCTTGACGCATTGTCGAATTTTCTTTTAGGTAAACAATATCCTTTTTAGGTATCAGGAAAAAAGCTACATTCATGTCATACGCTCCGTCTAACTTAATTTCAAATTTATCCTCTTTATCCTCGTCAAAAATCCTGCTTCAACTATTTTTATAATCCTTTCTATAAAACAGATCTCATCAATATTATAGTTAAATTTTTTCAAAAAAAAAAGTATCTGACGGCAATCATATTAATGATCGTACTGTATTTAGCTTTATTCCCTTTAAATAGCCTTCGCCCCAAACTATCAGAAATGTTTGCTGAAGCGGTTTAAAAGGTCTATTAAATTTTCCGGTGTAAATTGCAACAGCTTAGGCCCTCCAGAGGCCGGTTCTTTCAAAGGCTTAGCCCCTGTTGTTTGGGGGGGCACAACGGCTCGGACAAAAATAGTGGTTATAATTTCCAAAACCAACATAGGTAAAGCCCCCCGCACGCCTGGTAAAGTGAAAATAGGCAGCAAAAAAAAGGCTGTCGGGCCAAAAGGAACATCTGTAAAGTCTCCCCAGACCGTTAAGGCAACTACAAGCGGGGCTTCCGGAGTTTCAACAGTCCCCGTTGTAACATCAATTTGACCGGTTGTAGGCTGGACATAGTTACGAGACACTGAAGTCAGAAAATCTTGCAAATCATTAGGGGACATGCGCACCGTCTGTTCCGGTGAAATGACAGTGCCTGGGTTTAGTATTCCCGTTCGCAGGCCAAGGACCCGACTGATGATAAAAAGAACCAGCTGGGTAACACTGAGGATTCCCAGAGATGCGAAGACCTTTCCCGTTAACAACGGTTGTAGGAAAAAAAAAGAAGCACTTCCCGGCAGGGAACTAACGGGAGCAAAGAATGAAATGCCAAAATTCAAAGGTTCTTTGGGACAGTTGCTTGGAGAAGCAACTGGTTCACAAAAATTCGGCATAGGAATTGCTTCTCCGCAGGGCGGGAAATTTGTTGGCGTATCAAAAAAGTTGTTAGGAAACGCCGAATAATTGTTGCTCATTCACTAAACCCCTCTCCTTATTTTAAGATATGGTCCTTTTTAGAAAACGTACCTTATTTCCAAGGGGATCATTGCTCTCAGTTATCATTTACTCGTATCCTCGTCATTGCCGTGATAGATACCTTTTTTATAGTCTACCCCCGGATTAAAGCTTGAAAATTTAAAAAGTTACTTCCCGTCTTTGAAACTTAATCTATTATTTAATATATAGTTGTATCTTAAGAGAAGTATAGGTTTTTATTATGGACCAAAAATTAGTTGACACCTCCTTCCCGCCATATTTTTAGACTGAATCATAAAATTCAAAGCAAAGTTCTTTTATCAGGCTTAGAAACTCTCCATTGATTCTTAAAATTATCCGTATCAAGAGTCCCAAAAAGGCTGGCCTTTAAAAAAATAGTCCGTATTCTGAAATTTTTAAATTTTCCCCTAATTTTGACACAATAATTATATTTAAGTAAAAAATCGCCATATATTATCTTAATGTCGAAGATGTTGACATAATACGACCTCAATGTTAGTCTTTGTCTATAATGAAAATGCAGGTGTATTATTAATAATTTGTTAAACAAACTTAACGTCACACCTGTATTTTTTTGTTTAAAAAAAGTGTAAAAGTTCACAAGTGAACTGCTTCACTTGCGGAACATTCCAGACTATTTAGAAGGTGAGGTTAGCGCCTAGTGGTATGAGTTTCAAAAAAGTCCTTATCTTTATCATTTAAAAATCTTAAAGGGGGTATTGCCCCAATGCCTCATGCCTTGGTCAAGGCTGAGAGTCTATCTAAAATGGAGGGATTTCTATGCGTCCGGCTTGGCTTATCATTTTCTTAGTCCTTGCTATTGCTTCAGTCTGGTCCTTTTGCTACGCCTTAAGGAAAAAAATC
>NZ_JAVHUW010000010.1 GCF_030954495.1 Candidatus Desulfosporosinus nitrosoreducens | reverse complement strand
CTCTCCAAAAAAGCTATTTCACTTCTTCAGTAGAAGTTGATATCTTGCTCATGATTTCATGATTCTTTTTGGAACTCTTGCGAGTCCCTCTCATTGGCTGTCCTTGTTGTTTAGTTTTCAAAGACCATAGATTATCTTGCCACTTTACTTTGGCAGGAACTGTATTTTAACATTACAATTCAGTGATGTCAATACTAGAATAACTTGTTCCTGATTTCATCAGCTTAAGCGTGTTTGCGCTTGGCGTTTTGTTGTGTGGCACTTAGATATATTAACATTTGATTTTTGTCTTGTCAACAGCTTTTTTAACGATTGTTGTTGTTCTTTGTTAAAAGGAAATATTTTCTATCGCTAATCAGCTATACCTTGCTGTTTTAGGACGTAAATACAACTATTATCATAAATAATAGTTGCTTTGCAAGCATAAGTAATGGAACTGCAGAAAAATCCACAGTTCCATAATTTAGTGATTTGAGTATGCGCAAATTAATCTCTCATTCGCCAGACCTAATTAAACCGTATCACTTGAATTTAATAAGATAATAATTTTTCTTTCCCCGCCGTACAACAAGATACTGGCCACCCAAGCGCTCTAATTGAGGCACGGATGTTTCCAGGTCGGAACAGCGCAAGTCATTAATGTAGATCGCCCCATTCTCGATCGCCTCCCTGGCCTGGCGCTTCGAAGTGACCACGCCTGCTTGCACCAATAAGTCAACAAACCCAATCTCAGGGCTGTCCAGCGTGGCAGAGGGTACATCGCTAAATCCTTCTTCAATCTCCGACGCAGAAAGATCCTTTAATCCTCCTCCGAAGAGAGCGCCGGTTATTTTTTCAGCCCGTTCAAGCGCTTTTTGTCCATGAACCAGTTTGGTAACCTCCGTAGCCAATGCCCGCTGAGCTTTCCTCTTCTCAGGTTCTTTTTCAACTCCTTCAGCTAAAACAGCAATTTCTGCGATGGACATAAACGTGAAATATTTCAGGAATTTAACAACGTCACGATCATCCGTATTGAGCCAAAACTGATAGAATTTATACGGAGAGGTCTTTTGAGAATCTAACCAAACCGCTCCGCTTTCTGTTTTCCCAAATTTCACACCATCACTTTTGGTAACGAGAGGTATTGTCAAACCATGTACTTCTTTTGCCTGGTCAACAGAGGTACGGCGAATCAACTCGATCCCTGCCGTAATATTTCCCCATTGGTCACTTCCGCCTACTTGCATTTCGCAGCCATACAGTTCATTAAGTTTCATAAAGTCATAGGATTGCAGAATCATATAACTGAATTCCGTGTAGGATATTCCTTTGCTCATCCTTGTCTCAACAGAATCCTTAGCCAACATAGCACCCAAGGGGAAATTCTTACCAACATCCCGCAAAAATTCTATGACCTGAAGAGATCCTAACCAATCGTAATTGTTAGCTATTATTGCGGGATTTTCCTCTCTTTCAAAATCCAAAAAATGACTAAGCTGATTTTTAATCTTCCCAGCCCACTGCTCCACAATCTCTTTAGGATTAAGTACTCTCTCGGAGACTTTACCGCTTGGGTCCCCGATCAAGCCAGTTCCTCCGCCAACCAAAGCAATAGGCTTATGTCCAGCCAATTGAAAGCGCTTCAGAATCAAAATAGGCAGCAAGCTCCCTATGTGCAGACTATCAGCGGTAGGGTCAAATCCACAATATAAGGTGATAGGACCGGAATCCAGACGTTTGCGAAGAGCTTGCTCGTCTGTATGCTGATAAATAAGGCCTCGGTCTTTTAAATCCTGAAATAAATCCATAGCGAATACCTCCATATACTTTTAATCGTAGCTATTTGAGGATAAAGAAGACTTGATTCAGGCGGAGTTTTAACTCCATCTGAACCTTAGTCGCACTTATCCAGGGACTTAGCCGCTCTTAACTCACCGCTTGCCGAAGCGGGAGTCTTAGAGCAGATTAGTCGGATAAATGTCGCGGCGGTGTATAACGGAACTTGTTATTAATTATTCCTATAGAACTTCTTCTAAGGTGAGCTTAAATTAATAAATCCCTCAACTTAAAGTTGAGGGACGAAAAAACACTTCCGCGGTACCACCCACATTAATGCCTGTTCTTTGGTTTAATACAGGCATCCAGCTCTATAGCGTTAACGGCGCCACACCGAGAGCTTTTAACTCTAGTCTTGAGGCGTAACCCTTAGCTTCCGGATCGGTTTGCACCCGGCACCGACTCTCTTGACCTTCCGCTAAGCTCCTTCTCAATCATACCATTCTCATTATGAATATATGTTATGTTATTTAGTATTATACCCTGTCTCCGCTCTGCCCGCAACCGGTCAAAATTCGCTGTTTACCTTCAAGGCAGAATAAGGATTTTCTTAGAATTGCAGAAGTGTGGTATAATTCAAGGAATTATACCACACAGCACAAGCCTCATATTTATTAGAGGAGGTTCAAGTATGCCATCATCCCGAAAATCTACGAGGCCGCGTCGTAAACGGTCATCGAAGCTTCGCATCGTTAGCTTGTCCATTGTGAGTCTCATTATCTTAGCGGTCATCGGCGGAGGAATCTTTGTGGGTATCGCTGCGGCGCAAACCCCCAAATGGGATCCCAGCTCTTTAAGCGATCAACAGCAAACTTCCTATGTCTATGACAAGAACAACATACAAATTGCTCAATTACATGGAGTTGTTAACCGTCAGGTTGTAGAATCCGCGCAGATTCCCGACCTGGTTAAAAAGACCTTCGTGGCGGTTGAAGACAAACGTTTCTATCAGCATTTCGGAATTGATCCTATTCGAATCATTGGCTCTGCACTCAATGACCTGCGCTCAGGAAGTGCCAAAGAAGGTGCCAGCACCATCACTGTTCAGCTTGCCAGAAATGCCTTCATTGAAGATCCTACCGCCAAAACACTAACCCGTAAAATTCAGGAAGCGGTCCTGGCCTTGCAGCTCGAACACGAATACACGAAAGATGAGATTCTTACATTTTACCTCAACAAAATTTTCTTAGGTGAATCATCCTTTGGCATTCAGGCAGCAGCCAAAACATATTTCGGTGAAGATCTTAAGGATCTTACACCGGACCAAATAGCGCTCCTGGCAGGATTACCCCAAGCCCCGAGCCAATACAACCCTTACGTACATCCTGATGCGGCTAAAAATCGCCGCAACATCGTCCTCGGAGTCATGAAAGATGCCGGGCTTATCACAGCCAGCCAGTACAATCAGTATAAAGATGCTCCCTTTACTTATGTGGATACCATGAAGAATCAACTGGGCGGAGCTCAAAAAACAACGGTATCCGCGGCCAGCTACAAATATCCTTATTTTGTCGATTATGTTGTGGAAGAATTGGAGACAGCTTATAACTTAACTCCAGATCAAATTTATAGTGGCGGCTTAAAGATTTACACAACGATTGACACAAAAATTCAGAGCGCTGCCGAAGATGCCTTTGCCGACCCCTCTAATTTTCCCAAAGGAATCGACAAGACGGAAATCCAAGGCGCTATGACAGTAATTGATCCAACCTCCGGCGGAATTCTGGCGATGGTCGGAGGGCGGGAATACACGACACGCGGGTTAAACCGAGCCTGGCAGTCGAAGCGGCAACCCGGATCGACGATCAAGCCTCTAGTCGTTTATGGGCCCGCCATCGAGAAAGGCGGGTATTTCCCCGGAACTGTACTCGACGATATGCCGGTAAGTTACAATGGAGGAAATGGCCAGGTCTGGGCGCCCACCGATTTTGATACCATCGACAAAGGGTGGAAGGGTTTAATTACGATGCGTTATGCCCTGGAAGACTCGGTCAATGTCTATGCCGTTAAACTATTAAATCTCATCGGGATAGATTACGGCTGGAAATTTGGCAAAGACAATTTAGGCCTCCCCTTGGAAGACAAAGACCGCGTTTTAAGCCTGGCGCTGGGTACTCCGGAAGTCTCAACCTTAGATATGGCTTCAGCCTACGGCGTTTACGCCAACAACGGTGTCAGTGTGACAACCCATGCCATCGTTAAAGTTAACGATTCCAAAGACAACCCGCTTATTACACCGAAAATCTTAAAAAACCGTGTTATGAAGGAAACAACCGCCTATATCATAAACAACATGCTGCGAAGCGTAGTCACCGACGGTACGGCTTACAGCGCTCAGATCGGCAACTGGGCTATTGCCGGCAAGACCGGAACCACATCCTTAGACCCCGTGAAATATGGCAATAAATCCGGCAATCCTGACGCCTGGTTTGCCGGATATACCCCCAATATCACCGGAATCGTCTGGATGGGGTACGACTCCGACCCGGACGGGCAACATTATTTGCGGAATGTTTATGGCGGCAGTTACCCGGCTCAAATTTGGAAAAAGGTCATGACTGTCGCTCTTCAGGAACTCCCTGTTCAAACAGAGTTTAAAGAGCCTGCCGGCATTGTAAGCGGAAACTTTGATACAAAATCCGGGCTCCTCCCAAGCAGCCTGACTCCCTCGGCATTTATTTCCACTGAAATCGCGGCTCAAGGGGATCTTCCCACTCGTGTCAGCGACGTTTGGGTGCAGAAGGATGTCGACGCTGACCATCCGAACATGTTGGCAAACAGCAAAACCAAAAACGTCATCACGAAAACCTTCTTAAATTTACCGAATCGCGACCCCTCTTGGACCTGGCCACCCAGTGAAGCTCCGTACAAGCCGCCAACCGAATTGGCGCCTGAGCCTTCAACTGAGCCTGATTCGAACAGCCAAGCTCCCCCGGACACCAATAACTCTCAAGTGGACCCTACTCTTCCCACGCCAACCCTCGGTCATGTGACTTATGATCCAAAAACCTACACCGCCGTTATCCCTATGACGGTCCCAGCTGACAATATCCACGACTCAACGGTTTTTTACTTGCAGCGTTCCGGCCAGGCCACTGTGGAAAGCTTTGCAATTAATGCTTCCAACTCCAAAACAACGTCCATTTCTATCTCCCTCGCCGAAAACGGCAAGCCTCCCATTCCCGGGGATTATGTCTTCTCTGCGGCTTTCCAAAACCGCAACGGCTCAGGAGTCGGGCCGCCTTCAGGAAGTGTTAAATTGACGATAACAGATTGACTTTCCGTTTCAAGTTTTAAAAAACAGGGCACAGTTTGATTCCATTTAAAATTACCCGTGCTCCAAAACTAAGTTGCTGAAGGTTATGTAACCTTCAGCAACTCCAAAATAAAAAGGGTGTAACATACTTCAAACGTTGTTACACCCTTTTTTGCTATTTTAATTCAACAACCGTGACCCCGCTGTCTCCCTCTCCGTACTCTCCAAGTCTAAAACTCCGGACATGCGGATGCCCTCTGAGAAAATCCTGAATTCCCGCTCTCATGGCACCTGTTCCTTTGCCGTGAATCACATAGATCAACCCGACTCCACCCAGAACGGCGTCATCCAGATATTTGTCCAGCACTTCCGTTCCTTCTTCAACCAGCATGCCCCGCAGGTCAATTTCACTTCTAATTTCCTCTGCTTTTTGCAAACCCAGATTCGCTTTCCGGGAAGCTTTCGGCGGCGTCATCTTCTCTTCCCGAGCCAATTTTAATTCCGCCAGCGGCACCATTACTTTCATAATCCCTGCTTGTACGAGAACTTCACCATTGGCATTGGGCAGTTTCAGAATTTGCCCTTTCTGTTTCAGTTTCGTCATCTGTACCGTCTGTCCCAGCTTAAGCTGGTCCATTGTTAATCCCCCGCCGCTCTGTTGAAGCGATCGGCTTTTTTCGAGTTTAGCAGAGATTTTGTGGAATCCCTGGCGGGCCTTTTCAATATCTTGTTGTTGTTTGTTCTCTTTTTTAAGCGCTTCTTTAAGCTCGGCAATGATAGCATCCGCTTCACGTTTGGCCGCCCGCACAAGCTCATTGGCCTCTTCTTTTGCTAAAGACATTATAAGTTCGTAATCTTCATCCAAACGCTGCGACTTTTCCTCCAAAGCCTTTGTTTGCTGTTCTACAGCCTGGCGCCCGGATTCCGCCTTTTGTTTTTCCAGCTCGATTTCCCGATGAGTTTCTCCCAGATTCTCAATCAGATCGGCAACCTGCATTTCCCGTTCTGTCACAAAGGTATTAGCCCGCTCAAGGACTTGCTCGCTTAGCCCCAATCTTCCGGCGATTGTAAAAGCGTTGCTCTTGCCGGGAATACCGATCAATAAGCGGTACGTGGGGCGCAACGTCTCCGTATCAAATTCCACGGAGGCATTTTTCACACGCGGCGTTTCGTAGGCAAAAGTTTTTAAGGCTCCATAATGCGTCGTGGAGACTGTCCGGCACCCCCGTGCATGCAATTCCGCAAGAATGCCCATAGCCAGTGCCGCTCCCTCCGTCGGATCTGTCCCTGCCCCCACTTCGTCGAGCAAAACTAAAGAACGCTCATCGGACCTTTCAATGATTTCCACAATATTTTTCATATGACCGGAAAAGGTGCTAAGAGACTGCTCAACACTTTGCTCATCTCCGATGTCCGCAAAAATCTGGGTAAAGACTCCCATACGCGAATCACTTTCCGCAGGAATATGCAAACCTGACTGTGTCATGGCCGCCATTAAACCAATAACCTTTAAAGCCACCGTTTTCCCTCCGGTATTAGGCCCGGTAATAACCAAAGTATCAAACTCGATCCCCAATTCAACGGAAAGCGGAACAACGGTACCTTCAATCAAAGGATGCCTGGCTTGCACAAGTTTTAATTGCTGACCTGAAACCAATTCCGGAGCCCCCGCGTTCATTGCCACACTCAAATGAGCTTTGGCTGCCACGAGATCCAGTTTCGCCAGAGATTCGTGCAACTCGGCAATCGCTTCCGCCCGAGCTTCCACCTGAAAAGAAAGCGTCTGCAGAATACGCTGAACCTCGCGCTGTTCTTTTAAAATGACTTCGCGCAGTTCATTCCCTAAGTAAACGACAGGCGTAGGTTCGATAAACAAAGTTGCTCCGCTCGCCGATTGGTCATGAACAATACCCGGGAAAACTGTGCGATATTCCTGCTTTATTGGAATAACATAACGATCCGAACGCTGTGTGATGATGGGATCTTGCAGCATTTTTTGATAAGCGGGATTGCGCAAAGTCCCTTCCAAGGTCTCACGGATGCGATTTTGCAAACGGTGGATGGCACGCCGCAATTCTGCCAATTCGGAAGAAGCATTGTCCGCAACGCTTCCATCCTCCGCAATACAGCGCGAAATCTCATCTTCCAGACCTTTTTGCGGTTCAATAGCGAGCGTGAGCTCCCAGAGTCTGGGGAAATCTTCTTGGGATTCCTGAAACTGTTGTTTAAGCTTTCGCCCCACCAGCAAGGTTTCCCGTATTTCCAGGAGCTCCTCGCCATGGATTATCCCTCCGCGCAGGCAGCGCTCAAGATAGGGGCGTATCTCTTTGGCGCCACGAACAGAAAAGAGAGGGTTTCCGCGCAAAAGATTTTTTCCTTCATCCGTCTCTTGGAGGCCTAACCGTACAGCCTCCCAATCAACCTTCGGCGTTAACTCCCCGGCCAATTCCTTGGCCCTCGGAAGAAGGCAATATTCGGCCAAGCGTGCCAATACCTTGGGAAAATCCAGTTTGATTAATACTTTATCTTCGATTCCCATAGTTCCTCCTCGTAGTCATAAAAACAATCCCTGATTGTCAGCTCGTATCTCCCTTCCCAGTTGCTCCAAACTTGACGCTGAGATGATACTACTGTCTTAAAAATTATTTATAATACTCCCCGAAAAAAATGCCCTTTCGTAAAGCCTTGGGGAAAGAGAGCACTCAGCTCCGCCATTCCTTCATCCGGAGTCCATAAGGCCCTTTTTCCGAGCTGCAGGCCATCCCATGCCTCCAGAAAAATTCTTACAATCTGACGCACTTGTTCAGGAGATTGGCGCGTTAGCTGCAAGCGAATGTTGGAAACGCCCATACGCTTGATTTGAGGCAATTCTTCGTATAAATTGAGAAGCTTGACATTAAACAAGTGCATCCGGCATTCCAAATCCATTTCGATTGGAAAATCATAACGCAGACGATCTCTTAGATAATGAGGTTCTTTGCGACATATGCCGGCGCAGCGGTCTCCCTGTTTTCCACCCAAGGTCGAACCTACAGGACAATATTCGCTGACCATCATCTCCAGATCTCCAAAAACCAAGTATTCTGTTCTTCCCCATTTTGCTAAAGGAGCTAGTTGTTCATGATGTAATTCGGGGGATAAGGTTACCGCTTGTGCTCCTGTGCGCAATAGCTGGGCAAGCGTGGCTTCATTAAAAACGTTTAAGGAATAATCCGTCTCGAATGGCCATTCACCATCCACAGAACGCATCATTTCAAGTTCTCCGAGATTTGCTATCATAAGTTTAGGTTTATCCGGCCAAAGAGCCGCCTTGCGCAGGTCTGTCAAAAGGCCGGCACTTTGGGCTTCATTTAGAACACGCGGCAGTCTCCAGCTGCAATCAGCTCCTTGCTTCCGGCAAGTTTCAAACCCCGAGCGAATCTCGTCCAATTGGAAACCGTGTCGTGAGCGCCAGTGTTCTCCAGCGATCAACACCCGTTTGGCACCTGACTTTAGAGCTGCCCGGAGGGTTTCGGGATCGCTTACAGCCACAGAGACTTGAGAAATCAGCGGTGCTTTAGAAGCTGAACGCTCTTGCTCCTGCCGCTCCCTCCAGCGAACGACTCTTTGGCGGTAAACAGAACGCTCAACAGTTTGTTGCGTTGCCTCCAGAAGCAATTCTTCCACCGCCAGCCGACGCATTTCATTGAGATCGCTTACCGGCAGCATAAGACCTTCCTCGACATCTAAGTCCAGCCTATCCAGCCAAAAAGGCGTGGTACCCAGCCGTCCCAGCTGCTGATAAGCATAATCCCAGGTTAAGGGCCGTTTCAAGGCTTTTTGAGCCGGATTGGAGGAATTCACCCTAACCTTTCGTTCACCTTCCGCGACTTCCAAAGACATTTTATCACCAATACGACCGCTTAAGGACATCTTCAGAGAACGTTTACGCTGTTCCTTGCCCTCCTGGAAACTTTCACGGGCTTTTTCCATTAATCTGGCATCATTGGTCTTAAATACCCGATCTCCCGGATGAGCTGATCCGCTGAAGTCTATCTCTACAGTTTCCCCGGGCAAACCCTTATTAACCTGATTCTTATCTTTCCGGATTTCACCTGCGGTAACCCCTTCTCTTCCCCGTCCTGTCCACAATTCAATTCCATCTCCGGGATTTAAGACCGCCTCTAATTTGAGGGCTAAGCGACCTGAATCGAAGCGAACCACACGTCCCAAACGCGTCCCCCTATTGTTCGGGCGACTATAGCTCATGAGGTCGGCGCCGGGATTTTCCTGCCAATAGCCCCGTGTAAAATCGCGGTTGAAAATCTGCAATAATTCTTGATGCTCTTCCGGGGTAAGTAACGGAGCTCCCTCGGGCCGACTTTCAATTCGCTCAATCGCCTGCTTGTAAAGCCGGATTACCGTGGCCACGTATTCCGGTCGTTTCATTCGGCCTTCAACTTTCAAAGAGTGAACACCAATACGTTTTAACTCTGTCAAATCTTCGGCTAAATTCAAGTCTTTGGGACTTAGTAAATGTTCGCCTAAACTTTTTCCGGCCAGCAAGTTTTCCTGGTCTTGATTGACAAGCTGGTAGGTCATCCGGCAAGGCTGCGCACAGGTACCACGGTTACCGCTCCGCCCTCCGATAAAGCTTGACATCAAACACTGCCCGGAATAACACACACAAAGAGCACCATGAACAAAGACTTCTAGATCTAACGGTGTGTTTTCAGCCAAAGTTTCTATTTCGGCAGCCGAGGTTTCCCTAGCCAGCACGACCCGAGCAAAGCCGAGGGTTTCCAAATGCTGAACACCCCACGTGGTATTTATAGTCATCTGCGTGCTGGCATGGGTTTCTAATTCCGGCAGAACCGCCTGAATGAGCCCGGCAACCCCTAAATCCTGTAAAATTACGGCATCGACTCTGATCTCATGCAAAGCGTAAAGATAATCCAGCAATTCTCCGAATTCCTGATCTGCGATTAATATATTAACCGTCACATAGACTTTAACTTGCCGTTCATGAGCATAGCGAACTGCCTTGCGCAGCTCGTCTAAATCGAAATTGGCAGCACTGGCCCGGGCACTAAAGCTCTTTCCTCCCAGGTAGACAGCATCGGCACCGTTTTCCACCGCTGCCTTAAAGGCTTCAAAACTCCCTGCAGGCGCCAAAAGCTCCAGGGGGCGTGACTTCTTTTGCTTTAACAAATCCTCTCGAATTTCCATTAACTTATTACGCTCCAACCCTCAATATCTTGTTTATCCGATGACTAATCCGCTCTAAGACTCTCGCTTCTGCAAGCGATGAGTTAAGAGCGGCTAAGTCCCTGGATAAGGGCGACTAAGATTCAGATGGAGTTAAAACTCCACCTGAATCAAGTCTTCTTTATTCCCTCAACATTCTTATTATAATTGTTTACAGTAGAGATGTACAATTTGTAGCTTTAGCAATAGGGCTGGATAAAGGTAAACAATTATTCCCAGCACAAAATAGTTATGAGGTACACCAAGCAGTGCACCTCATTTTTTTATCCGCTGACTAATCCGCTCTAAGACTCCGCTTCTGCAAGCGGTGAGTTAAGAGCGACTAAGTCCCTGGATAAGGGCGACTAAGATTCAGATGAAGTTAAAACTCCACCTGAATCAAGTCTTCTTTATAGCCTTCCAGTTTTAAATTGCCCATTGGGTATTTATGCCCGGATCAGGGTCTCAATTTTACCAGCTCCATATCACTCTGTTTTTTCGCCCAACAGTTGCATTAAGGTTTCTTGCTCTTCCCGCAGTTTAGCAAGGTCGTCTGCCAAATTCAGCGCCGTTAAAATTGCAACTTGGTGAACGCCTAAGCGAGGAAGCCGTTGAGAAATTAAACGCATCTTTTTGTCTACTTCATGGGCCAGACTCTGAATATACGCTGCAGTACCTTCACCGCGAACCACATGCTTTTCTCCAAAAATCTCAACGGCAATTTTGACAGATTCCTGTGTCACAATTTTCCCTCGCTCTCTTCGTGCTACTTTGCTGAATTGCTTTCTATTTTCGCCATTCGGCGTCAAATTCCTGCTGAATTCCCTCTAAAATGCGCGAATTCAAGATATTTACTTCTTCATCGGTCAAAGTGCGTTCCAAGGACTGATACTTCAAGGAAAAAGCAAGACTTTTACGGCCTTCAGGAATAGACTTCCCGGTATAGACATCAAATATTTCCACCTTCTGCAGCAACTCTCCTCCGAGCTTGCGAATCTTAGCCATCACAGCCTCTGCCGAGGTTTCCAAAGGCACTACGACAGCCAGGTCGCGATTAATCGCCGGAAAACGCGGAATAGATTGGGCACGTACGACCGGCCGCTTATGGGTGAACATCCCGGCTACGTCTAATTCGAATAACACTGCCCGCTCCAGTGCCCATTCCTTTTCTTCCGCAGGATGCATCTCTCCCAGGAAACCGATACATTCGTTGCGGAGGTAGACATCCGCTGAACGTCCGGGATGTAAGAGCGGGCGATTGTCAGGCAGCCGATAGTCCAGCTTCAGTCCGAACTCCCGGGCTATCTCTTCCAAAATTCCTTTAACATAATAGAAATCGTAATTTACCGCCGGTTTAAGCCAATGTCTGCCGCTTTTTCCGACAGCTACCCCAGCTACCCGCAGCACCTCACGGGGAAGTTGACGCAAGGGCTTCTCTTCACCCCAATACGTTGTCCCAACCTCAAAAATGCTGACCTCTGTGTTGCGCCGGGCAAGGTTTTTAGAGGCAACTTCCAGAAGTCCGGGCACAAGCGAAGTGCGCATTACGCTGAGCTCTTCCCGCAAGGGGTTAAGCAGGGGAATCGAATGTTCGACACTTCCCCACTTGGCATCCCTCGCCGCACCCGTAAAGGTATAAGTCATGACTTCGTCCATTCCGGATTGAACAAGCACTTTACGCAGCCGGCGGCGAAACTCCTGTTCAGCGGTTCTGCTTCCCTGAGTCTGATCCCCTTGCGGCAAGGTTGTGGGAATACGGTCATATCCTGTCAAGCGGGCAACTTCTTCCATGAGGTCTTCCTCAATCTCCAGATCCGCCCGATACGTGGGAATCTCCACGTCAAAGATTCCCTCTTCTTCCTGATACACGAAATTTAAATCATCTAAAACTCTCCGAATCTCCGAATCCTTTAACTCCACACCTAAGACATCAGCAGTGTGCTGAACCGAAAGCTTAATTTGGCGGCGTGGGGGGAGAGTTTTAAGCTCATCCAGAAAAGCCACCGGACGTCCAGCCCCCAATTCCAGCAACAAATCACAAACGCGGCCTAAAGCAGCAACACAGCCATAAGGGTTGACCCCCTTCTCATAGCGGTTCGAAGCTTCAGACCTGAGTCCTAAGCGGCGGCTTGTTCGCCGAATACTGACCCCGGCGAAATGCGCGGACTCGACCAGCAAACGTTTCGTATCCTCCGTTACCTCACTGTCCAAGCCACCCATGACACCTGCTACTGCCAGGGCTTTATGATCATCGGCGATGAGCAGGGTATCCGCCTGAAGGGCTCGTTCGGCTCCGTCCAGAGTGACAACCTTTTCTCCGGCCTTAGCGCTGCGAACGTGAATGTTTCCTGCGATTTTATCCCGGTCAAAGGCATGCAAAGGCTGCCCCATTTCCAGCATACAGTAGTTGGTTATATCAACAATATTGCTGATCGGACGAACTCCTGCCGCTTTCAGTCTTCGCTGCATCCACTCCGGCGAAGGAGCAATGTGAACATCCTCGACGACCAGGCCCGCATAGCGCCGGCAAAGATCTTCCTCTTCAAGGATAATCTGAAAATCCTCGGCAACGGGCAGTAATAGTTCACTTTCCGCATCGACCCATTTCGGCAAATGAGGTTGCTTTCCGGTAAGCGAAGCAACTTCACGGGCGACATTGACCATTGCCAAACAATCCGGACGATTCGGATAGAGCTCTAAATCCAAAACACTGTCTTCACGTCCTAAATATTTGCCAAAATTCTCCCCGACCGGCGCCCCTGCCGGCAAGATTAAAATGCCTCCCTCACTGCGCTCCAAACCCACGGTTTCATCGAGCAGAAGTTCTTCACGTGAGCACAGCATACCCTGTGAGGCAACTCCTCTCAATTTGGACTTGCGAATGGATAAGTCATTGGGTAGGGTGGCGCCTATCATAGCCACAGGAATTCGGTCCCCAACCAGTAAATTCTGGGCGCCTGTGACGATCGTTACCTCCTCTTGACCTGCGTTGATACCACAAACCCACAGCCTATCCGCGTCAGGATGTTTAGTCAGGGATTTGATTTCCCCAATAACCACCTTTTCAAAGCCTTTATTAAGGTTCTCGACACTCTCTACCTCTATCCCGCCCCGGGTTAAGGTCTCTGCTAATTCTTCTGCGCTTTGCCGGACATCCACCAGTTCACGCAGCCATTCCATACTGACTTTCATGGTCTTTCCCCCTTAAAACTGCTGCAAGAAGCGCAAATCATTGTCAAACAAAAGCCTCATGTCTTCTATACCGAATTTAAGCATGGCAATTCTCTCTACGCCCATGCCGAAAGCAAAACCCGTGACGTCCTTAGGATTGTACCCTCCCATTTCCAATACCTTAGGGTGAACCATCCCTGAGCCTAAGATTTCGATCCATCCTGTTCCCTTACAGAGGCGGCATCCCGCTCCACCACAAAGCATGCAGGAAACATCGACCTCAGCGCTGGGCTCCGTAAACGGGAAAAAACTGGGCCGCAAGCGGATCTCCCGTGTTTCTCCGAACATCTGGCGCGAGAAATTCAAAAGAATTCCTTTCAGATCCGACATGCGAATCCCCCGATCGACTACAAGCCCCTCAACCTGGTGAAACATTGGGGAATGGGTAGCATCGTCATCGTTGCGGTAAACCGTTCCGGGGGCAATGATTTTTACCGGAAGATGGGGGCGCAGCTTTTCCATGGTCCGAATCTGCACAGGCGAAGTCTGAGTACGCAATAATATCTCGTCCGTGATATAAAAAGAGTCCTGCATTTCCCGGGCCGGATGATCTTTCGGTAGGTTAAGGGCTTCGAAATTATAATAATCCGACTCAATTTCCGGTCCCTCAGCAATCTGAAAACCCATGCCTAAAAAAATATCTTCAATCTCCTCGACAACCTGGGTTAAGGGATGGTAATGCCCACGGTCCACCCGACTGCCCGGCAAAGTAATGTCAATCCGCTCCGCAGCCAGACGCTTTTCTAAGGCTATGGCCTCCAGCTCTGCGCCGCGCTCATCCCAAGCCTTTTCTAAACGGCTGCGCATTTCGTTGACCACCTGCCCCATAAGCGGCCGCTCCTCAGGGCTTAAGCTGCCCATTTGACGAAGTAATGCGGTTAACGATCCTTTCTTGCCAAGCACTTTCACTTTAAGTTCCTGGAGCGCTTCCGACTTATCGAGTTCCTGCAATTCACGCAAGGCCTCTTCTCCGATGCGAAGTATTTCTTTCTTCAAGTCAACCATCCTTTCCATATTCTGAACTTCCCGGGCAAGCTGCTGTCTCCGTTAAAACAATGATCCATCATCTAAGATCCTGCTAAGCACCCAGCTCACTGGACCAAGTCCCAACCGCCTGATTAAATGTAAAAAACGCTCAATCCCTAAAAGGGACGAGCGTCATTCTCTCGCGGTACCACCCTGATTTGGCTCTTTCTGCCACACTTGTGCTCCTGATAACGGTGGAAGCCGGGCCTGCCTACAAATCAGAAGGCCACTCCCGGGCGAACTTTAACCTCTTATTAAGAGGAGGATGCTTTCTTAGCAGGCTTACAGTCAAGGGCCTGCCTCCCTGTAAAGAAGGACTCCTTTTAACCCGATCATCGCATTGTTTAAAGGAAAATTTAATTTATTAATATAATCCATGTAATTATAGCATAGCACCCTGGCGGATTACAAGAAATCCCTCTGCCTCACTGTTTCATAGAGCAGGATGCCCGCAGCAATGGCCACATTGAGCGATTCCACCTCACGCGCCATAGGAACCGTGACTCTTTGAACATCGGCGTTGCGAAACGTCACTGAAGGTCCGTTCCCTTCATTCCCCACGACTAAAGCTACGGGGCCTTTGGAGAAATCTGTGCGATAAAGCAGCTGCCCTTCCGTATCTCCCGTAAATACTCGCAGCCCTTGTTCCTGACAAAAAAGCATAACATCCGCCGGAGATACCCCCGTGAGGAGAACTAAAGAAAAGAGTGCCCCCATAGTACTGCGCAAAACCTTGGGATTATACACGTCGACCGTCCCCGAGGTCAAACAGACGTGACGAACTCCGGCTGCCAGGGCAGTGCGAAGAATTGTGCCTAAATTGCCCGGATCTTGAATTCCGTCTAAAATCAATAATACAGATCCTCTGTCGATATGGACATCAGCCCAAGTATGCTTTATTTGGCGCACAACGGCTAAAATTCCTTGCGGTTCCTCCGTTGCACTCATTTTGCGCAAAACCCGCTCGTCCGCTTCTGCAAAGGGAATATTGCGCTTTTTTAGCTCTGCAAGCAAGGATTGCCAGCCAGTTTGTTCTCGTTTTAAGTTCAGGTATACTTTCTCGATCGGAGCATTTCTGAGAACAGCATCTTCAACGAACCGCCGTCCTTCAATAACGTACAATCGAGTCTCTTCCCGCACTTTGCGCCGCTGCAAAGAAGCAACAAATTTGACCTGTTCATTATGTACGGATTCGAGCACATGATCACCTCCCTGAGGCAATGATGGAAAATAAAGAGCTGCCTAGTCGCATGGTGCCGGCAAAAAGCAGGTAAACAAAATTATACTTTCTGCCTGTCTGTATAAAAAGAGGATGCCCTTGCATCCTCTTAACCTTCGCTAATTAGCCGTTAATTTGAACCTTGGCGACATTTGTAATCTCGGTAAACGCCGCGGCATCGCTGATCGCCAGTTCTGCCAACATTTTACGGTTAACTGTGACGCCGGCTTTCTTCAAGCCATTCATCAGCCGACTGTAAGAAATACCATTCATACGAGCGGCTGCATTAATTCTGGCAATCCAAAGCTTACGGAAGTTTGCTTTCTTGTCTTTTCTATGGGCATAAGAATAGGCTAAGGCTTTTAAAACTTGTTCATTCGCAGGACGGAAAAGCTTGCTTTTTGCTCCGCGATAACCCTTCGCCAATTTTAATATCTTTTTATGTCGCTGATGCTTAGTTATGCCTTTTTTTACACGGGCCATCCCAAAAACCTCCTTTTAACTGCAACGTTATAGATAAGCGATCAAATTCTTAATTCGTTTAACATCAGATTTGTTCATAACCACTGATTGGCGTAAGCTCCGCTTTCTCTTCGGCGACTTTTTCTCCAAAATGTGGCTCGTAAAACCATGCATGCGGACAACTTTACCTGTTCCGGTTTTCTTGAAGCGCTTAGCCGCGCCACGGTGAGTTTTCATTTTAGGCATTTGAGTATCCCCCTCTCGGTATTAGTCATGTTTAACAGAAGCTAAAATCATAATCATATTGCGCCCCTCAAGTTTCGGTTCGCGCTCTATGCTAGACTCTGCTTTGCAAAATTCGGCAAGCCTCAGGCAAAGCGTTTTTCCAAGCTCGGGGTGGGTAACTTCCCGCCCGCGAAACATGATAGTAACCTTCACCTTATCTCCTTCGGTCAAAAACCGCTGGGCGTTACGGGCTTTGGTCTCAAAGTCATGGTCCTCAATATTGGGACGCAATTTAACTTCTTTAATTTCCATGCTCTTTTGCTTTTTGCGAGCCTCTTTATCTCGCTTCGCTTGCTCGTACTTGTACTTGCCATAATCCATCAGTTTACAGACCGGCGGCTTGGCCGTCGGCGCGATCTCCACGAGATCTAAAGACTTCTCGACTGCTAGGCTCAAGGCATCCCGAACCGCCATAATTCCAAGTTGTTCTCCTTCTTCCCCAACAAGACGGACATCCCTAACCCGGATTTCGTCATTGAGTCTTAAGTCCTTGCTAATAAGAAACCACCCCCATTTAAATCTCGGCACAAAATTAAAAAGACGGATGAATACCACCCGTCTTCTAAACAATCATGAGCGCATATTTAGCCCAGGACCAGAAGATACCTTGACGACTTATGCCGTAAGGTGAGAAGCGGATGGCTTCTACTTGACATCGAATATTTTATATCAACTCACAAACTTTGTCAACTTGCTAAAGATATTAAACAATAATATTGTCAATTTCCTAAAGATATCACACACTAATATTCATTAAACATCAACAGCTTGGTTAGATTCCTGCTCCTCAATAAATTATTCAGCAATAGAGGGACAGGTACACTGCTTAAATCATAGCGGCAGAGTACCTGGCTTTCTTTTATTAACCGCGGACGTTCAACAGTTTCTTGCTTTTAATATCAGCTTGGATAAGATTAATGAACTCAGCCACCGTCATTTTTTCCCCGGCATCTCCTTGACCATAGCGGCGTACCGCCACCGTGTCAGACTCAGCTTCCTGATCTCCGACAACTAAAGTATAAGGAATTTTCTCAGTTTGAGCCTCCCGGATTTTATAGCCGATTTTTTCCTTGCGCTCGTCTGTCTCAACTCGTATATCTAATTCATTGAGACGCGAAACCAACACTCTGGCGTATTCCTGATGCCGCTCGCTAATAGGTAGAATACGGACCTGAATAGGCGCCAGCCAGACCGGAAAAGCTCCGGCATAATGTTCTGTCAGGAGGGCAATGAATCGTTCAATGCTTCCATAAATTACGCGGTGAATCATGACCGGCCGGTGCTTCTGTCCATCTTCTCCAATATAGGTCAAATCAAATTTCTCCGGCATTTGGAAATCAAGTTGGATAGTCCCGCATTGCCAGGTTCGATCGAGGCAATCCTTGACGTGAAAATCGATCTTAGGTCCGTAAAAAGCTCCGTCACCTTCATTTATCTTATACTCTAAGCCTCTTTCCTCAAGCGCCTCTTGGAGGGCCCGAGTCGCGGTTTCCCAATCTTCATCAGAACCCATGGAATCTTCGGGGCGAGTAGACAGCTCCACGTGATATTCAAAACCGAACACTTTGTAGAAGGTATCCACCAGCTCCATAACTCCAAGAAGCTCTTCTTTAATTTGAGACGGAAGCATAAAGATATGCGCATCATCCTGAGTAAAGTTTCTGACCCGCAGCAGACCATGAAGGGCTCCCGAAAGTTCATGGCGATGAACAAGTCCCAGTTCTCCGACTCGCAGAGGCAAATCCCGATAGCTGCGCAATTTGGTTCTGTACATAATCATACCGCCCGGGCAATTCATCGGCTTAACGGCATAATCCTGTTCGTCAATCTTGGTGAAATACATATTTTCCTTGTAGTGATCCCAGTGTCCCGATTGTTCCCACATAGAGCGATTGAGGATAATAGGAGTCTTAATTTCCTGATAACCTCGTTTGCGATGTTCCTGACGCCAGAAATCCTCAAGGGCATTGCGCAAAACCATTCCTTTGGGATGGAAGAAAGGGAACCCTGGGCCTTCATCATGAAGACTGAAAAGATCAAGCTCCAGACCCAGCTTGCGATGATCACGACGTTTCGCTTCCTCCAATTTGAACAGATAGTCCTCAAGATCTGCCGCTTTAGCAAAAACCGTACCGTAAATACGCTGCAGCATTTTATTTTTTTCATTGCCTCGCCAGTAAGCACCTGCCAAGCTCATTAATTTAAAGGCCTTAATAATCGACGTCGAAGGAATATGCGGACCCGCACAAAGGTCCGTAAAACTGCCCTGAGTATACATAGAAATCGTGGCATCTTCAGGCAGCCCTTCGATAAGTTCGACTTTATACCCTTCGCCGCGCTCTCCAAAATAATTTAAGGCCTCAGAGCGGGAAATTTCCTTACGTTCATAGGTGTAACTTTCCTTAGCGAGTCTGCTCATTTCCTTCTCAATTTTCTCCAAATCCTCCGGGGTAAAAACGTGCTCAGAATCAAAATCATAATAAAATCCCTTAGCAATCGCCGGCCCTATACCAAACTTTGTCCCAGGAAACAAGTTTTCAACCGCCTGAGCCATTAAATGGGACGTTGAATGCCGGAGGACCTCCAGTCCTTCCTCACTGTCAAGGGTCACAATCTCCACTGCCGCATTTTCCGTAAGCGGATAAGAAAGATCTTTCAGCTTGTCATTCACTTTACCTGCAACAGCCGCTTTTGCTAAGCCGCGTGAAATGGAAGCAGCCAAACCAGCCAGCGTCGTCCCTTTTTCAACTTCGCGAATTGAACCATCTTTTAATGTCACTTGAACCATTTTTATCACTCCCAACAAATTTTGTAACGTAAAAAACCCTCGTCCCGGCAAAGGGACGAGAGTCTGCTCCCGTGGTTCCACCCAATTGAAAAGATTAAACCTTTTCACTCGATTCCCTTAACGCGGGAAACGACAAAGCTTACTTAATTTCAGCTTTGTACTCAAGGGTGGTCTTCTCCTGAACCTTCGTGAAGAATGCTTACAGCCAAGGCATTCCTTCTCTTGCACTCAAGAACAAGGTACTCTCCCTCTCAACGCTTTAAACCTAAAAAATTTTAAAATCCAAAAAAGTTTGCCTTAAGCAATTTATGATCGTTCATTGTCTTTATTATACAAAAACCTTGCTATTTTGTCAAAAATCCTCACATAAAGAACAGCCATTACAGTCTTGCACGCGACTCCCAAAAACATTGCGAATCGTCTGCAGAGTATCCATGAACCCATTATAGCGGATGTGCAAGGTTATGTGGCGGGGAGCTACAGCGATCAGGGCACTTACAAGAAGATCCTCATAACCTAGCTCATGCAAATTATCCAATTGATAATCTGCCAGGTAATCGTGAGTTACGTCATCTCCTTCGTTATTAAAGAGATAAAATTTGCCCTTCGAAGTCATTCCGACGTGAAGAGACTCAAGCTGGGGAGTTTGATTATCTACAAAATGCTTCAACAATTGTATGAATTCCAAGTATTCCTTCTCCACAACGTACTCTTCAATAGCAAATTCTACAGCTTTGCTGACATCGCGTTTATATTCCTGCGCTCGAAAGCTTAGAAAACCTTCGATGTCAAAAATTAAAGAATGGTCTAAACAACTTAAAATTTGTGCTACCAGCTTTGTCTTGCGGTTCACTCGATAAGCGCGGTCTTGGGCTAGACCTTTATTCAAATATTCCAAAGCCTTTTTTAGAATCGTTTGTCCATTGTCGTCTAATAAATAATTATTTTTCTTGATGATATAGCGAACATGTTCCTTCTCCCAATGAAGCAGAATCGTTTCGGCTAAAGCATTCGCCAGATAATAGCGCTGGATTTTCTCCAGCACCTCTTCGTTTTCGCTCTCAGGAGAAGTATTTAAAAACTTACAGTGAATAAGCCAACGTTTTCCTTGTTGCTGTTCAATAATTTGCACAGGAAGTTGTTCTTGTTTACTCAATTCACGTAAGCATTCGCATATGCTCTTATGGTATTTTTGCGTACCTAACCGCACGGAATGTTCCACTGGCACCCCTCCATACTAAAGTATATGACCCTGTTAAAGTCATATTTCAGCTGGACCAACCCTGTTAGCATTTTCTATACAAATATTTTTTGAAAATGCAATGGACACTCCATAATATTTCCAATAAATTACATTCCTATTCTCCAAATCTGTTTTGCCGTTTCCCCTCAATTAAATATTTTAATCAGAAGGCCATACGGAAAACTTAGCTGACATCAAGCTTTGTCTAAGGAACCATCCAGTTGCCTTCATGTCAGCGAAAAGTCTACCCTTGAGAGTTATATTTGGGGATTAAAATAAACTAAGCCCCTCAGCATGTGACTGAAAGGCCCGGCAAATTAATGATATTTAATTAACCCGCTACATCGAAGAACTGTTGGAACTGTTGCTATTTTTTTCAAAGTCCTTTTGTTGCTTAGAACGGATAAAAATGAATTTTTGCCGTCAGCCACTTCTTTTTCCGCCGAATATATGCCATCAATTTCATTAATATCTTCAATCAATTGATCAACGTCAAGCTTTCGAAAGGGAGTTCTCAACTCGTAGTGAATCAAAGTTCTATTTTGCTCCTCTTTTTGTAATGTCATAGTAATATTCTGCGGGACAATACCATGTGACTCGATGATCCTGTTTATTTCTTTTACCCGGCAAGTTCCATTGACCGTAACGACTTTGAGTGTTTGACTGTTTCTGAAAAAATAATTTTCTACCAACCGTTCAAGCGTTATGAAAACTATAAAAGTTACTAAAGTCGAGGAAAAATAAAAACCCGCGCCAACAGCTAGGCCAATAGCCGACACAACCCATAAGGACGCAGCAGTCGTTAACCCCCTGATTGAGGTTTTATCCCTGAGGATTGTACCGGCACCCAAAAAGCCTATCCCCGAGACTACTTGAGCAGCTAAACGAGCGGGATCTTTGTTAACTGATGTGAAATTGGTAAAAGCATACATTGATAAAATCATGATTAACGCGGAGCCTAAACATACTAAAATATGAGTTCTAAATCCCGCAGGGCTATCATTCCGTTCACGTTCAAGGCCGACAATCCCTCCAAAGATACATGCTAAAAGAAGTCTCAAAGCAATTTCATAATCGGTGATATGCACTCTTTTTCACATCCTTCCCTATATCTTTCAGCCTGTTCGCCCGAACAGCTTAGATACTTTGATCGCGAGCTTCAAATTAATTGCTGTAAATTTCCATCAAAGAAGTTAATAATATCCTTTCTAGAGTAATTGAATAAATCGAGAATAGTACCTTTATTTTTAATTAGAGTAAGGGAATTCGCAAGTGCCCTTATGATAATCTATTCCAATTATTCGAGATAAAGCTTATAATTCCTTTAAATTTTATTAAAAGTTAAAATGTTCTAATCAATAAATTTAATGACTAAATGATAAATAAGGTTGTAACACCTTGGAAAGCGTTACAACCTGGACAAAACCATATGGTTTCTACAACTACTTAATAATTTATTCCTCGTTATTTTGTAACAGTTCTTTTACATAGTTGGGTAGTGCAAAGCAGCCTTTGTGAATTTCAGTATTGTAATACTTTGTTTTTATCCCCAGGTTGTTCCAAGCCCTTTCATCTATATCTGTGAGAGGATCATAAGTTTTTGAAGCAAACCCAAACAACCAGTGACCTGACGGATAGGTTGGAATATGTGCCTGATATACTCGGCAGACTGGGAAAAATTCTTTAATTCGCTTATGAGCTCGTTGCATCGACTTAGCATAAGACGAATAATAAGGACTTTCATGTTGATTGACGAGGATGCCGTCTTCTTTCAGCGCCTTAAAGCAGTTCCCATAAAATTCTTTCGTAAACAGCCCTTCCCCTGGTCCGAAAGGATCGGTGGAATCCACAATGATCAGATCATAGGCATCCTCCTTGGAGCGAACAAACTTTAATCCGTCTTCAAAATACAGCTTCACACGCGGATCATCAAATTTACAAGCCGTTTGAGGCAAATATTCCCGGCATACATCGACAACCATCTTGTCGATTTCTACCATGTCAATACTTTCAATCGAATTGTAGCGTGTAAGTTCTCTTACCGTTCCCCCATCGCCTGCCCCTATAACCAATACATTTTTGATCTTAAGGTTAGTTGCCATAGGCACATGAACAATCATGTCATGATAAATAAATTCGTCTTTTTCGGTAACCATCATTAAACCGTCCAAGGTAAAAAAATTGCCAAACTCTTTAGAATTAAAGACGTCAATTCTTTGAAACTCGCTTTTTCCGGTGTAAAGAGGCATATCAACCTTAATAGAAAAACGCACATTAGCGGTATGCTGTTCCGTGTACCATAATTCCATATTACGATTCCTCCAATACTTTAATGCTCTTAACTGACATATCCTCCGTCCCTGTCAGGAAACAGCCTTTGGCCTTGGCATAGGTAATATAATCAATAATCTCTTCAGTTATCCGTTCTCCTGGGGCCAAAATAGGGATTCCTGGCGGATAAGACATCACAAATTCCGCACATATATAGCCATCACTATCTTCGAGCTTGACAGAACGCTGGGCTGAGTAAAAAGCCTGCTGTGGGGCCATGACTACATCCGGATTAATATACTCGTGATCAAGCATTCCCACTTTATCCTTCATGTAACGTCTTTTAATTTCAGACAAAGAGGACACAAGCCGTTCTAAAGCCAGTTCGCGGTCTCCAACCGAGATAATGGCCAAAATATTGCCGATATCGCCCATCTCGATTTGTATTCCATAATCATCACGTAAAATGTCGTAAACTTCAATTCCTGCCAACCCTATTTCACGCGTATAAACGGAAAGCTTGGTGTGGTCAAAGTCAAATACGGAATCCCCATTAATAAGTTCTTTAGAAAAAGCGTAATAGCCACCGATCTTGTTGATTTCTTCTCGTGCATAGTTAGCCAGGGAAGAAACCTTGGCGAAGATGTTTTTGCCGTCTAAGGCAAGGTTGCGCCTGGAAATATCCAGCGAAGACAACAGCAAATAAGAGCCGCTGGTAGTTTGAGTTAAATTAATGGTTTGGCGCACATGACCCGTACTAAGGCTACCGTTTTTCAGCAAGAAAGAGCTCTGAGTCAACGATCCGCCGGTTTTATGCATACTGACCGCCGCCATATCTGCTCCCACCGCCATCGCACTTAAGGGTAAATCCGCACCAAAATAAAAATGAGTTCCATGAGCTTCATCTACCAGGACAAACATATTCCGAGCATGAGCGAGCTCAGTAATAGTCTTCAAATCGGAACAAATGCCATAATAGGTTGGATTATTAACAAAGATTGCTTTAGCGTCAGGGTTTTCCTCAATAGCCCTTTTCAGATCATTAACCGCCATTCCCAGTGGTATTCCCAATTGTTTATTAACGCCGGGATTTACATACACGGGAATTGCTCCACTGATAATGAGTGCATTAATGGCGCTTCTGTGGACATTACGGGGCATGATAATTTTGTCCCCATGCTTACAGACACTCATAATCATCGCTTGAACTGCTGCCGTAGTCCCATTTACCATAAAAAAGGCATGTTCCGAGCCGAAAGCATCAGCGGCTAGTTCTTCCGCCTCTTTAATCACCGAAACAGGGTGAACAAGATTATCGAGCGGCTTCATGGAATTAACATCCACCGAGAGACACCTTTGGCCCAAAAACTTTGCTAGCTCGGGGTTCCCTCTGCCTTGTTTGTGACCAGGCACGTCAAAAGGTACTACTCGCATAGATTGATAGTTTTCAAGTGCTTCATAAATGGGTGCCTTGCCTTGCCATTGTAAATTCAATGAAAAGCACCGCCTTTCCTACCTTATATTGATTGAAAAATGTTTATGCCATATTTTATTGTAATTAGAGCTTATTTTTTATAACCGCTCGTTTCTCGCAGCTCAACTCATATATGTAATTTTAATTTAAAACCTTATTGAAAAACAATAGTATTAGTATATTAGACATTCAGGAAAATATCAACGAGATAGACTCTGGCTTATGCCACAAAAGGCTGCAGCAAACTCTTTCTCCTGCTTAGAAAATTATACGTGAGGGGAGCCCCCTTAAATTTATGCATTCTGATACATAAAAGAAAAACTCGGCTGATGCCGGGTTTTTCTCAAAAAGAGATCGGATCTCTTTGTAGAAATCCATTCAATTATTAATATCATTGATAGCAATGGATTCAAGGTATGAAACTAATCCAACAAAATAAACACTAAAATTGTTTAACTTTTTTACAGGTCATTGGCGAAATGGCCATTTGCTTATATAAACGGTTTATATAACCTCATCGCTCTTCATATTTTTTACATTATTAAAGGTTATGATTTAGAACCTTTAATATTTTGTAATTATCTACAAAAACAACCCACAAATTTTGTAAAGTCTTATAAATAGAAATATAGTAAAGTTAAAGAAAACTTTCTCATTCTAATACTTGCTATTATGAGGACTATGTAAGTGGGAGAAGAGAAAGAAAGGTTTAAGTAAAGGAAAAGTTATTAAAAGAAAGGAGGGAAATTAAGCTTTTTTGTGAATGTTATAACATTTCTAAGGAGGTAGTTAAGTATGCTCGATTTTATTGCCAAAGCAAATCAATTGAATATCAGCCGAAGAAATTTTATCAAAGCAAGTACAGCGGCAGTGGCTAGTCTATCCTTAGTGGGATGCGGAAACACATTAACAACCACCAGTGTCAATCAAACTGCCGGTCAAGAAGGAAACTGGATTACTGCCGCCTGCTGGCATAACTGCGGCAGCCGCTGCTTGAATAAAGCTTTTGTCGTTGATGGAGTTGTTGTTCGTCAAAAAACAGATGACACCCATCCGGATAGTCCTGACTTCCCACAACAAAGGGGATGTTTACGTGGACGTTCTCAACGACAACAAGTTTTTGGAGCAGATCGTTTAAAGTATCCCATGCGCAGAAAGAATTGGGCTCCTGGTGGCGGCAAGAAGGAGCTTCGTGGTCAAGACGAATGGGTGAGAATTACCTGGGAAGAAGCCTTTGACGCTATCGCCGGTGAAATGAAAAGAATTAAAGGACAATACGGAAACCGAGCCTTCTTTGCTGATGGAGGTCCTGCTTCCAAGACTTTAGCATTATATGGAGGCTATGTTTCCAACTGGGGCACAACCTCGCGCGGCACTTGGCACGGTACAAATGGTCCTGTCGGTATAGGTCCTTCAGCCGTTGAGGGGATCAACGACCGCTTAGATATGCGCAACTGTGAAACAGTAATTATGTTTAGTCAGAATCCGGCTTGGAGTTGTGCAGGAAGTGCAGCCTATAATTTCTTGCAGGTAAAGAAGGCAGGAGCCGAATTTATTGCTGTAGACCCTTTTTATAACGATACTTACGCTTTGCTGGAAGCGAACTGGATTCCCACTCGCCCATCGACAGATACGGCATTGCTTATAGGGCTTGCACATACCTTAATTAAAGAAGATGATCCAGTAACCAACCCTTTAATAGATTGGGAATTCTTGAAAAATAATACTATCGGCTTTGATGCGGATAGTATGCCTGAGGGTAGTGATCCCAAAGATAATTTTAAGGACTATGTATTGGGAACCTATGACGGAATCCCTAAAAGCGCCGAGTGGGCTTCAGAGATCTGTGGAGTAGAACCTGACCGGATCTGTTCGCTTGCCAGAGCAATGAATAAAAATAAAAAAGTGGCTATTCTATTTGGTTGGGCCTCAGCCAGAACACAAAATGCAGATAGCCTTCCCCAAATGGTAATGACGATTGGGGCCATAACGGGCCACATGGGGAAATCGGGTCATATGTGCGGTGTAAGCTGCCATACCGGCTCAAGCAACGGCGGGCCCTCTTTGGTAAACCCTGGTGGAAACGGCCTGCCTTCAGTCAAGAACCCTGTTGATGACAGTATGAACCATACGGAAATGTGGAAAGGCATTGTGGACGGTAAGTATAACTTTACCGGCAATATGGAATGGCTTAAAGGGCAGATGCGAGACATTGATATCCACATGATTTATCACGATACGAGTGCAAGACTCCAAACGGCAGATGCTATGACCAAAGGTATTGAGGCACACCGTAAGGTTGACTTAGTCGTAAGTCATGCGCAATTTTTGACTACAAATGCCAAGTATTCGGATTTCGTACTTCCAGTGACCACAGAATGGGAAAAAATCGGAGGGCTCTTAACGGGAAATCGGGAAATTTTGATCAGATATTCTCAAATCACCGACCCTTTATACGAGTGCCATGATGATGATTGGATTGCCGTAGAATTAGCAAAACGCCTGGGGGTAGATACATCCAAAGCATTTTCTCTTGATGCGAAGCAACAATTATTCAATCAGATTGCCGGCTCCACTGTTATATTGCCGGACGGTAAAACCAAAGCTCCACTAGTAACGATTACAGAAGCAGATATAGCCGAGTGGAAGGTAAAAGGTAAACCTCAACAAGGTCAAATTACTTTAAAAGAATTTGAAGAGAAAGGGCTTTATCAAGTTGAGCGAAAACCCGGCGACAATTATGGATTTATTCCATATAAAGCCTTTAGAAATGACCCGGCCAAGAACCCACTGAAAACAACGAGCGGCAAAATGGAGATCTATTCTCAGGCTTTAATTGATCGAATTAATAATATGGGCTATAGCCAAATAAAGGCCATACCTACCCATATTCCACCAGTAGAAGGCTATGAGGCAACCTTTAAAGATTGGAAAGCAAAAGTAAAAGGTGATTATCCTTATCAGGTTATTAATCCGCATTATTTGCGCCGTTCGCATACTGTTTTCGATAATGTTCAATGGCTCAGAGAAACCTGGATCAACCCTGTGTTTATCAATGCCAAAGATGCTAAAGAAAAAGGAATAAACGATGGCGACACAGTTTTGTTAACGAGTCAGCATGGCAAAACCCTAAGGACAGCTTATGTGACGGAGCGCTTTATTCCAGGTGTCCTTGGTTTGCCTCATGGTTCTTGGGTTGATATGGACGAGAAAACGGGAATTGATACCGGAGGGGCAGATAATATTCTTTGCGGCCCGATATCAACAGGTCAGGGCGCTTCAGGGTGGAATAGCTGCGTGGTTAACGTTGAAAAATACTCCGGCGCACCGTTAATTCCGGATGTCAAAAAACCACAACGAATTATTTTCTAGAAAGGAGAGTAGCCAAAATGGGACGAAAAGGATTCTATATTGATATGACGGCTTGTGTGGGGTGCCGGACTTGTCAAATAGCCTGTAAAGATAAAAACAATTTAAAAGTAGGTACTATATTTAGACAAGTTAGGACATATGAAACAGGAGTTTTTCCTACTCCAGGAGTCTACCACTATTCCGGAACGTGTAACCATTGTTCAAATCCCAAGTGCGTAGCGGTTTGCCCTACCGGAGCAATGCATATCGACACAGATCTCACGGTACAACATGATATGACTAAATGTATTGGGTGTCGTTATTGCACCTGGGCTTGCCCATATGGGGTTCCTAAGTTCATGGAGGAATTAGGAAAGGTGCATAAATGCGATGCTTGCAAGGATTTGCGAGATAAAGGGGAAAATCCCGCTTGTGTAGATGCTTGTTACATGCGAGCTCTGGAGTGGGGCGACTTTGACGAATTAAAAGCCAAACACGGGAGTAATGTAACCCGTGATTTACCGATCCTTCCCAATTCTTCAATAACAAATCCTTCGACGTTCATCAAACCTAGAATAACAGCGTTACAAAAAGATTTCCAGAAAAAGGAGGTTTGAATCATGGGTGAGACTGCATTATTGATTTTTACACTTTGTCTTCAGGCTGCAATTGGAACCTTAATCTTAATCACTTTGGAAAAGCAGTTAAACAAAGAAAAACAATTTAAAATTTTAGGGCTAATTACAGCAGCCTTAAGCATCATCGGTATTTTTGCGTCTTTCTTGCACCTTGGTCATCCTCAATCCGCCATTAATGCCCTTTCTAATGTAGGCAAATCATGGTTAAGTAATGAAGTATTGCTAGCAAGTGCTTTTACGGGCATTGCTGTTTTGTATGCCTTAGCTCAATATCTCAAACCGGATAGCCAAAGCCTTAATACCGTTTTGAGATGGGCCGGAAGCCTTGTCGGCCTGGCTACTGTTTTTTCGATGGCTAAAGTCTATACCTCCGCGAGTGTCCCTGTTTGGAAGGGAGCAAACACCTTTGTTGATTTTTATACTACGGCAATTGCTGTCGGTGGGCTGATCTTTTTAGCAACGAGCTATAAAGAGATACAAGACACACATAAAAGAAATTTCGCCCTTCTCGTATTAGCTGCCGTAGTCATTCAAGCTGCAGTTGCAGTCCCTTACGCCTTTGCGTTAACACAAAAAGGAATGGCAGCTCAAGCCAGCGCCGAAATTTTGAGTGGGCTGGCCACAGTTATCGGCCTAAAATGGCTGCTCGCTTTAGGCGGTGCGGCTCTCCTATTGTGGTCCTCTATCCAGAAAGGCGGCGTTACTAAGGGAGTTAATGCCGTAAATATCGTTTATTTAGCAGGTGCGGCCTTGATCGTCGGTGAAATTATCGGAAGATACGTTTTCTATGCCGCCATGGTCGTTTCTAGCATTGGCCTAACTTAAATTAACCGAAGAGAGGTGGACAATACTTTGGAAATGGAATCCATGCAAGGCGATATAGCCATACTATTAGCAAACAGAACTTACCTTTATCGCTTGTTGCAGAGCTTTTTAGGAAATGAACCTGCTTTGAAAGCGATCGAGATTCTGAACAATGATCATACAAAAACCTCTCTGTCTTTGCTCTCTATTGAAAAAAGCTTGGATCTGCTCAGAGATTTTGCGGAACAATTGGAGATGAATAAGGAAGAAGTTATTGAAAGGGCCTGCTCTGAGTATACACGCTTGTTCATTGGTCCTGCCAAATTACCTGCTCCACCCTGGGAATCTGTCTATGTAATGAAGGAAAGGTTAATTTTTCAGGAAACTACCTTGAAAGTACGTCAATGTTACTTAAACTATAATTTTCTCCCAGTTCATTACCGATCTGAGGCGGATGATCACATTGCTCTGGAATTAGACTTTATGCATAACCTTAGCAGTCTTGTTGAAATTTCCTTCCAGGAAAGAAATATGAGCCGAGCCAGGGAAATTCTCAAGGATCAGAAAGACTTTTTGGAAGAACATCTACTTGTTTGGGTTCCACAGTTTATTTCCGATTTAGAAGCTGCTACTTCCCATCCTCTCTACAGAGGTCTGGCTGATATGCTGAAGGAATTCCTCCAGGTAGATTCAAAGGTTATTAATGAGATTTTGGATACTTTGCCTTAAAAATAAGTGATATCATTCAAGAAAGAAGGAACCTATAGAATGGATGTCTCCGTTCTATAGGTTCCTTTTTGAGGGCTCAGAGGGCTTCTCTGCCCCCCTATAGACCATTCTTATATATTCCCACTCCCTTAGTAAGCTAAGATTGCCTGATTAGCTAAATCCCTTTTAGCCGACCCTTGCCAAAACTTTCAGGACACAAAAAAGCTTCTCTTAAGAGAAGCTTTAAATGTCATATGGTGGGTTTGAGAGGACTCGAACCTCCGACCCCCGCGATGTCAACGCGATACTCTAACCAACTGAGCTACAAACCCATATGGTGCCGATGACCGGAATCGAACCGGTACGGGCTATTAACCCGCGGGATTTTAAGTCCCGTGCGTCTGCCAGTTCCGCCACATCGGCATGATTAAATTGGAGGCGGCACCCAGATTTGAACTGGGGGATAAAGGTTTTGCAGACCTCTGCCTTACCACTTGGCTATGCCGCCATGTAAATATAACTGGAGCGGGTGACGAGATTCGAACTCGCGACTTTCACCTTGGCAAGGTGACACTCTACCACTGAGTTACACCCGCGTGGTGCCTCAGGACGGAATCGAACCGCCGACACGAGGATTTTCAGTCCTCTGCTCTACCGACTGAGCTACCGAGGCAAATTAAATGGCGACCCCGATCGGAATTGAACCGACGATCTCCTGCGTGACAGGCAGGCATGTTAACCGCTACACCACGGGGCCACATTAGAAGTTTGAGGTAAGATGCCCGAGGTCACAAAAAATCTTTCCTCAACATCTATGTCTTCAACCCCAGGCTTTCCTAACGGACTTGCAACACTGACCTACGAATTGGTGGGCGATGACAGGTTCGAACTGCCGACATCCTGCTTGTAAGGCAGGCGCTCTACCAGCTGAGCTAATCACCCGGGCGACTGACGATTATCAGTATACACAAAAATACGTCCTCTGTCAAAGCTTTTTTTCAAGAACAATAAATTTTTGTCACTACCTATCGCAAATTAAAGTTGACCGCCCTTAAAGCCAGCATTATCCTAACTTGTCGACACTTTCTTTTGCTTGACAACCTCTTCTATGTTAATGGAACGAGTATGTTTCGTGTGAGACCATTGTTTATCTTTACGATTTATAAAGCCTAAAAATACGATAGGTATCCAACTGTAAATAAATATGGGATATAAGATAAGCCCTACATAGGCTCGCCAAGGTATCCGGTCAAGAGCTAAAGCCGCTACCGGATATAAGTACTGAATTGAGGACAATATTTGCCATCCCGTCCAGGGCATAACTAAGGTGAAAACATGAGTATAATGCACCTGCAAAGCAGAAATAAAATTGGTGATCATAAAAAAGGTTGCGATCATAACAAGTGCAGGTTGAAAAAGGTGTATCGCTGCATCTATGTACATGATTTTTCTTTCTCGTATTCCTTTAAACACTAACGGGAAGAAATAACGGCCAGCCACATCCACTTGCCCCTGAGCCCAGCGCTTTCTTTGATACCAAGACTGCATGAATGTTAGAGGTTTTTCATCATAAACGACAGCATCATGAGCCCAAGTCGTTTTAATGCCATGCGATAACGCCTTCATACTAAATTCGAGGTCTTCAGTCAGAGACGTCGCTCCCCAACCGAATTCTTTCAGAACCTCAGTAGAAATGCACATGCCTGTCCCACCAAGAACATTGGAGAGTCGGCCCGTATTATATCTCGCCAGCTGCAACAAACGGTTGGTAACCCAAAACGCAATTGAAAATGTATTCGTTACCCATGTATCAAACGGATTCTTAGAATCTAAGTAACACTGAACTATTTTATGTCCCTGACAAAGCTTGCTGTTCATTTCAAAAAGGAAATTGTCCTTAACTAAATTATCAGCATCAAAAATTACGATTGCGTCATATTGCCGCTCCATTTTAAAAAGGCGGTGAAACATCCACTCAAGAGCGTATCCTTTGCCTCGTTTCTCAGTATTAAACCGTCTATGAACAATAGCTCCTGCGTTTCGCGCGATCAGTGCAGTCTTATCGGTGCAATTATCTGCAACCACAAAAATATCAAATAAATTTTTAGGATAATCGAGCATCCGAAGATTTTCTACAAGAGGGCCAATAACAGCTTCTTCATTATGTGCCGCGACAACTACGGCGAAACTCTTTTCTGGCGTAAGTACCTTAACTTCTCTTTTGCGGTACAATCCAAACATCGATAAAACAAAATAGTAAAAGGTCAAAACAATAATAATTACTTGGATTGGAACCATAATAATGTTGAATAACTGTGTAACTGTAAGCCCAGACAACAAATCCACCGATCTGACCTCCTTCTAACCAATAAATTCTAACATAGGAACCAAACCTATGCAAGGATAGTTGTCCAAGATTTATAGCCAAAATGTTCACCATTTACTCTTATTTACCAAATTAGCAGATTAGAACTAGAATATTCTCATTGTCAGCGCCGTTCAGAAAATTTAAAGGCAATGAAGGCGATAAGGGAGGTACAAAATAGTATAAAAGTTATACTAGCCTTTATACCGAAGCCTATAGATTGCCAATAAATATCTCCTATGCGTGAACCCGATACCCAAGGAACAAAAAATCGAAAGATATGTGCCGCTCCATTGCCTAGTACAATTAATAAAAGAATGCCTGAGACTATTACTAGTATGCCCGACATACCTATTGGAGTATCCAAACGCCAGCGTCTAATTATATCTCGTTTCCACCAATGAAATTCTATTTTTAAAGTATCTGTCCATCTTCCCCGCATTTTCCTCACCTCAGTTCTACTTTATGAGCGACATCATAAAAGATCATCACCTTTGCGAGAAATAAGTATAATTTCCATTTTTACTGGTTAAAATCCCCAGCAAGGAGGTGGCTCATCATGCCAATTCCATCTGAAGATGGGAAATTTATTCACTACTCATACTGCAACCAAAGGTTTCGGTTCGGGTATGACGCTGAGAAACATGAAAAAGAAAACCATGCCGACCAGCTATCAAACTAAAAGATGAAATCAACTGTACAAATGACGCCAGCCTCTATACTACTTGAACAAGGACTCACGATAGAGGCTTCCCTGGGAATCACCTGCAAAACACTAAATAAGCCAAAAATCACATGAGGATTCACCTGCGAATCCTCATGTGATTTTTGGCTTATTTAGAAGTTTACTATAAGTGGCATAGCTTGTTAGTAAAATTCAGGTATGGATAGATGATTAAACTGGATTGTGAATTCTGGGCCGAATTACAAATGAAACACTATTAACCCGAAATGAAAATAGAAAAAGAGGTAACTAATCAGCAGGAATGTTTTATCCGCTGACTAATCCGCTCTAAGACTCCCGCTTCGGCAAGCGGTGAGTTAAGACGACTAAGTCCCTGGATAAGTGCGACTAAGATTCAGATGGAGTTAAAACTCCACCTGAATCAAGTCTTCTTTATCCATGACTATACATGTATAAAGGGTTAGTCATTAAGTATATTGATCATTCGAAAAAACAAGCAACCATCAGAAGCTACCTTAAAACGCTAGAAAACTTGGGGTGAATGCAGTAAGAGTCTAATAATTCAGCGCCTTCTGAAAGATCGTGATAGAATATTAAACATGGGGGTAGATATAATGAAACAATATATGCTAATCCTTATTTTGCTGATTAGCCTGCTGAATCTCAATGGTTGTTATTCTTTACAAAGCAACCAGCAAAATCTCTCATTTAATTCATTAAATGAACTGCCGGTAACTGATTCCCTCCATTTGAAAGGTCTAAACATGATTGACAAATTAAATGGATGGGTCATCTCGGATAAGAGCGTATTAAAAACCGAAGATGGTGGAGATACGTGGTTAAATGTTTTACCCTTAAAAATTTCGGAGTTTCCTAATGGAGTTAAAAGTGTATTTTTAGATCAAAACGTAGGCTGGGTCTTGATTGATGAATATAATAGCAATGGTAAACCGGTAGTTCTCTATTCAACAATTGATGGCGGGAAACAGTGGAAAAAAAGCGAATTAACTATTCATGGAATCATCAGCTTAGCTTTCGCTTCCTCAAAAAACGGGTGGCTACTCTCAAGTCCTAATGGGCCAGCTGGACCGATGGATAATGTACTGGTTTATCATACGACGGATGGAGGAGATAATTGGGTTAATTGTAATCCCAGCGGACTTCCTTCTTCTGCCAAAATAGATGGTATTTTCTTTACGAATAACGATAAAGGATTTATTACGGGGATGAATTATGCTACAGGAAATTCAACGTACTTCTTCAAATCAACTACCAGCGGTTTTTTATGGGAGAATCAAAAATTAAATGTTCCTGATAACTTTAAAGACTATATCAAATCAACCGAGCCACCACTTTTTTGGAACGAAGAGAATGGGATAATTCCAGTTGTTTTTACACGTGGAGATGATAATCAAATAAGTTTTAGTAGAACGAAGGATGGTGGGATGACTTGGACGTCCGGAAAAGTATTTTCCTTGGGCCCAATGACAGGAAACAATATAGTTCCCTACGATTTTATTGATGAAAAGTATGGATGGTTAGTTTATAATGGCGAGTTATATAAATCCTCGGATGGATCTTCATCGTGGGAGAAGGTTTCAAAGTTAAGTAATATCGTTGAAATCAGTTTCCTTACGTCAAAAATAGGCTGGGCAGTTGCTTTCGATGGTAAAGGGGAACAACTTTACAGAACCGATAATGGTGGCGCTTCATGGGTGAATTTATACCCGGTTATTAATTAATAGTTTGGAACAGAGAAGGGGCAAGTAATCGCCCCTTTCCGCTGTTCGCTACAACGGATGTCACTAACTTAGAGACCGACAAACGCGACCGTTTTCCCAGCTAAGAGGGTGTCTGTATCGATATCAACAGTATAAATCAAACCATTACAGGTAGCCGACATTTTTACAACACATGGCACTTGGTCCATGACCTCTCCGATACCTTTGGTTTGCCCGCAACCTGCCCAGGCATCTGAAAAATATCCCCCACTAAGCAATAATTTGACCTGAGAAGCCGTTAAACCAGGAGCGCCATAATAAAGCGCCGGTACATACATTCCGCCAGCCATGATAGCGGCAGACCAATTTTGGCAAAATCCCATCTGAACGAGTAGTATTGAAGTTTTTAATGTCAACCCACAGTGCCGCTGCTCTCGGTCAGCTATAGATTTTGCATTGCTTACAGTACTATTTCCATAGGTTGTTCCCATAGAGGCGTTTAGAGTGGTATCAGGAGCCAAAGCACATTGTAGGATTGCTGCTATCCAGCATTCACTGACCTGCTTTTCCAGGAGCTTGCGCCCCAAGTATCATCGGCCCTGGAACGAAAGGCGAATGAGCCTTTCGCCACACTGCCTCCCCAGACGCATTCCCCGGCAGTGTGGTTCGAACGGGGGGACCCCGAAGAATTTGCTCTACTTACGTAGTTTCTGTTCCCTGTTTCTTATGCAAAGATAATATATTTATTGTATATAATCTATGTTGCATAATCAGCCTAAATACTCAAACTAAGATTAATTATAAACTCTAACTATAAATTTCTGGAAGAGTGTACCATTAACTATTATTCCAAACTGAGAAAAAT
>NZ_JAVHUW010000005.1 GCF_030954495.1 Candidatus Desulfosporosinus nitrosoreducens | reverse complement strand
GGTTTGCCTGACGTTCCGGTCCACGGAGCTGTTAAGTTCACGATGCTGTTTTCTCTCATCATTACGATTGTGCTTGGGATTTACCCGACGCCTCTGGCGCAGATGGCCATCACTGCCGCTCAGAGTTTGGTGCAGTAAACTTGATACGGAAGCAATTCCTGTTTAAGAGGGGGTCTAAGTTTACTTATTTGACTTAACAGTAAGGACTACGGAAGTATTAAGGAGTAGGGATATGGTAACCTTTGTGAAAAATAGCGGAATGTTGTCCTCGATACAGTATTTAAATCAGCGTTCCGATATGACCAATCGATATGTTCGGGCTTTACTCGGCCTAATCGCAGCGGAAGAATTTAATGAATTAATTTATGAGTGTAAGATGAGTTTGCCGGTTTTAGAATGACTAATTATTGCCCAAAAACTTTAGGCACTTCGTGAGTGAAGTGCTTAAAGTTTTTTGTCTTGATTGCCATTGTTCTTTTGCTTTCGGATATAAATAGCTGTTAATGTTCTGCCTTTGATTGCACTTGTTTTAATGAGAGAAATTCGCAAGATCGAGCTTAATGTATTGTTTCTAAGCTTTTTCTAAGATAAAGGTGTTAAAGTTGACTTGAATTATATAGAGAGGGAGATTAGAGAATTGGGAATAATTACTGATATCTGCCGTGACCTTGTAATTTTTATCATTGTGTTATTTAGATCGACCTTGTATTACATACAGAGCCTAGCAACTAATAACTCGTTATGAAGAAATATACCTTTATGATACAAGGTTGGGTTGAACTTAACTTTCAGGAGACTTTAAGAAAGCTTTGAAAGAAGTAATATTACAAGTATGATCCGAACTCCTTTATATTGTCGGACAGCGTAGCGATAGAGATATAGGTTGCAGTATTGAGCTTGACTGTAGTTAACAATTCTTATTGAGAGGTAAATATCAATGACTCTAGACGAAAAAACCGGATTTTACTCAGACGGTGACGAAAATGAGCTGTATTTATTGGAAATCGCGCAGAAATATCCTGAAGATTTGTCTGCCGACTATGTTGAAAATAAAAACCACTATTTGCTTGACCACACATTTTCAGATGTTCGCCAGAACCTTCTTAATTGGTATCCCTTTCGCAAAGATGCAGAACTTTTGGAAATAGGTGCAGGCATGGGTGCTTTGACGGGGCTTTTTTGCGATCGGTGTAAAACGGTTACGGCTCTTGAAATGAGCGCCCGCCGGACCGATATTATTCGTGCTCGGTATAAAAAGCGAAATAACCTTTCTATTGTAAATGCCGACATTAACAATTGGGATACCAACAAAAGATTCGACTATATTGTTTTCGTCGGAGTGTTAGAATATGCTGCGGCATTTTCCAGCTCACCCGACCCGTTTGTTGAATTTTTAAGAAACTCATCAAAATTATTGAACGATGGTGGAATAATTCTTTTGGCAATTGAAAATCGGTTCGGTCTAAAATATTGGTGCGGTGCAGCGGAAGACCATCTGCGCTTGCCTTTTGTTGGTATACAGGGATACTGCCATAATAAATCACCTGAAACCTTTTCCAAAAAAGCATTACAGAATATGCTCAAAGGGGTAGGCCTTAATGCTTTGCGTTTTTATTACCCCTTACCCGATTACAAATTTCCTTCAGCGGTTTTCAGTGATGACTATTTACCAGATCATAAAGACCTTAAGGAAATGAAATTTCTATATTACTACACTAGCCTATTGACGGCGAATGAACAAAACCTTTACCGAGAAATAATTGAAAATAATACGTTTGGTTTTTTCGCGAATTCATTTCTTGTTGAGGCCAGCTTTTTTCAACTGCCAAAAAGGCATGTTATATTTGCCTCCTGTAGAGATAAGATAAAAAAACAGTATCGGGTAACGACGTCGATTACCAGCGATGGCATCGTTACAAAATTTCCTTTTAGTTCTCATGCAGCTGCGCATATTGAAAATATTCGTGCCAATAATGAGTATCTTAAGGGGCGGGGAGTGGATGTCGTCGACGCAGAGTTGCATGACAACTCATTAATTTCTCTTAGATATCAAGGTCTTCGTGCAGACAAAGTATTTGAGCAGCATCTTATTGCAAATGATTTTAAGAGTTTATGCAGCCTTATTGATGCGCTGGCAGAATGCCTAAAAAAGAGCTCCGATCCATCCAAAGACTCCTCTTGCCCTGAGATCATCTTGGAACGAGGCTTTATTGATATGACATTTTCCAACTGCTTTTTTAGCAATTTCAAATTTATTTTTTTTGATCAAGAATTTGTATTTCCTAATGTACCCTTAAAATACATTCTTTTTCTTGCAATCAGACAATCATACTATCGGTCAAATGTAAAAACACAAATTCAATTTAGCACACTTTTGGGTTATATTGACATAACTCCAAGTGAGTTAGTATTATATCATCAGTTGGCCGAAAAGATTGCCACTGAAATTTTAGGTGATCAGCATGACGAATACTCAAAAGAAAAATATTATAATCTGTTCAGTGACGAGCTTACTTTAAATCAGGAGCAAAAGCGTGTATACGAGGCCTTCGAGCAGTTTTCCCAAAATGAGAAACAGCTTGCGGAAAAGATTAAAACTCTTAATGATGAAATAATGCGGAAAAATTTTGAGATCGAAGAACTTAAAAGAAACAGTTTTGCTGGAATAGAGGCTGATGCTTTTTCCAAAAGAAAAGTGTTGGCTGTTTTTCTCGATGATGTTGTCAATAATTTCTCCGAAATTATGAATGAAAATGGAATTATTTTTAATAGGAGAATTCATTCTTTCAATGATCAGCTTTTGAAAAACATTATTTACAATATGGCAACCGGTGAGCTTACTGAAATAGGAAAAAGGATTATGCTTTCAACAAGGGCACTGGCTGGCATTGCAGATATACTCATTTGTTTGAGAGAAAATGGTTGGGAAATTATAATATGTACCGATCGTGATTTGCGATTTTCTTTAGATGTTACCAAGAGGTGGCTGGATAATAATCACATACCATATTCCTGCTTGTTTCAAACAGATGATTTAGTCGGGATGTGCCGAAAGTTGAATATTAATTATCTTGTAAGTGACAAGCCGATCCTTGAGGAAGGTAATGTCGGGATTAATTATCAGACCATTAACCGATCTGGATATAAGAATAATAAAATAAAATTTGGTAGTATAGAGGAAGTGAACATATGGATAGTCGAAAGAACCTGCTTAATGAATTCTTTTCATCATTAGATAGAGCAAAGGCTAAAATCGAGTTAAGGGAGAACAGTTTCGATGATCTGGATATATCAAATTTTAACTTTAAGTTGTCTTATGGTGAATTTAAAGATGGTGTGTTAAAGTACAAGCTTAGCGGGATCTCGCTAGAGTGTTTTGAGCACCTGATTGATCACCACTTGCGGGGCAAAATTAATCTATGTGCGTATTTCAATAGTCAAGATAGCTGTTTGTTTGCATTGAATCTGGACGACAATTCTAGTAAAAAGACAAATGATGTCAAAGTGGCCGCGTTGCTGTTTATTAAGGAATTACAGAAATTCAATATAGTGCCCTTAGTAATTAAATCCGGTCACGGATACCATTTGTGGTGCAGATTGTCGTCCGCAGTTAAGAATGAGACGCTGCGGCAGTTTACAGCTGCATTAAAAAATTTGATATTATTAGAAATGTTTAAGCTTGGTGCTTCTCCTGAATATATTAATTGTACGACATATCCGAGGTTATGCTCCGACGATATTTCGATACGGTTATTTGGCGGCATTCATAGTAAAACAGGCCAATTCTCATGGATAGTAACAGCGATAGATTCTGAAGATACCATTTTAAGTGTTGATGATTCATGGGCTATGTTTGAATGGTATATAAGTAATTGCCTCGTTTCTATAGGAGACTTTAATAAAGCTTTAAAAGTTATAGCTAATTGAATTTTCTATTTTTAAGGTAGCGAAAACATGGAGGCGCACGTGCTGAATTGACATAAGAAATATAAAATTAGACCGAGTAGCTATGAAAGGGGCAATGAGAATGATCTTAGGAATTAGTGCAAGCGGTAGAAAAGACGGTGTGACGGGCGAGGGAGTCAAAGCCATACTGAAGGCGACGGGACTTCCTTACGAGTACGTATCACTTGCGGGCAAAAAAGTTGGTGGCTGTACGGGCTGCACACTTTGCGCCTCAGACAATACCTGCAAGGTGCGTGATGATTGGAATGAAATTGGTGAAAAGATGAGAGCAGCTGATGCGATTGTTTTCGGAGCGCCTAACTATTTCGGGCGGATGAACGCTTTAGGTCATGCCTGTTGGGAGAGGACTTTCAGCTTCCGGCATAGAGAAATTTTTAATTTGGCCGGAAAACTTGGGGTGATTGCCGGCACAGACTTCGAGGGAAGTAATTTTGTCAAACCGGAAATTGAGGACTTTATGCTGCGGAACAAGATGGTAGTGGTAGAAGCTTTGCAAATCAACGGCTATTCTCAGTGCTATACCTGCGGCTACGGTCAAAATTGCGGCGTGGGCAGCGTCGTCAAACAGCACGGCTTCCTTGATGAGATCAAGCCGGAACAATTTCCGCCACATTTCCAAGAACAGCCCGAAGTTGTCTTTCATGCCGGAAGAATTGGGAAGATATTGGGCTCGATATTGAAAAATCGTGAGATACAATCATGAATATATTCCTGAAACTTTGTTAAACTACAAATGATTTAAAGCAATTTATCAAGGCAGGGCGTTTATGATTTCTACTTTTTTTTACCCAACGTATATACTAGTGGCCTTTATAGTTGTAGTTATAACCATTCCCAAAAAAGATTTTAAGGAATATTTTATTTATGCCATGATTTTTGGGGGTCTAGGCGATATAGTTACAGTTGGTTTATTTCAAAATCTATTCCATATTATTTGGTTTAAAAATGCTGGTATTTTTAATGTTTTAGGTCAAAATTTACTCTCTCCTCCCAGCTGGATTCTTACAGTTATGATTTTTCTGCATTTTTTGCCGGCGCGAAGAAGTTTTCTGTGTGTATACGTTTTAGGATTTGCGGCTTTCAGTGTTGCTTATGGTTATTTGGTTCATAATGTCGATCTTTTTGACTTCAGGCCTTGGTTTTATCCATATTTTGCTTACGTCACGTTTTTGGCTTGGTGGTCTGTCATTACTTGGACCTTCATTAAAACTAGCACTCTGGTCCAGGGGGGCTCGTCTTTGAAATAGTAATAAATATACGCAAACCTCTAACTTCAAAGTTTAGAGGTTTTTTACAATCTTTCAATTCAGCAAAACCGGTTTCCAGAATAACTTAGTTAATTAATGGGTGATTATTTAGATATGAGCAAATTTTATGCAATCATAATGCGCTTGTGAAAAAGAGTCTTGGACAACAGTTTGTAGGAAGTGTCTAAGACTCTTTTCAAGAATATTGGCAGCATTCGTCTAAACCTTTGAATGAGGATAGTTTTAAGCAGGAAGCTTATTGTAGTAATTTCGGTAGATTAATGTTGTCCCTGTAAACCATACGACAAATGTTATAGTTGTAGTTATTGCTCCATGAGTAGTACCGTAATTGTATTTAAAAAATCCTAGATTTTGCTCAATAAAACCAAGTATTACGGAAAAACCACTGAACCCTATAATGTACGGAATTAAAAATTCCATTCTGAACGGCAAAAAGAATAAAAAAAGCATCCAGACGAAGGTAAAGGAAATTGGTATAAAAATTGGTATTCCAAAGGCTTGAAGAGGTCCTGCAAGATATGAAAATTCCCCTAATAAATTGCCTAAAAAGATAATTGTCATAACATCGACAACCCCACCGAGAACAAAGCCGAATATCAAGAACTTTTTATAATCTGGTCTGGGGATAAATATTAAAGTCGGAATGCCCAAAACAACGGCTAAACCAGGCCAAAATACATAATTGACATCAATCGTCACAGTATCACCCACCCCTTTTTAATCATGATTAGTTTTACATAATGCCAGTTATTTATTCATCCGGCCTAGGCCTATGAATAGCAGGTAATGTTTTTTTGTTCAGATTGACAGGTTTCCCCTTACTTTTCGGAAACCTTATGAGATGATTGAATACAACGTTTGAAAGATAAATGATTAAAGAGAGCGGATATCTTGAGGAGCCTTGGGGACGGGAGATAAATAGAATTGAGATTCTTTTGGAGGGAGTGGGATGCTTAATGGATATTTTATTTTGGGTGGCCTTTCTCATGTTATGGATTATTTACTACAAGGTATTTAGGATAGCTTCGGATGTTAAGAAAATTAAAGAGTTACTCAAAATGAGGTCATAAAGGTTGAAAAACTAGTATCTAGTGTTTCGCAACAAAGGAATCTCTTATCTTGGCAAAACCGTTAAAAGTGTAATCAAAAATGCAGTACTAAAAAGGAGGGTATTGTGAAGAAAAGATTTGAAAGATTTATCGGCTATCTGGTTTATACCCTATTCGTAGGAGTTGTAATTTATTGGGGATTTATGTATGAACAATACTTAAAAACTCAAGCCGGAAGAACATTTGCTCCGTATCCGTACTATACTTTTATGGCCCTATACCCCATATTTATAGGAATGATTTTGGCAGTTCCCAGGTTAATTCAGCGTATCCGCCAAGAAGGAAAATGGAGAATAGACTGGCAAATGCTGTTACCCGTGGGTATCCCGACATTTCTTTATAATATCAGCATGTTGTTGTCTTTTCTCCTTCATGCGCCGTTGCTTTTTAAGTATAATTGGTACCAAATCATGCTATCAAACCCAAGAAGTTTAGATATCAGTGGGATTGTGTGTGGTTACATTATACTGGCATCATGGCTCCGCATCTCTGCAAATGAAGAAGAAATAATACTTCACTGAGAGAAAATATGACTGGTGATCTTCAAGCGGTAAAGTTCATTTGACTATTATGCAGGGGATGAGTTATGGTATGATGAAAAGGCAAGGGGTTGTTACATACGAATATTTATAAATTTCCACAAATAAAAACCATGTACGAACGTGGATTTAACCCACTGTTTATGCATGGTTTTATTTTATTAAAGACCTTTAGGTATTTTCGATAGCCCATTGAACATTTTAGAGATTATACTTTATGACAATCAAGCGCATTTTAGGCCCAATCGGAGATGATAAGCCCTTTGACTATGCCAATTCCCTGGCTATCAATGGTTAATTCGTCTTTGCAGGCTAGGCTCCGGTCATAATAGACAGTAAATTCATCGGCGGTATGAATATTGAACTTTTCAGGTTTGGGCGGTTTTCCCTTGCGCACGGCCGGAGAAATTGTCAGTGGAATACAACATTGCGAGTCATCAAAGCGTTCAATGTACAGTTCCGTTTTACCGGATTTTTGAAGGAATTCTTTAGCTTTATGTGTAATCTTAATTCTCATGATGGAATTTTGGGGTGGATTCAAGCTGAAATCATCTCCTCAAGATTTGGTTTCGTAGTTCTAATTTTAGCAAGTCTAAATTTCAGCGGCAAGGGACTGGGGGTATATTGTTGGATAAGTTAGCTCGGCAGCGAATTCCCAAAGGTTGACGATGAGACACTTGTATCAACATGATTGAGCATTTGGAAAAAATTATGACTATAATTGAAGCCCATCCGGAGGGAGTATCGGGAAGAGAGTTGTCAGAGGTTACGGTGTTCCTTGGGGTACCCTTGAAACAAGATCTGAAGGCTTTGGCTTTTTCTTCGGGCCGCACGATTCCCTTGTATACCGATCACGATGAAGATATGGATGATAGTGGGGAAAATCTTTTTAAGCACAAGTATTTGCCGTTCTAATTTTATACAATTGTTCTAACAGGGGTTGTAATAGAGAGGATGAACTTAATGCTGAAAGAGTATAAAAACGGAGAGCGATTTGAGGGGATCGTCTTGGTTAATGAGTGGAAAGAGGTTCCTTTTCGCCAAAAACCGGGTGCATTTCTCTCTTTGATGTGCCAGGATCGGTCGGGTGTAATGCAAGGGAAAATGTGGGAGTATCCGCCTCAGATCCTTACTTGGTTAAGGGAACAAGATATTTTCCTTATTCACGGAGTTGTTTCGGAATACCGGGGAGCATTGGATCTAACGATAGAAGACATGCGGATGATTCCCAAAGAAGATGTGGATTTAACCATGTTATTGCCTTGCTCACCTATTTCCGAGATTGAGCTGGAAACCCGCTTGAGAGTACTTTTAGATAAAATTCACCGTCCGGAACTTGGAAAATTGGTAGGGCAGTTTCTGGATCATCCGGAGTGGGGAAGGGCTTATCGTTTAGCGCCTGCCGCTGTGAAAATCCATCAGGCTTATTTGCGGGGACTCTGGGAGCATAGTGTCAGGGTTACAGAGTTAGCGGATGGAATTGCCGGACATTTTCCGGGAATGGATCAGGATTTGGTTCTTGCCGGGGCACTTTTGCACGATATCGGTAAGATAGGGGAGTATTCCTATGACCGGGGGATTAAGTTCACGACGGAAGGGAGATTGCTAGGTCATATTGTAATGGGTTTGGAACTTCTTTCCGGTGAGATCGCTAAAATCTCAGAATTTCCTCAAGAGCTGCGTTATAAATTGCTGCATATTATTTCCAGCCATCACGGAAAATATGAATGGCAATCCCCTAAACGGCCGAAGCTGATGGAAGCTTTAGTGATCCATTACGCGGACGTGATGGATGCAGAACTTTACCAGTTTGAGCAAGCAAAAGCCAGTCACCCTGACGATGATTGGTCCCCCTATATTCCGAGTATGGAGCGCTATCTTTATTTGAAATAATGGAGAGTGCTTAAGGTGTTTTGTATTTGAGGCAAGGTGCTCCTATTCATTTGTCCTTGATTGGTAGTCCCAGAAACGATTGGCTATCAGACGCAGGCAGAAAGGATGTTGTCCCCATGAGTCAGCGTCGTCAAGAGAGAGCATCAAGGCATAAGCTTGACGGCATGTGCGCAGAAGAGGGTAATGCTTGGCGATGTAAGCCAGAACAGAAAGGATGGCTTCACAGCGTTCCGGGTGAAATAAATTCCGAATATACCGGCGGCTGTGCGGTGTGAGGCGAAAACGTGATAAATCGGAGGATAAGGGTTTGATCTCTTCGAGAGGAAAAGCTATAACCTCAAACTGGGGCAAGTCTGCCAAAATATCAGCAGTATCCAAGAACTGGGTCAAGTGTTCCTGAATTTCCAGCGGAGGGAAAGAAAAAATTCCAGGTGTAGCGGCTAAGATACGAATACGCAGCAGATTGGCTTCAACGAGCTTGTTGCCTGCAAATAGTTCGGGGGAATGCTTGGAAAGATGCCGAATCAATACTTCTACCGTCTCGTTTCCCTGGCAGGCCAGGTATTCCCAGTAGGGTAAAAGTTTAAGAATATCTTCAGTGAGGGACGGTTTGAGCTGGTCAAAGAGTTGGTATTCTATCATGATATTAAGGGATTCGGACGTCGGATTTGCAAACAGGACCCGCTTCAATTCCGGATGGATTGCAACTGAAGCAGGTTGTTTTCTTTCCGGATGATGCATTGAAGCACCTCCTCCGTTAGTGAATAGTAAAAGTAATTCTTGGCAGTAGTTTATGCTGCTGGCAGGGTTCTATCCTATTTTTTGGTTTTTTGCCAGGTAAATTTAAAAAGACCCTTATTAAGAAAGAAAACCTCGTCCAAACGATGGTTTTCCAAGAAAAAGATCGGGATTTTTCTGGTATCCTTGAGGATATGAGGATTATAATAGGGAATGGATTTAAACTGAGAAACGAGTGGGTGAGTTATGGATGACAAGTCGAAATTTTACGGCGGAATTTGAAGTTCATTACCATGAAGTCAATCCCTATGAACAGGCAACACCTTTGACTCTGCTTTATTACTTAGAAGATACGGCCATTGCTCATTCCGAGGCAGTCGGCTTTGGGGTCGGGCGCTTAAAAGCGGAAGGGTTAGCTTGGATACTTAACCGTTGGCACCTCCAGATTGACTGTTATCCCAGGCATGGTGACATTGTGACTATTGAGACCTGGCCTTCAAAGTTTGAACGGTTTTATGCCACAAGGGAATTTTTGATCAAAAATTCTCAACAAGAGATTATTGGCCGGGCGTCTTCTCTGTGGATATTGTATAATACCGTTACCAAGCGTCCCTTACGGGTGCGTCCGGAATTTCAGGAAGCCTACGGTCTGAATTCAGCAAGAGCGGTTGAGGACGCCTTTGCGGCATTTAATAAAGAAGAAGCAGGAGACGAGGAGGTAAAGGTTTTTTCGGTCCGAAGAAGTGACATAGATACGAACGGACATGTTAACAATGCCAATTACCTGCAGTGGATACTCGAAGCTGTTCCGGAAATTATCTACCAAGAGTGCTGTCTTTCTTCTTTAGAAATTCAGTATAAGAAAGAAACGACTTATGGCTCCCAGATCCGCTCTAAATGTTTATTTCAGCAAACCGGGAACTTGGAATTTGTCTGTCACCACGAGATCCTTGGAATAGATTCAGGCCAGGAACTTACATTAGCTAAAACAGCGTGGGTACCAAGATCTTAATTCAACTTGAAAAGGAGAAATATTGTGCGTCGAGAAGATAAAGAAATTACGGAACAATACGAGTTAGACGAAATTATAAAAAAGGCCCAAGTCTGCCGTTTGGCGGTATCTTACAGAGATATGCCCTATATTGTGCCCCTGAGCTTCGGTTATGCCGATGGAGTGTTATACTTTCATTCCGCCCCTGAAGGATTGAAATTGTTGATTCTTCGCGAGAATCCTCAGGCTTGTTTTGAGGTGGAAGTCGATACTCGGGTTGTCTCTGGAAAGCTTGGCTGTGATTGGACCATGCAGTATCAAAGTGTTATAGGGTTCGGTGAAATTCAATTTATCGAAGATTTTCAAGAAAAGCAGCAAGCTCTTCTCTTAATTATGGGGCAGTATACAGACCAAGAGGTTTTGCTCAATGACGAAACAGTATCGAAAGTAACGCTGTTTAAATTGAACATTAATACTATGACAGGCAAAAGGTCCGGGTATTGAGTTATAAATTTTAAATAATGTTTTTGCTATTGATCGCTTGACCGTTTAATTGAAGGACAAATGCGCCAAGCCATTTGTCGAATAATAATTCAACGCGGCGGTTAAAGACTGTGATTGTGTTAATTTGTAACTTTATGTATAAATTAGACGAAACTCTCTATAAAGGATAATTTAGGCGGGATATAGAAATATATTTTTGAGGTTTCTCAGGTTTAATGTATACTCGCTTAAATATCCTTTGGGAAGAGTTGATTTGTAATGTCCGACAGTAAGAAAATTGAAGAACTACAGCAAAAGGTCGCGAATCTTGAAGCCGAATTAAGTAAGCTGCATGAGGACAATGGGATCTGGGATAGGATTTTTAGAGACAACTATTGGGGAATGGCGATTTGCGATGCGGGCAGCGGTGAGTTAATCAAAACGAACCCCAGCTATGAGGAGATGCACGGTTACGGGCCTTTGGAATTGATCGGCAGGACGATTTATGATGTTTTTGCTCCGGAATGTCATAAAGATTTACCGGATATTGGGCAAAGAATTCATGATTTTGGCCATTGCACTTATAAAACGGTCCATATCAGAAAAGATGGAAGCCGCTTTCCTGTCCGTACGGACAGTTACGAAGTAGCTATTCATGGAAAACGTTTGCGCGTTGTTTCAGTATGGGATATTACGCGGATTGAGCAGAACGAAAGGGAGCTGGCTCTTTATAGAGGTGATTTGGAGTTTTTGGTAAAATCACGCACGGAAGAACTGGAACAGGCCTATGCTCGGCTCCGTATAGAGATGGCCCGGAAAGAAGCTGCCGAACAGGAGTTAGAGAAGGCTAATCAGGAAATGATCGAAACCATTGAAAGCATTAGTGACGGATTTATGGCTATTAATCGCCAGTGGATGATAACGTATACTAATCAAGCACTCTCTCAAGCGCTTCAAACACACGGTATGACAGGGAACTTAGTGGGGTCTGTTTTGGGAAGTGAGACTTGGCAACGGAATCAGATGATTTGGGATTCCTGCCAGAGTGTCATGAAAGATGGATATCCGAAACGTTTTGAGCTTTATTCTAAGTTGATTGGGCGTTGGATCGAATTTAGCATTTATCCGAGGGTGAGCGGGATCTCGGTATTTATGCGTTTTATTGACGATCGCAAGAAGCTGGAAAAGATGGTTGAAGAGGAGCATCTCCGTCTTTATACTCTTTTCAACGCTTTCCCAGGTCTGATCTACGTCCTTGAAGAAAATTATAGAATACGTTTTGCCAACCATAGCTTTCGGGAAAAATTTGGACAGTGTGAGGGGCGGAATTGCCACAATGTTATTGCAGGTGCGAATTGTCCGTGCAGTGATTGTGTAATTCCCCTGATTGTAAAAAATTTTACTCCGTCGAGAAACGAGAGGGTATACAATCATCGGGTATACGAGATTTATTCGCAGTCTTATACGGATGTCGATGGGACAAAGGTGATATTTTTAGTTCTTATTGACATCACCGATCGTAAAAACGCTGATCGAGAGTTTGGACGTTTAGAACGGTTAAATATGGTTGGAGAAATGGCCGCAGGAATCGCTCATGAGGTGAGGAACCCCTTGACGACAGTACGCGGCTTTTTGCAGCTTCTCGCCGCAAAGGAGAATACTCAAGAATATCATGATTATTTTAAAATTATGATCGACGAGCTCGATAGGGCCAACCTTATCATTACAGACTTTTTAAATATAGCGAGAGACAAGCCTGTTGACTTCATGCTTGTTAATCTTGCCGAGATCATGAGAGCGCTGCTGCCGCTTTTAAGGGCGGATGCCCTGAATCAAGACAAAGAAATTCGCCTCGAATTGGATTCGGTTCCAGATATCTGGGGAAATGAGAATGAACTTAGACAGTTACTGTTGAATTTAGCCAGAAATGGTTTTGAGGCTATGCAACCTGGCGGGGCATTGACAATTGAGACGTCAAAAACGAACAATTGTGTAATCCTGAAGGTTTCGGACCAAGGCGGAGGTCTTGATCCGGTCATTCTGGAGAAAATAGGAACTCCCTTTTTAACGACTAAAGAGCGGGGCACCGGCTTGGGATTAGCTATATGTCAGAGCATTGTAGTACGGCATAATGCGGTCATGGAATTTGATTCGGATTCTTCAGGGACTACAGTATGTATTAAATTTCCGGACGTTAGCTAACAGACGATCAAATATTATAGAATTCAAGTTAGAAAACAGGAGTAATTTTTAGAGTATAGAGGGGGCCATGGATATGCCAAGCTCTTGTCCTTGCCGGGAAGATAAGCGAAAATAAGGACAAAAACCCGTGGTGGAGGGTTTTCGTCCTTATCTCAGTTAATAAAGAAGATAGCTTGTTTTTTTTAGAAAGCCGGAACAATTGAGCCTTTGTACTTGTCTGTGATAAATTTTTTAACGTCCGGAGAAGTCAAGGTTTTTGCTAATTTTTGCAAAGCGGGATCGTTTTTGCGGTTATCTTTAACAACGAGAATATTGGCATAGGGTGAATCTTTATCTTCAGTAAAGAGGGAATCTTTGGTGGGATTAAGCCCGGCCTCTAAAGCATAGTTCGTATTAATTACGGCGGCGCTGATTTTGGGGTCTTGAAGTACACGCGGCAGTTGCGGAGCGTCGATGGGGGTAATGTTTAGTTGTTTCGGATTGCTGCTGATATCCTTAACTGTTCCGCTGATGCCGGCTCCGTCTTTCAACTGAATGAGACCGGCCTTGGCAAGTAAGGCCAAAGCGCGACCGCTGTTAGAGGGGTCGTTAGGGATGGCAATGGTGGCTCCGGATTTCAATTGGTCTAAGTTTGTAATTTTTTTGGAGTAAACCCCCATAGGCTCAATGTGCACTTTTGTCAGGGAGACAAGATTCAAATGGTGGTCCTGGTTAAAGGATTCGAGATAAGGAGTATGCTGAAAAAAGTTGGCATCAATTTCTCCGGAGTCCAAATCGAGATTTGGGCGTACGTAATCCGTGTAATTAACGATTTTCAGATCAATACCTTCTTTGGCCAAAGCCGGTTTGATAAACTCCAAAATCTCAGCATGGGGCACCGGGGTGGCTCCGACTTTGAGTACAGTAGTTCCTGTCGGGTTAGTGGTAGCAGTCGCAGCTTGGGGCTGTCCGCAGCCGGCAAGCACAAGGATAAGAGAGAGCAGGGAGATTAAAATTAAAGCAAATGGGCGGCGTTGTTGTTTTTTTAACATGGATGTTCCTCCTTAAGTTTAGATCAGATAATAAGCGCTCAACCACTCAGTGGGTCAGCCTGCGGGCCAAAACGGTCCCTAACGATTGCAGCCCTTGGACAAGAATAACAAGGATAATGACTGTGATGATCATGATGTCAGTTCGAAAGCGATTATAGCCGTATTGAATCGCTAAATCTCCCAGCCCGCCGCCGCCGACAGCTCCGGCCATGGCGGTATAGCCGATTACACTGATCGTTGTAATGGCGGCGCCAAGAATTAAGGAACCCTTCGCTTCGGGGAGAAGTACTTTAAGTACGATTTGAAGAGGGGAGGCTCCCATGGAAAGTGATGCCTCAATAATGCCGTAAGGAACTTCTTTGAGAGAGCTTTCCACGACTCTGGCAACAAAAGGGGCAGCGGAGATGACGAGCGGGACGATAGCGGCGGTAGTTCCGATGGAAGTACCGACAAGTATACGCGTTATAGGGATAAGAGCGACTAACAGAATGATAAAGGGCGCGGAGCGCAATATGTTAATGATGGTTCCCAGGATTCGCTCAATCCAGGGATTGGGGGAAATGTGACCGGGTGAGCTTACCACCAATACCACCCCTAACGGCAGTCCCAGGAGGTAGGCAAGAAGCGTGGAAACAACAACCATGTAGAGAGTTTCGGCAATTGCCGGAGAAATGAGCTGGAGCAGGTCATTTCCCATTGAAGCTTGGAAAAGCGTGGCGGGTTCAATTGGCAATTTGCAGCACCTCCAATTTTAAACCACGGTTGGCTAAATAATGATGAGCTTCTTTCAGCTGCGTGGGGTCTCCCTGCAGCTCTAAAGTTAAGGTGCCGAATAGAGTCGATCTTAAATGATCGATACTCCCATAAAGGATGTTGGCACGGACACCGCAGGTGTGCAATAAATCGGTGATGACCGGCTCCGAGGCTTGCGAGCCAAGAAATTGGAGGCGGATAATCTCTGAGTTTGGCCGAGCTGCAAACTCTTTGAGCAGTTCAGGCGGAAGCTCTTCCGGGAAGATAGTGGCTATGAATTCTCGGCCGATATCTGACTGGGGCCGGGTGAAAACGGATTCAATAGGGCCGTATTCGGCGATGTGGGATTGGTGAATTACGGCTACATCCGTGCAGATTTCCTTGACCACTTTCATTTCATGGGTGATCAGGACAATGGTCAACCCAAGTTTTTGGTTAATGTCTTTGAGTAATTTTAGAATTGAGAGAGTGGTTTGAGGGTCGAGGGCCGAGGTTGCTTCATCACATAAAAGGACTTGGGGTTCTGTTGCCAGTGCTCGGGCAATGCCTACCCGCTGCTTCTGTCCGCCGCTGAGCTGGGAAGGATAAGCGGAGGCTTTCTCCTCCAGATTGACCAGTCGCAGCAGCTCCTCAACGCGTTTGCTGATTTCCGGCCTGGATAGGCCGGCTATCTCCAGAGGAAAAGCAATGTTTTCCGCTACCGTCCGTGATTGCAAAAGACAAAAGTGTTGAAAGATCATGCCGATTTTCTGCCGGGCCTGGCGGAGCGCTTTCCCGGAAAGCTTTGTCAATATCTGGCCTGCTACGCTGATTTCGCCGCTGGTGGGCCTTTCCAACAGATTCAGACAGCGTATGAGGGTGCTTTTTCCAGCCCCGCTTAAGCCGATGATACCGTAAACGGCGCCTTGAGGAATGGTTAAGGAAACGTTGTCAAGAGCGGTAACAGTTCCTTGGCGAGAAACGTATGTTTTAACTAATTGGTTAATCTGGATCAAGTGCTGCCTCCTTCTCAGATGTTTCTTTCAAGCGTTAAACACAACAAAAAACTCCGCGAAGAAAACCCGCGGAGTAACATTCGGCTTTCCTCTTATCTCCCAGATTTCTCTGCAGGAGTTAGCACCGTGCTTTAATGCCGGTTGCCGGGTTTCATCGGGCCAGTCCCTCCACCTACTCTGAATAAGAGTTATTTATGAACTTTTGTGTTTAATGTCTCGTCAAGATGTTTGTATTTTAGCACAAACTGCGAGAAAATAGCAAGAGGAAAAATCGAACAGCCCTGGCCCGACAAAAAGCTTGACATTAGTCCACTACTTTAATAAATTAAAGGGAGAAAGTAAAACCGGGAGGGTTTGCAATGTCAAGTGATGAGCGTTTACGAAATTCTTTGACGGATGCCTTATTCGAGGCAATTTTGCTCTTGCGGACAAAAGAAGAGTGTTATCGTTTTTTTGAAGATATTGCCACGATCGCGGAGATAAAGGCCTTGGCACAGCGTTTGGAAGTCGCCAAAATGTTAAAAAGAAATGAAACCTATACTTCAATTGAAAAAGTGACCGGAGTCAGTACGGCAACGATTAGCCGTGTTAAGCGCTGTTTGAATTTCGGAGCGGATGGCTATCAGCTGATCTTGAGCCGGTTGCAGGAACAGGATTAAATTCAAATAAATTACTTAACTATTGTGAGTTAATAACGAATTACATGACAAGGTAACTATTAGCTAAGTTTAAAGCAGCATTGAACATAGAGAAGGAGAATAATAATGCTTAGAACGAATTTGGGACAACGTATTCCTGAAGGCATGCGGGATTTGCTGCCCGAGGAAATTGCTGTCCAGGAGCGCCTTGAAACGGAAGTCCTGACCCTTTTTCAGCACTGGTCTTACCAGAAGGTGCTGCCCCCGACTTTGGAATTTACTGCTTGCGTTCAGCCTGATGTGGAGCAAGTCGACTCTCTCTACAAATTTTTTGATCGGGAAGGGCGAATTTTAGCCTTGCGTCCGGAATTAACAATTCCCATAGCTCGCTTGGTCAGTACGCGTATGCGCGGGGCAAATTTGCCTCTCCGTTTATGCTATGGTGCGGATGTTTTCCGCAACACTGCCGTCCGCTATCGGGAGTTTCGCCAGGTTGGCGTGGAACTTATTGGCGCCGGCCAGGAATTGGCCGATGCGGAGGTGATTGCTCTGGCAACCGAGGCGATTGCCTGCTTGGGAATCAAGAATTATCAGTTTAACCTTGGACATATGGGAATTTTCTCAGGGCTCATGTTGGAGGCAGGAGTTGACGAGGGATTCCAGGCTAAGCTGGAAGAAGGCTTGGCGCGCAAAGATATGGTGGGTGTGGAACGGTTAGTCCAAACCAGCGGTTTGCCTGAACGTGTTCAGGAACTGCTGCTGCGTTTGCCGCATTTCCATGGCGGAGAAGAAATTCTTGATGAAGTCCTTAACTGGAGTACCCTGCCGACGATTAGGGAGGCAGTGGAGAGCTTAAGGCGGATTTACAGATATTTAAATGATTTTGGCGTTCAGGCCAATGTATCCCTGGATCTGGGGATTCTAAGGGGTTTCTCATATTACACCGGAGCGGTGTTTGAAGGGTATGTTGCGGGAATTGGTTTTCCGGTGCTCGAAGGAGGTCGCTACGATGCTTTGTATGCTGACTTTGGAGCTGCCCAAGCGGCTACGGGTTTTGCCATCCATTTAGGCAGCATGTTGGATCTTTTTCCCTTGCCCTCAATTGAAGGCGCTGATATTTTGGTTTACGGATCTGATAATAAACAAGTAATTCATCAATGCCAGGTCTTGAGGGCTCAGGGCAAAAAAGTGGAAATGGCTCTGGAAACCATGGATGAAAAAGCGGCTCAAAACTTGGCCAGTCTGAAAAATATTTCGGAGATAAAAAGGGCTGGAGAGGAAGTGTCTGAAAATGCATAAACTTGCGGTTCTCACGGGCGGCGGAGATTGTCCCGGTCTGAACGCTGTCATTCGCGCTGTCGTCAGGAGCGCGAATCAATATGGGCTTGAAGTTCTGGGAATTAAAGACGGTTTTCACGGTGCCGTTGAAGGAGAGTTTATCCCTTTATCCTTAGCGGATGTTTCGGGTATTTTGCCACGCGGCGGCACGATTCTGGGCACGACAAACCGGGACAATCCTTTCGAATATGCCTCCGATGTTAATGGAATCCGGCAGCCTCTTGACCGCTCGGAGGATGTCCTCAGAAATTTTGAAAAGGCCGGAATCGACGCTTTATTGGCCATTGGCGGAGACGGGAGTTTGAATATTTCCCTGAAATTTGCGGCCAAAGGGTTTCCCGTCATTGGAATTCCTAAGACTATTGACAATGATCTAATGGCGACGGATCAAACCTTTGGCTTTCAGACAGCGGTAGATACGGCCCAGGAAGCTTTGGACCGCCTGCATACCACGGCAGAATCCCATCACAGGGTGATGGTTTTGGAAGTCATGGGACGTTACGCGGGCTGGATTGCCCTTTACGCCGGTGTAGCCGGAGGGGCGGATGTTATTTTGATTCCGGAAATACCCTATAATATCGGCAGGGTGGCCTATTCCGTACAGCGACGGGCCAAACAGGGAAAGAAGTTCAGCATTATTGTGGTGGCCGAAGGAGCAAAGCCCTTAGGCGGAGAAATGGTAGTTGACAGGTTGTTTCCGGGACGGTCTGACCCGGTCAAATTAGGCGGAATCGGCGCCAAGTTAGGCGGCGACCTGGAGCAGCATTTTGGCTTGGAAACCCGGGTAACGGTCCTGGGACACCTACAGCGCGGAGGATCGCCTAATTCCTATGACCGTGTTTTGGCTTCGCGTTATGGTACGGCAGCCGTCGATGCTGCTTTGGAAGGAAAGTTTGGGATAATGGTAGCCCTTCAGGGACGAGATATTGTTCAAGTTCCTCTTCAGCAAGCGGTTGACCAGCTAAAACTTGTCCCCCTCACTGACCCTTTGTTAATCACTGCCCGTGCTCTGGGAATCGAGATGGGAGATTGACCGGTTGAGCCGAAGTCCGACTAGGCAGCCGCCCGCGCAAGCTTGGCGGCTGCCTGGTTTGTGTGCCCGGCATGGGCGTTATCTCTAGGGTGAAAGTCCCGAATAGTGAAGGTAGCAGTAGCTATAGTTTAAGGTAAGGGTGTTCACCGTGAGGTGAAATCCGAAAGAAACCGGCGGCAAATCTCTGGCCCGAGGAAT